>MPOT01000035.1 GCA_001896545.1 Tepidanaerobacter sp. EBM-38 | reverse complement strand
GCAAACAGGAGGCACATTTTTGTGGACAATTTTATGCATTGAGAAAAAAACGGCGTGAAATCTTGAAAATAGCAATTTGAACGTCTGCCGAAATATATCACTTTTTTCAAAATAATTGACTTGCGGATTTTAGGTAAAAAGAAAAGAAAAAGAATTATTTTGACATTACGATAAAATATACTATCTTTGCAACACTTTTAAGAAACAATATCGCGGAGTGGAGCAGTTGGTAGCTCGTTGGGCTCATAACCCAAAGGTCACAAGTTCGAATCTTGTCTCCGCAACTATCGAAAAGAGGGTGTATCACCAAGTGATTTCACCCTCTTTGTGTTTGTACTCCTATCGGAGAATCCTTTCAACCATTCGATCTTCAGCGACTCATTTGTTATGTCGATGCAGCTTCTTTTTTATCCCGCATATGTTTCCGGAAACTACCGCTTTTCATTCGAAAAGGAATAGGGAAAATCAGCGGGTTGAACGCCTCGTTTGTAATTGGGCTTGTCGGACATCGTCATTTCAATTTGCGCTCCCTTTGTCAGATCTTCATGCGTAAAATAATTTTTTGAATACGATTCTCCGTTCAGCTTGATATCCGCTATATAGCGTTTCGATACTTCATTATCTGCAGCATGAATGGTAACGACTTTCCCATTCTCCAACGTAATGTTTATTTTATTGAACAACGGTGAACCAATGACATACTCGTTACTTCCCGGACAAACGGGATAAAATCCCATCGCGGAAAATACATACCACGCCGAGGTTTGCCCGTTATCCTCATCACCGCAGTACCCGTCGGGAGCAGGCGTGTAAAGCCGATCCATCACTTCCCGTACCCAATATTGAGTCTTCCAAGGCTGGCCTGCATAATTATACAGATAAATCATATGTTGAATCGGCTGATTGCCATGAGCATACTGACCCATGTTCATGACCTGCATTTCGCGAATTTCGTGAATGACACCACCATAATAACTCGCATCGAAAACAGGCGGCATGATAAATACGGAATCCAGCATCGTCACGAACTCCTTCGCTCCTCCCATCAAATCGATCAACCCTTGTGGATCGTGAAAAACCGACCACGTATAATGCCAACTGTTGCCCTCGGTGAAAGCATCTCCCCACTTGAAGGGACTGAAAGGCGATTGAAAGGTCCCGTCTTCATTCCGTCCCCGCATGAGTTTATATTCGGGTGAATATAGATTCCGGTAGTTTTGACAACGTTTGGCGTAAAGATCGATCTCTTTTTGAGGACGATTCAATGCTTTGGCAAGTTGATAGATCGTCCAATCGTCATACGCATACTCCAATGTGCGAGCAGCACTTTCGTTGATACCCACATCGTATGGCACATAACCCAATCGGTTGTAGTATTCGTAACCCAAACGT
>MPOT01000031.1 GCA_001896545.1 Tepidanaerobacter sp. EBM-38 | reverse complement strand
GATGACTAAACAATACCATATATGTGAATGTGTTGCCACTTTAATATCGATAACGAAAAAAAGTCTTTTAAGCCATCGCGTTAGCGATTTTGTTCAATAGCCTCAAAAGATGGTATAATTGAGGAAATAGTAAACTTTCGAGGTGAAGCACTGGTTGAACCAGGCCAAACGGTAAGCAAAGGAGATACCTTGATAACTGGAAAAGTTGTTTTGGATCAGGATCAAGATCAAGATCAAGTATTACTAGTTCATGCTCAAGGTATCGTAAAGGCTCGCGTATGGTATCAGAGGGCCGTAAAAGTTCCACTTGTCAAAACAAAAATGATTCCTACGGGTAACAGCAAAAAATCTTTAGTGCTCCAGCTTGGAAAGCATGTTTTGAATTTCCAGTTTGGAGATATTGCGTATAATCATTATGATAAGAAAACATTAAATGAATTTAGTATATTGCCTAGGTTATCAGGCGGCATACAGTTCAATATTGTTGAATATGCAGAAATGAAACCGACAAAAGAGTTTCTAGATATAGAGGAAGCATCTCGCGAAGCAGAAGCTGAACTTCTTTTGCAATTAAAGGGTATTTTAAAGGAAAAAAAAGTAACCCAAAAAAAGATGGAGTATATGCTAGATTCCGATCAAACATCGGTTATTGGCTCAATGATAATAGAAGTAATTGAAGATATAGGCCAGAAAAGAGAAATCAAATATGGGGAGGAAAAAATTTGAGAGATAATCTGGCAGAAGCTAGAGTTACCATAGATAGCGTAAACAATATGGTATTTTTATTTGGTAATCGCGATATAAATGTTAAGTATATCGAAGAAGAATTTAATGTAAAGATAATCACTCGTGATGGCGAAATTGCAATACTTGGAGAAGAAAAAGATGTGGAGTCGGTGCAACAACTTTTTAATCGAATGATTGAAGTGCTGAGCGCTGGCAATTCTTTGACAACTAATGAAGTAAAGTATTTTGTAAAACTTGCAAAAAACGGTGAGGGAGAAAAAATTAATGATTTATATGATGATATAATATGCTATACTCATCGCGGAAAACCTATTAAACCTAAAACTATAGGACAGAAGCTTTACGCACTTGCCATGAGACAAAATGACATAGTTTTTGGCATAGGGCCTGCAGGGACGGGGAAAACTTATCTCGCAATGGCTATGGCGGTAACAGCTTTTAAAGAGAAAGAAGTAAATCGAATTATATTGACAAGGCCGGCAGTGGAAGCTGGTGAAAAACTTGGATTTTTACCGGGAGACCTGCAAGATAAAGTTGATCCTTATCTTAGACCACTGTATGATGCTTTATACGATATTTTGGGTGTGGATTCTTTCCGACGTTATATGGAAAAAGGCTTAATTGAAGTTGCACCTTTGGCATATATGCGAGGGCGCACATTAGATGATTCTTTCGTTATTTTGGATGAGGCACAGAATACGACCTCTGAACAGATGAAAATGTTTTTGACGCGTCTGGGCTTTGGCTCTAAGGCAGTAGTTACCGGGGATCTGACTCAGATTGATCTACCTAAAGGGGTCTATTCGGGCTTGGAAGAAGTCAGAGAAGTTTTGAAAGATGTTAAGGGAATTCAATTTATTTACCTTGATGATAAAGATGTTGTGCGCCATGAGGTAGTACAGAGGATAATAAAGGCCTATGAGAGGTTTGACAAGAAGCACCTACAGAACATGGGGTGATTACGCAGCTATGATGAATTTAGCCTTTCCAAATAAATTGGCGAAAGCTGTTTTAAACAATTCTACGTTCCATAAAATGTTGCTGGGGCTTTTTTTCTTTGCTGCATTGACAACTATGATATTCTTTTCATCTCTTCCTCAAAAATATGATGTTAAAGTAGGAGAAGTGCTTCAGGAAAGTATTATGGCCAGAAAGGATGCCATTAATACAATTGCTACAAATAAGCTTCAGCAGGCCGCAGCTGATGCTGTTCCTAAAAAATATACCCTAAATCATACCATTACTCTTGAAGTAAAAAATCATGTAGGGGATATTTTAAATTACGTTAAAGAAGTGAGAAATCGTGATTATCTGAAAGATGAAGAAAAGATACAATTATTAACGGAAAAGATATCAGAAGACATTTCAAAAGAGTCCTATGCCCAGCTTATATCTATGAGCGATACATCTTTAAAAGAGCTGGAAACCGTAATAAAAGCTATTATCGAAACAGTTATGGAAGAAGGCGTTAAGGAAGATTCTTTAGAGAGAACAAAGACGTATGTTATAGAAGAATTTAAAAGCTTAAAATTACCAGAGGAACTTAAAAGCATAGGGGAAGAGATTGCTCTTTTGACGATAAAACCCAATATGGTCTATGATCGCGAAGCTACAGAAAAGCAGCAACAGGAAGCTATGGAAGCCGTAGCACCGGTTAGAGTTTTTCCAAATCAGGTATTAATTGAAAAAGGAACTGTTATAACTGCCGAACATAAAGAAATGCTTAAAGAATTGGGTCTGCTGGCCAGGGACACGAAAGCTAATATAAGTCTGTTAATAGGAGCTTTTTGCATATCAGGTATGCTAGCGGGGACATTGGCTTTTGCGGTATATCGTTTTCATAGAGATGTATATAATAACAATGTTTACTTAATATTATTGGTAATGATTATTTTATCAACACTTGTTATTTCTTTGGGAGTCAAAACCATTTCCAATTATTTGGTCCCATTGGCGGCAGGGAGTATGCTTATATCCATACTAATCAATCCGGGGATTGCCGTATTTGCAAGCTTTACAATGAGTATAGCCATTGGAATTATGCTAGGTAGTGACTTTGCATTTACACTTGTTGCATTATCAGGAGCTATAGTTGGGGTTTTTTGTACGGCAAAAGTGTCGCAGCGTTCTGATTTAACCAAAGCAGGTGGAATAATAGGCGGAGTAAATTTCCTGCTTATAACCGGTCTATTGCTTTTAAATAATGGCACTTTTTTGGAAATATTACGACAAAGCACTTGGGGTATGATAAGCGGTATACTTTCGTCTATACTGACAATTGGTACTCTACCGTTCCTAGAAACTGCTTTTGGCATTACAAGTGCTATAAAGCTACTAGAGCTTTCAAATCCAAATCAATTGCTGCTTCGAAAGTTAATGCTGGATGCGCCTGGAACTTATCATCATTCTATAATCGTAGGGAATCTGGCTGAAGCTGGGGCAGAAGCGGTAGGAGCCGACTCGTTATTAGCTCGAGTAGGAGCTAATTATCATGATATAGGTAAATTGAAGCGACCTTATTTTTTTATAGAAAATCAACTAACATCTGATAATCCCCACGATAAATTAAGTCCTACGCTTAGTGCTTTGATAATTACATCACATGTGAAAGATGGACTTGAAATCGCACAAGAATATCGACTACCTTCAAGCATTACAGCGTTTATCGCACAGCATCACGGCACAAGTCTGCTTTCGTTTTTTTATAATAAGGCAATGGGTGAAAACAGTGAAAAAAAGGCAGATGAAACAACTTATCGTTATGAGGGACCAAGACCTCAAACTCGTGAAGTAGCTATAGTGATGTTGGCAGATTGTGCCGAAGCTGCCGTCAGATCCATGTCGAATCCTACGGCAGGCAAGATAGAGGGGCTTATACGTCAGATAATCAAAGATAAACTTGCTGATGGCCAGTTAGATGAGTGTGACTTGACATTAAAGGACCTTGATAAAGTTGCCTTAGCATTTTCAAGGGTATTGACCGGAATTTTCCATACGCGTATAGAATATCCGGACAAACTGAAAGAATTAGAAAGAAAGGATTCAAACCATGGCTAACGTAAATGTAATAATAAATAATTTACAAGAGAAAATTGATGTTACACAAAAATTGGAAGAACTTATAAATAAGGCTGTAAATACGACCCTATCAATTGAAAATGTATCAGGGAATTTAGAAGTAAGTATAGCTTTGGTTGATGATGAATACATCCAAAAACTTAACAGACAGTATAGGTCTTTAGACGCGCCAACCGATGTATTATCTTTTGCTATGAGAGAGACTGTTTTTGAAGAGGATAGCAGCTTTGAATTTCAAGAGGAAGAACTGTTGGGAGATGTAGTAATCTCGCTAGAAAGAGCAAAAGAGCAAGCTATGGAATATGGCCATTCTTTTGAGCGAGAAGTCGGCTTTTTAGTTGTGCACGGCATACTGCATTTGCTGGGATACAACCATGAAGTAGATGAAGAAAGGTCTGTTATGAGGCAAAGGGAAGAAAAAATTTTAAAAGCTATTGATTTAACACGAGGGATTAATTAAAATGAAAAGAGCTCGGACTCTAAGTGAAAGTTTTTCTTATGCCATATCTGGTATATTGTATGCTTTCAGAACTCAGCGTAATATTAAAATCCACTTTGCAACCGCATTTCTGGTAATCTTGATGAGCTACTTATTAAAACTTAGCACTTTGGAGATTTTGATAGTTTTTATGACAATTACAACTGTGTTAGTTACAGAGATGATAAACACAGCCATTGAAACGGTTGTAGATATGTACACACAAGAATATCATCCATTGGCAGCGGTGGCTAAAAATGTAGCTGCTGGAGCTGTGCTAATATCTGCAATAAATGCCATTATTGTTGGCTACATTGTGTTTTACAAAAAAATTCTGATGCTTTTGAGTTTAAGTAAATAGTATGGCGGGAGGTATAATTATGCCGTTTAAGCGATACCTGACCATTGTTGTAATAGTTTTGCTGTTATTAATTCATGCAGGTTGTGGTGATAAAAAAAGCCATAAAGATTCCGATGATACACCAAGGGATTTGAATGAAATAACAAAAACACAGGAAAATGAACAGGTTATTCCCACGGTTAAAAATCCGCTTACCGGCATAGATATGGACATTCAGTATGAGAAGCAAAGACCTCTTGCGGTTATGATAGAAAATGAATACAATGCTCGACCTCAGTCGGGCTTAAATAAAGCCGGTATAGTATATGAAATTTTAACCGAAGGAGGTATAACCCGCTTTTTAGCGATTTTTCTCGGAGAAACAGTGGATGAAATTGGTCCTGTACGCAGTGCGAGGCCTTATTTTCTCGATTATGCTATGGAATATGATAGCATATATATACACTATGGTGCCAGTCCTCAGGGATATATTGATTTAAAGAAACTAAACATTGATGCTATAAATGGCATTTATGATGATGTAACTTTTTGGCGAGATAGGTCTCGAAAAGAGCCGCATAATGCATATACAAACACCGAGAAAATTTTAAAAACATCAGAAAAAAAGGGATTTATTCGGGATGTTGAACTAACTTTGTGGAAGTTCAATACAGAAGAAACTTTCGCAGGGAATCAAGCACTAGAAGAATGTGAATTAGAATATTTTAAAAATTATGTAGTAAGCTATACATATGACAGAGATAAAAAGATGTATAAGCGTTATATTAACGGTGAACTTCATACCGATAAAAAAACCGGTGAACAAATTCTTGTAAAAAATATTATTTTACAATTTGCTGTCACTAAAGTAGTAGATGATGTTGGCAGACTTTCAATAAAGACCGTTGACAGCGGAAAGGGTTATTATATAAGTAATGGGTATTGCAACAAGATAAAGTGGCAGAAAGATGACAGAAAAGAGCGAACAAACTATACTTTTGAAGATGGCTCAGAGCTTATTATAAATCCAGGTAATATTTGGATTCAGATACTACCTCAGTGGGGCAAATTTAATTACGAATAAACCAACAAAGGGGTAAATTGTACATGGCTCTATATAGAACCGATGCTATAGTATTAGGGTATAGAAACCTCGGTGAAGCAGATAAAATACTCACACTTTTTTCGCCTGATAAAGGTAAAATTCATGCGGTAGCTAGAGGTGTGCGCCGACCGCGAAATCCTATACTAGCAGGGAGTCAGTTATTTTCTTACAGCAATTTTTTAATTTTAGAAGGTCGAAATCTTGATACTATTAGTCAATGCGAAATCAAAGAGTCTTTTTATAAAATACGTCAGAATTTAGAATCTATGGCTTATGGCTTATATTTTGCGGAACTTCTCAGGGTTTCTACGCCTTTGGAAGATAAAAATCAGGAATTATTCCGCTTTTTTTTAAAAACCATGTATCTTCTTCAGAAGTGGGAAAATATTGAGATACTCAGCCGCATTTATGAAGTAAAGCTTATGGCGATACAAGGTTTTGCACCGGAATTATTTCAATGTGTAGGCTGTGGAAGAAAATCTTTTGATAAAGCATATTTTAGTACAGCAATGGGAGGCATCCTCTGTCAAAATTGTCATGGAAAAGACAGAAAAGCGATAAACATCACTTCTGATACTTTAAATGTACTTAGAAAAATGTTAATGGGAACATATGAAGAGCTAGAAGGTTTGCGAGTGAAGAAATATGTAAGGGAACAACTAAAAGATGTTTTAGATCTTTTTATATTGCATCACGTGGACCATAAACTTAAAACCGCTGAATTTATAAAAGATGTGAATAAGTTAAATGCAGGCAACAGTAACACCGTATCTAATGAAATTCTTTAGCTAAAAAAGAGGATTTTTTTATGTTTTGTAGTATAATAATATTTGGCAATTTGCAGCCTGTTCGAAGGGAGTGAAAACCCATAGAATTATCATCAAGGCAGGCTTTAATAGTTGATATAGTCAAGAAATACGAACCAATTACCAGTGAACAAATAGCGGACAAGCTCAACTTAACCCGGTCTGCATTAAGACCGGATCTTGCAGTTTTGACCATGCTTGGTATTTTAGAAGCCAGACCTAGGGTTGGATACTTTTTTGCAGGGAAAGATCCTAAAAATCTCATATCAGAAAAAATAAGTGATATAAAAGTCGATAAGATAAAGTCAGTTCCAGCGGTTATAAAGGAGGATACTTCCGTATATGATGCTATAGTAACTTTATTTTTGACAGATGTGGGGACCCTTTTCATCACTGACAAAGATGGAAATTTAGCAGGGCTAGTATCTCGCAAGGATTTGCTCAAAATAGCCATCGGAAATGCAGATATACATAAAATGCCGATAGGTATTGTAATGACTAGAATGCCAAACATAATTACAGTAACACCTGAAGAAAGTGCTTATGATGCTGCTAGAAAAATTGTTGATCATCAAGTTGATGCGTTGCCTGTAGTTAAAATTGTAACAGAAAATGGCCAGGAAAAGTATAAGGTAGTTGGAAAAGTAACTAAAACCACAATTACGAAACTTTTTGTTGAACTTGGAAAGACTTAGAAAGGAGGGGATGATTATAAACGATAAAAAAAGCCGACCGGTAGTGTTTGCAGTTTCCGATTCTATTGGTGAAACTGCCGAATTGGTAATTCGCGCGGCGATGGTTCAATTTAATTCAGAGAAAGTCGATATTCGCAAAGTTCCTTATGTAACCGACAATGAATATGTGGAAGATATCATAGAGGAAGCTAAAAATACAGCTGATTGTGTTATTGTATGCACAATTATTTTACCGGAAGTCAGACAGCACCTTTTAAGCCTAGCTGAGCAAAATCAAATACCTATAGTAGATTTGATGGGGCCAATGATGGATACTTTTTCAAAAATAATTGAAGTCAAACCGCATTTACAGCCAGGCTTAGTTCATCGAATAGATGAAGATTATTTCAAAAAGATAGAAGCAATAGAGTTTGCGGTTCAGTATGATGATGGCAAGGATCCCAGAGGTTTATCTCGCGCCGATGTTGTTCTCATAGGTGTTTCTAGAACTTCCAAAACTCCCCTGGCAATGTTTTTAGCTCATAAAAGATTAAAGGTTGCAAATCTCCGTTTGGTACCGGAGGTTGCTCCTCCGGATGAATTATTCCACCTTCCGCCAAAGACTATTATTGGTCTTACTATAAGTCCTGAAAAGCTGTTTGATATCAGGCAGGAAAGACTTAAAGCCTTAGGACTTAGCACAGAAGCAACTTATGCTCAACTTGACAGAATTATGGAAGAAATCGAATATGCTGACATGATAATGGAAAAAATAGGTTGTCCTAAAATTGATGTTTCAAATAAAGCAGTGGAGGAAATAGCCACTAGCATTTTAGAGATAATAAGGAAAGGGGAAGTGTAATATGACAAAAAAATATGTCTACAGTTTTCGCGAAGGTAATGCTCAAATGCGCAACTTGCTGGGAGGTAAAGGTGCAAATCTGGCAGAAATGGTTAAGATAGGCTTGCCTGTACCGATGGGTTTTACCATCACAACCGAAGCCTGCCTGAACTATTATGAAGAAGGTGAAAAGATATCCGAAGATATCTTATCTCAAATTTTCCAAGCTTTAGATGATCTTGAAAAAGAAATGGGCAAGAAACTTGGAGATAATCAAGATCCGTTGTTAGTATCAGTTAGGTCAGGAGCGGTTATTTCTATGCCGGGTATGATGGATACAATACTGAACCTGGGCCTAAACGATGAAAGTGTTAAGGGATTGGCGGCAAAAACAGGGAATGAGCGTTTTGCCTATGACAGCTATCGCAGATTTATCCAGATGTTTGGCGATGTAGTTATGGAAGTTGAGCATGATAAGTTTGAATCCATCATAAATGAGGTAAAGCAGAAAAAGGGTATTACCCAAGACACTGAAATGGATGCAGATGGCTGGAAAGAAGTTATAAAGCTTTATAAGGAAAAAATAAAGGAGGAAACAGGTCGCGAGTTTCCACAAGATCCCAAGGAACAGCTTTTAATGGCTGTAGAAGCAGTTTTTAAGTCTTGGAACAACCAGAGAGCCAAGGTTTATCGGAGAATAAATAAAATCCCAGATGATTTAGGAACAGCTGTTAATGTTCAGACTATGGTTTTTGGAAACAAAGGCGATGATTCAGGAACAGGTGTTGCCTTTACCAGAAATCCTTCAACTGGAGAAAAAGAAGTTTATGGCGAATTTTTAATGAATGCACAAGGTGAAGATGTTGTGGCTGGTATCAGGACGCCCCAGAGCATAAAACAGCTAAAAGATGTCATGCCAGATGTATATGAGCAATTTATCAATGTATGCAAGTTGCTAGAGAAGCATTATAGAGATATGCAGGATATAGAATTTACAATAGAAAACGGGAAGCTCTTCATGCTCCAGACGCGCAGCGGTAAGCGCACGGCTCAGGCTGCTGTAAAAATTGCTGTGGATATGGTTAAAGAGGGTTTGATAAATAAGGATGAAGCGATTCTTCGTGTACCGGCGGGTCAGGTAGAGACCCTACTCCACCGTAGAATCGACCCGAATGCCGATGTTAAGCCTATAGCAAAGGGGTTGCCAGCATCTCCAGGAGCAGCTTCGGGACATGTGGTTTTTGACCCAGATGAGGCAGAAACCATGGGCAATGAAGGTCAGAAAGTAATTTTGGTTAGGACGGAAACCACTCCTGATGATATTCATGGTATTGTTGCAGCTCAAGGAGTGCTTACAAGCCGCGGTGGCATGACAAGTCATGCTGCTGTTGTAGCTCGCGGTATGGGGAAACCTTGTGTATCCGGATGTGAAGCCGTAAAAATTGACTATGAAAAAGGCGAATTTACAGTTGGGCAGCTTGTAGTCAAAAAAGGTGATGTAATTTCCATCGATGGATCTACAGGAGAAGTTATGATTGGCGAAGTTCCTATGATTGATCCGGAACTTTCCGACGAATTTAATCAAATATTGAGTTGGGCTGATGAAATACGGAAGCTGAAAGTTAGGGCTAATGCTGATACACCTCATGATGCTAAAGTAGCTTTAGGATTTGGTGCAGAGGGCATAGGGCTTTGCAGAACTGAGCATATGTTTATGGCACAGGATCGGCTGCCCATAGTTCAGCAAATGATTATGGCCGAAACCAAGGAAGAAAGAGAAGAAGCTCTAGCTAAGCTTTTGCCTATACAGCAGGAAGACTTTGAGGGAATTTTTGAAGTAATGGAAGGATTGCCTGTTACCGTAAGGTTGCTCGATCCGCCTCTTCACGAATTCTTGCCTAACCCCGAAGAACTTATTGTAGAAATAATGGAACTTAAAGCAAAGGGTTGTTCAAAAGAACTGGAAGAAAAACAAGAAATGCTTAAAAAAGTGCGAGCCCTCAGTGAAATGAATCCGATGTTGGGTCTTAGAGGTTGCAGACTAGGTCTATTATATCCAGAAATTTATGTTATGCAGGTGAAAGCCATACTAAAAGCAGCATGTAATCTAACTAAAAAAGGTATTAAGGTCATACCTGAAATTGAAATACCATTGGTTAATCATGAATTAGAGCTTAAGACTCTAAGAGAAATCGTAGAAAAAACTGCGGAGGAAGTATTTGAAGAAGAAGGAACAAAGGTACATTACTTTATCGGAACAATGATTGAACTTCCAAGGGCATGTCTGACCGCTGAAGAAATTGCTAATTTTGCAGACTTCTTCTCATTTGGAACAAATGACCTGACACAGACAACTTTCGGATTCAGCCGTGATGATGCAGAAGGCAAGATACTTCCACATTATGTGGAACACAAGATACTTTCTGATTCTCCCTTTATTGTTCTTGATAGAAAAGGCGTTGGTTCCTTAATGAAGATGGCTACGGATAAAGGCAGGAGTGTGAAACCGGATCTTTTGATAGGTATATGTGGTGAGCACGGCGGAGAACCAAGCTCCGTTGAATTCTGCCATATGATTGGCCTTGATTTCGTCAGCTGTTCACCATTTAGAGTGCCAATTGCAAGGCTTGCAGCCGCACAGGCGAAAATAAATCATAAATAGTTTTTAAAGAGGCGAATTTTTCGCCTCTTTTTTACAAAATGTAAGAGGAAAAAACAACTAGAATATCGAATAGAGTAATAATAAAACAAATCTATCGGAAATCTTTTGTGAGGTGAGGTCTTGTGAATTTTCGTGAAAGGCAAGAAGAACTCGAAAAAAGCTGTCTTTCTCCTTATGCATCGTTGAGCTCTAAAAGTAAAGGCAGATGTATTCCAGATGAAAAATGCAGTATACGAACCGATTTTCAAAGGGACAGAGATAGAATACTTCACTCAAAAGCTTTCCGGCGATTAAAACACAAAACCCAAGTGTTTATTTCTCCAGAAGGTGACCATTACAGAACTCGTTTAACTCATACACTTGAAGTATCCCAAATTGCTCGAACAATATCTCGAAGCTTAAGATTAAATGAAGATTTAACTGAAGCTATTGCATTAGGACATGATTTAGGGCATACGCCTTTTGGCCATACGGGTGAACAAGTTTTAAATGATCTCATAAATGGAGGTTTTAAACACGAGGAACAGAGTTTAAGAGTTGTAGATTTCCTAGAGCAGGGCAAAGGGCTTAACCTTACATGGGAGGTCAGAGATGGTATAAAAAATCATACTACGCGCGGAAACCCTGCCACACTTGAAGGCCAGGTGGTAAAATTATCTGATTGGATTGCTTATATAAATCACGATATAGATGATTCCGAAAGAGCAGGAATATTAAAGCTGGAAGATTTGCCGCAGGAATCAGTAAAGATTTTGGGAAGAAAACACGGCGAACGTATTGATACAATGATTAAGGATGTTATATCAACGAGTTTCGAACAACCTATAGTAAAAATGAGTGATGATATATATAATGTAACGCAAAAGCTGCGGTCGTTTTTATTTGAAAATGTTTACGTAGGTTCTTCTGCTAAAACTCAGGAAAAAAAAGTTAAAATAATGTTAAGACTTTTATTTGAGTATTATATCCAACATCCTAATTCTATGCCTCCTGAATTTATAAAAATCTCAAAAGAAGAGAATATAGAAAGAGCTGTAGCCGATTATATCGCTGGCATGACGGATGTATATGCCATTAAAAAATTTCGAGAGTTTTTTATGCCTTCATCTTGGCCGTTAGAAATCTGATACGATATTTTATCAATTATTTTATAAGGCAAAAAGAAGGAATAATGGATATTAACGTAGAATAATGTGTATGTAAATTCAGAGGGAGGAGAGAAGAATTTTATAGTTTATTGCGATAATACCTCCTCATTCTGGCTTTGGGGAGATTTTTTAAGGTTTGGTGATAAAAATGGGGTTTTATTCTGAAGAAGTCATAAAAGAAGTACAGGATAGAGCAGATATAGTAGAAATTGTATCGGAATATACCTTCCTGAAAAAACAAGGAGGAAATCATATAGGCCTTTGCCCGTTTCATAAGGAAAAAACCCCTTCTTTTAGTGTAGATGCGGAAAAACAATTGTTTTATTGTTTCGGATGCGGCATAGGCGGAAATGTATTTACTTTCATAATGAAAAAAGAAAACCTCAATTTTCCAGAGGCTGTTCGATATTTGGCTGATAAGTTCAACATAAAACTTCCGGGAAATATGGACAAAGACCTATCACTGGAGTTTCAAGAAAAACGTGAATACATTAGAATAAATCGCTTGGCAGCAAAATACTATAATCACTGTTTGCTGCATACTCGCGAAGGTTCTAAAGCCATGGAATATATAAAAGAGAGAGGATTGACCGCAGAAACAGTAGAAAAATTTTACCTAGGATATGCACCGCCATACTGGGACGGACTTATAAAATTTGCTCGTTCCGAGGGTATAAAAATTGATACATTAGAAAAAATTGGTCTTATTATACCTAGAAAGGATAATAAAGGCTATTATGATAGATTTAGAAATAGGTTAATGTTTCCCATAGAAGATGTTACAAAGAATATTATTGGATTTGGTGGGCGAGCTCTTGATGAATCAATGCCTAAATATTTAAATACTCCTGAAACGCCATTGTTTTCTAAAGGAGATAATTTATACGCTCTTTCCATGATAAAAAAAGACCCCACGCTTGATACCATAGTAGTGGAAGGCTATATGGACTGCATAACATTACACCAATACGGTTTTAATCAGGCTGTAGCTTCTCTCGGAACTGCACTTACAAAAAACCAAGCAAGATTGCTTAAAAAATATACCAATGGGGTTATTCTCTCATATGACGCAGATGAAGCCGGGAAAGCTGCAACTATGAGAGGAATAGATATATTGGCACAAGAGGGTTTGAGAGTCAAGGTATTGAATCTGCCAACCGGAAAAGATCCAGATGAAGTAATAAAAAATTATGGTCCCGAACACTTTCAAAAATTGCTAACTGATTCTATGGATTTTATAAGCTACAAATTATTTCTGGCTAAAAAAGATATAAATATACAAACACATGATGGAAAACTAAAATTCATTAAACGAGCAGTGGATATTTTAACAGGTGTCGATAATGAACCAGAGCTGGAGTTATATGCCAAAAAATTGGCTAGCGAGCTTGGAATTTCAGTTCAGGCGATAAAAAAAGAAGTTCAAAGAAGAAAATTGGCAAACAATGGATATGAGTATAAAAAAAGCCAAATAAGAAATAATAATAAGGAATTTCACAAAATATCGCAGGTAACAGGTTTTCATAAAGCCGAGAGGAAATTATTAAAATTAATTTTTGAAAATGACAAGTTGCGTAAAAAAATAACAGGTCAAATTGACCCTCAATTTTTTACAGATAAAAATACGAAGAAAATTGCTGATGTCCTCTTTGAAATGATCAATAAAAATCAAGATATAGATATTGCATATGTATTTAATTATTTGGATGAAGAAGGATGTGCGGAACTTTCAACAATACTTATGGAAAATGTGGTTTTAAAAGATGGAGAACTAATAAATTCACTCATAAAAAAAGTAAAGCAAGGCTATTTCAAAAAGTCTATTGTTCAGGTAAGAGAGCAAATCAGGAAGGCTGAAATATTAGGCCAAAGAGAGGAGATCAACAGTCTTTTGAACATTTATCAACAACTGAAAGCCGAAATGAATGAAGTGGAGGCACATACTACTCCAGGGAAGGAGGGAGCATAGATGGCAAAAAAAGAGCAGATTCAAAAGAAAAACGATAAAAAACTTGTTCAAGATAAAATGAAAATCGTAAAAGATTTAATTGAAAAAGGCAAGAAAAATGGTGTACTTTCTTATGGAGAAATTATGGATGCTCTAGAGGATATAGAAGATCTAGATACAGAACAGATTGACAAGATATATGAATCCTTGGAAGAAATGGGCATAGAGGTTTTGGATGATAGTGAAGATATACCGGAAGAAGAAAATTCGGAAGAAGTTCCTACTGAAGAAATAGACCTTTCTGCTCCTGAAGGGGTAGCCATTGATGATCCCGTTAGGATGTATTTAAAAGAAATAGGAAAGGTTCCTCTCCTTTCGGCTGAGGAGGAGATAATGCTTTCAAAACGAATAGAAGAAGGAGATAAAGAGGCAAAGCGTCGATTAGCTGAAGCTAACCTGCGATTAGTCGTTAGCATTGCCAAGAAATATGTAGGCAGAGGTATGCTTTTCTTAGACCTAATTCAAGAAGGCAACCTGGGTTTGATGAAAGCCGTAGAAAAATTTGACTACAAAAAAGGTTATAAATTCAGCACATATGCCACTTGGTGGATAAGGCAAGCAATTACTCGAGCAATTGCCGATCAGGCCAGAACCATAAGAATTCCGGTGCACATGGTTGAAACTATTAACAAGCTAATCCGCATACAAAGGCAATTGTTACAGGAACTTGGGAGAGACCCATTGCCGGAAGAAATAGCTGAAGAAATGGAATTGCCCGTTGAAAAGGTCAGAGAGATAATGAAAATAGCTCAAGAACCTGTTTCATTGGCGACTCCTATCGGCGAAGAAGAAGATAGTTTTTTAGGGGATTTTATTCCCGATGATGAAGCTTTAGCTCCTGCCGATGCAGCCGCCTATCTTCTTTTAAAAGAGCAGTTGGAAGATGTGCTGGAAACCCTTACACCGAGAGAGGAGAAAGTTTTACGATTAAGGTTTGGCCTTGATGACGGCAGGCCTAGGACACTAGAAGAGGTAGGTCAGGTCTTTGGCGTTACCCGCGAGAGAATTAGACAAATTGAAGCCAAGGCCTTAAGAAAACTCCGTCATCCCAGTAGAAGTAAAAGGCTTAAAGACTTCTTGGAATAACTTGAAAAAATAGTGGGGATTTTTTTCTCCACTTTTTTGCTTAAATTCGTTTTTTATATCGAGGTTAAACATGAGACTAGGAAACAGACTGCAAACAATAACATCAAAGATTCCAAAAGGCTTAACAGTGGTTGATGTAGGAACTGATCATGCATATTTACCCATTTATCTAATCAATAAAGGCATTTCAAAGAAAGTCATAGCCACTGAAATACTTCCGGGGCCTTATAGAAAGGCTCAGAAGAACATTAAGAAAGCCGGTCTTCAAGATTTAATTGATCTGCGGTTGGGGCCAGGATTTAAAACCATAAATCCTGCAGAAGGCGACATTGCTGTTGTAGCAGGTATGGGAGCAATGACAATCATTAGTATAATAAATGAGTCGAGGCAAGTTGCTGATTCTTTTGAAAAACTTATTTTGCAGCCTATGAAAAACCCGGCTGAATTGCGAAAATACCTTTTCACCATAGGGTATAAGATAATTGATGAAGATGTAACTCGGGAAGATGATAAATTTTATGAGATAATTGTAGTTAAAAAAGCAAACTTATCGCCATTTGATGAAACTGATATTATGGTGGGGCCTGTAATCCGCAATAAAAAAAATCCTGTGATAATCGAATATATTAATTATCGCATAAATATTTTACAAGGTATTATTAAAGACCTAAAAGTTTCCGATACAAAGGCTTGCCAAAAAGCTGTTTTGAAATATGAAAAACTACTAAAAACATTAGAGGAGGTCATAAAATGATTGCTTGCCAAACAATAGTGCAGATATTGGAAAAGTGGGCTCCTAAAAACCTTGCTTTAGATTGGGACAATCCGGGCCTTGCTACAGGTGACCTTTCCGAAAATGTTTCCAAGGTTCTTTTAACCCTTACGGTTACCCTTGAAACTGTTGAATTTGCAGCAAAAAATGGTTTCGAAATGATAATATCTCATCACCCACTTTTTTTTAAACCCTTGAAATCTTTACGAAAAGATACACCTCTTGGGCAAATAGTCTATGAGGCGATAAACAACAACATCGTTATTTATTCTGCTCATACCAACATGGATGCTGCTTGCGGAGGGATTAACGATATTCTGGCAAATGTTTTAGAATTGCAACAGATAGAAATTTTAAAACAGACTTATGAAGAGAAATTAAAAAAAATAGTTGTCTTCGTACCGAAAGATTATAAAGATGCGGTAAGAGATGCAATGTGCAATGCAGGTGCCGGCCATACAGGGAATTATAGTCACTGTAGTTTTAATGTGAACGGTATTGGCACATTTAGACCTTTAGCCGGCTCAAAGCCATTTATCGGTCAAGAGGGAAAACTAGAAACGGTTGATGAAATACGAATTGAGACTATTGTTCCCGAAAGTTTACAAAGAAAAGTTATTAGCGCTATGCTGAAAACTCATCCCTATGAAGAAGTTGCTTTTGATATATACCCTCTTGAGAATTCAGGTAAGGCCTTTGGCCTCGGCCGAATAGGATATATTAAGGAACCTATGCAGTTAAAGGACTTTTGCAAAACCGTCAAGCAAAAACTTGGCATATCCCATGTAAGAGTTGTAGGAGATTTAAATAAAGACATTATGAAAGTTGCCGTGTGCGGAGGCGCCGGTGGTGACTTGATTCAGACAGCAATATTCTATGGAGCAGATGTATTTGTTACAGGTGATTTAAAATACCATGAGGCACTTGATGCTAAAGCTGCAGGCATTGCTATAATAGATGCTGGGCACTTTTCTACAGAAAATCTTTTACTCCCAGTGCTTAAGGGCTATCTTGAGCAAGAAATAAAGCTATTGAATAAACAAGCTGAGATTACTATATTTGAAGATGAAGATCCGTTGGTAATTATATGAGAATAGGATTATCCTATTCTCTTTATTTTTTTTAAAAGGAGAGAAAGAAGGCCATGATAAAGGAAGAGCTAAACAATCTTTATAAACTTCAAGAAGTAGAAGGTCAATGCAAGATGCTTGAAAAAACTATAAAAAGCCACCCTGTTCTAAAAAACTTGTCTGAGTTAAAAAAAACTATAAATAATTTGGATACGGAATTTAAAAATAAAAAGGAACGTGTTAACTTTTTGAAAAAAGAGCTAAAAAAAATTGAACAGAAAACAGATGAATACTGCAATATGATAAAACAGTTTGAAGAAAGAATTTACGGTGGTGAAGTTACAACAATAAAAGAACTTAAAATCCTTAGAGATAAGCAGGACATTGCAAGGCTTAAAGTGAAAGATTATGAGGAGAAAGCATTTAAAATGATGGAAGAACTCGACTACTTGGAAACAAGCCTTATCCAAGAAAAAGAGATAATTACAAAAAAGAAAAAAGAATACAATGAAAAACGATTGAAAACTTGTCAGGAAATTGATAGAATAAAAGAAGAGTTAGACATAATACTTAAACAAAAACAGCAGTTGGAGGCTAGCATTTCTCCGGAAATTTTAAGCAAATACAACAGAATCAAGAAGGTTAAACATAACCCTGTTGCAATGGTCTTAGCTGATAGAAAATGCAGTGGATGTATGACTGAAATATCTGTAATGATAGCCCTAGAAGTAGAACACTGTGTAGGTTTGGTTTATTGTGAAAATTGCGGAAGAATACTATTATAATAAGCTGAAATAGGAGGCCTTATGAGTAAAGTTATAGCTTATACAGATGGCGCTTCCCGTGGTAATCCTGGGAATGCGGGAATCGGAGTCCTTTTGATGGATGAAGATCACAATGTTATTAAAGAAATCAGCGAATATATAGGTGAAACCACCAATAATATTGCAGAATATACTGCGATGATAACAGCTTTAAAAGAAGCTTTGGAAATGAATTTTGACGAAATAGAAGTTATTTCTGACAGTGAGCTTATGGTCAAGCAAATTAATAAAGAATATCAAGTAAAAAATGAAGGACTTAAACCTCTCTATCAGGAAATATGTGGGCTGCTAAAAGAATTTAAAAGTTTTACGGTTAGACATGTACGGCGGGAATACAATAAAAGAGCTGATGAATTAGCAAACCGGGGGATTGATGAAGCCCTCGATGAAGAAGAATTAGATATCTAAAAAATGGGAATTCATAAAACTTGACAATAATGATTCATGTGCTATAATTATAATTCCTTTATAAAACGATAGATGATGAGTAAGTCAGATGGTCGCGAGCATTACTGCTCGAGGAAAGTCCGAGCTCCATAGGGCAAGGTGCTGGGTAACGCCCAGTGAGGGTGACCTCAAGGACAGTGCAACAGAAAGATACCGCTTGGCATTTTTTGTAACGGTTTTGACCGTTCTTGCTGCAAAGCAGAGTGCCGAGTAAGGGTGGAAAGGTGAGGTAAGAGCTCACCAGCGAGATGGTGACTTCTCGGCTCTGTAAACCCCACTTGGAGCAAGACCAAATAGGAGAGCTTAAACGGCGGCCCGCCGTGCTCTCGGGTATGGTCGCTGGAGGTGTCAGGCAACTGGCATCCTAGATAGATGACCATCTAAAACAGAACTCGGCTTATAGACTTACTCATTTGAGTTTTAAAACCCCAAGGCATTATGCTGCCCTGGGGTTTATTACTTAAGTCGTATGTATTAAGCGATCGAACTATCCCAACGCCTAACTAATTATTCACTAGCATATCAAAAAGTGCAGGAGTTCCACCTGTATGGATAAAAACGATATTAGATCCCTTTTCAAAAAAACCTTTTTTTACTAAATCGATAAGACCGGCCATGGCCTTACCTGAATACACTGGATCAAGTATAATTCCTTCAGTTTCAGCTACAAGTTTAATTGCTTCAATGCCTTGACGGCTGGGTTTGCCATATCCGTCTTCGCCAATATATTCATCAAAGACGGTTATATCCTCCGGCAAAATTTTAAGATCGGCTTCCAATAAAGATGCACAGTCTTGAGCAATTCTAGAAATATCTTGTTTAAATACGGTCTTTTCTGCATCAACGCTTATCCCAACAATTTTCGAATTCTTTTTTGCAAGGCGCACTCCCACTTCAAGTCCGGCAGAAGTACCCCCTGACCCAACTGCATTTACTATATAATCGATTCTAAGGTTTTGCTTGTCGGCCTGATTGAAAAGTTCCAATGCGCAATCAACATAACCACAAGCTCCCAAACCTACAGAACCGCCTACAGGGATAAAATAAGGTTTTTTACCCTCGGCCTTTAATTCACTCATGATATAATTTACCGTAATACCTATATCATCATAGCTTAAAGCATCAACAAATCGGATATCGGCATTCATCAGCTTTTCCAAAAGGAGATTACCCTGAAATGACAAAGGTTTTTTTCCCTTTAATACTAAAATCACATCAAGTCCGAGTTTTCTACAAGCAGCACAAGTCATCCGGGTATGATTTGATTGAATGCTACCGGTAGTAATTATTACATCAGCCTCTTTTTTAATGGCATCAGCTAATAAAAACTCCAACTTACGACCCTTATTACCACCCATGGCAAGGCCGGTGTTATCATCTCTTTTGAAATAAATAGTTACATTTTCAAGCTTTTCTGAAAGATTAGATGCCGGCTCTAAATCTGTAGGCAACTGGCAAAGCTTAATGCGGGGCATATTTAAGCTTATCATTCGCATCATCTTCTCCTTTTTGTTTACTTTTGAGAAACTATAAGTTTATCACTGCCTAGGATATGGTTACTTATCCAATTGATTATAAAATCCAACAATTCGAGTATGTATTGATTCTGATTCTCGTCTATTGTATCGAGCTTTACGGCGTTAAGCTTGTCAACAAAGCTGTCATGAGCTTCTTTTTGTGCTGGATAGCCTTTATAATTTATACTGAGCATGTATTCTTCTTCTGACTTGAAATGGTATATGGCATAATCTCTAAGCTGCGCTAAAATCTCTATAATCCTATCGAACTTATCATAGCAAAAGTCATTTTTTAAAAGTTCATACGCCTCATTGGCTATCTCAAATAACTTTTGATGCTGTTTATCAATCTGTTCAACACCTATCTTATATTCTTCTTTCCATTTAATCAAAAAATACACCTCCAAATAAACTTTCTCTTTCTATATTACCATATTTATGTTTTTTATGACATTAGAAAATTTAAAAAAAGCTATTTAATTAGTAAGAAGCGTTTAATATATACCTATTTTAATGGCCTGTTTTTGCATATTTTTAAGTACTTATCTTTATCAAGAGCGGCATTTATGATAAAATGAGAATGGCTCACAATAAAAACAGCTATTATTGCAACAATGGGAGAGGATATATTTGACAGCTCAAATCCATAAATTTAGAGTATTTGATAAGAATTTGGTGCTTGATGTAAATAGTGGTTCAGTTTTACAGCTTGATGATTTAGCTTATGATATTCTGGATTATTACGATGAATGTTCTTTAGTAACTGAAAGTGCTCTAAATGAACTTGAAATGAAATATCCTAAGCAGAATATAAAAGAAGCCCTAGAAGAAATAGAAACATTAAAGAAAGAGGGATACCTATTTACCGAAACAAATCTAGATCCGATTCTGAATAGATTGGATACAAGACACTATGTTAAAGCTCTCTGCCTTAACGTTGCCCATGACTGCAATTTACGGTGTAAATATTGCTTTGCCTCAAAAGGTGATTACCATGGGAAACGAGAATTGATGAGTATTGAGGTGGGGAAAAAGGCAGTAGATTTCCTGGTAGAAAAGTCTGGGAATATGAAAAACTTAGAAATAGATTTTTTTGGCGGAGAACCGCTCATGGCTATGGATACTGTAAGAGAGGTTATTTCATATGCTAAGTCCATAGAAGAGTTATGCCATAAGAAATTTCACTTTACAATCACAACAAATGCCCTTTTACTTAATGACGAAGTTATACAGTATCTTCATGAGCATATGGATAACATCGTCTTGAGTCTTGACGGCAGGAAGAAAGTTAATGATTTCATCCGTGTAAGAGCCGATGGCAGCGGAACTTATGATGAAATTGTTTCAAACATCAAAAAAATAGTTGAATTGAGAAAGAGGGATAAAAAAGAATATTATGTGCGGGGTACTTTTACAAAGTATAATCTGGATTTTGCTGAAGATGTCTTCCACATGGCTGATTTAGGTTTTAAAGAGATATCTATTGAACCGGTTGTTGGAAAAGATGGTGATTATTTGCTAGAACAAGATAATTTAGAAATTCTTTTCAAGCAGTATGAAAAAATTGCTAATGAGTACCTAAAGAGGAAAGAATCGGTTAGGAATCCCTTTAAATTTTATCATTTCAATGTGGATATATATCATGGTCCATGCATATATAAGAGACTTTGGGCATGTGGAGCAGGACGTGATTACTTGGCAATAACCCCTTCTGGTGATATATATCCATGCCATCAGTTTATAGGGCAGGAGAAATTTATAATGGGAAATGTATTTGAAGGAGAGCTTGATGAGAATATAATCGCTAAAATGAGGGATACTCACGTATTTTCTAAGCCGAAATGTACTACATGCTGGGCAAGGTATTTCTGCAGTGGCGGGTGCAATGCCAATAATTTTATAATAAATGGTGATATGAAAAAACCGTATGAAATTGCTTGTGAATTGCAGAAAAAACGGATTGAATATGCCATATACTTAAATGTGGTCAATGAATAAAATGATACACAGGTTTTGTCAAAAAAAATGCAACTTTGCAAATTTATAAAATTTATTCATGTTCCATTTTAAGGTAATATTTTGCTGAAATTGGCAAGAATAAGTAATAATAGCTAGATAACTCAATATTTTTACAGAAAATACTATATTTATGATTGAATTGTATTTGAATTTATAAAAATGCTATGATAAAATTTGCTATATATAGAGGTAGCAAAGGGGTAGTGTAGATGGTGAGATTGGCACAGGAGATAGATGAAGCCAAAGGGGAATTGTATTCAGCCCTGGAGGCTGAAAAAAGCTTAATCAACAAGAAGGTATATTTTCTCAGCTCGAAACTCGATAAACTGATTCTTGAATACCAGTTAAAGTTGATTAAGAGTGAAACTTAAAAAAATTTTATTCATACCGCAAATTGCGGTTTATTTTTTTGGATTTAAATAGGATATTTGTTTGAGCACTTTGCAATTTTGTCATATTTAAAAACAAAAAACCACTTTTGTATTCTACTACTAAGCGGTTTTGATTAAAGTACCTTTGTTATTTATATTTATAAACTAATGGTCGGGGCGGCGGGATTTGAACCCACGGCCTTTCGGACCCGAACCGAACGCGCTACCAAACTGCGCTACGCCCCGATGCACCTATTATACTATAAT
>MPOT01000012.1 GCA_001896545.1 Tepidanaerobacter sp. EBM-38 | reverse complement strand
AGGCACAGAGATGGTAATGCCTGGTGATAACGTAGTCATGGATGTCGAACTTATAGCACCCATAGCTATTGAACCAGGGCTTAGGTTTGCTATTCGTGAAGGTGGCAGAACCGTAGGAGCCGGTGTAGTAACTGAGATAATTGAAAAATAGCGAAAAATAGGGGAATCGCGAGATTCCCCTTAGCTTTTTTATTTAAAAACCCGTAATATCAAGCGTTGTATTGATTATCATCTGTTAAAAATTCACATTATTTTTGAGAAGATCAAAAAAAGGTTTTAAAAGCTAAAAGCTATTTTATTGACAACGCACTTTAATTATGATAAATTTATTAAAGTGACAAAACAGCGAAAAATCCTTACACAAAACAATAGAAGCGAAACACTAGGAGGTGTACTCATTGAGGGTCAACATAGTTTTAGCATGTACAGAATGCAAAGAGAGGAATTATTTTACCCAAAAAAATAAAAAAAATGACCCCGATAGACTGGAGTTGAATAAATACTGCAGGCGCTGCGGAAAACATACACTGCACAAAGAAACCAAATAAAAGCTAGGAGGATTGTCTTATGGCAGCGGCTAAGGAGGGCATCATAAAAAGGACTGGAAAATTTTTCAGAGAAGTAAAGTCCGAGATGAGAAAAGTAACATGGCCGACTAAGAGTGATTTAACCACATATACTGTTGTGGTTTTTGTATCTGTTATAATTGTGAGTGGATTTATATGGATAGCTGATACTATTCTTTATAAATTAATATCATTAGTTCTCCGATAATTGAAGGAGGTTGGGCACGGCCCGGTGTAGTATGTCAAAAAATTGGTATGTTATTCATACTTATTCAGGTTATGAAAATAAAGTAAAAACTAACTTGGAAAAGCGCGTAGAATCTATGGGAATGCAAGATAAGATTTTCCGTGTTCTTGTTCCTGTGGAAGAAGAAGTTGAAATAAAAAATGGTAAACGAAAAGTTACCCAGCGCAAGATTTTTCCGGGTTATGTTTTGGTTGAGATGATAGTAACAGATGATTCTTGGTATGTGGTGCGAAACACACCGGGAGTTACCGGCTTTGTCGGAGCGGGCAGTAAACCCATTCCGCTTCAAGAATCTGAGACTAAGCTAATCTTAAAGCAGATGGGCATAGAAGAACCAAAACAGAAGTTTGATATTGATATAGATCAAAATGTTAAAGTTGCTTCAGGTCCATTTGAAAACTTTGTAGGGAAGGTCATAGAAATAAACCATGATAAGCAGAAGTTAAAGGTGTTAATTTCTATGTTCGGAAGAGAAACCCCTATAGAATTAGGTTTTGATCAAATAGAAAAAATATAATATAAGTAGTATAACAGGAGGTGCGCAAATGGCAAAAAAAGTTGTATCTGTAGTTAAACTTCAGATTCCTGCAGGTAAAGCAACGCCAGCTCCACCGGTAGGACCGGCTCTTGGCCCTACGGGGATAAATATAATGAACTTTTGCAAAGAGTTTAATGAAAAGACAGCACATCAAGCTGGGTTAATTATACCTGTGGAACTTTCAGTATATCAGGATAGATCTTTTACCTTTGTTTTAAAAACGCCGCCAGCCTCTGTATTATTAAAAAAGGCTGCAGGTATTGAGAAGGGCTCAGGAGAGCCGAATAGAAACAAAGTAGGAAAGGTCAGCAAAAAAGATGTTCAAGATATAGCTAAATTGAAGATGGTTGATCTTAATGCTGATACTATCGAAGCTGCCATGAAAATGGTAGAAGGTACAGCCCGCAGCATGGGCATTACGGTAGAATAAATAGATAGCAAGTGGGAGGATTTTCCGCTAATACCACAAGGAGGTTTATAATAAATGGCTAAACATGGCAAAAAATATTTAGAAGCCTTAAAACTTGTAGATAGAACAAAATTGTATGATGTTCAAGAAGCTATAGAGCTTGTAGAAAAGACAGCCGTAAAAAATTTTGATGAAACTATAGAGGTGGCAGTTCGCCTTGGCGTTGATCCAAGACATGCGGACCAACAGGTAAGAGGAACCGTTACCCTTCCCCATGGCACAGGTAAAGATGTTAGGGTATTAGTTTTTGCCAAAGGTGACAAAATCAAGGAAGCTGAAGAAGCTGGAGCTGATTTTGCTGGTGCTGAGGATATGGTGGCTAAAGTTGAAGGAGGTTTTCTCGACTTTGACGTAGCCATTGCAACACCCGATATGATGGGCAGTGTAGGTAAGTTGGGAAGGATTTTAGGTCCTAAAGGTCTCATGCCGAATCCTAAGGCGGGCACAGTGACTTTTGACGTAGGTAAGGCTGTTAAAGAGGTTAAAGCCGGTAAGATTGAGTTTAGAGTTGATAAGACTAAAATTGTTCATGCTCCCATTGGCAAAAAATCTTTTGGTGTAGAAAAATTGACTGATAACTTTAAAACTTTTATGGAAGCCATAATTAAGGCAAGGCCGGCTTCAGCCAAAGGGCAGTATATTAAGAGTGTTACAATATCCAGCACTATGGGGCCTGGAATTAAAATAAATCCTCAAAAAATAATAGAGAAAAAATAATCGTTATTCATTAGGTTTATCTTTAAACTAAATGTGATTATTATATATTATGCTGCAGACCGTAGGTGCTATAAAGCTTAATTTCCTACCGAGGCAAAACTTTAGTAATGATTTCTATTTTTAAAAATCATTACCAAAAACCATGTTGTCAAAAAGCCTTTCTGCAGAAACGGAAAGGCTTTTTTAAATAAGAAATTATATTTTATTACCAAATAAAATATGTCTAGGAGGTGAAACAGTGGCAGTAAAAGAGTCGAAAGTTAAAGCTGTTGAAGAATTAAAAGATAAGTTTAATCGGTCAAGTGCCGTAATTCTTACTGACTATCGGGGCTTAAATGTTGCTGATATAACTGAGCTTCGGCGAAAACTTAAAGAACAGGGAATTGAGTATAAGGTTGCAAAAAATACTTTAACACGAATTGCTATTAAAGATTTTGAGTATGATTTAGATGAGTTTTTAGAAGGTCCCACTGCCATGGCTTTTAGTTATGAAGACCCAGTGGCTCCGGCAAAAGTACTTATAGATTTTGCTAAAATCCATAAAGAGCTTGAGATTAAGGCTGGAGTTGTTGAAGGCAAGGTCGTAAGTAAGGATGTTATTGGTGAATTAGCCAAAATGCCTCCAAAGGAGCAGCTTTTGGCAAGTGCGGTTGGTGCAATTCAGTCGCCGCTGTATGGTATTGTAGGAGTAATGCAGGGCACTCTGCGAGATATGGTCTATACTTTGCAGGCAATACAGGACAAGAAAGCCTCATAGCACACATTGCTTTGTTGCACAGGTTTTATTATGTAAAACAAATAAATTTAAATTTCTATATGAAAAAAAGGAGGAACTTTTAATGACAAAGGAAGAAATTATTTCTGCTATTGAAAATATGACAGTTTTAGAACTATCAGAACTTGTAAAAGATCTTCAGGAGAGATTTGGTGTAACCGCTGCCGCTCCAGTAGCTATGGCTGCTGCTCCTGCTGCAGGTGGAGCTGCTGAAGCTGCTGAGGCTGAACAGACTGAGTTTGATGTAGTTTTAACTGCTGCCGGTGACCAGAAGATTAAGGTTATTAAAGTTGTTAGAGAGATTACAGGCCTTGGCCTAAAAGAAGCTAAAGACCTAGTAGACGGTGCTCCTAAGGCAGTTAAGGAAAAAGTCAGTAAGGAAGAAGCCGAACAGATTAAGGAAAAACTCGCTGAAGTCGGTGCATCAGTAGAAATAAAATAAGTAAAAATTAATTTGTTAAAACTCATGAGCCCTCGGCAATACCTATCAGATAGGTATTGCCGAGGGCTTAATTGGTTTAATACATCTATATAAAAAATAAGTCCCACATCTTAGGGCCGCTGATGTGGGAACGAAAAATCAATGAGCAGCTCATTATTATTCAATCTCTATGGGGACTGACTTATCGGGTTTTTCTTTTTTAGGAACGGTTATATTTAAAACACCATTTTCAAGTTTTGCTACAACTCCTTCATCACTTGCATCTGCTAAGAAGATGTTGCGCTGCATCGAAGTATGGCGTCTTTCTCTATGAATATAATTCTTACCTTCTTCTTCAACTTTTTCTTCTCTGTTTACAGAAATTTGCAATCTTCCTTCATCGATGGTTACATTAATTTCTTCTTTTTTAACACCGGGAAGCTCTGCTGCAATGTAGTAGTTCTTGTCGTCCTCTAAGACATCAATTTTAAAAGTGTCAGCAGCAAGGCTTCTTCTAAAAGGCCAATTATCAGTAAAAAAGTCGTCGAGCATATTGTAAAAATCATCAAAAGTACTGCTCAGCAAATCGGGTGTTCTTCTGTTAAAAGGAACTAATCCTGCCATATGCACCAACTCCTTTACTGTTGATTTTTTATCTATTAGCACTCTCGGCCCTTGAGTGCTAACTTCAATTATTTATATACCATACTTTTCGTAATTTGTCAAGTATGTCTACAAAAAAATTTTTAGTTTTTTATTGTATATATATTCAAAACATTTTTTACGATAATATTTTAAAGTTTGCCTATTTTTTCCCTAAGTATGATATCATT
>MPOT01000076.1 GCA_001896545.1 Tepidanaerobacter sp. EBM-38 | reverse complement strand
CCAGAAGTAGGGCAGGACGTAATATTTATCGTCACCTGGTATGGGAGGAAAAACTAAAACAAAGGCTGTGATATCAGTGGTACTTGATAAATCCAAACCACCGAAGCACACTCGGCCTTTGAGTTTTTCCGCATCTACCGGGTGAGCTCACTTCTCCCAGGTATCCATGGGCATCCACTTGATTTGTTGTTTCAGCCACATATTAAGCCTAAGCTGCTTAAATAATGCTTCCTCAGCCGGGTCTTGTTTTGCTTGCAGGAAGTGTTCTCGCACCCTTTCTATCTGAATGGTATAGCCCAAACTGGGATTGGCCTTATACCAGTTGTTTTCATCCTCCCAATCGTCCCCTTCTTCTAAGCCGTAAATGATGGGTAAGAAGGTGGGATCAATTCTTCTGCCGGTTAAAATATCTTTAGCTTTGCAATGCATCTCGTAGCCGTAACCTTGAAGATTATTGCCGGCAGTTGTTAAATATATAAACAGGGGTTGCTCCCGGGCATCACCGGAACCGGTAGTCAGCATCCTAGCTAGGTCCGGATTGGGATAAGTCCAAATTTCATCTAAGATAACACAGGAAGGGTTAAGCCCAGACTTAGATTTAACATCAGAGCTTAACACCTGATAAAAGCTCCCGGTTCTGGGGTAGACAATTCTCTTAGTGGACATTATTGTTTTTGTTACCCTTGAAGGGGTTTGGTAAAAGCACCTTCCTAGCGGTTTTATATTCATCGCCAATCATTCCAAGGTGCAGGAGCCAGGTCCTATTGGTTACCTGGTAGGCAAAGCCAATTTGCCCTTCACCCAAGGCTGTCTGGGTTAGCTCTTTTAGGGCTTCCAAGTCGGCAATTTTTCTGCCGAAGAATGCTCTCTTTTCCTCTGTTTCTTTTTGCAGTCTGCCGGTTAGAAGAAATTCTGCTATCTCACCTGCTGTGTAAATCAGGCAATTATCATCTTCGGGGTCCACTGGGGAAAGGATAATGGCGTCCTCCCACCTTCCGGCAACTTCGTAGACCTTGTTGTTATAGGCTGTTGTAAATCGCTCTTTCTTTTTCATTTCATTTCCCTCCCTGTGTTTTTTGGTAGTCTATATATCACTCAAAAGCACAGGTAAGTCAAGGTATTTATTACAAAAAAGCAAGCTAGTTTTAGCCTGCTTTGTAATTAAACATATCCTTTTTTCTCATGGCTCCAATCTTCAAACAGCTCATCTTCCAAAATCAATGCTTCATATGGCGGCTGAAGAAAATCAATAATTACTTTGATAACATGGTTAAAGTCAAGCTTATATTTCAATATTTTCTTGCAGAAATTATCCCACCGCTTTAGAATGTTGGAATCCTCTGCTAATCTAGAAATTACGGCAACAGAATCTTTTTCATATGGTGTGCCTCGATTAGACAATGTTTCATAGATTGCTTCTTGAAGCTTTCTTCCCTCAAAGTCAAAGGTTGTTGCCAGATAATATATATCATAAAAATCCTTCATACGTCCTGTTGCTTCCATTAAAACGATAATGGCATCTAGTTTTTCTGCAACTGTAGACTCTAAAGAATAAGTTAATACTTCAGGTTTTTCAAATTCCGGAAGAATTACAGGCAGAGTCCTTTTAACCGGTGAAGGTATAATAATATCCCCCACTCCAAAATCTATGTTAAAAGGTGTCCTCGTCCTTCCAATAATGCCGATTAGACTTGCCCTTATGCCATGATACCTTTTAATCTCGCTAATCATATCTAAGTTTCTGATTTCAAACTCTACAAAATCATTTTTGCTAGGTGAAGAAATAACTTCTTTGACAAGCTTTTCTACTGCATATAAATCATTTGAATAATTTTTTAGAAGATAATCTGCATCAACAGTTGGTCTTGTAGTAAATCCGCTAATTGAATACAATAGAAAACCGCCTTTAAGAATAAGATTTTCTTTATAGTTGCTCTCTGAAAGTCTCCTAATGAACTCTTCTTGACAAAATAAATTTAGTAGCTGTTGCAATGGAATGCCTTGTTCTTTCGATTTGTTTTTTAGTCTTGCTAAAACTGATGCTGCAATATTACCCATTACAGCCACACTCCTATATATGTCTGCACCTTATTTTTTATATTAAATATTACGGCATACTCAAACAGCTTCCTCACATTTTTCTTGGAATCTTTTATATAACGTTTTATAGCATTAGTAAATACTTCCTCCTCGAGTTTCTTTTCATAGCGAAGGACATCACATATAGTGCGGTCTCTGTCATATATTTTAACAGTTACCCCTTCAATTTTCATTTTGTCTATGCCGACCTGT
>MPOT01000095.1 GCA_001896545.1 Tepidanaerobacter sp. EBM-38 | reverse complement strand
GGCTTCACAGTTCCTTAAGTCAATAAGAGACGCTTAAGGAAAAGATATATCCAGAGGGAATACTTTTTATTTTAAAACCCATAGTATCTTGACGCGATCTTGACACTATCAAGCATTTAATATATTTGATTTATTTTATATGATTTGATATCATTATAACGTGACGATATTCATAATCTATAAATATGCAGGATTTTGTTTCAAAAAGACTGAATTATTAAACTCGAAACTTTTAATAAAAAGATAGCTAACCGAAAAAAGCAAGGTCTATAAGTGACTGTTATTTTTTTGTTTGAAGGCAAAACCTAATACTATTTCGATAATTTCAAAAAAGGGAGGTTTTTTTCTAGTGAAAGCATTGATCTATGCAGGACCCAAGCAAGCAATAGTAAAAGAAGTGCCGGATCCCACTCCTAAGGAAGGAGCAGTCAAAATAGATGTTAAATATTGCGGCATATGCGGATCTGACATCGGGATTTATCTCGGAACCCATCCCAGGGCGAAAGCTCCCCTAGTATTTGGCCACGAGTTTATAGGGACTGTTGCCACTGATGGTAAAAAGTTTAAAAAAGGCGACCGAGTGGCTGCTTTTCCTCTTTTAAGTTGTGGCAAATGTCTGGCATGTAGGACTGGCAACTCCCATGTATGTAACACTTTAGGTCTTATAGGGATAGATGTGGATGGAGGTATTTGTGAATCTATATATGTCGATGAAGATGTATTGTTTAAACTACCGGAGGATGTCAGCGATCGTGCGGCCGTGACTGTAGAGCCATTGGCTGTCATCATAAGAGCAGTCCACCAAATAAAGTTCCAGGCTTTGGAAAGTGCTGTGATTATTGGAGCAGGTCCTATTGGCATACTCACAGGTATCGTATTAAAGAATATTGGAGCCTCAAAGATCTTCATCTCTGATATTAATGAAAAGCGGTTGGAGCTGGCAAAAGAATTGGGCCTAAATACTGTAAATTCTTCAAAAGAGAATTTGAAGGATATTGTAAAGGCTGCCACCGATGGCGAGGGTTGTGATGTTCTGTTCGAGTGCAGCGGCTCTGAAGCTGCAGCTATGGATATGACGGAAATAACAAGAGTTCAGGGAAGAATCTGCATGGTGTCAGTCCATAAGCAACCACACAAAGTAGATCTTAGGCAGTTGAATTTTAAAGAACAGTTAATTATTGGAACAAGGGTTTACACTAAAGAAGAGTTTAGACAAGCTGTTGATTATTGCAAGGTCCTGGAAAAGGACTTAGAAAAGATCGTAACCCACATTGTTCCATTAAGGGAATCAGACAAGGCATTCGATCTGATTGCAGATATGAATGCTGGTGCTGTAAAGGTAGTTGTTGACTGCACTCAGAAATAAATAAATGAAGGTTGGTGTGTGCCGTGAAGATTTTGGTTTTAGAGGCTAGCACAACCGCAGCGAAGGCTATGCTCTATGACAGCTCTGATAACAGTTACGAAGTAAAGGCAGAAACATATAAAAATACATACGATGATGTAACGATTCATGATGCGGAAAATGTATATCAGCAGATGCTTGCTGTGGGTCGTGCCCTGGCAGAGGGAAAAGACATCGATATCATTGCACTTAGCGGAACCTGGCACAGCCTAGTGTTATGCAATAAGGATATGGTGCCTCAAACGCCTGTATATCTGTGGTCGTATACTGGCGCTGCAGGTGTGTGCAAAGAACTCAGGAAAGATAAGGAATATGTGAAGAATTTCTACAAAAAAACCGGTTGTATGGTAAATGCGATTTATCCCTTTTTTAAATTGCTTCACTTACAGCGGCAAGGATATGATTTAAAAGATTATTATATATTAGGTCAAGGTACCTACAACAATTACCGGATGACAGGCCAGCGGGTTATAACTCACTGTCTGGCTTCGGGTACCGGTCTATTAAACATTCAAACGAAAGAGTTTGACAAGGAACTTCTTGCGGCACTTGGCATTAAGGAAGAGCAACTGTCCATGCTCGTTGATTATAATCAAACATTCCCTCTTAATGAGGAAGCAGCTGCTGCTTTAGGGGTAAAACCGGGGATACCTGTGGTGCCTACAAACTCAGACGGTGGGTTAAACCAGGTAGGTTCAGGTGCTATGGAAGAAGGAGTAATGACGTTTTCTGTTGGTACTAGCGGTGCTATTCGACTGACAACTATGCAGCCAGTAATGCCGGAAGAACCGAGCACTTGGTGCTATATGTCGCCCAAGTATTGGTTAAGCGGAGCAGCAACTAACGGATGCTGTAATTGTATAGATTGGTTTAAGATGAGGATGTTCGGTCCCAATGTGAGCTATGACGAAATAGAAAAAGGCGTGAGAGATAAAGAGACAACACCGGTATTTCTGCCCTTTATTTTTGGAGAAAGGTGCCCGGGTTGGAACGATGAGAGGCTGGGCGGTTTCGAGGATATTCGTCCGCATCATACCAAATATGATCTATATAGGGCAGTTCAAGAGGGAGTGCTGTTTAATCTATATCATTGTTATACCATCCTTACTAAAGTAAACGGAGTTCCCAATAAGATTAAGCTCTCGGGAGGAATTCTGAATTCCCAGGAGTGGACACAGATGTGTGCAGATATCTTCCAGGCGGAAATGGAGATAGATAACAGTAAACATGCTTCTCTTCTCGGTGGAGCAGTACTGGCCATGGAGATATTGGGCGTCATTAAAGATGTTAAAGATTTTAATTTTGGTCAGTCGAAGGTTATTAGGCCGAATCCCGATATGACCAAATTATATCAAGAGAAGTTCGAAAGATATCTAAAATACTATTATATGAGCTAAAAGCACTAAAATGCCTACAGGGCAATGGTTTGTTCAGTGAATGTTTAATGGGGTAGTTAGCCTTATATGGATTTATAAATAATAGGGAGTGATTTTATTGAAGCTCTTTGATTTAACAGGGAGGAAAGCGATTGTAACCGGAGGTACCCGAGGGCTAGGTCGGGGAATGGCTGAAGGCCTTATGGAAGCCGGTTGTGAGGTTGTCATAGTAGGTTCCAGTTCAACTGCCGAAAATGTTGCCAAGGAATATAGAGATAAGGGATATAAATGTCACGGACTTAAAATTGACCTGGCAAATAGACAAGAATTGAAAGATGGATTCTTCAAAGCTTTAGATCTGCTGGGAGGCAGATTGGATATTCTTGTCAATAATGCTGGGATTCAAAGAAGACATTTTTGTGAAGAGTTCCCTATAGAGGATTGGGATCTGGTATTGGAGATAAATCTAAATGCAACTTTCCAGCTATGCCAACTGGCCGGACGTCAATTTATGAAGCAGAACTCCAAAGGCAAAATAATCAATGTGGCATCTATGTTGAGTTTCTTTGGTGGCTATACCGTTCCGGCCTATGCAGCCAGCAAAGGCGCTGTAGCACAGTTAACCAAAGCCTTGTCCAATGAGTGGACATCCAAGAATATAAATGTCAATGCCATTGCTCCGGGGTACATGGCAACGGAAATGAATACGGCATTAATTAATGATGAAAATCGCAACAAGGAAATACTGGCGAGAATTCCGGCTCACCGGTGGGGAACTCCTGAGGATTTAAAAGGGTTGTGCATCTTTCTAGCATCCGATGCATCCGACTATATATCTGGTGCAATAATACCCTGTGACGGCGGATACCTGGCAAGATAACTTTTTGCACTTACATAGATAGGTTATCATTAAGGGGGTGGTGTTTATAAGAAAATAGTGTTTCTTTATATCCAAAAAATAATTTATTAAATCTAAAGGAGGACATATTGTGAAAAAAAGGATTTTTGCCATTTCCATTGTATTGATATTAGCAATTGTCTTGACTGCATGCGGAGGGTCAAGCTCTCAATCGTCAACACCTTCTGGCGGTGAATCAGGTGGAGGAGATCAGGTAGTTGAATTGGTACTCGGAGGTGTAACATCTGACAGTGCCAAAGAGGCAGTAACCTTTTTTGCAGAAAAAGTAGCTGAGTATTCAAATGGTACCATTAAAATAATAGACTTTCCTGACAACCAATTAGGCAATGATGAGACAAGGTTTGAAATGACCCAGACTGGCGAATGCGATATTTCAATTGGTTCCACATCTTCAGTAGCCGCAACCTATAACGATTTTTACATTTATGATGTTCCCTTCATGTTCCTCAACAAAAATGAAGTTTACGACATTGGTTTTAACGGCGAAGCCGGCAAACAGATCCTGAATGGTTTAGAAGAACTGGGCCTTAAAGGTCTTGCATTCTGGGAAAACGGTTTCAGAAACTTGACAACCACAAATAAAGAGATTAAGGGTATTGAAGATCTAAATGGTTTGAAAATCAGAACTATGGAGAATGATATTCACCTGGCAGCCTGGAAGGCAATGGGCGCCAACCCAACTCCAATGGCATTCTCTGAGTTGTTCACTGCTTTGCAACAGGGAACTGTAGACGGACAGGAAAACCCAATTGGAATTATCGTTGGAAACGGATTTGAGGAAGTTCAAAAGTACCTAGTAATGACTGAACACGTTTACACTCCATACTATGTAGTAATGAATCTTGACAAATACAATTCCTTAACTCAGGAACAGAAGGATGCCCTTGAAAAGGCAATGGCAGAGGCTACCCTCTATCAATATGAGAGATCTCAGTATTATGAGGATATCTCCATCGAAGACATAGAAGCAGCAGGCTGCAAAGTAATTAAACTAACAGATGAAGAAAAGATGCCTTACAAGAATGCGGTAGAAAAGATCGATCCTGTAGCTATGGCTAAGAAAAAAATGGCCCGTCCAGAGTTGGCCGATAAACTGGTTAAAGAACTAGAGGCTGCTAGATAATGGGCGGAGATTCTATAGCTATCATAAATCCCCTGAAAAGGGGATTTATGATAGCTAATTACAACAGCAACCTTAGAGGTGATTACTTTGAAAAATGCTTTGAGTTGGCTTGATGAAAATTTAGAGATGTCCATTTGTGTTGTTTTAATGTCAGTTATGACGGTACTAATATTTGTCCAGGTCATTATGAGATACGTATTTTCTAACTCTTTAAGCTGGTCTGAAGAGCTGGCAAGATATGTATTTATTTGGCTAATATATCTTGGTATTAGCTATGGAGCTAAGATTAGGAAACATATAAAGATTGATGCAGCTATGAAATTATTTCCTGCGAGCATAAGACCATATGTGACAATAGTTGGAGACATATGCTTCTTTCTCTTTGCCGTATATATTACTATCACAGGGTATAAGTACGTTGGTATGCAGGCTACTTTCAATAAGGTATCACCGGCATTGCATATTCCTTACAAGTACGTTTTCGCTGCGCCAATGGTAGGGTTTTGCTTGGTATGTTACCGACAATATCAAACCATTAAATACCGGATTGATTGCATCAAACGTGGGGAGGAGTGGACAGATTGACAGGTGCAGTATTATTTATCAGCTTAACAATATTTTTGATTTTAAATGTACCGGTAGGAATATCCATTGGTCTTTCTACTCTAGCAGCAGCATTATTCAACCCTAGAATGACAGACACTTTTATTGTGCAACATTTAATTGCAGGCAGTGATTCTTTCCCACTTATGGCCATTCCTCTTTTCATTCTTGCTGGAGATCTAATGGGGGCCGGTGGTGTTTCCAGGAGAATTATTAATGTGGTCAATGCTTTTTTGGGTAGACTTACAGGTGGAGTAGCCATTGTTACAGTTGTTGTATGTATGTTCTTTGCAGCGGTATCGGGTTCTGGCCCTGCAACGGTTGCTGCCATAGGTTCCATTATGGTGCCTGCTATGGTGGAAAGAGGGTACGACAAAAGCTTTGCCCTTGCCGTAGCTGCTGCCGCGGGAAGTATAGGTGTTATAATTCCTCCCAGTATTCCAATGGTTATATACGGTGTCGGCACCGGCACTTCTATAACGGGACTGTTTATGGGGGGATTTATGCCAGGTATCCTCATTGGGCTTGCATTAATAGCATTATGTTATATTTATTGCAAGAAAAAAGGCTGGCGTGGAACTGATGAAGTTTTTACCATGAAAGAAAAACTTCAAGCTGTTTGGGATGCAAAGTGGGCACTGATTAATCCGCTAATCATCCTTGGTGGTATCTATGGTGGTTTATTTACACCTACAGAAGCTGCAGCGGTTGCAGCAGTGTACGCTTTTATATGTGGAGTATTTTTCTATAAAGAGCTGGATGCAAAGAAACTTTATAAGACGATTGCCAATGCCTGTTCTACTACTGGTACCACTATGGCCATCATTGGCTGTGCGACAGCCTTTACCAAACTGCTAACAATTGAACAGATTCCAATGAAGGTTACCAATGTATTGGTTGCTTTGTCTGACAGTCGAGTAATCATTCTGCTCTTAATAAACATCTTGCTGCTTATAGTCGGAATGGTCATGGACACAACGCCAGCTATGATGGTGCTTGCACCTATATTACTCCCCGTTGCAAGGTCTGTTGGATTAAGTCCAATACACTTTGGTCTAATTATGGTTGTCAATCTTGCTATCGGATTTTTGACACCACCGTTGGGCATCAACCTTTTTGTTGCATCTCGAGTTGGAAACACCAAACTTGAGGTCGTATTAAAAGATATTCCTATGTTTATAGCTACGATGTTACTCTGCCTAATGTTAATAACATATATTCCTGCTATAACGGAGACATTGCCTAGATTACTGGGCATTAATCTATGAGGAAAAAATAGCCATTGTAAGCAATTACGATGGCTATTTTAAAAAAAGTTTCTTGCGACAAACCACCTAATAATGAAAATATAGAGGAGAATAGGAATGAAAATTACGGAAATTAACACATATCTTGTGCGGCCAAGATGGTGTTTTGTTGAGATTATAACTGATGAGGGCTTAGTTGGATGGGGAGAGCCTGTAGTTGAAGGCAAGGCATCTACCGTCAAAGCTTGCGTGGAAGAAATGAAGCCATATCTTATCGGCGCCGATCCGAAGAATATTGAAGATATATGGAATATGCTTTATCGGGCAGGCTTTTATCGCGGCGGTCCAATCATCATGAGCGCTATAGCAGGAATTGACCAAGCTCTTTGGGACATTAAGGGAAAGTTTTACAATGCTCCCGTTTACGAATTGATGGGCGGCCCCTGTAGGGAAAGAATAAAAGTTTACTCCTGGATCGGAGGAGACAGGCCAAGCGACGTAGCGCGAGCGGCAAAAGAGAAGCAGGATGAAGGTTTTTCGGCAATAAAGATGAACGCAACGGAAGAACTGCAAATGATCGATAGTTATGAAAAAATTGATGCAGTATTGGAAAGAGTAGCTTCAATTCGGGAAGCTGTGGGCAAATATTTTGGTATAGCAATCGATTTTCATGGTCGGGTACATAAACCCATGGCAAAAATTCTTGCAAAAAAACTGGAGGAATTTGATCCCATGTTCATTGAAGAGCCAGTACTTTGCGAACACATGGAAGAATTTAAAGAAATTGCTCGTGCATGCAATATACCCATAGCTACCGGTGAAAGGCTTTTTTCAAAATACGATTTCAAGCGCCTTCTGCAGGTTGGAGGTGTGGACATAATACAGCCTGATTTGAGCCACGCAGGAGGCATAACTGAAGTGAAAAAAATTGCCGCCATGGCTGAGGCTTATGATGTTGCGTTGGCGCCTCATTGTCCCCTTGGCCCCATAGCCCTTTCGGCATGCCTGCAGGTAGATGCCACCTGCTATAACGCGATTATTCAAGAGCAAAGTATAGGCATACATTACAATGAACATCACGATCCCCTCGACTATATTAAGAACCCAGAGGATTTCAAATTTGTGGATGGATATGTAGCAATGCCGAAAAAACCGGGACTAGGCGTTGAAGTAAATAAAGAATTGGTTGTTGAAGAAAACCAGAATCCTCATAGTTGGAAGAATCCTGTGTGGAGGCATGCAGATGGCTCCATCGCAGAATGGTAAGATAAATAGTAGAATAGAAGAGATGTGGGGGTAGGCTTATTTTGAAAAGCAATTTTATTCAAATTCATCCAAAGGATAATGTGGCTGTCGCTTTAGAGGATGTAAAAAAGGGCTGCGATGTAATTATTAATGGATTTTCGCAGCGGATGGAAGTGTTGGAAGACATTTCTTTCGGTCACAAAATTGCCCTGGATGATATCAAAAAGGGCGATATGGTCATAAAGTACGGTGCCCCAATAGGCCATGCCGTCACTTCCATAAAAAAAGGCATGTGGGTTCACACTCACAATGTCAGGACAAATTTAGAGGGAAAGCTTGAGTATACTTATAATCCCGTTCCGGCAAAGAAAGTGGATGTTAGAAACCGAGGCCGTTTTTTTGAAGGCTACAAAAGAGCTGACGGGAGTGTCGGCACGCGAAACGAAATATGGATTATTCCCACGGTATCATGCGTAAATACAACTGCCAATACGTTAGCGAAGTTGGCACAAGAGTTATATCCTGATTCATGTGATGGAATATTTGCATATCCCCATAATGCAGGATGTTCTCAGCTTGGTGAGGATTTTGAGATTACACAAAAAATTTTGGCAAGCATCGTTCATCATCCCAATGCAGGTGGGGTGTTGTTACTAAGCCTTGGATGTGAAAATAATGATTTTGAACATTTTATACCGGTTTTAGGAGACTATGATCCAAAAAGGATTAAATTTTTGGTTACTCAAGATGTAGAGGACGAGATAGAAGAAGGTTTGCGATTAATCGGTGAGATTGTTGAAAATATAAAAGATGATAAAAGAGAGCTTTTGCCGGTCAGCTCTCTAAAAATTGCCTTTAAATGCGGAGGATCGGATGCCTTTTCCGGCATTACTGCCAATCCTCTTTGCGGGCATATCGCCGAGACCGTCACAGCCCTTGGAGGAAGCGCTATCTTAACTGAAGTTCCGGAGATGTTCGGAGCTGAGACTTTCTTAATGAATCGTGCAGACAGCCAAGAAACTTTTAGAAAAGTTGTAGAAATGATTAACTCTTTTAAGCAGTATTATATAGACCACAACCAGCCAATTTACGAGAACCCTTCTCCCGGCAATAAAAGAGGAGGGATTACCACCTTAGAAGAAAAATCCCTGGGCTGTATTCAAAAGGGAGGCCAGGCTACGGTAACCGACACGCTGTATTACGGAGAGCATTGCAAGAAAGCCGGCCTAAATCTCATGATAGGCCCCGGAAATGACAGCATTTCAATTACTAATCTTCTTTCTTCCGGTGCACAAATTCTCTTGTTTACCACCGGAAGAGGTAATCCGCTAGGGACGGCCATTCCTACAATTAAAATATCCACAAATACCAATCTTTACAATAGAAAGAAGCAATGGATTGATTTTGATGCTGGAATTATCCTGGAAAACAAGTCCTTCGAAGAGGCGGCTGATGAGCTGTGGGATTTAATTATTGATGTTGCTTCTGGAAGAAGAAAAACCAAGAACGAAGTGAACGGATACAGGGAAATTATGATATTTAAACAAGGAGTTATTTTATAAAAAACAGAGGTGAACAAATATGGCATTGGATTCAGTAAAAGAGGGTAATGTTGTAACCCAACTAGTATCTAAAGTTAAACTTCCCAAAATGGCAAAAGTAAGGCAGATTATGGATCAAAGTCATATACCCATAGCAGATATTCCGAAAACTGTTAAAGAGGAATTGGAACGGGCAGGCATGCGTGGCCGCATAAAGCCTGGAATGAGTGTCGCAATTACTGCCGGCAGCAGGGGAATAGCCAATATCGCTATAATTACAAAGGCAATTGTGGACTATGTGAAAGATTGTGGAGGAGAGCCTTTTGTATTCCCAGCAATGGGAAGCCACGGTGGTGCTACAGCTAAGGGCCAGCTTGAGATTCTGGCGTCATACGGCATAACTGAGGATTTTCTCGGTTGTCCCATAAAGTCCAGCATGGAGGTTGTTGAAATAGGTACAACAGAGACCGGAATGCCGGTATATGTAGATAAACACGCCTATGAAGCAGATGGAATAATCCTTTGCGGAAGGGTAAAAGCCCATACGGCATTTCGCGGTCCTTATGAAAGCGGTATTCTCAAAATGGCAGTAATCGGGATGGGAAAACAAAAAGGTGCAGATACGGTGCACCAGGATGGGTTCTATGAATTAGGCAAAATGCTTCCTATTATTGCAAAAGTTATCTTTGACAAAACCAAAATCTTGGGTGCCGTTGCCATAATTGAAAATGCCTTTGACCAAACATGTCTAATCAAAGGCATGTTGAAGGAAGAAGTTTTTGAAGAAGAACCCAAGTTACTGATTGAATCAAAAAAACGCATGGGGCGTATTTATTTTGACAATATAGATGTGCTGGTCGTAGATCGCATCGGCAAGGACATCAGCGGAGATGGCATGGATCCAAATATTACAGGGCGGTTTGCAGTGCCTTATATTGAAGGAGATATAAAGGTACAGCGCATTGTGGTGCTTGACCTGACCGATGAAACTCACGGCAACTGCAACGGAATAGGATTGGCAGATGTTACCACAAAAAGATTGGTAGACAAGATAGATGTGGATGCAACCTATCCCAATATTGTGACATCCACAGTGCTGAACACTGCCAAAGTACCCATGTTTACCCATTCCGATAAAACCAGCATACAGGTTGCGCTAGCTACATGCAACTATATAGATAGGGAAAACCCAAGGATAGTGCGCATAAGAGACACCAGGAACGTGGAAAAAATTTATATATCTGAAGCTATGCTAGAAGAAGCTCGTTCCAATGAAAACATTGAAATATTGGAGGAGCCAAAAGACTGGGATTTCAATGAGGAAGGGAATCTGTGGTAGGTAAAGATTCAAGTTCAAAAAAAGGAAGGAAGTGAGAACCATGTCTCAAAGAATACTTGATAAGATCCTGGAAGAAAAAATTATTGCTATCATTAGAGGTATTTCAAGCGAAAAGATTGTGAATTTGGTTGAAACCCTCCATCAAGGGGGGATTTCATGCGTAGAAGTCACTTTTGACCACACAAGTGAAGCTAAGATTAAGGACACTTTGACATCCGTTGGCAAAATCAAGAAACATTTTGGTGACACTATATACGTTGGGGCCGGCACGGTAATGACTTCCGAGCAGGTCCATCAGGCAGTAGAGGCAGGTGCAGAATATATCATATCCCCGAATGTAGATGCAGATGTGATTGAAGAGACCAAGAAATTAGGCAAGGTTTCTATACCGGGAGCTTTGACTTCAACCGAAATTGCTTTTGCTTATAAATGCGGGGCAGATATTATCAAATTGTTTCCTGCTGGAGACTTGGGTGTCAGCTATCTCAAGTCCATCAAGGCTCCCTTAAAACATATTCCTATATTGGCGGTAGGTGGAGTGAATTCCAAAAACTGCGTTGATTTCATGAAGGCGGGAGCGGCAGGAATTGGCGTTGGAGGGAATCTTGTCAGCGCCAAATTAGTGGATGCCGGCAAATTTGATGAAATTGTGTCGGCTGCAAAAGAATATAAAGAAGTGTTGAAGGACTGGTAAGATGAAAGGAAAATATATTTTTTATTATGATTCAGGGACTTCTAACACTCGTTTGTACGTATTAGACCATAATTTGGAAGTATTGCATGTTAACAAGAAAAATGTAGGTTCCAAAGATTCAGCAATTGCAGGTAATAATCGTGTTCTGATTCAAGGCATGAAAGAGCTTTACGATGAAGCTATAAAGGAAATGCAATTTTCTAAAGAGGATATTGCATCCATATATGCATCGGGAATGGTAACATCACCGTATGGGTTAAAGGAAGTTCCCCATTTGGAACTTCCTTTAACGGCCCAGGAGTTTGCAAATAGTGTTGTGCCCTTTTTTGAAGACACATGTTTTAATGAGGAAATATTACTGATTCCGGGGCTAAAGACCGTCAATAAAGATTTCTCTTATGTCAACAACATGCGCGGTGAGGAAATTGAAATTTTTGGCACCCTTGATGAATTAAAAAGTTTAAACAAAAGTAATATAGCGCTATTTTTCCCAGGTTCACATACACATATTACCTACATTCAGGATGATAAAATAACAGATATTATTTCAAACTTTACGGGAGAATTATTCTATGCGCTAAAAACCGCAACCATCTTATCACCTATATTAAAAGCGGATTTAAATGAACTGGATGAAGCTATGGTGAGAAAAGGTGTGGAGAACCTTATAAGATTTGGTTTTAACCGTGCCATCTATATCTGCCATGCAATGCGAATTTTCAATGAAGGCACGGAAAAAGAGAGATTTTCTTATGCCGAAGGAGTTGTAAACGGCGGAATAAGACAGTCACTGGAATATTACTGCAAGCATTTTTGGAAAGAGTGCCAAACGGCTGCTGTTGTAGGAGATGAATTCATGTATCGCTTATTCTCCATCATTTTTGAGGGAAGCGAATACATTAAGGAAATTATATGGTTGCCGATTTCCGATAAGAAGAGTTATGCTGTTGAAGGACTCAAAAAAATTATAAGTTTAAGAAGGGAAAGCTTATGAGTAAAAAAGTATTAATTACATCCAGATCTTTTGGCCAGATTAGTGACGAACCGGTTCGCATATTAAAAGATGCGGGCTTGGAATTGACATTGATGGGAAAGGATTTCAATCAGGAAAAATTTGAAAATATTGTTCCGGAATATGACGCCTTAATAATCGGAGCACACGTTTTTCCAGAAGAGGTCATGGAGAAATGCACGAAGCTTAAGATTATCTGCAAACACGGAGCAGGTGTCGACAATATTCCTCTGGAAAAAGCGAAAGAATTGGGAATTGTCGTGTGCAATGTCCCGGGAACCAATTCCAATGCTGTAGCAGATCTGACTTTTGGACTTATGTTAGCAGCTTCCCGAAACATAGTTTTGGCCAACAACAATGTCAGAAGAGGGGAATGGAAGCCGGTAGTTGGCGAGGATGTATGTTATAAAACTCTCGGTCTGCTTGGCTTTGGAGCTATTGCCAAAAATGTGGCCAGAAGGGCGAAAGGTTTCGGCATGAAGGTGCTTGCCTACGATCCTTTCATAAAAGAAGTGCCGGAAGAGTTTAAGGAATATGTTACACTGGCAGACTTTGAGACGGTAATTAAGAGCTGCGATTTTCTCTCCCTGCACCTCCCCTTAACAGATGAGACCAAAAACATGATATCTGCCAAAGAGCTGGCCATGATGAAGAAAGGTTCCTATGTCATCAACACCGCCCGAGGCGGAATTGTCAACGAGAAAGATTTATATGATGCCCTGGCTTCAGGACATATTGCGGCTGCAGCCCTAGATGTGGCAGAAAAAGAACCTATCGATGATGATAATCCCCTGTTAAAATTAGATAATGTAATAATCACTCCCCATATTGGAATGTACTCCAAGGAGGCAATTAATGCTGTAAGCCTCATCTGTGCAGAAAATGTGGCTGCCGTGTTCCAAGGTGGAACATTGAAATTTCAAATAGTTTAGCTGATAGGTTTTTTTATACCGTTTTTTTAAAAAACCTTGTAAATCTTAAAGTGTCTCTCAAGCGAAAAACACCGGAACTAACAATATCCGCCTCATGATAACTGTAATAGGCATTGTAAACTTTCTTGCCAATTACGGCTTGAGGCGGATATTATTGTTTCACTAGTAAATCTTCTTTCAGAACTTTTTGCTGTTACTATAGTTTAGGGAAATCACGTGAAATCGTGATTTCTTACTAAAAAGATGTGAAATGTTTTTTGAGTGTAACTAAGATTAAGAAAAACAATATATTGATAGAAAGGCTGATACAAAGGGGAGAAATGGGATGCTGATTGAAAAAATTGAGGAATATTATAAAGAGCATGATTTAAACTGTGCCGAGACGATGCTCTATGCGGCAAATGATGAATACAAACTGGGATTGGATAAAAACGCCCTTAAGATGGCAGCAGGTTTTGGAGCTGGAATGTACATCGGTACTGTATGTGGTGCCCTTAGCGGGGGAATAATGGTAATTAGTCGGCTTTTCGTAAATGACAGGGCACATATTAGCCCTGATTTAAAGGAATTGGTAGAAGAGTTTTTGCGTAGATATTGCAATAAAATGGGAGATATAAATTGCTCTTACTTAAAAGAACACCACCACAACAAAGAAGTTAGGTGTCTTAATGTTATAAAAGAAGCGGGGATTATCCTTGATGATATAGTGAAACGTGAATTAAACAGTTCAAAGAATAAATAATTTACCCGCTTGATAAATACAACCCCGAAGATAGTACTTTTACTAGGCCAATAGATACAGCACTGTCAATAAGATGGTGCAGTAGAGTTCCGATGCCTACTACGACAAAAGCTGTATACAGTTCAAAACCAAGGGGAAGTACAATCAGGGCCTCGCCCAAGGCATGAATTGGAGCGACATAAATTAAGGCTTTCTGAAAAGAAAGGCCTTTTTTTATTAACAAGGCTCCGGCCAAGGCGAAAAACACGTGAACAAAGGCACGTGCAGCTATAACAGGTCCCATGATAAGTAAAAAACCCAGAGTGGAACCCAGACCCACCATGACCGCTGACGTAGGGCTAACTAGCATTGCTATCATGGATGGTACATGGGATGCCAAAGTTGCCGAAAAAGGAGGTATGTAGATTTTAAGATAGCCTCCGAAAGCAATGGGAATAAGCAGTGATAAAGCAGTAAGTAATGCACTTGTGACGATTTCTTTTGCTTTCATGACATTAGTCCTTTCATATTTTCTATTTTAATGTTAAAGTGACGATTCATAGTAGTCGTCAGTTAATACAAGCTCGCTCAGATTATTTTTTCTATGGTTCTAAGACTCGGTTGCTGCAAAGATCTAAAGCTTTAAACTACCTTTTTATTTAATAAGAATTATACTGTATATACACCTGACTAGTCAACTGGTTACAAAAAAACATTATTCTAATAGCATACCTTTTTCTTTCAGTAATCTTTCAGCTTTGTTTATACAGTCGAAATTTATAGCTTCAACAGTGTGAAGATGGACACCGTTTGTTAGCTGTGAGAGCAGTTTTGCCTTATGTTTTTTGATAGCTTGGATAAAATTATCTACGTCTTTAGAGTTTGAAAGCATTAACAAACCGTGAAGTTCACCGTACAAAGGATGTTCTACTATGACATCTATAACCTTGCAGCCACATTCAATAAAAGTTAATAGCTCTTCACGGGTATTTTCTTCTTTGTGACATACTGCGATTTGCTTAGTGCAAACAGGTAGGGGGCTTTTCATTAAGTACCCTTGGGAAGTTGAAATAATATCTTTCCCGGAAGCCCTTAGAATAGCAATATCCTGGACTATTACCTGACGTGTAACACCAAAAATTTTAGCAAGTTCATTACCCGATATAGGTTCATGGCGCGTATTTAATAACTTAATGATTCTTTCTCTTCGTATCTCAGTATTCACTTTACTAACCTCCCTATATCCCAAGACCCATTATATCAAACCTATTACAACACTTAAAGAATGAAGACGAACTTCTTTAGCCACAGTCCTGATATTTCCTTTACAATTAAATTATGTATGTCTACTTAGTGTAAAATTACTTTGGGAAAAAAGGAAAAAATAAAAGATAAGAGTATCTCCTCTGTGATATGATATAATCTGCAAGAACCACAAAAAATCACAGAAAAGGAGATACCCTTATGGAACTAATTATACAGGAAATCATACAAAAAATCAGTAGTAGTTTTGAAAAAGAGCTAG
>MPOT01000094.1 GCA_001896545.1 Tepidanaerobacter sp. EBM-38 | reverse complement strand
GTGATGACTAAACAATACCATATATGTGAATGTGTTGCCACTTTAATATCGATAACGAAAAAAAGTCTTTTAAGCCATCGCGTTAGCGATTTTGTTCAAATATAATTACATAAGAAGGGGAGCTCTTGTGGACGATCTTATCAATAAAGCTGAGCACCATATGGAACTAGGGGAATATCAGCAAGCAAGAAAAATATATAATGAGATTTTATTAATTGACCCGAACAATGCTAGAGCCTATAATAAACTTGGGGTAATTTCGGCTCGCGAAGAAAATCTTGAACAAGCAAAAATCTATTTTATAAAAGCACTTGAGCTAAATCCAAAGCTTTCTTCAGCATCCAGCAATTTAGGCAATATATATTTTGAGACCGGGGATTTCGAAAAAGCAAAAGACTGCTATGAAAAGGCCATAGCCCTTGACCCGGATAATCCTGTGCCATATAATAATCTGGCCGTAATATATAAAAAATCGAAGGACATAGATAAATTTGTAAAATTTTATAAAAAATCGGTAGAGCTTTCCACCCAAAGATTAAATGATATTACAAAAATGCAGCTTAAAAAAAAGGAAACAATAAAATCACCATACATGGCGATCTTCGGCTTTATAATTGTTGTGTTGGTTTTATATTTATTGATTTCTTTTATAAGATAATGGAAATTTTTATCATATAAACAGGATTAGCGGACATGACTACTGTAGGAGGTAATGCCGTGAACTGGGTGGATATTATTTTGATAATAGTTTTTATAAAAAGTGCGGTACAGGGATTTTCGAAGGGCCTTATCCTGTCTGCGTTTAAAACAGCAGGAGTTGTTGTGGCTTTGTACACAGGAGTTTTTTATAGGGATGTTGCGGTGGATTTTTTAAAAACTCACCTTGCCATGGACAGATTTTTAAGCGGTATAATGTTAGCACCCGCTTTAAATGAGCATGGAGCCATGGGAGTAATAAACATTAAAAGTATCGTAGAATTGGCGCTTAGTGCCGTAGGATTTTTTTCAGTGTTTTTGTTGGTTCAAATCATATTTTTGATACCTGCATATTTCATCAACGGTATTATAAAAATATCAAGTCTAACTCCACTTAACCGATTACTGGGTACTTTATTCGGCTTAGCTCGAACAGCTATGCACTTTGCACTTTTAAATGCAGTTCTTTCACCGTTTCTATTGGCCTTCCCTGAGAGCTTTTTGGATAAAGCATTAAGCACTTCTTATATCTTAAATCATATAAGATTTTTAGACTTTATAAGCCCTATTGTGGTAAAGTTAATATAATGTCAACTAGTGGAATTATCTGGATTTCGATGCTAAAATTATAAAACTGAAAATAATGCATACGATATAATCTTTGACCTTTAAGAATCTGAGGTGTTTATTTTTGAGCGATATAACACAAATGTATAATAATTTTGTAAATAAACTTCCGGCTTTTGCAGTACCTCTTATTAAAATTGCTGTAGTTTGGTATTTATCGGTTCTTTTTATAAAACTCGTTGAAAACTTCATTACTCGAATTTTTTCGATGAAAAGCCATGGGAAAGCGCATTTTGATGAAAACAAAACAAAAACGCTGGCAGGCCTTTTAAAAAGTATTGTGCGCTATGTAACATATTTTGTGGCAGGGATAAATATCTTAGAGATTGCAGGAATCAAGACCACATCCTTATTAACGGCAGCAGGCATCGGCGGGCTTGCGATTGGCTTTGGTGCTCAAAACCTAGTAAAGGATGTTATATCAGGCTTTTTTATTATTTTTGAGGATCAGTACAATGTGGGCGATTATATAGAAGCGTCCGGCGTAGCGGGAACCGTTGATGAGATTGGGCTAAGAACCACTAAGCTATGGGATTTTGGCGGGCAACTGCATATCATTCCGAATGGTGAGATTACCCGAGTGACAAATCATTCCCGTGGAGCTATGAGAGCTTTGATTAATGTAAGCATAGCTTATGAAGAAGATATCAATCGTGTGATAAAATTATTAGAAGAGGTTTGCCAAGAGGTTAGGGAAAAAAGAAAAGATGTTATTGTTGAAGGCCCTTCCATATTGGGAGTATCAAATTTAGGCAAAACAGAAATTGAAGTTGGGATTATTGCTAAGACAATACCCATGCAGCAGTGGAGTGTAGAAAGGGAACTGCGCAAGACTGTTTTAGAAAAGTTTGCAAGTGAAGGCATAGAAATACCATATCCGCGAACAGTTTATATAAAAAAAGAAGGCAAAAGGGAGGAAGACCTTTGACATACAATATAGGTGATGTTGTTCAGATGAAAAAGAAACACCCCTGCGGAAGCGATACTTGGCAGATATGGCGTATGGGTATGGATTTTGGAATTAAATGCATGGGGTGTGGCCGAAAAGTGATGCTGCCAAGGCATAAATTTGAAAAAAGTGTTAAAAAAGTTATCAGGTCGGAAAAAAATACTGACCTTGAAAACCGATTAGATTAATGATATAATACGTCCGAACATCTCTGCTCCGGGAAACCGGGGCCAATTAGTCCATGGAGGTGAAGTGAAATGAGGCAATATGAGACTGTTTTTATCATTGACCCTGAGTTTGAAGCAGATGAAGTAAAAGCACTTGTGGAAAAATTCAAGGGTATGATAGAAGACCAAGGCGGAGAAGTTACTGAAGTCGATGAATGGGGCAAGCTTAGATTAGCTTATCCTATCAACGACAAGCGGGAAGGCCATTATTTTTTAATGAACTTTACGGCAAACCCGGCAACAGCTCAAGACTTGGAAAGAGTGTATAAGATTACCAACGGACTCATGAGATACCTGATTATCAATAAAGAAAAATAAGAGGTGGAAACCTTGCTAAATAGGATTATTTTAATAGGCAGACTCACAAGAGATCCGGAACTTAGATTTACACCGGCTAACGGAGTGCCGGTAGCTCAATTTACAATAGCGGTAGACAGGCCCTTTGTAAATCAAAAGGGTGAACGTGAAACTGATTTTATTAGAATTGTTGCATGGCGAAAACTTGCGGAAATCTGTGCCAATAACCTTACTAAAGGACGCTTGGTAGCAGTGGATGGTCGCCTGCAAATAAGGTCGTACGATGGACAGGACGGCCAGCGAAGGTATATAACCGAAGTTGTAGCCGATACTGTTCAGTTTTTAGACAGGGCTAAATCCAGCTCTAATGAACAGAGCTCAGATAACTTTGATGCAGATTTTAGTTTTGATCCAGGCATTGATGATATCAATGGTGACGGAGTACCCTTTTAATGAAAGGAGGAATGTAATTTGAAACCAAGGAGAATAAAGAAAAAAAAGGTTTGCAGTTTTTGTGTAGATAAAGTAGATCATATTGATTATAAAGAATATGCTCGTTTAAGAAAATATATAACTGAGCGTGGCAAGATCCTGCCCCGGCGCATTACCGGTAATTGTGCAAAACATCAAAGGCAACTTACCATAGCAATCAAAAGAGCGAGGAATCTCGCCCTGCTACCGTTCACAGCAGAATAGAGAGGGTCTACCCTCTCTTTTTTGACATAAGAGGAGGGAAACTTCATGAGAACCAACAGTACTAAGTCCCTTGTAGAGGGAGCACTGCTTGCCGCCATAAATGTTATTCTAAGTATAATGGCCTTATATATGCCCATATTAGGGACTTTTGCTACTTTAATATGGCCGGTGCCTATTGTAATATTGGGGGTAAGACACGGCATCAGAACTAGTTTTCTTTCTATGATAGTAGCAGGTATTATCGTAGCTATAATAAGCGGTCCTTTTCAAGCTGTAACCATTGTAGTGAGCTTCGGCTTGATAGGCCTTGCAATGGGATGGGCTATAAAGAAGGATTTTTCACCATTTAAGGTACTGGCTATCGGTGGAGCAGCTTCTCTAGTTTCCAAAATAGCCCTTGTTTTTATCAGTATGCTGATGATGGGAATTAATCCTTTGACTGAGGAAATTAATGCTCTAAAGGAATCCCTTTTGATAGCAGGTAGTTTTTATGAGAAAATGGGTATGGACCCTAAAACTATAGAAACCACTATCGAAAGTTTTAAAAGAGCTCTAGAGCTTTTACCGCTAATCATTCCGGGTATATTTATAATGGCATCTGCTCTCGATGCCTTTTTGACCTACATAGTGACTAAAGCAGTGCTATCGCGAATGGGACAAAAACTTAGAGATTTTACGCCTTTCTGGCTATGGCGGTTTCCTGATTATACGGTAGCAGCTTTTCTGGCAGGGAATCTGCTGGTGCTGTTGGAAACATATTGGCCAATAGGTGTGCTTAAAGCTATTGGAATGAATTTAGTGCTGGTTTTCGGGTTTATACTTTTTGTGCAGGGGTTTTCACTCTTGACATATTATTTGGGCAAATTTAATGTAGGAAAGGTTTTTAGATTAATAATCGTTTTTTTTGTGTTTTTTAACCCTTTGTTTTTGCAAATACTTTTTTTTGCAGGGCTATTTGATGTCTTGTTCAATTTTCGCAAGATATATTGATGAGAGGTATTTATCATGATAGGAGGAAATAAAAACCAAATACTATGGCTGGCAGTTTGCTTTATCATAGTACTCGACGTAGTAAGCCTAATATTTTATGATTTTAAGATTACATTGGCATTGCTGCTGATTTTAGGCTTGCTTCTGTATTATCTGATATCAAAGAAAGACGGCAAGCCTTTACCGACTTTAATTGAAACAAAAACATCCTTTCATCAGACACTGTGGAAACAGGTAGTAAATGAACTAAATGTGGGCGTAGCACTAGTGACCGGCAATGAAAGGATTATTTGGGAAAACAAGGTATTTTCAGAACGGTTTCAAAAATCGGGCAAAAGAATATCACATATAAATGAGCTTGTGCCACAAAAGATTTTAGAATCTTTGAGTGAAGGACCTAAAGAAATTGAGTTAATGAATAGCCGTTTTTTTGTTAAAAAAACTATGCTGCAGACCAATGGTAAAAAGCCAGGAAGAATATTGCAGGCATATTATCTTGAAGATGTTACAGAAAAATTCAACCTAAAGTTAACTGCAAAGGAAAAGGAAACCGTAGTTTGCTATTTTTATGTGGACAACTTTGATGAAATCATGGTAGCTTGTGCCGAAGAAAATCGGCCTGAGCTTCTAGCCAAAATAGATAAAACAATAACCAAGTGGGTGCACAATTTTAATGGGCTTGTAAAAAAATACGACAATGATAAATACCTTGTAATTATGTATCTAAAAGATTTTCGCCGAGCAGAAGAAACTAAATTCGGGGTACTTGATGCTATTCGTGAAATAAAAGTAGGCCAGGTTATGACGCCTACATTGAGCATAGGTGCAGCCTACGGCGAAAGTTCCCTAACTCAATCCGGAAAGATTGCTCAAAATGCCTTGGAACTTTGCCTGGGCAGGGGTGGGGATCAGGCAGTAGTTAAGGCTGAGGGGAGGACGTATTTCTACGGCGGAAAAACCGAAGAAATGGAGAAATACAGCCGTGTAAGGGTCCGGGTTATTTCCCATGCTTTAAGGGACTTAATTGAGGAGTCAGATATGGTAATGGTCCTTGGGCACCTGTTTTTGGACATGGATGCACTTGGAGCAGGGGTCGGTCTTGTAAGTGCCATTAAAAGCATGAATAAACCGGGATATATAATTCTTACGCCTGAGCAGAGTCCATCAGTAGATTCACTACTTGAATTTTTGTTTACTGATGAAGAAATGCAAAAGAATTTTATCGGCGAAACCGAAGCTTTGAATAAAATTACAAAAAAGACGCTTGTTGTGGTTGTGGATACCCACCGACCATCGCTTTTGATGTCGCAAAAGGTTATCGAAAAAGCGGAAAGGGTTGTGGTTATTGACCACCATCGCCGTGGAGAAGAATTTATTGATAAGGCATTGCTTGTGTATCTTGAGCCATATGCTTCCTCCACAAGTGAAATAGTGACAGAGATGATACAGTACATGGGGGACGATATCAAGATTACGCCCATGGCGGCTACTGCAATGCTGGCAGGTATTGCAGTGGATACTCGCAATTTTGCTTTTAAAACAGGAGCAAGAACTTTTGAAGCAGCTTCTTACTTAAAACGAGCAGGAGCCGATCCTACCATGGTATATAAGCTTTTTCAGGAAGATGCACAAGCTGTATATGAAAGAGCCAAAGTTTTAAAAAGAGCGAAAGAGATAGCGGATCATGTAGTTATCTCCTATTATGATGAAGAGCCCCAAAATCCTACTTTAGCAGCAGCTCAGGCAGCTAATAGTCTTATAGGCCTAAAAGGAGTTTCTGCCTCGTTTGTTTTGGCACCTATGGGGGAAAGGATAACCGTCAGTGCTCGCTCATTAGGTGAAATAAATGTGCAGAGGATTTTGGAAGAATTGGGCGGTGGAGGCCATATGACCGTAGCTGGGGCTCAACTATCCGGTATGACTATGGATGAGGCCTTGGAAAGAGTCAGACAGGCCGTTTTGGATTATATGAAAGAGGGTGAAACAAAATGAAGGTTATATTATTAGAAGATGTAAAAAAACTCGGCAAGAAAGGCGATTTGGTTAATGTAGCTGATGGTTATGCAAGAAATTACTTGTTTCCAAGAAACTTGGCAGAGGAAGCAACTTCAGGAAGCATTAAACAGCTAAAACAGGAGAAGACCGCATTGGAGAGGAAAAAGCAAAAAGAAATTGAAATCGCCAAACAAATTGCTGAAAAACTCTCTCAAACATCTGTTACGCTAAAGGTAAAAGCAGGCGATAAGGGGAAATTATTCGGTTCTGTTACAACAAAAGATATATCCGATGCTTTGAAAAAACAACATAAAGTAGAAATAGATAAACGAAAAATAGAAATTTCCGAGCCAATTAAATCATTGGGCAGCTATGTTGTTGATATAAAGCTTGCCCCGGAAGTACAGACCCAAGTGACTGTAAAAATTATTGAAGGATGATTTTTATGGATAACCTTAAGATACCTCCATATAATTTAGAAGCTGAACAATCAGTGCTGGGGTCCATGCTTCTATCAAAAGATGCCATTACCGTAGCTGCGGAGCAGCTACAAGCTCAGGATTTTTATAAAGAATCCCACAAAAAGATATTTGAAGTGATAGTAAGACTTTATGAGGATAGAGAACCGGTAGATTTGATTACGGTTACCGAGGCCTTAAGAACCGCTAAGATATTGGAACAGATAGGTGGTGCAACTTATCTTACAGCCCTTACCGAAATAGTGCCAACCGCTGCCAACATTTCTTATTATTGCAAGATTGTTGAAGAAAAGGCACTTATACGGCGACTTATCAATACCACTTCAGAAATATTGTCAATGGCGTATGACCAGCAAAATGAAGTGGAAGACCTTTTAGACGAGGCCGAACGCAGGATTTTTGAGATTGCACAAAAACGCCGGGTGGAAAATTTCCACCATATAAAAGAGATATTGTTTGATACATTTGAACGCATAGAACAGCTATACAATTCAGAGGGCGGCATAACCGGAGTCCCAACGGGTTTTCCGGATATTGACGAAAAAACATCGGGCTTGCAGCCGTCTGATTTAATCCTTATTGCTGCCAGGCCGAGTATGGGAAAGACTGCATTTGCCTTAAACATAGCTCAAAATGCCGCTATTCGCTATAAGGTTCCGGTTGGTATTTTCAGTCTGGAAATGTCCAAAGAACAGTTGGTGCAGCGCATGCTTTGTGCTGAATCCAATGTAGACAGCCATAAACTCAGGACCGGGAAATTGGATGAGGAAGATTGGCCTAGGCTTGCCAGAGCTATGGGGCCGCTATCTGAAGCACCTATATATATAGACGATACTCCGGGTATTTCATCACTGGAGCTTCGAACAAAGGCCCGGCGGCTCAAAGCGGAAAAAGGCTTAGGCCTTGTGATTATTGATTATCTGCAGCTTATGTCGGGCCGGACCGCTTCGGAGAACCGCCAGCAAGAAATTTCAGAGATATCTCGTTCACTTAAAGCACTGGCCAGAGAACTTTCTGTGCCGGTAGTGGCATTGTCGCAGCTTTCACGAGCACCGGAAATGAGGGCCGACCATCGACCTATTTTAAGTGACCTTCGTGAATCCGGCAGTCAGGAGCAAGATTCCGATGTTGTGGCATTTTTATATAGAGATGATTATTACAATCCCGATACTGACAAAAAAAACATTGCCGAAATTATAATAGCAAAACAGCGAAATGGGCCAACAGGCACCATCGAACTTGTCTGGCTTCCAAAGTTTACTAAATTTGCTAGTTTGGAAAGATTTCGCCAAAGTCAAGTCGGGTAAGCATGTAATTCTACATTAAATTTGGATGGCAACAGCCGCCGGAATAAATACCATTATAGCGTATTCCGGCGGCTGATGATTTTTGATATGTCACAATGGCATTTATATTTTTTTTGACATATCTTTTTTATTATTCGCCAGGGTAAAGCATAAGCGGGGGTCTTGTGTTAACTTTATACGACTGTTTTGACATTGTTTTGTTATCGGTTTTACCTAAAGTGGGTGTTATTTCCGCGGCAGTTTCAGTTTCGTATCCGATATCCGAAGGTTTGATAGAAAATTGTTTTACGTCCATCGCAGTCTTAGATTCAAACATAGAAAGCCTCCTTTTAAAAATGCAATTGTATTGGTCTATTTCTAGTATTTCAATATTCATCCGATATATACATATGACAGGCAATTCTTGCGTGAAATATTAACATATTTTAGTAAAATATTCGGAAAATAAATTGATTTTCCAGCTAAATTTTGGTATATTAGTAGTGCTGCAAAAAAGTGAAAATAAGGAAATGCGAAGTATAAAAAAGATACAAGTTTTTGAAAGATACTGATACTTGCATCTAAATAAAATTGCCGCTTCGGCAGTGAAAGTGAGGAATACTATGCCCAAAAAATATGATGTGATTATAGTTGGGGCGGGGCCGGCGGGGATATTTACTGCTCTTGAGCTAGCTGAAAATGCGCCTGAACTTTCGATATTAATTGTTGAAAAAGGCAAAGATATTGAAAACCGGAATTGTCCTTCAAAGCAAAACAATGTTCAATGCCTGCGCTGCAATCCCTGTTCAATTGTCAATGGTTGGGGCGGTGCCGGTGCTTTTAGTGACGGCAAACTTACCCTTACCACTGAGTTTGGAGGATGGCTGGATGAATATATTTCTCGAAGCGAAGTAATGGAGCTTATCAGCTATGTCGATAGTGTATATTTAAAATTCGGGGGCACGAAAGAAGTTTACGGTATTGAGAATGAAGAAACTCGCGCGCTGCAACAAAAAGCAGCGACTGCTGATTTAAGATTAATACCTGCAAAATTAAAACATTTGGGCACCGAAACATGTTGGAAAATATTAAAACAGATGAGAGATTATCTGGATCAAAGGGTAGAAATAAACACATGTACTGAAGTTAAAAATATACTTGTGCAGGATGGTCGTGCCAAAGGAATTAGAACTTGTGACGGCAGCGAATATTTTTCGGATTACGTTGTGGTTGTCCCCGGCAGGGAAGGTTCCGAGTGGTTTTCAACAGAGGCTGAGAATTTGAAGCTGGATATGTCTATTAATCCAGTGGATATAGGGGTTCGAGTCGAAGTGCCGGCAGTTGTAATGGAACACCTTACCGATGTGGTTTATGAATCTAAGTTAATATATTATTCAAAATCCTTTGATGACAAGGTTAGGACTTTCTGCATGAATCCCTATGGCGAAGTGGTTATGGAAAACAATAACGGCCTAGTAACCGTCAATGGTCACAGCTACTTGGACCGTAAGACTGCTAATACGAATTTTGCTTTATTAGTTAGCAAAACCTTTACCGAGCCATTTAAAGAGCCGATTGCATATGGCAAGAACATCGCCACTCTAGCCAATATGCTAGGTGGTGGAGTGCTGGTCCAAAGGCTGGGAGATTTGTTGTCAGGGAGAAGGTCAACTCCGGAACGCATAAAAAGGGGTTTAGTGGAGCCAACCCTGAAAGAGGCCACACCAGGCGATTTGAGCTTGGTATTTCCGTATCGACATATGGTAAGTATCTTAGAAATGCTGGAAGCCATGGATAAGTTGGCTCCAGGGGTAAACTCATACCATACTTTACTATACGGTGCTGAGGTGAAGTTTTATTCTTCTAGGCCTGCCCTAACCAGCAATCTGGAAACACAGATAACAAACCTTTTTGCTGCAGGCGATGGAGCCGGTGTAACCCGGGGCTTAGCACAAGCATCGGCATCAGGCATAGTAGTGGCTAGGGAGATACTAAAGCGCGTATTATAGACTTTTTTCTTTTGAGGTGTTGACAGAAAGAAGGTTTTATAGTAATATAATAACTGCTGTTTTAAATGGGCCATTAGCTCAGTCGGCAGAGCACCTGACTTTTAATCAGGGCGTCCCGCGTTCGAGTCGCGGATGGCTCACCATTTGTGGCCCCGTGGTCAAGTGGTT
>MPOT01000038.1 GCA_001896545.1 Tepidanaerobacter sp. EBM-38 | reverse complement strand
TGTAACGTGTTTTGTTGTTTTTATTTTATGTCAAAGGTGACATTTTCACTGAATAAAAATCATGCCTTTTAGGTGACATTTTCAAAGATTATTGACACTCTTGATTGCATAACGGGCATATAGAAGTTTCAAATAATTGCTTTCGCCAATCAAGTGGTACAATACTCATGCCTTCAATAATACCTTCTTTTTTACCCATCCTTCTACCTATTACATATCCAAATAAAAAAATCGATATTTCAAATGCTGTAAATAATATTTTATTAAAATAAGGCATATATACCTTCCCTCCCGTTATCCTAACTTAAGTAGTTTCACTTACAGCTTTTTCATTTTTTATTAATAATAATCTTATTATATATGTAATTAAGTATGTCGAAATTATTGATGAAACCGCTTTTATAGAATCTAAATAAAATGATAAAAGAAAACAAATAACAGCTAATAAATAACATTCTACTTTACCTAGCAAGAAAGCTAAATTTTTTTTATTAATTTTATTTCGTTTATAATCTTTAATATCATCCAACAATTGAATAACAATGATAATAAGTATAGATGATAGCATATTAATTTTCAAAGACAGAAAACCTAATAGCAGCACTATAAAGCTTTCTTGATATCCATATAATCCCGAAGGCATTTTTGCAGTCAAATTCCCTCCCATTCCTACAGCAAAACTTGCTAAAAACAAGCTTAGTGCTGTTACAGAATCAAGAAAAAATGCTAAGGATAACAGTAAAAGTGCATAAGGCAATACGCCTAATTCCAAAACTGTAAACAGATTTTGCTCATTTTCAAGGATATCAATATCTTGATCTAAATAATCATCCATTATCTTTATTACACAACCAGTTAAAAAAACACTAAGGATTTTTTTTAATATAAACAACTTAGATATTATGAATAACAAAAATTTTCACCTCTTTAAAACCCGTTTTATGAAGCGCTGAAATAGGAAATATTAAATTTCCGGAAAATTCTTGTTTTATTTTTTCAAAACCTTCACTTGATCCTGAAAGATCCATTTTATTAGCTAAAATTGCATAACCTTTCTTTAATTGTGCAAATTGAGCAATCTGGTAATCCACTTCGCCCATGGAACTCGGCAAGTCTTTATTTTTAGCAGCAGAAGCATCAATAATATGGAGAATGATATCTGAATCACGTACTGTTGTTAGAGTTTGAGAAATAGCTTTTCGAACTTCTACATTCGGGTGTATACCATCTATAAACCCAGATGTATCAATAATTTTAATTTTTTTCTTACCCTTACCTACTGGAACATTTATTATTATAGATTGAATACAACGAGTTTTATGGGGATTTTTATCCACAAGACGCGAAATGGCAGTTTTGGGAATGAATTTCTCGGAGGTTTTAGAGCCTTCATTATCAATAAATTCTACATCAAAAGACTTAACCCCAAGGTATTCTGCGAAATTTATTAAAAATAACGTTTTTCCCACATTAGTTTTTCCTATAATAGCGCATCTCTTCAACTAATGTCCACCTCCGAACTCTGAAAGATCTATAGGAATATCTTCAGGTTTTATTTGAAGCAAATCTTCTCGAGAAATTCGAGAAATCTTACTTTGACTAACTAAACGAAGTGCTTGACGACGTATGGCTTTTTCAATCATGTTACGCACAAGCCGCGCGTTGCCTAATTTATTATAGAACATATTATTCATGCTACTTTGAAGGATATCCTCAAATTTTAAAAGTGATTCTGGGCTAAAGCGATATTGCCTTTTTTCTGCCATCATTTTTGCAATTTGCATCAATTCATCAACACTGTAGTCGTTAAATTCAATCTGTATTGGAAATCTAGAGCGAAGCCCCGGATTTATCTGTAAAAACCAATCCATTTCATCTTTATATCCTGCTAAAATTACAATAAGATCATCTTTGTAATCTTCCATCGCCTTTACTAGAGTATCTATAGCTTCCTTGCCAAAATCTTTCTCCCCTCCTCTTCCTAAAGAATATGCTTCATCTACAAATAATATCCCACCGCGTGCTCGCTTAATTTGATCACGAGTTTTCTGGGCAGTATGACCTATATATTCTCCTACAAGATCTGCTCTCTCAACTTCTACAGTATGTCCCTTCTCAAGGATTCCGATGTGTTTAAAAATCTTGCCTAACAGTCTAGCCACTGTCGTCTTTCCTGTCCCTGGATTCCCCTTAAAAATCATGTGAAGGACCTGTGGTTCTGCTAAAAGTTTTTCCTCTTCTCTCTTCTTTTGAATTTCTGAAAATGCTTGTATTTCTTTAACCAAATTCTTTACTTTTGAAAGGCCTATCAATTCATCAAGTTCTTTCATTATGTCTTCTAACTTTTCCTCATCAGAAACCTTTTCAAATGTTATTTTATAGCTATCTAAGTCAGTTAACATAGTTAGTGCATCTGCAGTTGTAATCAATCCATTAATTAACATATCGTGAATCTTAGCATGATCGTTTATTTCATTTTTCATTTTATTGTCTATCTTATCAATCATAAAATCCTCCATTCTGCAACTTTTGCTGGCAGCATATTACCAAAACCTATCTTTTGATGTCTGCCAGTAATTGCTATAGGATTTTAAAAAATAGCATATCAATTTATTTTATGCATCAAGATAATTATCAGTTACAAAAAAAATAAGTATCGTAAAACTATTTTATAGTTTTACGATACTTATTTTTTTTGAGGTGTAATTTAATCTTCATCTGTTTTTCTTTGGTCTATCATGCCTTGATTTAAATTAATCGTTCTTAAAGGTGCTATGGTAGAAACTGCATGCTTATATACTAACTGTTGTTTTCCGTCAGAATCAAGAACAATTGTAAAATTATCAAAACCCCGGACCATACCTTTCAACTGAAAACCATTAACAAGATATATTGTCACAGGGATATTGTCCTTCCTGATCTGATTCAAAAAACTATCCTGAAGATTAATTTGTACTTTTGTCATTCTGTGTCCCCCTCATCATATTGTTGTTTAATAGTATTCTAGGTATTTATCATTTTTCCTTCAATACTTCCAATAATATTTGTTATAATTTTTTCTTTCCCTTCCTTTGAAACATCAAGCCAAAGAATATTTTTATCACGCAAAAACCATGTATATTGGCGTTTCGCATAGTGTCTAGTATCTCTTGCAATTAAGTGAATAGCCTCTTCTAGAGTTATGTTACCGTCAAGGTAGTCTATAATCTGACGATAACCCAAACCTTGCATAGAATTTAGATTTTTACTATATCCCATTTTCAAAAGTTGTTGTATCTCATCTACTAGACCATTTTCGATCATTGAAAATACTCGTCTGTTAATACGCTGGTATAATTTCTCTCTAGGCATTGTTAAGCCAAACATAAGCAAATCATAAGCACTTTGCTGCTTTTTAGTCTTTTCCTCATAGTAGGAAAATGGAATTCCGGTTTTTAAACATACCTCTAATGCTCGAATCACCCTACGCAAATTATTAGGATGTATTTTTTTTGCTGCTTTTGGATCTAGTCTTGTAAGTTCTTCGTAGAGGTACTCATTACCTCGTTTCTGAGCCTCATTTTGTAATTGCCTTCTTAATGCAGTATCTTTTCCAACCTGAGAAAATGTGTAATCGTAACATACGGAATTTATATAGAATCCAGTTCCTCCTGTAAGCAATGGTATTTTATGTCGTTGATAGATATCCTGAATATGTCGTTTTGTCTCAACCTGAAAGTCAACTACACTAAATTCTTCGTCAGGATCAACAATATCAATCATATGGTGTGGTATTCTCTTTCGTTCTTCTAATGAAGGCTTGGCTGTTCCGATATCCATATAGCGGTATATTTGCATTGAGTCAGCAGAAATTATTTCCGCATCAATTTTTTGAGCTACTTCTATAGCAATCTCGGTTTTTCCTACTGCCGTAGGTCCCACAATAACAACTAGTAACTTTTTATGCATATTCTTATATCCTTTTAAACTTCTTTTGCAATTCATTTAAAGCTATATCAATTATTGTGGGCCTACCATGCGGGCAAGTATAAGGAACTTCAGTTTGTTTCAATTGATCAAGTAACTCTTGAATTTCTATGGGTGACAAAACATCCCCTGCTTTTATGGCAGCATGACACGACATCGAAATTATCAACCTCTCTTTAGCCGGATACCTGGTATATTCGTTGCTATTTATTTGATCGAGAACATCACGAAGCGTTATAGGATCAACCGGTTTATTGAATATATAAGGAACTGAACGAATTAAAATAGAATCAGAACCAAAAATCGAAAAGTCAAAACCAATTTTCAAGATATCTTCTTTATAGTTATCTAACAACATCATTTCTTGAGCGGAAAGATATAAAACATATGGTGCAGCCAAAGTTTGAGAATCTGATAGCTGTTTAGCATATTTTTTAGAATAGAACTCATATAATATTCGCTCATGAGCAGCATGTTGGTCTATTAAATAAAACCTGTTTTTACTTTCAACAACAATATATGTGTTAAATAACTGACCAAGAATCTTTTGAAATTCATATTTTTTTATAACTTGAATTGTTTCATCTGATTCCATTGGTATATAGGAGTGGTTTTGTATGTGTTCGTCATTTTTTGGAGCATCTACATCTATAATAGTTGAAGCTTCTTTTACAAACTCTTTTGTAGCCGCGGTTTGGCTATTTATATTGCTGCTATTACTGACATTATATTCATTATCCGGCAATCCATCACTGCTTAATTCTACTTGCGTTTCGATACTTATCTGCTGCTGCGACCGGTTAACTGGCGATATACCGAGGGTTTCTTTTGGAATTAATACATTATTCTTTAAAGTTTCATTTACGACATGAAAAAGCACATGATGAACCTGATTTTCATTTTGAAATTTTATTTCCATTTTAGATGGATGCACATTGACATCAATTAGCGAATTGTCAATATCTATGAAAATAATTGCTATTGGGAATCGTCTTATAGGTATCATCGTCTTATATGCCCTTTCTAGGCAAAAGGTTAATCCTAAATCCTTGACAAAACGACGATTTACAAAAAATGTCTGACCGGTACGATTCCCACGATTAAAACTTGGTTTTGATATATAACCCCATATTTTACCATTATCAAAGGCCTTTTCTATATATATAATCTGTTTTGCTAAGTCCATTCCATATACTTTTGCAATAACTTCTCTATAATCACCATTACCACTACTGTAAAACAGTTCTTTTTCATCAATTATAAGCCTAAAAGATATGTTTATGTTACCCATAGCAAATCTTGTAATTAAATCAGTAATTCTAGAATTCTCATGTGTATCACTACTTAAAAACTTCAGCCGGGCAGGAGTGTTAAAAAATAAGTTTTTAACTTCAATCAGACAACCGTTTTTAGAAGCTATTTCACCAATATCTTCAATCACACCAGCACTTATTTTGCATATAGTGCCTATTGATTCATTCCTAGTCTTTGTTATAACTGAAAGGTTTGAAACTGCAGCAATGCTCGCCAAGGCTTCGCCTCTAAAACCAAGGGTATTTATATGGAATATATCGTCAATTACATTTATTTTACTGGTAGCATGACGCTCAAAAGCTAATCTTATATCATCTCTGGATATGCCTTCACCATCATCAATGACTCGGATGCTCTTTTTACCGCCCTTTTCAATTTCAACAATAATATTCTTACTCCCTGCGTCAATAGAGTTTTCTACCAATTCTTTGACAACTGAAACTGGTCTTTCTATAATTTCACCGGCTGCTATCTGAGAGGCAATATCCTGTTCTAAAATATTAATTTTTCCCATTTTATATTCTCCTTAGATCAACTGCTTTTTGATTGAAAACAAAAAATTCAAAGCCTCCAAAGGAGTGATGGTGTCTATATTTACCGATTTAATTTGTTCTATTATTTCCTCATTTTTCAAGGCACTTAAATTTAACTGGCACTCATTGGTATTTTGTAAACTTTTATCACTGCAGGCAGCGATATTCGATATTGCCAATTCACCTTGGATCTGGCTTTGCTCTAAATCAACCAAGATTTTTCTAGCTCTGTTAATTACAGCGTTAGGAACCCCTGCCAATTTAGCTACTTGTATACCGTAACTTTTATCTGCTTCTCCTGGAACAATTTTTCTTAAAAATATAACATCGTCACCTTTTTCCTTAACAGTAATTTTATAGTTTTTGACACCTTTTAGTTTTTTTAAAGCTGTTAACTCATGATAATGAGTAGCAAAAAGGGTTTTGGCTTTCAAGCTTTTCTGTATATATTCAATAACCGCCCAGGCTATGGATAGACCATCAAAAGTACTAGTCCCACGCCCCACCTCATCTAATATCAATAAGCTTTTATTAGTTGCATTATTAAGGATATCAGCTACTTCTGTCATTTCTACCATAAAAGTACTTTGCCCCAACGCTAAATTATCGGATGCTCCTATACGTGTAAAAATGCGATCGACGATGCCAATTTTGGCTTTTTTTGCGGGTATAAAGCAACCTATTTGAGCCATTAATACAATTAATGCTACTTGCCGCATATAAGTTGATTTACCTGCCATATTAGGTCCGGTTATAACTGAGATTAAGTTGTCACCGCAGTCTATTTGTGTGTCATTAGGTATAAACAATTCTTCTTTTTGAGTAAGTTCAACAACAGGGTGCCGGCCATCTATTATGCTTATCTCATCATCTAAAGTTACTTCGGGTTTTATATAATTATTGCTATACGAAACTTCAGCTAATGATAATAGGACATCTAATAAGGATAAATTATAAGCACTTTGTTTAAGTCTTGGGATCTCTTTAATAAGTTGATCTCTTATTTCACAAAACAAATTATATTCCAAGTCCTGAAGTTTCTCATTTGCATTGAGTATAAGCGATTCATATTCTTTTAATTCTTCCGTGATATAACGTTCAGCATTAGCTAATGTTTGTTTTCTAATGTAATTTTCCGGAACCATTGAGAGATTAGATTTAGTTACTTCAATATAGTAGCCGAAGACCTTATTAAAACCAATTTTTAAGGACTTTATCCCGGTTCTTTCTCGCTCCTTTCTTTCTAGGTCAGCTATCCATGCTTTACCTTCTCTAGATGCTTTTCTGAGCATATCTATTTCCGAATTATATCCATCTTTAATAACATTTGCTTCCTTAATTGTTAGCGGAGGATCTTCAAAAATAGATTTTTCTAATAACAAACATATATCTTCTAACGTGTCAAGTTGTTCATATATTTGATGCAAAAGCTTAGAATTGCATCGGGTAAGAATATGCTTTATTTGAGGCAATGACTTTATAGTATTTTTTATTGCCAATAGATCTCTGGCATTAGCATTTCCACAGACTAATTTTCCACTCAATCGCTCTATATCGTAAATATTTTTTAACTGCTCTTTCAAATCTGAGCGTAAGAAAAAATCATTAAATAATTCTTCTATTGCATCCTGCCTTTGCTTAATCTTTAAGATATCGAGCAAAGGTTGTTCAAGCCATTTCCTGAGCAGCCGTGCTCCCATAGCTGTAGAAGTTTTATCCATTACCCATAAAAGGCTCCCGGTTTTTTTTCTATCTCGCAAGTTTTCGGTAATTTCGAGGTTTTTGCTACAAATAAAATCCAAAACCATAAAGTCGTGATTTTCATAAAACGAAATAGAATTAATATGAGATAAGTTTAGCTTTTGCGTTTCATTTAGGTATCTTAAACAAGCTCCAGCAGCTATCAAAGCTTGCCTCCTGTTTCCTAATTTTTTAATTTTTTCTTCACCAAACTGTGACATTAACAAAATCAAAGCTGCTTGTTCATCAAAATATTCTCCGTCTATAAATGTAAAGCATAATTCCAGATTTTCTTTTAATTTTTTATTTAAGGATTTTTCTTGAGACAATTCATGATTAGCTAAACACTCCCGAGGGCTAAATCTGCTGACTTCATTAATTATTTCATGATATGGATAAGATGATTTTAAATTTGTTATATCAAATTCTCCTGTCATAAGATCTACAAAAGCAAGGCCGAATTCATGCTTATTCTTAAAAACACATCCAAGATAGTTGTTTTTGTTTTCTTCGAGAGCATTTAAATCAGTAATTGTTCCCGGAGTTACAATTTTAACTACTTCTCGCTTGACAATTCCTTTTGCTAATTTTGGATCTTCGACCTGTTCGCATATAACAACTTTGTAACCTTTCGCAACAAGTTTGGCTATATACTGATCAGCAGCATGGTAGGGAACTCCAGCCATAGGCACTTTATTATCGGAATCTCTGGATGTAAGAGTAATCTCCAGCTCTTTTGAGCAAATATAAGCATCGTCGAAAAACATCTCGTAAAAATCGCCAAGACGAAAAAAAACTATATAATCACGGTATTTATCTTTAATCTCTTTATATTGCTGTATCATAGGAGTATCCATATAAAAAAAGCCCCCTGAAAACCTCATTCTACAATTTCGCCAAGCAAAGACCATGTATGCGGCTCAATAATCTTTACATTGACGAGTTTGCCTATTAATTTTTCCGAACCATCAAAATTTACCAGCTTGTTGGTTCGGCTTCGGCCAGATAACCTGTTAATATTGCCTTTGCTGACTCCCTCAACTAATACTTCCTGTATGGTCCCTTTTAATCTATTGTTTTTACTTTCGGTAATGGCATCCTGTACTTGCATCAATCTATTAAGTCGATCTTTTTTTATATCATCATCGATTTGATCTGCCATTTCCGCTGCGGGAGTTCCTTTACGCTTAGAATACATGAAAGTAAAGGCTGAGTCAAATTCCACTGCTTTTACTAACTCAAGAGTATCAAGGAAATCTTCTTCCGTTTCTCCTGGAAAGCCTACGATTATATCAGTGGTAATAGCAATATTAGGAATAGCATCTCGCAGCTTATATATCAATTCTGAATAATGCTCCCTAGTATATTTTCGGTTCATCTTAGATAAAATTCGGTTACTTCCAGACTGAACCGGCAGATGAATGTGTTCACATACTTTTTTACAATCCCTCATTGCTAATATAAGTTCATCTGATAAATCTTTCGGATGAGAAGTTATAAATCTTATGCGCTGAATACCACCAACATCATTTACCTTTCTTAAAAGCTCAGGAAAAGTCACAGGTGTATTTAAATCCTTGCCATAAGAATTTACATTTTGACCCAATAGATTAATTTCAATAAAACCATCATTAGCAAGGGCTTCAATTTCTCTTAAAATGTCATCAGGTCTCCGACTTATCTCCTTTCCCCTTACATATGGGACAATACAATAGCTGCAATAGTTATTACATCCATAAGTAATTGTTACCCAGGCTTTTGTATCATTTGTATGCTTAATTGGTAGATTTTCATCAATCCTAGGATCTCCAGATATATCTATTACCGGTAAGTTTGTTTGTCTTGTAATTTCAATAAGTTCAGGTAACTTGTGAACGTTTTTTATACCGAATAAGATATCCACATAGGGTAATTTTTCTGATATATATTCAACTACATGTGGTTGTTGCACCATACAACCAGAAACCGCAAGAATCAAATTGGGATTTTTTTGTTTGAATTGCTTTAACTGTGCTATTCGTCCATATACCTTTCTCTCAGCATTCTCCCTAACGCAGCAAGTATTCAATATTATTACATCAGATTCTTTAAGTGTATCCGCTTGGCAGTATCCCATCTTTTGCATAACACCTGAAATGATTTCACTATCATGAATATTCATCTGACAGCCCCAAGTTAATATTTTATATTTCATGGCTCCACTTCCTTCTTCTATACCTAACTACTAAAATCATATTCTGGACACATTTCTTTTGCCTTTGCTACAGCTTCATTAAAATCTTGCCATACTAACCACTTAACCTTATTTAGTGTTTTCCCATGTTGACGTAAAATATATGCCGGATGAAATGTTGGCATAATCCAGTAATCTCTGGAATTTATCCATTGTCCTCGCTCCCTCATAATGCTGCTACCAGACTTAAAATAATTCAACGGAACTGCACCAAGAGCAATTATAACTTTTGGTTGAATAAGAGAAAGCTCAAGTTCTAAATTTTTAGAGCAAGCTTTAATCTCTTTTTGCAATGGTGTTCTATTCTGTGGAGGTCGGCATTTTATTACATTAGTTATGTAAACCTTTTCTCGCCGAATATCCATTTTATTTAATATGGTTGTAAGTAATTGCCCTGCTCGTCCAACAAAAGGACGACCTAGTTTATCTTCATCAAAGCCAGGACCCTCGCCAATTAAAACCAATGGCGAGTTTAAAGACCCTTCACCTGCTACCTTATGAGTATGGTTTTCCTGCGCATAGAGAAGGCATCTTTGACATGAATTTATGTATTCTTTTATCCTACTGTATAAATAATCTCTTTGTTCTTTAGATTTTTCATTATCAAGTTTTACAGCTTTAAGTATAGTATCAACATCTGAATTTTGTATATTAAATTCGTCTTTTAAATCTAACAGTAGTTTTATAATATCGGGTAGGCTAATTTCTACTGCTGCAAAAGACTCCTTGATTTTACTTTCAAGCACATGAAATCCCTCTTTTATTATATTCTACGCTATATTATAACATAAACTCAGTTAAAGATTAAATGATCTATCAGTATCAAAACTTTAAAAGGCTAAAAAGCATATTCTAAATTATCTATTTCGGTTTATAACAAATTGTAATAGTAATTTGCTATTGAATCATTATTGCGTTTATATTTTCATCGTCTGTAATTTCTTTAACTCTTTCACCTACATATAGTAATGTAGGTGTTGGATTATAAGTATCACTAGAAATTAGAACTTTGTATTCATTTTTTTCACCAGCATATCTTTTCCATAGATTAACTACATAACCTGCATTCCCTTGTTCTATCCTGATTTCCCCTTTTTCTAAATTGAAATCTTTTTTAATAATAATAGGAGATGGAATGGTTTTTATCGTTTCAGAAAATAATTCTACAGATTTATCGATCTTTTTATTGCCAAAAAATTTTACTATTAGCTTATCATTTGTAATCTCAGATGTTAGCAAGAGATATCCACCGGTATTATTTTTAAATTTTAAATCTATAGTACCATAATTAACTGTAGCATCCCTGCCTAAAGGAACGTAACTTACCGGTAGAGAATGATTCATTCTTTCGACTATTTCGAGGTCTGTCAGTAAAGCAAGATTATATAAGGTGCTGGAAACCTGACAGATACCACCTCCTATGTCGTAAATAACCTCATTATTAATAAAGACAGGTGCTTCTTTATATCCCTTATCCTTAGTGCGTTCACCTACAACTTTATTAAAGGAAAATATATCTCCGGGGGAAATTATACAGCCATTAAGCATTTCACTTGCGACTCTTATATTTTCCGTTCTATTCTTTAATGTTTTATCGAACTCAGTTGAATACTCTGCTATTTTTACTCTGATTTCCATCTTTTCTAAATCTTCTTTTGTTTTTTCTGCATTCCATACTTTTACGGGGATTACTAATATCTCATTCTCAGTCCATATAGCCTCTTTAATTTTCTTTTTTAGCATATCTTCATCTAAAATTTGTCCTTTAACATCAGTAATTATGTGCACTATATCATCATCGGTTTTAAATACAGCATTTATAGGTTTAACCATTATAACTTCGTTAATTTCATCAAAGAGCTGTGGCAATTTATCTGTTTTATATTTAATAATTGGATCTATTCGGAGGGGAGATTTTTTTAGCTGTTGGCGAAAAATAAATCTTTTTATTATACCTTCTTTTTTAATACTTTTTACATAGGTGGCAATATTATCTATACTTTTATCCACATCTATTTCAATATATTCAGATATTTTAAAAATCCACTGCTTATCATAAAAAGTAAGAATTATAGATTTATTTATTTTTTCTTCCGTTAATTTTTGGAATATATTCCTGGCCTCATCATTTGTTAAACCTCCTACATCTACGTCACCAATATATAGACCAGAAGGAATTAGTATATTGTTATAATCATTTAATATAATAATCATTATTACACATAAAAGTAAAAGAAAAAAAACAAGGGTAATTTTTTTTGCCACAACAATCACCTTATTATCTAAATCTTTTACTTCTTTATGTATAATATATAAGCAGCAGGATTAAAAAATACTACCTTTTATGCAAAATGTGAGTAAAATTTCATATTTAAACTATTAATTAATCAATGACGTTTTTTGATAATTCGATTTAATCTTTTGATTTCTAATTCTAGTTTTTGGATTTCATAATTTTTCATATTCTCTTGCTCGATCAATAGATCCATAAGGATCCTGCGTCCAAGACAAAGAGAGGCTATTTTACTTTCGAGTTTTTCAACTTTTGAATTTAAATTTTGTATACTTTCATCCAAACTGGTTGCCTCCAAGTTTATTGATTATAAAAAAAATACCCTGTTTTAGGGTATTATGTGGTAGATATACCAAGTATATGCTAAATACATAAATAATATACCTTCGAATCAAGCGTTATTATGCAGGATAGACGTCAAACTGATCTTTGTTTACCAGGTTGCTGTCAATTTTATATTTTTTTGCTTGACGCTCTTGAAAAAACTTCAGTGCTATCTGAGGGAAAAGAGCATATGTTAAAACATCTTCTTCTTGTTCCATATAATAAGAGATTTCCTTGAAGTATTTTTCCAGCTCCGGTTCAAGTAAATCAGCAGGGCGGCATTCAATTACTTCTTCATCCCCTATTATTTTTTGTTTTATTTCTTCTTTAATAGGAGCGGGTGATTTGCCGTATAACCCTTTAACATAATTTTTTACCTCATTTATAATCATTTTATATCGTTCTCCGGTAAGCACATTAACTACCGCTTGAGTGCCTACTATTTGGCTTGTAGGTGTAACTAAAGGTGGATATCCAAGATCTTCTCTTACTCTTGGAACTTCTTTTAACACTTCGGGAAGCTTGTCAAGAGCATTTTGCTGTTTTAGTTGACTAGTAAGATTGGATAGCATGCCACCGGGTATTTGATAATTAAGCACCATAGTATCAACCATTGTAATAATACTATCAATTTTATAGTTTCCCCTCACTTGTTTAAAGTAGTCGGATATACTTGAAATGAATTCCAGATCTAGCTTTGTGTCATAAGGGGTATTCCTCAATACGGCTACCATAGTTTCTGTAGGGGGTTGCGATGTTCCTAATGCAAAAGGTGATAAGGCCGTATCTATAACATCTACTCCAGCTTCAATTGCTTTTAGATAGGTCATTGAAGCCATACCACTTGTATAATGACTGTGGAGCTGTATTGGTATTTTGATTTCTTTCTTTAATCGAGAAATAAGTTCATAAGCATCATATGGTGCTAAAAGACCTGCCATATCTTTTATGCAGAGGGAATCAATTCCCATTTCTTCTAATTGTTTAGCCATATTTACATAGTAGTCATTATTATGAACAGGGCTTATAGTATAAACTACTGTTCCCTGGGCATGTGCCCCAGTTTCTTTTGTTACCTCAATAGCCTTTTTTAGGTTTCTGATATCATTTAATGCATCAAAGATTCGTATAATGTCAATACCATTTTCTACAGATTTTTTTACAAACATTTCTACTACATCGTCAGGATAATGATGATACCCTAAAAGGTTCTGCCCTCTTAAAAGCATTTGCAATGGAGTTTTTTTGACTATTTGTTTTATTTTGCGAAGTCTTTCCCATGGATCTTCATTTAAAAAACGTATACAGCTATCAAATGTGGCTCCGCCCCACATTTCTAAAGAATAGTAACCCACTTGATCAAGCTTTTCTGCAATTGGCAGCATTTCATCTGTTTTCATCCGTGTAGCTATAAGTGATTGATGAGCATCTCTTAAAATAGTGTCAGTTATTCCAACTTTTCTTTCTTTTCTTTGCTGCAATTTTAATCTCCTTTCTAAAATAATTTATCAATTATTCATATGGAAAAATAGTTATAAATATATATTAAACAACATTGTTCAGCAATATTTATCCACCATACATTGAAAGCAACATACCTGCAACTATAGCTGAACCAATAACACCTGCTACGTTAGGTCCCATAGCATGCATCAGAATAAAGTTGCCGGGTTTTTCTTCCTGTGCCACTACCTGAGATACCCTTGCTGCCATAGGAACTGCAGAGACACCCGCAGAACCTATAAGTGGGTTTACTTTTCCTCCAGATAAAACATACATGAGTTTACCAAAGAGTACTCCTGAGGCCGTTCCCACTGAAAAGGCTGCAAGACCTAGCAAAAGTATTTTAATGGTTCCCCACTGCAGAAAATTTTCTGCACTGGCAGTAGCTCCAACAGTGGTACCAAGAAATATGGTAATGATATTTATAAGTTCGTTTTGAGTTGTTTTAGATAGTCTATCGACTACACCACATTCTCTAAACAAATTGCCCAACATCAGACAACCTACTAAAGCCGTGGCATCTGGAACTAAAAAACTTGCTAATATAGTTACTATTATTGGGAATATGATTTTTTCTGTTTTAGATACGGGTCTTAGCTGCTCCATAGTTACTTGGCGCTCTTTTTTTGTAGTAAGCGCCCGCATTATAGGCGGCTGTATGATGGGGACTAATGCCATATATGAATAAGCAGCTACTGCTACCGCTCCTAATAGATGTGGAGCAAGCTGACTTGTAAGGAATATGGCTGTCGGTCCATCTGCCCCACCTATTATACCTATAGAAGCGGCTTCTTTGAAGTTAAATCCAAGAAGGCCTGCGCCTAAAAAACTAGTAAAAATTCCGAACTGAGCAGCAGCTCCCAGCAACAAGCTTTTTGGATTGGCTATAAGTGGACCAAAGTCGGTCATGGCTCCTACTCCCATGAATATGAGAGGTGGATATATATTGAGTTTTACTCCTTGATATATCCAATATAGAAAGTTGCCTTTAGCCATAAGGTTTGCCTGAGGTATATTAGCAAGCAACATGCCAAAACTAATAGGTACTAGTAGCAATGGTTCATATTTTTTTACTATAGCAAGATACATCAGGAAACAGGCTATCAATATCATGATAGCTTGTTCTAAAGTTATGTTTGCATAACCAGTTTTCATGAAAAATTTTATTATTTGTTCAAGCACGATTTCTCTCCTCCGTTGATTTATTCAAATGGGATTTATTCAAATGTTGCAAGAATATCGCCTGTATTTACTGAGGCTCCTTCGCTTGTATCAATGGAGGTTATAACGCCATCTTCTGGGGCGATGATTTCATTTTCCATTTTCATGGCTTCAAGTATCATTATTACATCACCTTTTTGTATTTTATCCCCAGGTTTTTTGTTAATTGACATAATCGTGCCTGGCATAGGCGAAGTAATTTTTTGTTTACCGACAGTGCCTGGGTTTTTTTGCTTAGGTTGCGGTTGAGGCTTAGGTTGTTGTGTTACTTCCGGTGATATGGGAGTGTTTGCTGTTTGGGTAGGTATAAAGTTCTGACCACCCATTTCTTCTACCTCTACTTCATAAGTTTTTCCATTTACAGTTATTTTGTATTTTTTCATTTTTTGTATTTCTCCTTCCTTTTATTCTATATCTAAAATTTATTGTTGATGTTGTATATTCTGGACTCAATACCCCATATGGGAGTTTTTTCATGAATTTGACGTATGGCACCGATTTTTAAAGTTGATATAGGTGTTTGTAGGTATTCGGCAATAGCTGCAGTGATAACTGCGATGAGTTCAGTATCGTCTGTTGTATCGACGGTTTGTATTTGTTCTAGTGTTTGTTCTTTTAAAGCTGTTTCATTTTTTTTTACGTTTGTCTTAGGTTCAAATACTAATCTCATGAGCTCTAAAATGAGAGATAGTATGTATAATGTTCCTAAGACAAGGCACATGCCAAAGAGAGATGTTTTAAGTGATTCCTGAAAGACTTGTATAGTTGTCATAGTTTTTAATTTCCTCCTTATACAGGAATGTTGCCGTGTTTTTTAGCCGGTCTTTTTTCGCTTTTTGACATCAGCATTTCAAGCGCTGATGTAAGTTTTGCCCTTGTTGTGGATGGCACTATTATATCATCAATATAACCTCGAGCGGCTGCTTGATAAGGGTTAGCAAAGTTATCCCGATATTCTTCGATTTTTTGTTTCCTTATATTTATTGGGTCTTCAGAGGCTTCTATTTCTTTTTTGAAGATAATATTGGCTGCTCCGTCAGGGCCCATAACGGCTATTTCGGCTGTAGGCCATGCAAAAACTTGGTCTGCTCCTAAGTGTCTTGAGCACATGGCTATGTAGGCGCCTCCATATGCTTTTCTCGTTATGACGGTGAGTTTTGGCACTGTAGCTTCGGAATATGCGTATAGTAGTTTTGCACCATGCCGTATGATACCTCCGTGTTCTTGGTTTACTCCGGGCAGATATCCAGGAGTATCGGTGAATGTTACAAGAGGTATATTAAAGGCATCGCAAAATCGTATAAATCGTGCAGCTTTGTCAGAAGCGTTTATGTCTAAGCAGCCAGCAAGATGTTTTGGCTGGTTTGCCAGGATTCCTACGCTATGACCTGCAAGTCTTGCAAAACCTATTATGAGATTTGGTGCATAGAGTGGTTGTACTTCAAAGAAGTCAGCATCATCCACTATGTGTTTTATGACATCTTTTATGTCATACGGTTTGTTGGGATCTGCAGGAACTATGGTATCAAGTTCCGGTACTGTTCTTGTCGGGTTATCGGTAGTCGGTTTATATGGTGGATCTTCTAGGTTGTTTGAAGGTATGTATGATAGAAGTTTTTTTATTTGGTCAAAACATTCTTGTTCATTTTGACTGATAAAGTGTGCTACTCCGCTTCTTTGGTTGTGGGCAGCTGCTCCACCAAGTTCTTCATCGCTGACTTCTTCACCTGTCACGGCTTTTATTACTTGAGGACCAGTAATGAACATTTTGCTTATACCGGATACCATAAATACAAAGTCGGTTAAGGCTGGAGAGTATACGGCTCCGCCGGCGCAAGGCCCCAGTATTACTGATAGTTGCGGTATTACTCCAGAGGATAGGGTGTTTCTGTAGAAGATGTCGCCAAAACCTTTTAGTGCATCAACACCTTCTTGAATTCTTGCTCCACCTGAGTCGTTAAGACCAATAAAAGGAGCACCCATTTTTGCTGCCATATCCATAACCTTACAAATTTTTGCGGCATGCATTTCTCCAAGGGATCCGCCTATTGTTGTAAAATCTTGGGCGAATATGAAGACTAATCTGCCATCGATTGTTCCATAGCCTGTGATTACACCTTCGCTGGGAACTTTAGTTTCTTGCATGCCAAATTGATTTGAGCGATGTTCTACAAATGCATCAATTTCTATAAAGCTATCTTTGTCTAAAAGTTTTTCTATTCTTTCTCGTGCAGTAAGTTTGCCGCTTTCGTGCTGCTTTTGTATGCGCTTTTCTCCACCGCCCATTTCTATGGTCTTGCGTTTTTGTTCTAAGATTTTAATTTTTGTTTCAATAGTTTCCAATTTTATTCCTCCTTATCTTTCGCATAATTCTATTAAGACTCCTTTTGTATCCTTGGGATGGATGAATGCTATTTTGGCACCACCTGCTCCTATTCTCGGTTTTTCATCGATGAGCTTTACATCCTTCTGTTTGAGTTCTTCGAGTTTTTGGTCAATATTATTTACCCTTAAAGCAATGTGTTGAACACCCTCTCCATGTTTTTCTATGAATTTTGCTATTGGTCCATCATCTGCAGTAGATTCTAATAATTCTATTTCGCTTTCACCTATAGGAATGAAAGCGGTTTTAACTTTTTGTTCTTCAATTGTTTCAATCCCTGTAATTTTAAGACCTAGAATTTCTGTATATACTTTCATTGATTCTTGGATACTTTTAACAGCAACCCCAATATGATCAATCTTTTCTATCATTCTTAATTTATTCCTCCTTCTCAAGGATTGCATTAGCCGCAGAATAAGGGTCAATTTCCTTTTTTAATATTTTTTCAGTATATGCTATGATTTCAGCAGGAAATGAGGAATTAATTTTTTTCAAGTAAAAGTCCTTAATTAGTTCTTGCAGTTCTTGTTGTGCATGTTGCTTTCTCCTATCACTGATAATACCATTGATAGATAACTCATGATAAACCTGATTAATAGTTTCATCAAGTGTTTCTATACCTTCGCCAGTTGTTGCAACAGTTTTTATTACAGGAGGTTTAAAAGAGCTTTTTTTTGGATTTAATTCTAAGTTCATTCTTATTTCATTTACTAGCCGATCTGAGCCATCTATATCAGATTTATTGACAACAAAAATGTCTCCGATTTCCATGACACCAGCTTTGATAGCCTGTACATCATCACCCATACCTGGAACCAAAACCAATACTACAATATCTGCTAACCTAATTATATCAACTTCTGATTGACCCACACCAACAGTTTCAATTATTATATAATCCATTCCGGCAGCATCGAGAACTTTGACAGCATCATAGGATGCTTGTGAAAGTCCGCCAAGTTTGCCTCGACTTCCCATACTGCGTATATATATACCTTCATCTAAGGTCAAGTCTTGCATCCTAATTCTATCTCCCAAAAGAGTTCCGCCAGTAAAAGGGCTCGTTGGGTCTATAGCAATAATCCCTACTTTTTTATTTTTATTTCGAAATTTTTTAGCCAGTTGATTTATAATGCTACTCTTGCCGGCACCGGGCGGTCCTGTTATACCGATGGTTATAGCATTGCCTGTGAATCTAAATAATTGTTTAAGAATCTCATTAGCTTTAGGAGATCTTTCTTCAATAAGTGTAATAAGTTTTGCAATGCTCCTCGTATCACCATTTAAAACCCCTTGTATAATATCCATAAAAATATACCTTTCAATGTATTATCAATTCTCATCATCTACATTGTTCTTAACATTATTTTTTATAAAATTTACAATGTCCGATGTAGGAGTGCCAGGAGTAAATATTTCTCTAATACCTACCTCCTTCAGTAAGGGAATATCTTCATCGGGAATAACCCCTCCAGCTATTACTAAGATATCTTGAACGTTTTTTTTATTTAATAATTCCATTACCTTAGGAAAAAGAAAATTATGAGCGCCGGAAAGAATAGAAAGACCTATCACTTGAACATCTTCCTGAATAGCAGTTTCAACTATCTGCTCAGGAGTCTGCCTGAGTCCAGTATAAATAACTTCCATACCAGAATCTCTTAAAGCTCTTGCTACAACTTTAGCTCCTCTATCATGACCGTCAAGCCCTGGCTTAGCTATTAATACCCTTATAGGTTTAGCGTCTGTCATGAAATCACTCCTCATATATTCATAGAAGCTTTATATTCACCGAAAACATCACGTAAGACGTTGCATATTTCTCCTAAAGTGCAATAAGCTTTAACGCATTTGATTATTACAGGCATAAGATTTTTTTCTGTTTTTGCACAATCGGTAAGTTCTTTCAGTGCTGCTTCTACTGCTAAGTTATCTCGCGATGCTTTTAATTCTTTAATTCTTGCTTCCTGTAATTTGCCAACAGCAGGGTTTACCCGGAGTAAACCTTTAACCGGTTCTTCTTCAACATGGAATTTATTTACGCCTACAACGATTCTTCTACCTGATTCAACTGCCATTTGATACTCATAAGCACTATTCTGAATCTCTTGTTGCATAAATCCTTTTTCAATAGCTTTAGGAGCACCACCAAGTTTATCTATTTTTTCGATATACTCTTGAGCTTTTTGTTCTATTGTATTTGTCAAATATTCTATATAATAAGAGCCTGCTAATGGATCGATAGTTTCTGTAACTCCACTTTCATAGGCAATTATTTGTTGTGTCCTAAGAGCTATTCTCACAGAATCCTCTGCTGGTAATGCTAAAGCTTCATCCCTTGAGTTAGTATGAAGTGATTGAGTACCTCCTAAGACAGAGGCTAATGCTTGTATGGCTACTCTAACAATATTATTATCCGGTTGTTGAGCTGTCAAAGTAGAACCTGCAGTTTGTGTGTGAAATCTAAGCATCATTGACTTTGGATTTTGTGCTTTGAATCGCTGTTTCATAATCTTAGCCCATAACCTTCTTGCTGCTCGGAATTTGGCTACTTCTTCAAATAAATCATTATGTGCATTAAAGAAAAATGAAAGTCTTGGCGCAAAATCATCAATTGCAAGACCTGCCTTTAAAGCAGCTTCAACATAAGCTATACCATCAGAAAGCGTAAAAGCCACTTCTTGGATGGCCGTTGCTCCAGCTTCGCGTATATGATATCCACTAATGCTAATAGTGTTCCATTTGGGCATATGTATTGAGCAAAATTCAAAAATGTTTGTAATAAGTCGCATTGATGGTTCAGGTGGAAAAATGTATGTACCTCTTGCTACATACTCCTTTAATATATCATTTTGAATAGTACCAGAAAGCTGATCAGGTGATATACCTTGTTTTTCCCCAAGAGATATGTACATAGCTAGTAGTATAGCAGCCGGTGCATTGATTGTCATTGAAGTGCTTACTTTATCTAAGGGAATTCCTTCAAAAAGGATTTCCATATCCTTTAATGAATCAATTGCCACACCAACTTTTCCAACTTCACCTCTTGATAATGGATGGCCTGAGTCATACCCCATCTGCGTTGGTAGGTCAAAAGCTACACTTAGGCCAGTTTGACCTTGTGATAATAAAAATTTATATCTTTTATTAGATTCTTCAGCCGTTCCAAAGCCCGCATATTGTCGCATAGTCCATAGCCGGCCTCTATACATAGTGGGATATATTCCGCGAGTATAAGGATAATCACCTGGAAAACCTAAATCTCTTAAATAATCTAATTCTTGTATATCTAATTCTGTATACATTCTATCAACTTCAATATTTGATCCAGTTAAGAACTTTTCATATCTTTCATGCCCTTTGTCTAAAACCTTATTCAGTATTTTTTCTTCCCATTCCTTTTTATGCTTAGCAAGGTTATCGAGGGACTCTTTATCTGCCATAACACTGCCCTCCTATATTTTTCTTAAACTTCTTTAAATATAGTATAATACTTTCTAGAAAAAGGCAATAAAATAAATTGTATTTAAAATATGTGCTAAGTTTATCATTCAAAATTAATCTGTAATATCCCCGCCGTTTAAAGCGGGGATAAATAATTTATTATATTCGACCCCTCATTTTCATATTATCCGCGATGCGTTTAATCGCCACTAAATAAGCTGCTTGTCTTAAACTTACATTATTATGTTTATGCATATTATAAACATCATCAAAGGCGTTTATTAAAATAGGCTCTAATTTACCATTAACCTCTTCTTCAGTCCAATAAAAATTCATTAAATTTTGTACCCATTCAAAATATGATGCAGTAACACCACCAGCATTGCAAAGAATATCAGGGAATATAGGAATTCCTTTTTGGGCAAGGATCTTATCAGCTTCAGGTGTAGTAGGACCATTGGCTGCTTCTACTATGATTTTAGCTTTTATTTTTGGTGCATTGTTTTCATCTATTGCATTTTCAAGGGCCGCTGGGATAAGTATGTCAATATTTTCCAAAGTCCAAAAATCGCTAAGGCTTATCCTTTTTGCATCGGGGAAATTTACAATAGTGCCATTTTCGGCTTTATAATCGAATAGTTTATCTATATCAAGACCATTTTCATTATAAAGCGCGTATGTTCCGATTTTTTTATCCCATTCTCCTATAGAAACAATTTTTGCTCCATTTTTGCTGCAGTACAAAGATGTATAACTACCTACATTGCCAAAACCCTGGATAGCTATCCTAGCATTAGCCATATCTATATTCATTGCTTCACATGCTTTTTTGACAGCTACTGTTACACCAAATCCGGTTGCTTGGGTTCTTCCCTGAGAACCGCCTAGTGAAATTGGTTTTCCCGTAACTACGCCAGGAACATTATAACCCTTCAACATGCTGAATTCATCCATAAACCAAGCCATGATTTGAGCATTTGTATTTACGTCTGGTGCTGGAATGTCTTTTTCAGGTCCTACTACTGTATTGATTGCCCTTAAATAGCCTCTAGTCAGTCTTTCAAGTTCTCCTCTTGATAAATCAGCAGGATTACAACAGACTCCTCCTTTAGCTCCACCATAAGGGATTCCAACAACAGCACATTTGAATGTCATCCACATAGATAAACCTTTTACTTCATCTAAGCATACATCAGGATGATATCTAAATCCGCCTTTTGCTGGCCCCATAATGGTACAGTGCTGTGCTCGATATCCTGTAAAGGTTTTTATTGTGCCGTCATCCATTTTTACAGGAATTTGGACTATTAGCACTCTTTCGGGTTCTTTCAGCAGTTCATAGAAGGAATCCTCTAATCCAAGCTTTTCACATGCGAATTTAATTTCTTGTTGAACAGATTCAACTGGATTTATAGTTTTAGACATTAATAAAACTCCCTTCTTTTTTTAAATATTTATTTAGATTTTCCCAACTCAAACCCTTTATACAAAGCCATTTTATTTAATTCTTCAGTACCCTGTGGAACCCTATCTAATACAGCTTTTTCTATGGATTCCTTTGAAACCACTTCAGTAACCTGTATTAATGTTCCTAACGCAACTATATTAGCAACAATGACCTTACCAATTTTTTCTTGGGCGGTCTTTAGTATAGGAACGCTAAGAATCTTATAAGAATCTTTTGGTTTTTCCATACTAGCATCTATAATGAGCAGCCCATTTTCTTTTAGATCGTTTTTATATTTATTCATCGCTTCTTCGGTTAATGCAAGAAAGACATCAGGTTTAGACACCTTCGGATAATCAATGCTTGTATTACTTATTATAACTTCTGATCTACTTGCTCCTCCACGGGCTTCTGGACCGTAAGATTGTGATTGAACAGCATTTTTACCGTCAAGAATAGCAGCTTCAGCCAATATAATACCTGCCAAAATCAGTCCTTGCCCTCCAGAACCCCCTAGTCTTATTTCTATTCTTTCATTCATTTAGTTTTCCCCCTTGAGCCTTTTTCATGACTTTTGCGTATTCTTCGGTATATTCGGGAGCTTGTTCTTCATAAAATTCTCCAATAACAATTTTCTCGGAAAGTTCTTCAGGTGGTAGCTTTGCTGCAGTTCTTGCCGTAATTGACATTTCGCGAATTTTTTCCATCATAACTACGGGCGACCCCATTTTGTTTCTACGGCCAAAATATGTAGGGCATATATCTACTACATCTATTAGTGAAAAGCCTTTATGCTTCAGAGCTTTTTCCATTAATTTTATTAGTTGCGGAACATGGTAAACTGTTCCTCTGGCTACATAAGTAGCTCCAGCAGCCTGAGCCAATTTGCATAAATCAAAGTTTCTATCTATGTTTCCGTATGGTGCAGTAGTTGCAAATGCTCCCTTAGGTGTCATAGGGGAATATTGCCCGCTAGTCATGCCATAAATACTATTGTTAAAAACTACTGTAGTAATATCAATATTTCTTCGAGCTGCATGAATAAAATGATTACCACCTATGGCTGAACAATCCCCATCACCTGTAAGTACAATAATCTTTAGTTCAGGGTTTGCCATTTTAATACCTGTAGCAAAAGCTAGGGCACGACCATGAGTTGTATGCAAAGTATTGAAATTTAAATATCCTGGAGCTCTAGAAGAACAACCAATTCCAGACACTATACATATTTTATTCTGCTCCAGTTTTAGATTATCGATAGCACGAATAACGGCTCCAGTTATGATACCATGCCCACAACCGGGACACCATATATGTGGAAGTTTATCTTTTCTAAAATATTTTTCTAATTCTTTACGCATATTCGGCCACCTCCCGGACTTTATCTATGACTTCTTGTGGCGTAATCAGCTCTCCGTTGTACTTATTTAAACCATATATTCTAAAAGCTCCTTCAGCAGATGCTTTAACCGTTTCTAGCAACTGACCATAATTCATCTCAGCAACTATTAGGGTATTAACGGATGATTGCATCAATTCTTTAATAGCTATATGTGCAAAAGGCCATATGGTTTTTAATCTTAGCATTCCAATTTTAAGTCCTTCTTGCCGTAAAACTCTTATTGCGCTTAGTACTGAACGTGCAGTACAACCAAAAGTCACTATAACAGTTTCAGCATCTTCCATATACAGCTTTTCATATTCAATAATATCACCAATATTATTATTAATCTTGTTCATCAATCTGTTTATTAAATCCTCAGTAACCTTTGGGTTAGTAGATGGGAATCCGGAAATATCATGAATTAGTCCTGTAACATGAAAGGGTATTCCGTCTCCGAAATTTGCCATAGGAGGAATTCCATCACTGTCATAATCCATATATGGTTTGTAGTCAGACAAAGTAGATGCGACCTTTTTTCGATTTATTATATCGATACTTGATTTATCTGGCAATTCCACTCTTTCTCTCATATGTGCCACAACTTCGTCCATGAGCAAGATGCAGGGAACTCTATACTTTTCTGATAAATTAAAAGCCCTTATTGTCATATCATACACTTCTCTTACCGAAGATGGAGATATAACTATAATTGGATGGTCGCCATGTGTTCCCCATCTTGTTTGCATAACATCACCTTGAGCTGGTAATGTTGGTAGGCCTGTACTCGGTCCTCCTCTTTGGACATTTACTACAACGCAAGGTACTTCAGTAAGACAAGCAAATCCAATATTTTCTTGTTTCAGTGAAAAACCAGGTCCGCTTGTTGCTGTCATAGCCTTGAGGCCCGCAAGTGATGCACCTACTACTGCCCCCATGCTAGCTAATTCATCTTCCATCTGTATAAATTTTCCCCCTACCTTTGGGAGTCTTTCGGCTGCAATCTCGGCTATTTCAGTGGAGGGTGTTATCGGATACCCTGCAAAAAAACGCATGCCTGCTGCTAAAGCCCCTTCAACACAAGCTTCATTGCCTTGCATTAGCATTATTTTTCTACTCAACATCTTCACCTCCGACTATTATAGCATAATCAGGACATCTTAATTCACATAATTTGCAATTAGTACAAGCGTTTTGATTGACTATTATTGGCTTTCCACCTTCGGAAACATAGACTTTCATAGGACAAAATGCTATACATAAGCCGCATTTTTTGCAAGCCTTTTCATCAATTGAAATTCTTATACTCTTCTCATCCAAGCCGTCTCACTCCTGTGTAATTCTATTTTTATAATTGTCTAAATAAATCTATATGATATCTATCAAATAATTACTTTTTTGTTTTGATTTATTAATAATTCGACACAAGTATTAATAATCCTGCCTAATACATTCATTACTCACATTGTAAAAATTCGTTTTATTTCTTTTAATCTATAGAAATAATCCAAAGGTATATCAAAACTTCCTAATAAAAGAGGGGTTTCTCCGTGGGAGTCCGAGCCTCCGGTCAATAATAAATTATTGTCGAGAGCTAACTTAGTGTAGTAAGCTACTTGAGGCTTGTTATGGCTTTTATGAACCACCTCAATACCCATGATTCCATAGGAAATCAATTCATTAATAATACTGTTATCTTCCAGTAATCCTGGATGAGCAAGGACTGGGATACCGCTGTTTTGCTTTATTATATCAATAGCACTAAAAGGAGTTAACTTTTCTTTTGGCACATATGCAGGTTTTCCTTTGTTTAGGTAATTCTTAAACGCTTCTTGAACTGAGCCAACATAGCCCTTTTCTACCAACACTAAAGCAATATGAGGCCTTCCTAAAGAAGATCCCTTTGATTTAGCACATACATCCTCGATAGATATATTAATGCCCATGTTTTTAAGCTTTGCAATAATTTCCTCAATCCTTTTCCTTCTCTTTTGCTGAAAACTCAAGAGAACTGTCCTTAAGTTTGAATTATTATAGTCAATATAATATCCTAAAATATGTATTTCTTCGTTGTTCCAATCTGTGCTCAGTTCAACGCCTGGAACAACTTCGAACCCTGTATATTTCTTTGCCTCATCTAATGCTGGTCTTATACCATCAACAGTATCATGATCGGTAATTGCTATGGCCTTTAAATTAAGTTTTATGGCCATTTTAACAACTTGTTCTGGTGTAAGTAACCCATCTGAAAAAGTTGTATGAACATGAAGATCTATGTACATTTATAAGCCTCCGCATTTACAACTAATACCTAGGATTTTTAATCTTTATAAAAATAAATATAGACGGCATTCAGCTTTACTAAGCTTGAATGCCGCTGGCACCTGTAAAAATTATATTAATGAACATAATCTTTATAAAAGCTGTCGGATTAAAAACTTATTGTTCTTATTTATTAATTGAATAGATACATTTATAATTTTTTGTAAGCAATCAAGTTAAACCTTGAAATAAATCATTTGAACTAACGAGGTTCAACAATTAGTTTTATAGCTGTCCTTTCTTGACCGTCAATTTCAATGTCAGTAAAAGCTGGAATACAAATCAGATCTACACCGCTAGGGGCAACAAATCCTCTTGCAATAGCTACGGCTTTTACTGCTTGATTTAATGCTCCCGCGCCAACCGCTTGAATTTCGGCTCCCCCTCTTTCCCGTAGGACACCTGCCAGTGCTCCTGCTACCGAATTTGGATTGGATTTAGCTGATACCTTTAACACTTCCATTATTTAATTCCTCCCTGCATAATTTGCTTTTAATATTCTATTCTATATTTTAATGAAAAATCCTTGTTTTTTGAAAAAGTTTTAAGGGAATATTTTAATTTCATGTTGATTCCCTAATTCTTTGAATTTTTAAAGCTCTTCCTGTTGATTCATCTATATCCACAATTATTCCATTTATTTCAGCAGATCCTTTGGCTACTTCAAATCTTACCGGCATTTGAGATATAAATTTGTTTATGACTCTTTCTTTTTCTATACCTAGAACTGAATTACACGGCCCTGTCATTCCTATATCAGTTATATAAGCTGTCCCATTTGTGAGTATCTTTTCATCAGCAGTTTGTACATGTGTGTGAGTTCCTGCAACTAAAGAAACTCGGCCATCAAGATACCATCCCATAGCTATTTTTTCCGAAGTAGCCTCAGCATGGAAATCCACTACAATTATTTTTGTTACGTTCTTCATCTCTTGTATTATCAGATCCGCAGCTTTAAATGGGCAGTCAAGAGGAGACATAAATGTTCTTCCTGAAATATTTAAGATACCGATTTTCGTGCCTGCCCCAATTTGAACTATCTGATAACCTTTTCCTGGACTGTTCGGATAATTAGCTGGTCTTATTATGCGATTTTCCGTATCTATAAAATTAAAAATATCTTTATTGTCCCAGACATGATTGCCTGTGGTTATAAAATCAACGCCACTTATAAAAAGCTCTTGAGCAATTTTTTCTGTTATGCCGTTTCCACCTGCAGCATTTTCACCATTTGCAATAATAAAATTGACTTCGTATTTTTTTCTTAAAAATAATAATTTTTCTCTGATTATGGTTCTTCCTGGTCTGCCTACGATATCTCCAATCATTAATATTCTTAGTATCTTCAATTGTTTCAGCTCCTGCATTTATTTTAAATACTCCATTATGTATGATGGTATGGGTTTTAAAAAAGTGCGCAGCTTTGCGCACTTTATTTTGCATACTCTGTAGCCCGAGTTTCTCTTATGACATTCACTTTAATCTGACCGGGATATTCTAATTCATCTTCTACTTTTTTAGCAATGCTTCTAGCTATTTCTAAAACACCTAAATCGTCAACGTCCTCGGGTTTTACCATAATTCGAATTTCACGTCCTGCCTGTATTGCATAGGACTTTTCTACGCCAGAAAATGAATTAGCTATTTCTTCGAGTTTTTCTAAACGTTTTATATACGCTTCCAAAGTTTCTCTTCTAGCTCCAGGTCTTGCGGCTGATACTGCATCTGCCGCCTGAACTAATATTGCTTCTACAGTCTGAGGCTCAACATCATTATGATGGGATGCTATAGCATTTACAACCTCAAATGATTCACCGTATTTTTTTGCTAATTCAGCTCCTAATAATGCATGGGGACCCTCTGTTTCTTGATCAATGCTTTTTCCAATATCATGCAACAAACCGGCTCTTTTTGTAAGTTTGACATCGACTCCAAGTTCTGCTGCCATAGCCCCTGCTAGGTGCGCAACCTCTATAGAGTGATGCAATACATTCTGGCCATAACTTGTCCTATAATATAATTTTCCAAGATATTTTATGAGATCGCTGTGAAGGCCATGAATTCCAGTATCAAATGTTGCTTTTTCGCCCTCGTCCCTAATAATGCTATCAACCTCTTTTTGAGCTTTTTCAACCATTTCTTCAATCCGTGCAGGGTGGATTCTTCCATCTAAAATAAGTTTTTCCAAAGCAATTTTAGCTACTTGACGTCTTATGGGATCAAATCCAGAAAGAATGACTGCTTCTGGAGTATCATCAATAATAAGATCCACTCCAGTAAGAGTTTCTAGTGCTCTAATATTTCGTCCTTCTCTTCCAATAATACGTCCTTTCATTTCATCATTGGGCAGAGCTACCACTGAAACAGTGGTTTCTGCGACTTGATCCACAGCACATTTTTGAATTGCATACGAAATAATTTCTTTTGCTCTTTTTTGAGCTTCTTCTTTTGCTTGTGTTTCAATTTCTTTAATCATTATAGCTGCATCATGACGTATCTCATCCTTAATTTTATTTAACAAGAATTCCTTAGCTTCCTCAGTAGTTAATGATGAAATTCGCTCAAGTTCTGCAATCTGCTGAGAATATAATTCATTAACTTTTTCGTGAATTTGGCTTATTTCATTTTGCTTTTTAGTTACAGCTTCTTCTTTTTTTTCAATAGCCTCAATTTTTTTATCAATTCCCTCTTCTTTCTGAATTAATCTTCTCTCAGAACGTTGCAGTTCATTTCGTCTCTCACGTAGCTCTTTTTCAGCTTCGTTCTTAAGTTTTAGTATTTCTTCCTTTGCTTCTACAAGAGCTTCTCTTTTAATGGATTCGGCTTTATTTTCAGCATCTTCCACAATTTTTTTGGCTGATTCTTCTGCCGAATTTATTTTAGCTTCAGCAATGTATTTTCGAATAAAATATCCCACAGCTAAAGCTATCAATCCAGTAGCTAGAGTAACTATTATATTTACACCGTTGATACTATTTCACCTCCTGTAACATATAACAATTGACATAAAACAATAAAAACCGAGGGGAACTCGGCTTTTATTAATTAAATAGAGTTAGTGTGTGCTCTAATTTAATTTACAATCGCGCCCCCGAACCAATCATGACTGAAGTAGAACAAGGTTTCATTACATGTTAATTTTATACTTTTTTAATAACCATGTCAAGAAAAACAAACAGTATGCACTGTTAGCATAATCTACTGTTCCAACTTATTATATACTACTACCTCACTAACTCCATTTTTTAATTCTACCTTATATGCAAGATCAGCTATTTCACTTAAATACTGATTATGAGTCACCATAATTACCTGGCGGTGAAAAATGTCGCTTATTTGCTTCAAAAATTGTGCCACATTGCCTATATATTCATTGCTAACATGTTTAGCAGGTTCATCTAAAATCAGTGGACCTTCCTTATATGCATTAGTGCTTTGGATAACTGCTATTCTAAGTGCCAACGATATAACATCAACAATTCCCCCGCCTCTCGCATCTTGGGGTTTTGTTTTAATTTTTACATCATCGTAAGTTGATATAACATAAAATTCGGCGTTAGCTTTACCACGGACCTCACTCAGTTCAATTTCAAATTCAAGATTTGGACCAAAAACGAATTGCAAGCAGTGAGTAACTAACATTTCTATTTGCTGTTTTATCTGTTCTCGTGCATATTCGGATGTTCGCTGCAGAAGAAATCTAACCTGCTCTAATATATCAATTAGATTTGTTGCTTGCTCAAGCTCGTTTTGTTTAATAGTTAGTTCATTTTCAAGTTTTTCTTTAATGCTTTTTTTTACACTATATTCTATAATTAATTGCTGAGTATACTTTTCAATAGTAGCTATAATCCTATCTATATCCTCAATCATATTTACACCTCTAAGTTTTCAGGAAGTAAATCTTTTGTCTTTTTCAATAAATCTTTGATTTCGTTGCTAATTTTTTCGATCTCCTTATCCAAGTTTTCAGGTTTTACATTTAGCTTATCTAGTTCATCTAGAATAAGTTGCTTTTGTTTTTGTAGTTCTTCCAAACGTGCTTCTGCTTTGTATCTCATAGCCTTGGCCTTATCTATTTTCTGTTTTAATTCATGAATTTCTTTTTCTGGATCCATATTTCTCACCTCTTGCCTCTTAAAGAAATCAATTTAGTATATCTAAAACTATTTTCTGAGTTGTTTTTTCATCTATAGGTTTCAAGCATGTGGGACATATGGCAAATTTTTCTAACATTTGACTGTATTCTTTGGCCATTGTATTTAGGCTGTTTAAAACTTTTTGTAAATAATCATCACCTTTTTTTATCGATAATTCCACATTTATCATTGACTTTCTTATATCTTGTAACAAAAACAACTCTGACAATTTTTGGGTTAAACTATTTAAATACTGTTCAGATTTTTCTAGTTGACTATATTTACCAACTACTTTCTTTTGAAAATCAAGTTGTTGGTTTACTAGTTCCCATTGATTATATATTAATAAATATTTTTTTTCGATTTCCATCAATTTTTGTGATTCTAATAAATTATTTTCTGCGCTAAAAACATCCTGAGTTTTGCTTAAGATTATGTTTACATGTTTTAAATTTTTATCATTATCTTTAAAATTATCATTAATACTTCTCAATTTGCCTAATGTTTTATTTAGTTCTAAAATAATGAAATAAGAATTCTCGATTGATGTGAGGCTTTGTGTAACACTGATAATATCTTGTTCGGCTTTTTCAGAATCAATAATTTGTCTTAATTTCCTCATTAACTCAAATAAATATTGATGTTTTACGTATAATGCATCAAGTAGCATAATATTATTTTCTATTCTGTCTATGAAATCAAGCTTGAGTAATATACTTTTATTTTTTTCAATTTCACAATTCACCGATTCAAGATCTTGGCGCATCTGTATTAATTTTGCCAAACTAATTTTGTTTTGTTTCAGTTTTTTTAAAGCGTCATTAAGATTGGATATTTTTTTCGCTATTGCATCAATATCTTGATATGATAGAAGTTCATTATTTAAGTTCTCTATATTCTTGTATAGTAATTTGCGCCGTTGTTCAGCATCAAATATATCTTTTAAAGTAGTTCTCTGTGCAGCATCAATAATGTGAATTCCAACAAGTCTGCCTAATGCTTTAGCCCTATTACTTCCGCTTTCTGATATAAGAAAGGGAGCTTCAAGTTGTTCTGCAAGATTTGCCGCTGAAGTAGCGTCTTTGTCAATATTTATCTTTGGTATCCCGTGAGCTCTTGTTATCTCTAAAGGAACACTGTTGCCAAATCCCTCAAAAACCTGCTCTTGCCCATTTTGTACTAATATGTACCGATTTCGTTGACCATCTCGTTCCCGTATTATTATTGAACCATCTTCCATCTCCAAAGTAACTTGACAAAATTTAGAACCTGCTGTTATAAAATCCGTGCCTCGTGGTTCGTTGTATAAAACCCACTTCAGAGCTCTTATAATAGCACTTTTACCTTGGTCTGTCTGACCTAATATCACCGTAAGACCTTCATCAAAATCAATTTGGCTTTCTTTATGTGATTGAAAATTTTTCAGTTTAAGGCTTTTGATTAAACCCAAATTAATTCACCTCTAGGTTACTTTCACTCCCTAATAGCTCTTGAGCCTTGCCGATTCTCTTTAAGGCTTCTTGGACCACCTCATCTTTTAAGTTTTCTTGTTTTGAAATCTGTTCTATGATGCGATTAATATCAAAAGTATCATACTGACCGGTCGAATAAACACTTTGTATAAACTGTGAAAGTTTTTTATCCCTAAAGGACAATGCTTCAACTTTAGACCGATCCAATACATCTTCACCTGGCATAGCATTTTTAAGATAAATTTCTTGTATTTTTATTCCATCTTCGATATCTAAAAATATCACTTTAGGCATTCTCAAAAGCTCATTTAAACTATTATTAATTCTCACTAAGCTTCCCGGATTTATGAAGTATTTTCCATCAATATATTTGGTGCCAAAACCTGTATGGTAATGTCCGCACAAAGTTATATCAGCTTCAGTTTCAAGTATTCTATCAATCAGCGTATATGCCATGCCTTCAAAAAATGGTTTTTCTAAAAGCATTCCATGGACCATGTGTATAGCAATATCAACATCTGGATCTTTTTTTATTATATAACCTTTCTTTTCATCATCAGCATCAATACCATAATAGTAATGCTGACCTGTAAGTTGTATTTTTTTATCGCCTGCCATGAAGTATAATTTTTCGCCAGGTTTTATTAACTTAACGACATCAGCTCCGTCTAACAGACCTAACATTGTTCGGTTTAAAGTGAGCGGATTTTGTCCATATATATCATGATTACCTGCTACGGCGTAAACAGGTAAAGAATACTTGTTTATTAAAAGCACAAAATCTCGAGCCAATGAAGGTGCAATATCTGGCCGATCAAAAATATCCCCACCATGCAGTAGCATATCAACGTTATTTTTTTGAGCAATATCAAAAACTTCTTTTATTTTTTGATACAAAGTTTCCAAAAAGTTATCCGTCCTATTTTGTGGATTAGTACCGCGAATGTGAGTGTCTGTAAAAAAAAGGATTCTCATATTAGGCTCCTTCTTTAGATTTAGCATCCTTTTCATTGGTTGGTTCAGATTTAATCAAATTATATTTTTGCTTTACTTGCAACTCTACATCTTGCAAAATTTCCGGATGCTCTCTTAGGTATTGCTTGGCATTTTCCCGACCTTGACCAATTTTTTCTTTTCCATACGAATACCATGCGCCGCTTTTTTGAATAAGTCCTTCTTCTACAGCAAAATCTAACACACATCCTTCTCTTGATATCCCTTCGCCATAAATTATATCAAACTCTGCCTGCTTAAACGGAGGAGCAACTTTATTTTTCACTACCTTAACCCTCGTCCTATTCCCAAGCATTTCTTCACCTTGTTTTAGTGTTTCAATTCGCCTTACATCTAAACGCACTGAAGAATAAAACTTTAAAGCTCTGCCTCCTGGAGTAGTTTCCGGATTTCCAAACATTATACCTACCTTTTCCCTGAGCTGGTTTATAAAAATAGCTACAGTATTAGATTTGCTGATTGCCCCTGACAGTTTCCTTAAGGCTTGGGACATAAGCCTTGCTTGCAAGCCTACGTGTGCATCTCCCATTTCGCCCTCTATTTCAGCCTTTGGAACAAGAGCTGCTACCGAATCGATAACTACAACATCTACAGCACCACTTCTGACAAGAGTTTCTGCTATTTCCAAGGCTTGCTCACCTGTGTCGGGCTGGGATATCAATAAATCATCCGTATTCACTCCTAGATTTTTTGCATAAGTGGGGTCAAGTGCGTGTTCAGCATCAATAAATGCGGCCGTACCTCCGCCCTTTTGTGCTTCGGCAATTATATGCAGTGCTACAGTAGTTTTCCCTGAAGATTCAGGGCCGAATATTTCTATCACCCTACCCCTAGGAACTCCGCCGACACCTAAAGCAATATCTAAAGGTAGAGCACCAGTAGAAATAGCTTCTATATTAAATCTTGCTGCAGCTTCCCCTAATTTCATTATCGAACCTTTGCCAAATTGCCTTTCAATTTGAGTAATAGCCATTTCTAAAGCTTTTTCTTTTTCAGCCATTTATAAACCTCCAAACATATGTTCTTTAATATATTATATTAGTATAAATGAATCAAGTCAAGAAAGTTATTTCAGCCAAGTTTCACATTATATAAGTTAGTATAGCTTGCCCCAGTGGGAGATAAATCGCTTTTCATTAGATATATTTCCGTGACTAAAAAGGAAGCTTTAAATTCCATTTCTGCTACAGCCTTGGGTTCGATTTTTAAAGGCTCCCTTATTCTTCCTATAGTTAAATGAGGTGAAAATGGCTTCTTGTCATAAGAAATATTAAAAGCATCTAACCTCTTATCTATGTCATCTTTCAGTTTCAAAAGATTTGGTTGCTCTTTAATACCAATCCATAACACCCTAGGGTTTTTAAGATTAGGGAAAAAACCTAGGTCTGATAAGTCGATAGAGAACGGCATATGATTTGGTGCTATTTTTGTTAGTATCTTCTTTACATCTGAAATTCTGTCTGCGGAAATATCACCTAAAAAGGCAAGGGTAATATGAAGATTATCAGGTTTTATCCATCTTACACCACTAAAAATTTTGCTTAAATTGTTTTGTAAGATAAAATCGTTTATATTGTTCTTAATTGAAGATTCTAACTCAATAGATATAAAGCATCTCACTTTCATATCCTCCTGAAAAAAGAAAATTCTCTATATCTAAAACTCTACTTATTTAATTTAATCGCTTATTAAGCCTTGTATCATTTTCCTTACTAAATGTAATGCGCTGCTAGCAGAACGTTCCTTAATAACTATCCTATTGCCATTAAAAAAGTGTTGTTCAACATATGTGGTTTTAGAATCAGAATATCCGATATATACTAATCCAACGGGTTTTTCATGAGTGCCACCATCAGGACCGGCTATCCCCGTTATTGATACTCCAATATCAGAGCCAGAAGAAAGCCTTATGCCTCGAGCCATCTCCTCAGCTGTTTGTTCACTTACAGCACCATATTTTCTGATAGTATCCAGCTTAACTTGAAGTAATTCATGTTTTGCTCTATTACTATAAGAAACAATACCTCTATCAAACTGTTGTGATATTCCAGGTATATTAGTAAGTTTATGAGCCGTTAAACCACCTGTACATGATTCAGCTATAGAAATAGTTTTATTAGAGTTAAATAATAATTGTGCTACTATTTTTTCTATTGAATCATCGTCAAATCCATATAAAAAGCTACCAATTCTTTTTATTATCTCGTCTTCTACAGGCTTTATAATTTTCTGTGCCTCAATCCTGTTTTTGGCTTTTGCCGTCAATCTTACAGTAACTTCACCCATTTTTGCCAAAGGAGCAATTGTTGGATTAGTTTGCTGAGATATTAAATCTTTGAGCTTTTCTTCAAGGTCTGATTCTCCAATACCATAAAATTTCAAAACTCTTGAAAAAATAGTAGCATTACACATTTTTGAAAGATATGGAATGACAACTTCCTTAAACATTGGTTCCATTTCTGCGGGTGGTCCTGGCAACATAACAATTATTTTTCCATTATTGTTCAACAATACTCCAGGAGCAGTACCATTTTTATTTTCTATAGCATAAGCTCCTTCAGGAATTAGAGCCTGTTTATAATTATTTTCAGCAATAGGTCTTCCTCTATGAGCAAAAAAGCTCTTCATTTTATCTAGAGAATGCTTATCAGCTTTAAGTGGTATATTTAAAAAATTGGATACAGTTTCTTTAGTTAAATCATCCTTTGTAGGACCTAGCCCTCCTGTTAAAATAATAATATCAGAGCGAGCAAAACTTGTTTTAAAAACATCGCTCAATCTATCCTGATTATCTCCAACGCACGTATGATAATAAACATCTATGCCAATTTCTTGCAAAGCTTTAGATATAATTTGAGCATTTACATTAGGTATTTGTCCCAACAGAAGTTCAGTGCCAACAGCTATTATTTCAGCTTTCAAATAATGTCACCTCAAATTAAAACAATTTGTTTATTGTAGATTTGATTTTACTGTAAAAAGTCGATACGTTATATGTTGATGCTAAATTGAAAAAGAAGGTTTCTAAACTAGATTTAAATTCAATAGTAAAACAAACTATATCAATTACATTATTCTAGTTTTTTACATGATTTCCTTTTTTAATACGAAGAAAAAGAATAAATATTTTTTTTGAAATGACTTTTATGCTACCTGAGATTTTAGTAGTAGTTTCCTAAAATTATTACCATCTATTTTTTCATTTTCCATTAGATAATCAACAATTAATTTTAAAACATCTTGTTTTTCCTCTATAATATTTTCAACTATTGACTTTTGTTGTAACAATATGTTTGAAATGACTTTATGAAGTTTTTCTGAAGGTAGTGAATCCTTATCTACTACACTTAACTCAGACATGCCAGAAAATATTATCTTTTTCGCTAAATCTACAGCCTGTTCAAAATCATTGGATGCTCCTGTACTGCTGTCTCCTAACAATTTTTCTTCGGCTACCGCTCCAGCTAAGGCTACCGCTATCTGTGATTCTAAATACTGTTTTGTGTAAAGATATATATCATCTTCTGGTGTTTGTCTTATATATCCAAGAGCCTGACCTCTGGAAGTAATAGTTATAGTCGAAACTGAATTGGGATTAAAATATTCACTTATCAGAGCGTGGCCGCTCTCATGAATTGCAATTCGTTTACGTTCATCCTCAGTAGGCTTTCTATTAAGTTTTTCACCCATGATAACCTTGTCAATTGCCTCTATAAAATTTTTTTGACTAATTTTTTTATTTTGTTCTCTCATTGCAAAAATAGCTGCTTCATTGCAAAGATTTTCCAAATGAGCCCCAGAAAATCCAAATGTTTCTTTTGCTATTTGTTCTAAATCCACATCAATATCGAGTGGTTTATCTTTAGTATGCAATTTCAGTATTTCAAGTCTTCCATCTTTATCAGGAAGATCCACTTTTACAATACGGTCAAACCTGCCCGGTCTCATCAGTGCAGGATCAATGATATCTGGCCGATTTGTTGCAGCAATAACAAGTAAATTTATATCATCATTAGAAGAAATGCCGTCCATTTCAACTAATAATTGGTTTAATGTTTGGTCATATTCTAGATGACTTGTATTTCTGCCTCGGGTTCCCGCTATGACTTCAATTTCATCTATAAAAATAACACCGTGTTTTTTAGATGCTTTCTTAGCCATAGTGCGTGCTCCTTCAAATAATTGTCTAACCCGCTGCGCACCAACGCCGGCATACATCTCTATAAATTCGCTTCCGGAGGCAGAAACAAAAATTGAATCTATATATGATGTAGCAGCTTTTGCCATAAGAGTTTTACCTGTACCAGGAGCTCCTACTAACATTATTCCTCTAAGAGGGCGAATCCCCATTTTTTTTGCTTCATCAAAGTTCTTGATAAAGTCTAGCGCTTCCAACAGCTCATTTTTAGCTACTTCTTGTCCACCGATTTTGTCAAAGGTTATGTCTTGAGTATTTGAAATAATTTTTGCTGGATTTTTCATTAAATTGCCTTTGTCTAAGATATTATATAGCATATATGCAAAGCCTAACATGATAATCATCGGCAGCACATTTATGCCATTTATTAAAAGAAATGCCAAAAAGGCTATTCCTAAGCCAATCCCAACTTCAAGCAACAATTCTCCTCTCCTCCTATTCCCCATTTAGACCTCTCGACTAATTACCTTATAAAAACTAGACTCGTTAAGTTTTATCTGTAAATAAAGATTATCTAAATCTATAAACACTTTAATTTCTACAGGTTCTAATGTTGTATTTTTAGCTTTGGCATCATCAAGTCTGGTTTTCATTTCAGTAAACTTTCCAGTCTGCAAGGCTTCATATATGATAAACTGTATCTCATTATTGTATAGGTCGCTTATCATTTTATTAGCTTGATTAACAATTTCTAATTCAAACGGTCGACCTTTTAACTGGCGTTCCATTATACCATGTATTGTACTGTAAGCCTCCATTAAATTATCCACATCTTTAAATGTAACATATACAATAATTTTTTCTTTCTCTTCTTTTACTTGGATATTACTTACATACTTATTTTGAAGTAATTCCTTTTCTAAGGTTTTTGTCATGACATTTTTAGTATAATGCCATTGAAATGCTAACATTAACAACAAGAAGATGATAGAAATGGCTATTATTCGAAAAATCTTGTATTTATCATGACTCAATAAACGTTCACCTCACAATTGTTTACATAATATCATTATAGCATACCATTTTTTAATTGTCCTTTGAAAAAAAGGCATCTTTTAGCAATGCCTTCTAATTTTTATTTTAAATGGATAATCTGAACTTTTTTTACAGAGATTTTAAAACAATAACATGGTAAATTAAATTTCTTACAGCAATTTTCCTAATAAATCATATTCATAAGTTTCCAGAATCTTTACTGGATATATTTGACCTAACTCACAGTTACCGTTATCACATAAGACCTTAACTATTCCATCAACAAAAGGGGCATCATTTTCAGAACGACCAATAAATAATTGATTTTCCTGGTCATAGCCTTCGATTAATACATTTAGAATCTTTCCTTTGAATTTTTGATTTTTTATTTTTGAAATAGAACTTTGAACCTCCATTAATTTGTTATATCTTCTCTGCTTAGTTTTCTCAGGTACCTGTGGCATAAGTGTAGCTGCAACAGTACCCTCTTCTTGAGAATACTTAAAAGCTCCTACTTTATCAAATTTATACTGTTTTATAAAGTCAAGTAGTTGCTCATATTCAGCTTCTGTTTCAGTAGGAAAGCCAACTATAAAAGTTGTCCTTAAAGTTATTTCAGGCAACCTGCTTCTTATATTATTTATGAGTGTAATTATAGATTGACTATTAGTAGGTCGGCCCATAAGTCGTAAAATCCTATCATTGAAATGCTGTAAAGGTATATCTAGATAGTTGGCTATTTTGTTACTGCTCTGCATTACATCTAATAGTTCCTTATTGATATTTGTTGGATATGCATATAAAATCCTTATCATGTATTCTCCATCTATTTTTATAAGTTCTTGCAATAATTCAGGAAGTGACGGTCGCCCATAAATATCTACTCCATAGTTTGTGGTATCCTGAGCCACAAGATTTATTTCTTTAACCCCTTGAGCAGCAAGAATTTTAACTTCTTCTTTGATAGCTGCAATCTTTCTACTTCTATATGAGCCCCTAATAAATGGAATCGCACAATATGAGCAATAATTATCACATCCCTCGGCTATCTTTACAAAAGAAGTATAAGGATAAATTCTTACACGATTATGAATATCATAATCAATAAAACTATAATTATTAGTAAGATTAATTTTATTTGAATCTAGTTGTTGAATTACTTCACATATTTTATCAAAATCCCCCGTGCCTATAACGGCATCAAGCTCAGGTATTTCTGTTAATAACTCACTTTTATACCGCTGAGCAAGGCACCCTGTAGCTATAAGCAATTTACATTTGCCGAGTTTTTTAAGCTGAGCCATTTCTAGAATTGTGTCTATAGACTCTTGTTTAGCCTCTTTAATAAAACCACAAGTATTAATTATTATGATTTGTGCTTCATTTTCATTATTTGTGATAGTGTAATTGTGTTTTTTAAGTATGCCTAACATATATTCCGAATCAACAAGATTTTTATCACAGCCTAATGATATGAAACCTATTTTTATAGTCAATTTTCTCCTCCTGATAATCTAACTAAATTATATATTAATAAGTATACTTATTTTACAACTGTGTGTAAAGATATATAGATTCATTAATTTTTGTTCACCTATAATCCCATATTGGACCTAAAAGTAAAATATAAATAAAATTAAGAGAAGAACTTTCTAAGTTCTTCTCTTAAAAATAAAGTTTCGGGCTTCTCCCGCAGGCCTTCCAAAGTCTTTACCGTTAATCACTAAATTAGTCACAGGAGGGTTCCCTATTCTTATATTAATATCTTTTTCTGCTCTCCAGGTTTTCGTTTCTCCTGTATTTAAAGTTCCTTCAAAGTCGACAATATCGTCTTTCATAACAGAAATCCAGCATCTGCCGTCTATAACATTCATAGTTACTTCAACAAAATCATCATCAATAACATATACTGTCTGCTGCTTTGAGTCTTCAACTACCTCAATTATTACTCCTGCATCCTTTGTATCTTTAGTATTCACCACATTATTTAAGTCTTCTATGCTATGTGTAGTATCTTCAACATCTGATTTATTAGTTTCATCTTCAGGTAAGCTTTGAGACATAGGTGGTTTTGTTTCATGCAGAGAATGCTTTGGCTTAAATGCTTTTATAAACGTCACTGCTAATATCAAAAATATTATTAATAAGACGGCAATGCTAACGATTTTATGCTTCGGCTTACCGGATAGATCGTCTACCTTTGCCGAATATTGTGTTAATGAAACAGCCGAGTCTGTTTCTTCCTCTTCCTTTTCTTTACCGGTTACCTTTTTATAGATTTCGATAACTGCACCGGAATCAAGCCCAATGGTATCAGCGTAATTTTTTAGAAAACCTTTAATATAAACATCGCCACCTGGTATTACGGAAAAATCACCATTTTCAATGGCCGTTAAGTATTTTGTTCTTATTTTTGTTTCTTTTTGTATTTGTTCTATAGATATATTTGCTTGTTCTCTAGTGCTTTTTAAATATGTACCAAGTTCTGTTGGAGTTTTGATATCATTAATGTCACAGCTCAGTTTTTCCGCCCCCTCCTATTCTGCTCTTTTTCAATTTAAGGTAAGATGACACTTTGATTTAATATATTTGGCATTTCCTTGAAAATTTATTGACTATTAACATATTGATCAAAATATTCTTTGGTAATTAAGATCTCTCTAGGTTTAGTACCTTCATATCCGCCTATAAATCCACGTTCCTCCATTTCATCGATAAGTCTTGCTGCGCGTGCATATCCTATTCTTAACCTCCGTTGCAACATAGAAATAGAAGCCTGACCGTTATCCAACACCAATGACACAGCCTCTTGGAATAACTCATCAGATTCTTCATGTCTTTTATTATCAGCCTCTATTTCATTAAAATCGGAAAGATTTTTTTCGTATTTAGGTTCTCTTTGTTTCTTGCTAAAATCTACCAGATTTTCAACTTCTTCTTCTGATATATAGGCCCCTTGAATTCTAGTGGGCTTAGATGCCCCAACTGGAAAGAAAAGCATATCTCCTTTACCAAGTAGTTTTTCAGCACCGGATATATCTAGTATGGTTCTAGAATCTATTTGCGAAGAAACAGCAAAGGAAATTCTAGAAGGAATATTTGCCTTAATTAGACCTGTTATTATGTCTACAGATGGTCTCTGAGTGGCCACCACCAAATGTATACCAGCAGCTCTTGCCATCTGAGCAAGCCGGCATATACTATCTTCGACTTCTCTTGGAGAAACCATCATTAAATCAGCTAATTCATCAATTATTACCAATATTTTAGGCATTGGCTTTTCATTGTTTAATTCATTATACCTTGCTATTTCTCGGACACCTTCTTTTGCAAAGGCTTGATACCTTCTTTCCATTTCTGTTACCATCCAATTTAGAGCTGCAGCAGCTTTTTTAGCATCGGTGACTACAGGAGTCAACAAATGTGGAATACCATCATATACTGCCAATTCGACAACTTTTGGATCTATCATCATAAACTTTACCTCATTGGGGTATGCTTTGTATAAAATGCTGGATATAATTGAATTTATACAAACACTTTTGCCTGATCCGGTTGCTCCAGCAATTAGAAGATGAGGCATGTCCGACAAATCTGTAACCATAGGATTTCCGCCTATATCCTTACCTAACGCTATAGTCAATTTAGATATAGATGTACGAAATTCTGTCGATTCTAATACGTCTCGTAAATATACAGGAGATTTAGCTTTGTTTGGAACTTCTATACCAATCGCTGCTTTCCCTGGAATAGGAGCTTCTATCCTAACATCAGAGGCAGCTAAGCTTAAAGCTATATCATCAGCTAAGTTAACAATTCGGCTGACTTTTGTGCCTGGAGACGGCTGCACTTCAAATCTCGTAATAGTTGGACCACAATTAACCTGTATCACTTTAGCTTGTAAGCCAAAACTTTCTAATGTGTTTTCGAGAATTTGTGCATTACTTAATAATTCTTTTTCACTGAAACCACCTTGTTTGATAGTATTTTTACGCAGCAGAGATACAGGAGGTAGTTTATATTTTTTTTCTTCGTCATTGTTGCCATTTATAATAATTGGTTCTTCCTTAACTTCTCTACCTTTTTCCAACTTTTCAGTTTGCTTTTCTTCCTGGTTTTTTAAAATTACATCTTCTTCTATTCTCCTATTATCGTTTTCGCAAACAGAAGATTCATCTATCATATTAGTTACAACTTTTATATTCTTGTTTTGAGATGGTGGGTTTATTGGGATGCTTTTATTTTTAATAGATGGCTTTATTTTTTGTATTAAATCCGTTAGCGGCTTTCCTGTAATCATGATAGTGCCTATAATTATAAAAGTAATCATCAATATTGTAGATCCGGTAATGCCAAAAATACTTATTAGGAATGACAAACCTATTTCGCCTAAAATTCCTCCTCCAACTCCTTCTACACCTATATCAGCACTTGCTCTCAATCGATTTATGAAATTCATTTCGAGCAAGGTTGCATGAGGTTTTAAATGGAGCAACAAAACCATTACTATAAAAATAATAAGGAGTCCAACTGTTCGGAAGGATATATTCGGTTTTTTCTTATAATACAAGCAGTACACGCCTGTAAGAATTACTAGTATTGGGATTAATAAGGCAGCTTGACCGGCAAACCCCTTGAAGTTTTTACTTATAAAGTTTCCTACTGCACCAACGGCATTGGTATATATTGAAAAAATCCCAAGCACTCCAAATGAAATTAAAAGAAGCCCATTAATTTCCCACTGAATATCGCTTTTTATATTTTTAGTATTTTGTGTTGATTTTGCCATTTCATTACACCTCAGTAATTTTATTATTCTCCATATCTTTAAAAAATCCTTTCTTGTTATACAAAAAAAAGACCATAAGGTCTATTGAAGCGAAAATGTTATTATTTTCCCCGGAAAGAAGTTTGGATTTAAAAAATCCTGAGGATTGCTACTGAGAAGCCTTACTATTTTGCCTTGATTTATGCCTATACATTCTACTATCAATTTTACTCCATTAGTATCAATCTCTTTATATTCACGCTTTTTATATATTCCATCAAGAACGATTTCTAAAGGCATTGTTGTATATAACAGCAATAAAATCACCTCATCAAATCATTTAATTGTTAACTAGTTTAGTCATTTCTTCTAATTTTTTTATGGCAGCGCCAATTCCTCCGACCTCATCAATTAATCCATATTTCACAGCATCTGAACCTACCAATACGGTTCCTATGTCTCGAGCGAGTTTACCTGTGCTGAACATCAACTCTCTAAAAGATTCTTCATCAATTTTAGAATGTTCCACAATAAATTTAATGACGCGGTCCTGCATTTTATCCAAATATTCATATGTTTGGGGGACACCTATCACAAGTCCTGTAAGCCGTATCGGGTGAATGGTCATAGTAGCAGTTTCGGCTATGAAAGAGTAATCACTGGCAACCGCTATAGGTACACCAATGCTATGCCCTCCGCCTAAAACTAAAGATACTGTGGGTTTTGTCATACCTACAATCATTTCTGCAATAGCAAGACCCGCCTCAACATCGCCACCTACAGTGTTTAGTATGACTAATAATCCTTTAATTTTTGGATTTTGTTCTATAGCTACCAATTGCGGAATAATGTGCTCATATTTAGTAGTTTTATTCTGTGGTGGTAGCACTATATGTCCTTCAATTTGTCCTACTATAGTAATTGAATAGAAGTTGCTTTCCATCTTTGGTATTTCAAGCTGGCCCAATTGCTGTAGTGTTTCAGTTGCAGTATCTGCAGATGGCTGCACGTTTTGATTTTTAGCAGGAATCTTATTACAGGAAAAAACATCATACCGTAACATTAAATCATCCTTCCCAAATGTTTATCTTATTCTTTGAATCTTTTACAATAAATATACAAAAGAAGTATGACAAAGGATTTGTCATACTTCCATAATAATGGGTAATATCATAGGTCTTCTGCGAGTCTGTTCAAACAAGAGCTTGCCTAAATGTTCCCTTACTTGAGACTTTATTGTAGACCATTCACTAATATTTTCTTCCTGACATTTTCTCAAAGCTTGTTTAACTTTTTCGCGAGCTTGTTCCATAAGCTCTTCAGATTCTCTTACATATACAAAACCTCTTGATATTATATCCGGTCCTGAAACAACTTCGCCTGTTTCCTTGTCTATAGCCACCACGACAATCAAAATACCATCTTGTGAAAGTTGTTTGCGATCCCTTAATACTATATTTCCTACATCACCTACACCTAAACCATCAACAAGAACCTTACCGGCAGTAACCCTCCCTGCCATTCTGCATGAATCCTTAGTAAATTCTAAAATTCTACCGTTCTCAACGATGAAAATATTTTCTGAAGGAATACCAACTTCCATAGCTAAATGTGAATGATGGACAAGATGTCTATATTCTCCGTGAACAGGTATAAAAAATTTGGGTCTTACAAGGTTCAGCATTAGTTTTAATTCCTCTTGGCTTGCGTGACCTGAAACATGAACACCGGATATTGCTTCATATATAACATTTGCACCCTTTTTAAATAAATGGTCTATCGTCCTGGCTATAAATTTTTCATTTCCCGGAATGGGACTTGCAGAAATAAGCACTGTATCCTCAGGCATTATCTCAACTTTTTTATGCTCAGACATTGCCATTCGAGTTAATGCAGACATAGGTTCGCCCTGGCTTCCTGTGGTTATTATTACGACTTTTTCTTTTGGTAAACGGTTTAGTTCGTCTAAATCCATCAATAAAGATTTAGGTATGGTAAGATAACCTAAGTCCAGAGCAATATTCACCACATTTACCATGCTTCTGCCTACCACTGCTACTTTCCTATCATTCTTATATGCGGCATCAAAAATTTGCTGAATTCGATGTATATTTGATGCAAAAGTCGCTACGATAATTCGACCGGTAACTGTTTTAAATATATCTTCAATAGTATGACCTACTACTTTCTCTGACATAGTATATCCTTCGCGCTCTGCATTAGTGCTATCAGATAAAAGTGCAAGTACACCCTTTGAACCTAACTCTGCAAATTTATGAAGATCTGCTTTTTCGCCATTCACAGGAGTTTGGTCTAATTTAAAATCTCCTGTATGACAAATTATACCAACAGGTGTATGAATTGCAAATCCAACTGCATCTGGGATACTATGATTTACCCTGATAAAATCCACAGCAAAACTTCCTATATTGATAGTAGTTGGTGGCTTTACAACGTTCATTGATATATTTTTTTTATTAAGCCTTGTCTCTTTTAACTTGCCTTCAACCAACCCTAAAGTCAGTTTCGTTCCATATAGTGGAGCATTTATCTGTTGAAGCACATAAGGAAGTGCTCCAATATGGTCTTCATGGCCATGTGTTATTAGAATGCCCTTTATATACTCTTTGTTTTCAATAAGATACGTTATATCTGGAATTACTATGTCTATTCCAAGCATTTCCTCTTCAGGGAACATCAAACCCGAATCGATTAGCAAAATCTCCTTACCATACTGAATAACTGTCATATTTTTACCTATCTCACTCATGCCGCCTAAGGGAATGATAAGTAATTTGCCTTGTTCATTTTTTGACAATAACAAAACACCTCCAACAACTTAAGTATAATTTTTGCTTTTTCGTAAATCATCATATTTTTTATGATTGTAGTCTTCCACATCAATAATAACAATATCCGGCCCTATTTTCTTTATCGAATCCCATACTACTTCCGTATAGCTCCGATCTCCCAAGGTAAAATTAAAGAACCATGAATTTTTTTTAGGTATTAGCAAATAAATTATCTTACCAGAAACTTCATCTAAAACCAAATCTGAATTCCCAATTATTCCAAGTCTTGCGCCACTGTAAAGATTGATTATTTCCTTTCCGCTCAATTCACTTAGTTTCATTTTTTTACCTCCCAACTATATGTTTATGACCTGAGAAGTAAAAAAATGCAAAATTACTATATACCAGTGTGACCTAACCCACCGTTTCCTCTTTCCGTTTCACACAGATTACGGCTTTGGCAGATTTCAGCTTCTACTACTTTGGCAATTACGAGCTGAGCTATTCTGTCACCTCTCTTTATTGAAAATTTTTGTTTGCCGTGGTTAATCAAAATAACTTTTACTTCTCCTCTATAGTCACAGTCAATAGTTCCAGGACTATTGAGCACTGTAATACCGTAATTTGCAGCCAAACCGCTCCTGGGTCGGATTTGAGCTTCAAATCCAGGCGGAAGTTCAATTTTTATTCCGCAAGGGATAACTTTAAATTCTCCTGCCTCCAAATATATAATTTCGGAAACATTAGCTGCCAAATCCATTCCTGCAGCTCCGGAAGTCATATACTGAGGCAAAGAAATATCTTCTGCTCCTTCTACTTTACATACTGTTATCTTTATTTTGCTACACAATTGATGTTTCGCTCCTTTGTTCGGTTCCATGTGATAAATTTACTTCATTTTCATCTAAAACGGCTCTATCTACTAAAAAAATATTATCCGCTTTATGATAAACCCTAGCAATACTATGTGATAAGTTTATTCGTCTGGCATTGAGTTCTACAACATCACCGATAAATACTTCATCTTTTATATCTGTGACATCGACTATACAACTTTGCATACTTATTTTGCCTAATATATTACATTGAATACCATTCACCTTTACGGTTCTATTGGCAGTTATTATCCCAAAACTTGCTAAAATCTGTTTGATAAGATTTTTAAGATTATCCCAAATCCCATTTGGCTGAGAGATAAAGAGCTCAAGACCGTCATAATAGCCAAAAGGTACTATAGCCACTGTAGTAGGCCTGCGAGTTTTAAATCTATTACCATAGCCGACATAATGTCCTTTAGGCAAGGTTTTTAAAAATATTATTTTGGAATATATTTTTGAGGGATTGCTGATTTTTAGATTTTTTGAGGGGCATAACCCATATACCAAATTCCCTACTCTAACCATATCCAAATGCATCTCGGCATAATTTAACATTGCAGTACTATTACATACATGCTTTAAAGGTATTTTATAGCCTTGATGCTCTAACTCTTTTATAATTGATAAAAATATGTTAAATTGTTTACGGGTAATATTTTCGTTTGTTGCCAAGGAAAAGTGCGTATAAATTCCCTCAATATGAACGTTCTTGAAGTTAGCTGTTATTATACGAACCATTTCAACAGCATGTTCAGGTAATACGCCAAATCTTCCTAACCCTGTATCAATCTTCACATGTACAAAAGCTTTTTTATTCATTTTTGCGGCTGCATCATTAAGAGCTTGTACAGTATCAAAAGAACAAACAGTAACTGTCAAGTCGTAATTCAACGCATCTTCTGCTTGTTCAGGCAGTATAGTGTTAAAAACAAGCACTGGTTCCTTTATCCCGCTTTTTCGCAAAAAAATACCTTCCTCTAAAGAAGATACACCTAAATAATCGGCTCCACTCTCTACGGCACAGGCAGCAACAGGATATATCCCGTGCCCATAAGCATTAGCCTTAACTACTACCAATAATCGAGTTGTGCCGATATAATTTTTTATAGTTTTAATGTTCTCTGATATTGCATTCAAATCTACATATAGCCAAGAAGTCGGATTCGCCATGATTATTACCCTTCTATTGTTTTATCAAGTAAAGTATACATGAAATAAGTATACATGAAATATAGTTTGATTTCAACTTTTATTCTTATCACACTATAGTTATTCTTCCGACAACAATTCGCCAACAGTGGTTATTTTAAATCCTTGTTTATGTAGATTTTCAATAATTGTTGGCATTGCTTTAACAGTATCTTCGGTAGGATGCATTAGTACAATTTTGCCATTACCCGCATTATCCAGAACCTTATTAATTATATAATCTACTCCTGGTTTTTTCCAATCGATAGTATCAATGGTCCACATTATCATGTGATAGTTCATCGCATTAGCTGCTTTCTCGGTTAACTCTGAAAACTCTCCATAAGGAGGTGCAAAAAGTGTTGTCTTTTCACCTGTTATTTCTTGAATGATTGATTCGGCTTTCTTTATTTCATTCAGATTTTCTTCGTAGGAGAGCTGTGCATGATGAGCATGACTATATCCATGATTCCCAATTTCATGTCCTTTGTTATGAATAAGTCTTAATAAATCAGGATAATTTTCAGCCCACCTGCCTTCTATGAAAAATGTTGCTTTTATATCTTTGTCACTAAAAACTTCTAGTAATGGTGGTATATATTCATTACCCCATGCAATATTACATGTAAAGGCTATTATCTTTTTATCTTTTCTCCCTTCATATATAGGTTCATACTTCCCTAGGGTTTGGATATCTGAAGATGGTATTTTTAATAAAGCCCATGTTACTGCAAGAATAAAGAAAGAAATAAGGCTAAGAGTTTTTCTAGGTAATTTAAATGTATAAAACTTCATAAAATATCCTTCCTCTCTACTTTTATGTTTCTACATAAATAGTATTTTGAAAAAGATATTTTATGACATAAAAAACATAAACCGATATTATTCGGTTTATGCTTCGATGCTTTTTTTAGTTTGTGTTTCACTAAGAGCATCTTTATGCGATAAGTTGATCCTGCCTTGTTTATCAATATCAGTTACTTTAACTAGGATTTCATCACCAACTTTTACTACATCTTCTACCCGCTTTACTCTTTCTTTGGATAGCTTCGAAATGTGAATTAAACCTTCCTTCCCTGGCAATATCTCCGCAAAAGCTCCAAAATTAGTTATACGCATTATTTTACCCATATATGTTCGACCTACTTCAACATCCTGCGTAATCTTGTCGATTATTTCCATCGCTTTAATTCCTGCTGACTCTTCAGGTGCAGCTATATAAACCTTACCATCGTCTTCAATATCAATTTTTGTATTTGTTTCTGCAATTATCTTGTTTATAGTTTTTCCTCCTGGCCCTATAATGTCTCGGATTTTATCTGGGTCTACAGTAATCGTAAAGATTCTTGGAGCATAGGGAGATAATTCTTTTCTAGGTTCGGGAATTACCGATAACATCTTGTCCATAATGAATAAACGGCCTTCCTTTGCTTGCCGCAAGGCACTTTTTAGTATCTCTTCATCAATTCCCTTTATTTTAATATCCATCTGAATTGCAGTAATACCCTTTTTTGTTCCTGCAACTTTAAAATCCATGTCGCCTAAAAAATCTTCCATACCCTGTATATCGGTCAAAATTGTAACTTTATCCTCTTGCTTAATTAATCCCATAGCTACGCCTGAAACAGGCGCTTTTATAGGTACACCGGCATCCATCAGTGCGAGTGTTGAACCGCATACGCTTGCCATCGAGCTGGAACCGTTGGAGCTTAGAACTTCTGAAACTAATCTTATGGTATATGGAAAATCTTCTTCCGAGGGGATCATTGGTTCAAGGGCTCTTTCAGCCAAAGCACCATGACCTATTTCTCTTCGCCCCGGTCCTCTAAGAACTTTTGTTTCACCTGTGCTATAAGGTGGAAAATTATAATGGTGCATATATCTTTTTGACTCTTCAATACCTAGGCCATCCAAAATCTGAACATCACCCAAAGCTCCAAGAGTTGCTACTGTAAGAACCTGTGTTTGTCCGCGCGTAAACAAGCCTGAACCATGGGTTCGCGGTAAAATCCCTACTTCACAAGAAATTGGCCTTATTTGATTGGGTGTTCTGCCGTCAGGTCTAATGCCTTCATATGAAATCATCTTTCTTACTTCTTCTTTTAGGATATCATATAATACATCAGTTATTTGTTTTTCCATATCTGGGTAAATGTCTTGAAAATGTAGCAAAGTATCTTCGTTTATCTTATCAATATAAGCTTCTCGCTCTTGCTTATCATAAATTCTAACAGCTTTTAATATATCTTCAGTTGCAAATTCTCGAACCGATTTTTCTAACTCATCATCAATTTCTTCCGCAGTTATTTCCATTTTATTTTTACCGATTTCATTAATTATTTCTTCTTGAAAAGCTATAATTTTTTTAATTTCTTCATGACCATATAGGATGGCATTTAACATTTCATCTTCAGATACTTCATCGGCACCTGCTTCAACCATAAGTACTGCTTCTTTAGTGCCGGCTACTACAAGCCTAAGTCGACTTTTTTCAGCTTCAGATACTGTAGGGTTTATTACATATTTGCCATCAATTAAGCCTACTGATACTGCTCCAACAGGACCTTCAAATGGTATATCTGAGATACACAATGCACATGATGCCCCATTAATAGCAACGATGTCAGGAGTATTGTCTTGGTCTACTGATAAAACGGTAGCAATTACCTGTACATCATTCCTGAAATCTTTAGGAAATAAAGGTCTCAATGGCCTATCAATCAAGCGTGCTGAAAGGATGGCCTTCTCGCTGGGTTTCCCCTCTCTTTTAATAAAACCTCCGGGAATCTTACCTACGGCATATAATTTTTCTTCATAATCGATAGTGAGTGGTAAAAAGTCTACACCTTCTCGGGGCTTTTTAGAAGCTGTAGCCGTCACTAACAACACAGTATCTTCATATCTAATCATAACTGAACCATTAGCTTGTTGAGCCACTTTGCCTGTTTCTATGATTAATTTACGACCACCTATTTCTGTTTTAAATTCTGGCAAGAAATAATCCTCCTTTATTTGATTTTTTTAACTTTTTAACAATGATTTTATTCTACACTAAAATTAGTATTTCCTTCTTTTTAAATAAAAAGGCAATTTAAATTTAAATTTCATTTAAGTTTTAACAAAAATAAAATTTAAGCGGGGAAACCCCGCTTTATTTCCTTAACTCTAATTTTTCAATAAGATTTTTATAACGTTCCAGGTCATTTTCCTTTAAATAATTAAGTAAAGCACGTCTCTTACCAACCATTTTAAGCAAGCCTCTGCGAGAATGATGATCTTTTTTGTGCTGCTTTAAATGTTCGGTTAATTGGTTTATTCTGTGTGTTAACATGGCAATTTGAACTTCTGGAGAACCAGTATCGGTTTCGTGAATTTTATATTCATTTATTATTGCCTGTTTAGTTTCCTTGACCAATGCCATATTGCATTCACCTCCTTATTCTATAAAATCCCCGATTGCCCAGTAAATCGTTGGAGCTCTCAATTAACCGAGCAAGGGTTCATATATCGCAAATAGATTTTATCATAACACACAAGAAAAGTAAATTTAAATTAATTTTAAAATTTCTTTAGCTCTTATAAAGTCATTTTGTATTTGCATTGCAAGAGCTTCAGCCGTATTGAATTTAAATTCTGGACGCAGATTATCAATAAACATAACTTCTAGCTTTTCGCCATATAATTTTCTACTAAAATTAAATAAATGTGTCTCAAGTCTTATACTGTCACCATTAAAGGTTGGCTTTATACCTAGATTTGCTACTCCTTTATATATATTATCTTTCCAACTTACAAGAACTGCATATACTCCTCTAGGAGGCAGTACAAGCTCTTGTTCTGGTAAAATATTTGCCGTAGGAAAACCCAGCTTTTTACCTATACCGTTTCCATGTTGTACAAAACCTTCAATAGTAAACGGACGCCCTAAAAATTCAGCAGCGCTTTTCACATCGCCTCTTTCTATAAGGTTTCGAATAAAAGTACTGCTAATATTTTGCCCTTTATATTTTACAGGTGGAATTATAATTGTATCGATTCCTTCTTCATGACATATCTCTTTTAATGTATAAGCTGTACCTTCACCCTTGTATCCAAATCTATAATTATAGCCGACAACTATGACCTTTGCATTACATTTATCAATTAATATATCATGTATAAAATCCTTATAATTCATCCTGGAAAATTCTAAGGTAAAAGGTGCCAAAACGAAGTGGTCTATTCCATAGGATTTCATTATTTGCTGTTTTTGGTTTGGTGTCATTATAAATTTAATATTATTATCTGGAGATAAGACTTTTGATGGGTGTGGTTCAAAAGTAAAAATTAAGGAATCGATATTCCTTATTTGAGAAGATCGTAATAATTCTTTAATTAATTTTTGATGGCCTTTATGTATACCGTCAAAGTTTCCAATGCCACAAGCTGTACAATTTGATACTTGTAAAGATGATAATTCATGGTATATTTTCATATGCTTCTCTCAATCCTGCTTTAAAGCTTTAAATACTTGTAGTGCAATTCGGTTTTTGATTTCTTTCACAACTGCAATGCCTAAAAATTCTTTAAAGTTATAAACACGAATAAATTTATCTAGATACACTCTTAGATAATCGAAATCGCCATACAATACTTTACCTTTTATAAAAAAATTATTATCTTCTCGATTCAATATGACCATGGGCATATTTTGCAAACACTGATCTATTGGGATTAAAACCTTTTCAAATGTATTATTTATAAGATTTTGTTGAATCTCTTCAAGAGTTAATGAATCCTCTATTTTAAAAGACCCCGATCGTGTCCTAATCAAATCTGAAAGGCATGCTCCACAGCCAAGTTTATTGCCGATATCCTCACAAAGAGTTCTTATATATGTGCCCTTTGAACAAGCCACATTAATAATAGCAGATTTTTCGTCAAATTCAAGTAAATCTATGGAATATATATATATTTTTCTAGGTCTTCGTTCTACCGTTATTCCTTGACGTGCCAATTCGTATAATCTTTTTCCTTTATAATGCACGGCTGAATACATAGGTGGTATTTGCATGATTTCTCCGGTAAATTCTTTAAGAACTTCTTCAAATTTAATTTTTTCAATTTTAACAGGACCATTATAAATCTTTGTAATATTCCCTTGAAAATCGCCAGTATCCGTAGTAACTCCCAAACGCATTTCAGCTATATATTCCTTGTCATCTTCCATGAAAAATTCTATAGCCTTTGTTGCTTTACCGATAAAAGCAGGTAGCACTCCGGTGGCAGCAGGGTCTAAAGTTCCACTATGGCCTATTTTTTTAATCTTTAATAACCTTCTTAAATGATTTATAACATCATGAGATGTCATTCCCGCAGGTTTTAATACATTAATTACACCTTCCACTAAATCCCTCCATTATATACATCCCTACTGTATTTAAAACAATTTTACGGGCTTTTTCTAAAGGAATTTCAACAATACAACCTGCGGCTCTTAAATGGCCACCTCCATTAAATTTCTCTGCTATCTTGCTTACATCAATCCATTCGTTTGACCTAAATCCTACCTTTGTCAGTGATTCTTCTTTTTCCCTAAAAAGTACAGCTACTTCTACACCTTCAATTTCTCTAGCATAATTAATAATACCATCTATATCTTCCTCTAGGGCCCCGGTAATTTCAAGCATTTCTTTTGTAATATAAATACTTGCTACTTTATTATTAGCCGATAATTCAAGAGTATCTAATGCTAGTTTCAGTAAATTGATAGAACTGATACTTCTTTTTTCAAAAACTTGGCGACTCACATAATTCGGTTTTACGCCTTTATCCACCAAATCTGCTAAAATCCTTAATGTCAAAGATGTAGTATTAGAATATCTCATCGAACCAGTATCGGTAACAATAGATGTAAAAAGATTAAGAGCAATATCATAATCTATTTCAGTTTTACCATTTAATAACTTATATATGATTTCTCCAGCTGAAGAAGCATTGCTATCAACTATATTTAAGTTACCAAAGCGAGTATTACTTTTATGGTGGTCTATATTTATTACAACATTAGTATATTTGTCCAATTCTTTTCTAAAACCAAGTCGTTCAATGTCACTACTATCCACAGCAACTAACGCATCATAATTGTCTGAAATCCCCTTTGTTATTAAATTACTTCCCGGCAAGAACTCATATTTTTTAGGGATATCATCATTAACTACCGGCACTGCCTTTTTACCTTTTTTCAATAAAGCAAGAGTCAATGCAAGTATAGAACCTATACTATCTCCATCTGGATCAATATGTGAGGTGATTACAAAACTGTTATTGTTTTTAATAGCCTCATGAAAGGCAGTAACATCAATAACATCCATATTATTTATCCTCTTTTTCTTCTGGTTTCTGTTTTTTAATTTCTTCCAGTAATTTATTAATATGAATCCCATATTCAATAGACTCATCTATCTTAAAGGATAGCTCCGGCATATACTTTATTCTGATTTTACCTGCTAATTCATGCCTGATAAAATTTTTTGCATTCTGAATTACATCAAAAGTAGTATCTTTTTTTGTTTCATCACCATAAAAACTAATAAATACTGTAGCGTGGCCAAGATCTTTTGTCACTTTAACTTTAGTAACAGATATCAGCCCTTCAATGCGCGGATCTTTTAAATCACTGTTTATTATTTCACTAACACCTTTTTTAATTTCTTCTGCAATTCTTTCGTTTCTAGAAAAGTCCACTTTAGTATTCACCTCATACTAATATTACCTCTTAATCGGTTTGATTACAAAAGCCTCAAGAACATCTTGCTCTTTTATATCATTAAATTTTTCAAGACCGATGCCACACTCATATCCACTCATAACTTCTCTTACATCATCTTTAAATCGCTTTAAAGAAGCTATCTTACCTTCGTGAATTACAATTCCTTGACGTATTACACGAATTTGTGAATTTCTGGTAATTTTTCCCTCTGTAACAAAACACCCAGCTACCACGCCAATTGTGGGAACTTTAAATAATGCTCTAACTTCTGCTCGACCCAATACTACTTCCTCGTATTCAGGCTCAAGCATTCCCTTCATAGCTAACTGAATATCGTCTAAAACATCATAAATGATTCTGTAAGTTCTTATATCGATTTGTTCCTTTTCTGCCATCTTTTTTGCATTAGAATCAGGTCGAACATTAAAACCAATAATTATTGCATCCGAAGCTGATGCAAGCATTACATCACTTTCGGTAATTGTCCCCACACCACCATGAATTATCTTAACTTGAACCTGATCACTTGAGCATTTTTCCAAAGCTTGTTTAATTGCCTCAATTGAACCCTGTACATCGGCTTTTATTATCAAATTCAAATCTTTCACTTCGCCTTTTTGAAGCCTTTCAAACAATCGGTTCAATGATATTTTTTTAGGTGTGTTATATTCTGGTTCTTTTTGAAGATTCTTTTGCTCTTCAGCAATTGACTTAGCTTCTTTTTCACTTGATACGGCTATTAAAATATCACCAGCAGTTGGCACTTCAGATAATCCCAGTACCTCCACAGGTATTGAAGGCCCTGCTGCTTTTATTCTTTTACCGCGAGAGTTAAACAGTGCCCTTACTTTCCCATAAGATGTACCTGCAACTATTCCGTCACCAACTCTTAAGGTTCCCCTTTGAACCAGAACGGTAGCAATGGGCCCACGACCTTTATCCAGTTTAGCTTCTATTATAACCCCACGAGCTTTACAGTTGTAGTTAGCCTTTAATTCAGCCATTTCAGCCACTAATAAAACCATTTCCAAGAGTTGGTCTATTCCTGTCTTTGCTTTTGCAGAAACATTTACAAAAATTGTATCTCCGCCCCATTCTTCAGGAATTAAACCATAATCAGCTAACTGTTGTTTTATTCTGTCCGGATTTGCTGTAGGTTTATCAATCTTATTTATTGCAACAATAATTGGAACACCTGCTGCTTTAGCATGATTTACAGCCTCAACAGTTTGTGGCATTACACCATCATCCGCTGCTACTACTAATATTGCTATATCGGTTACTTTTGCACCTCTAGCTCGCATAGCTGTAAAAGCTTCATGGCCTGGAGTATCTAAAAATACAATTTTTTTTCCATTAATTTCAACTTCTGAAGCGCCAATATGTTGAGTTATACCGCCTGCTTCTTGCTTTGTAACACTTGTTTGCCTTATAGCATCAAGCAGAGATGTTTTACCGTGATCCACATGGCCCATTACCGTTACAACTGGGGGACGAGGTTTTAAATCTTTGGGATCATCGCTTTCTTCTTTTATGAATAGGTCTTGACTATCTTCTTTTTCTTCAATAACATCAAATTCAAACTCACCAGCAAGTTTCTTTGCTGATTCAAAATCTATTTCTGCATTAATATTTACCATCAAACCATAATCCATGAGTTTCTTTATTATTTTAACTGGTTCAATTCCCATAAGGATGCCTAAATCCTTAACACTTATTTTTCTGGGAATAGTAATTACTTTTCGTTCATTTTTATTATTATTATCCTCAGTTTTTGTACTTGTAATCTCGCTTTTTTTAGTATCATATGATTGAGCAGATTTCTTCTTACTTTTTCCAGATTCTTCTTCAATTAGTTCGATAACTAGTTTTGCTGTATCTTCGTCTATTGTGCTCATATGATTTTTTACATTTACATCTAAATCTTCTAAAACCGTAATGAGTTTTTTACTTGAAATTCCTAATTGCTTGGCTAATTCATATACACGTAGTTTAGTCAATATCCCCCACCCCCGTTAAAAGATTAATACGCCTAAATATTTCTTTTGCTATACCTTTATCAGTAATCCCAATCACCTTTCTTTTTTTCTTGCCGATTGCTCTACCTAATTCATCAGAGTTTCCCCACGAAATCATAGCTACATTTTTGCGGGTACTTAATTCCTTAATTTTTTTTTGGGTATTTCCCGATGTATCTTTAGACATAATTATCAAAAAAACTTTATTGGCATTAACACTTCTTTCCACACAATCTAGGCCTGATATTAATTTGCCTGCCTTTTGGGTAATGCCTAATATAGAAAAGACTTCATCGGATCTCATGAATTTAATAATTCCTCCTTGATGTTTAAAACCATTTCTTTTGTTACGTGAAAATCTAAGGCTTTAGAAAGTTTGTTCTCCCTCATAGATGCTTCAATGCATTTATCATTTTTACAAAGATAGGCTCCACGGCCAGATTTTTTGCCTGTAGGATCTATTTCGATTTTGTTATCAGTAGTACGAACTATTCTTATTAATTCATTTTTTGGTTTCATTTCCTTACATCCAATGCACATACGCATCGGTACCTTCTTACGTTTCACTTTCGTCACCTCTTAAATCATCATTAGCATTGAAATTGCTATCCTTGCTCTTTATATCTATTTTCCAACCGGTTAACCTTGCAGCAAGTCTTGCATTTTGGCCTTCTTTCCCAATGGCTAATGATAACTGACTTTCTGATACAGTGACTCTAGCTGTTTTAGTATTTTCTTCTACGATAACATTCAGCACTTTTGCGGGACTTAAGGCATTTGAAATAAATTCAGCCACATCTTTATCCCATTTAATTATATCTATCTTTTCTCCATTAAGTTCATCCACAATTGACTGGACTCTCGATCCTTTGGGACCGACACAAGCACCTACCGGATCAATATTTTCATTTTTTGAGTACACGGCTATTTTTGTTCTAGAACCAGCTTCCCGAGCTATTCCTTTAATTTCTACAATACCTTCATAAATTTCAGGCACTTCTAATTCAAATAACCTTTTTACAAGTCCTGGATGAGATCGTGAAACAGTTATCTGAGGGCCTTTGGTAGTCTTCTTAACTTCAAGTATATAAACTTTTATTCTATTGCCTTGAACATACTCCTCAGAGCTTATTTGCTCTCCAGTCGGAAGAATAGCTTCGGTTTTACCTAAATCAATTATAACATTTTTTTTGTCAAATCTTTGAACTATACCTGTAACTATATCGGTTTCTCTCCCAGAGTATTCTTCAAATATTAAGTCCCTTTCAGCTTCTCGTATTCTTTGCATTACAACCTGTTTTGCTGTTTGTGCAGCTATTCGGCCAAATTTTTTTGGAGTTACTTCTATGGAAATAACATCACCGATTTTTGCAGTTGGGTTAAATGTGTATGCTTCATTAATATCAATTTCAAGGAGTGTATCTTTTACTTCGTCCGTAACTACCTTTTTAGAAAATACTTTTACTTCCCCCGTATCTCTATCGATACTGACAGATACATTTTGAGAAGAACCATAATTCTTTTTGTAAGCAGATATTAATGATGCTTCAAGTGCATCTAATAGAATGTCTTTTGATATGCCTTTTTCTTTTTCTATTTGTGCCAATGCTTCGATAAATTCTATATTCATTTTCGATCCCCGTCCCATTTGAATTTTAACTTAGCTGATGATATCTTTTCTTTCGGAATTAAATAACATTCTCCATTCTTAACAGTAACAGTATTGTTTGAATAATCCTCTAAAATCCCCGTGAAAACCTTCTTATCACCAATCTTTTCAAAGGTTTTAATTTCTACAAATGAACCGATGTATCTTAAAAAATCCTTGTCCGTTTTTATCGGTCTTTCTAACCCTGGAGAAGATACCTCTAAAATATAACTGCATGGTATTAGATCAGCAATATCAAGAAGTCTGCCAACTTCTACACTCACAGTCTGACAATCATCAATGGTTATCCCACCAGGCTTATCAATATAATATCTTAAATACCAATTTCCAGATTCCTTTACAAATTCCATATCGATTAATTCAAACCCTGCTGCTTCAACGGCTTTATAACCCAAATTCCATAGTTTCTTCATAGATTCATCTTTCAGCATAGTATAATCACTCCTGTAAAACCAAAAGTTTTATTCAGTTTGGTATAAATTAAAATGACATTGGTAATAGAAAAACATTCTTATAAAATGAAGAATTAGTCTTATAATATTAAAGAGTGGGAATTTACCCACTCCAAGTTTCACCCCAAAACATAATGTCAGTTTATTACCCATTAAATTATAACACAGCAACTTGTTGAATGCAACTCAAAACAGACTCATTTGATCAGTTTCCTGAAGACCGTTTAATACGCCATTTTGCTTTAAAATCTGGACAACAGTTTTAGTTATCTTTGTCCTCTGTTGTAAATCATCAATTGAAGTAAATCTTCCCTTGTTTCTCTCCTTTTTTATGTTCTGAGCTGCTGTAATTCCTAAGCCTTGCAATGCTGATAAAGGCGGCAATATACCGTCTTTTGTTATTTTAAATCTTTTTACATCTGACTTGTATAAATCTATGGGAACAAATTGAATACCTCTCATATACATCTCGTTAGCTACTTCTAACAGTGTATAAATGTTTTTTTCTTTAGCAGTAGCCTCTTTTTCTTTCTTTTCAATTTCATTCATTGTTTCTCTAATTTTTTTAGGTCCCTGTAAAATTAGTTCAGCATCAAAATCGTCTGCCTTAACAGTAAAATAAGTAGCATAAAAGGCTTCTGGGAAATGTACTTTAAAATATGCAATTCTAAAAGCCATTACAACATAGGCTACGGCATGTGCCTTCGGAAAAAGGTATTTAATTTTCTTGCATGATTCAATAAACCATGAGTCTATATTATTATTTTCCATCAATAGTTTTTCGTATTCCGGTTTCAGGCATCTACCTTTTCTTACGTCTTCCATAATGTTAAAGGCTGTTTTAGAATTAATCCCTTTGTTTATTAAATATATCATTATATCATCTCTGGTGGCAATTACATCTTTTAATGTTGCAATATTATTTTTTATAATGTTTTGTGCATTATTCAGCCATACATCAGTACCATGTGATAAACCACTTATTCTAACCAGTTCTGAGAATGAAGTCGGGCGCGTATCTTCGAGCATTTGCCTAACAAACCTAGTCCCAAATTCAGGAACCCCTAGTGTTCCAACTGATGTTCCCAAAACTTTTGGATCCAAATCTAGTGATGCCAGAGATGAAAAAATTTTCATGGTTTCTACATCGTCTAAAGGCACTTCTCTTACATTTATACCTGTTTCTTCCTCTAACATTTTGATGACTGTAGGATCATCATGACCTAATAAATCTAGTTTTAGCAGTCGATCACTAATAGAGTGATATTCAAAATGAGTTGTAATAACTCCCGAACCCTTGTCGTCAGCGGGATGTTGTATTGGTGTAAATTCAAAGATTTCTTTATCTTTTGGAACTATTATTAGGCCTCCGGGGTGTTGACCTGTCGTTCGTTTAACACCAGTAATCCCTGTAGAAAGGCGGGTTAATTCGATATTAGGTAGCTGTATACGTTTTTCTTCTAAGTATGCCTTGACAAAGCCAAAAGCCGTTTTTTGCGCCACTGTTGAAACAGTCCCAGCTCTAAATACATGATGCTCTCCAAATAATTCTTCAGTGTACTTGTGAGCTTTTGACTGATATTCTCCTGAAAAATTTAAGTCAATATCAGGAATTTTATCTCCTTCAAAACCCATAAACACTTCAAATGGGATATTGAAACCTTCTTTTTTCATGCGGTTTCCGCATTTAGGACAATTTTTATCAGGTAAATCCGGACCCACTATTTCTTGTATATCTTCTTCAAATAAAGATGTTTGACATATCGGACATAAATAATGAGCAGGCAATGGATTAACTTCCGTAATTTGGCACATGGTAGCAACCAGGGAAGATCCTACCGATCCTCGCGATCCAACGAGATATCCGTCTTCCATAGATTTTTTTACTAGCTTATGTGCTATAAGATATATTACAGCATAGCCATTATTAACAATAGAATCTAATTCATGTTTTATTCTTTTTTCAACAATAGGAGGTAGTTTTTCACCGTAAAGTTTTTTGGCTTGGCGGTAAGTCATATCTATAATTTCTTGTTCAGCACCTGCGATTTTAGGCGGATATAGTCCGTCTGGAAATGGTGCAATCCCATCATTTACTTCATCAGCTATAATATTTGGATTTTTTATAACGACTTCATTTGCTATTTCTGTTCCAAGATATTTGCATTCATTTAACATTTCATCAGTAGTCTTAAAATATAGTCCCGATTCTTTGTCAGCATCTTGGAATCCCTGGGCATTCAAAAGAATTTTTCTGAATATTTCATCTTCAGGATTGATAAAATGCACATCACCTGTCATCACTACAGGTTTTCCTAAGTTTTTTCCTATATCATATATTTGACGATTCAGTTCCTCGAGTCTTTGTATTCCACTTGCATATCCGCCATCGATTAAAAATGCATTATTGTGCAGTGGTTGAATCTCTAAAAAGTCATAAAACCCTGATATTTCTTTGACTTTTTCATAGCTGCAAAAATGGAGCAAGCTCTGAAACAGCTCACCGGCTTGGCATCCGCTTCCAATTAATAAACCTTTTCTATAAGTTCTGAGTAAAGATTTTGGTATACGGGGATGCCTATAGAAAAAATCTAAATGTGCCACAGATACAAGTTTATATAAATTTTTTAAACCAATCTTGTCTTTTACAAGAATCGTAGCATGATAAGAACTTAGGCTTGTTACGCCCTTTTGCAATTTATAAATGTCATTTATTTGAGAAATATTGTCTATACCGGCTTCATTTACTTTTATAAGCAGTTCCTGCAATATAAGTGCTGCGGTCTTTGCATCGTCAATAGCCCTATGGTGAGATCCCATTTTTATATTTAATTCTTTTGCCAAAGTATCTAATCGATGGTTTTTTAACTTAGAAAAAATTATTCGGGCTAAAGCTAAAGTATCCAGTATGTTATTTTCAAATGGAATTCCTAGCTTAGACGCTTCCCTTCTTATGAATCCAGAATCAAATTCTGCATTATGAGCTACAAACACCCCATCACCTAAGAACTCCATGAAGGATGGAAGAACCTGTTCAATAGGCCTGGCATTTTTTAGCATCTCATTTGTTATTCCTGTGAGATTTATAATATTAGTCGGGATAAGTCTTTGGGGTTTTATAAAAGAACTGAACTTATCAATAATTTCATTATTAAGTATCTTTATAGCACCTATTTCTATGATTTCGTCGCCATCAAAACAGAGTCCGGTTGTTTCTATATCAACAACTACAAAGGTTACTTCCTTTATAGATTTATTAGGAGGCGATATTATAACAGGATTCTCATCATCGAATATATATGCTTCAACCCCATAAATAGGCTTTATGCCAAATTTTTTTGAAGCCTCATATATTTCGGGGAAAGATTGCAATACACCGTGATCAGTGAAGGCAACTGCCTTATGTCCCCATTTTTTAGCCATTTTGATAACCTCTGTCGGTGAACATAAGGCATCCATAGAACTATATCGTGTATGTAAGTGTAATTCAACCCTTTTTTCAGGTTTTGTATCCTTCCTTTCAGGCTTTTTGTCAATATTAACATCAAACGGAATTAATTCATACTCCTGACTGTACTTATTCTTTTCTATTTTCCCGCGAACTTTTAACCAAAGACCTTCTTTAAATCTAAATTCTAAGGATTTTTGTTCACCTGAAAGAAATATTTTTACTAAAATAGAACCAGTATAATCAGTTAAGCCAAATGTAAGCATTATTGTCTTATTTTTTAATTCACGTTTTTCAATATTAAATACCTCGCCAGAAAAGATAACATCGTTAGTTTCATTAATATAATCACCTATAGGAGTTGAATTACCTGAAATTATTCTTCCAATTATATTTGGAGATAAGTTATCATTGTCAATTCCATTATTACCCTTAAATTCATTTTCTTTGAGGATAGACTCTATTATTTCTTTTTCCTCTTCATAAATATCATATGTATTTTCTTCTATACTTTCTTCAGTCTTTTCTTTGAAAACAACTTTCAAAGGATACCCTAAACCTACGAAAAAATCTTCTATAATAGGGGACACCTTACGTTCTTTTAAAAACTCTAATCCACTAGGCTCGACATAAATATTCAGATGCTTTTCATCTAATTCCCAATAGCTATTAAGCATCCACATTTGTGATGCTGGAGCTTCTGTGAATACGCATTCTAAAAGATCCTTCCATACTTTTGCGACTAGCATCTGACCCTTATTTCCGTTATCCAATTTGACGCAATGAAACAAAACATTATTAGTATACGGCAAATGATGCAATAGTATCTTTTTTATTTTAATCAATGTTTGTTCGGTTAAAACATATTCTGAAAGCAAAAAAACATCTAAGTCTTTTTTTTCCCTTGAAACAACTATATTTTCTAATATAACATTTGTTAACAATCTTTTTTCTTCAGCTTCAAATATTTTTAAATCCTCTTCTTTAAATATATCTTTAAGGTTGATCATACTATAATCCCTCTACATCAAAAAGAAAAAATTATCTCAATTAAATTTAAATTTTATAGCACTAGATATTATATCCACATACATTTTTATTCTGGATATAAAGCCTAAAAAAGCACCTCTTTTTTCTTCTTTCATTACATGAGTTAAATTAGGAAGATAAACCCGCTGAACCCTTATTTTTTCTTTCTCAGCCATTAAAGTAAGCGCCATTTCAATCCCATAATCCTTTACATTATGTTTTTCAAGTTTGCAAAAAACTGATCTTGATATGGCTCTCTGACCCGAAAGAAATGGTGCGATTTTTTGGGCTAAATCTGTAGCTCCTCTTCCGGATTTAAATATCCCTATAGTCATATCAGCTTTTTTATCGATAATAGGCTGTAAAAGGCTCGTAATATGTTCATCATTCAAGCCTATTAAATCTGCATCTAACATTAGGATTATATCAGCATCCGTATTTTTAACACCTATTAAGACAGCATTTGTTTTCCCTTGATTTTTCTCAAGCTCAATTACGCGAGCCTTATAAGACTTGGCTATTTTTGCAGTATTATCGCTTGAGCCATCACTTATAACAATGATTTCGTCTATTAGTTTGTGGTTTGACAAGGGTTTTAAAACATTACCTATGGTTTTTTCTTCATTATACGCAGGCATTACCACAGCAATTTTCATAGGTATAAATCACCCTTTGCAATTTAATTTGTCTAACAAACATTATCTTACTAACTGGGATTTTAAAAAGCTTTAACAAAATAATTAAATGCTTCTACTTTTATTTACTTATAAAGTTGAATAGGAAATTTTTTATAACGCTATTTTTTAATAGGATTTTGCAAAATAAGCAATAATATTCGATTCTTTATCGCATACTATGCATCGCCCTATGGTTGATTGTTCGGAAAATGGGATACACCTGAGTGTAGCTCCTGTTTGTTCCTTTACAAACTTTTCACATTCTGGATTTCCGCACCAATGGGTTTTTATAAAACCTCTTTTCGCATCTATTACTTGTTTAAACTCATCAAAATTATCAATTTCTCTGATATTTTCCTGCATGAATCTTTTAGCTTGATCAAACATATTTTCTTGTATTTCATTTAATAGGGTTTTCAAGCAGGAAAGTAATTCAGGTTCACTTACAGTAAATTTCTCCCCTGTATCTCTTCTCACAAGAACCACCTGTTGCTTTTGAATATCTTTCGGACCTATCTCAATACGAACCGGAACTCCCCTCATTTCCCATTCATTAAATTTCCATCCTGGTGTGTATTCATCGCGATCATCAAGCTCAATCCTTACTTCAGTTTTAAGTTTAGTAAAAATTTCATTAGTTTTATTTAATACCAATTCAGTTTGTCTACCAAAAATCGGTACAATAACTGCTTGTATAGGTGCTATAGTTGGAGGAATTTTTAAACCACGGTCATCGCCATGAACCATAACAATGGCACCAATTAATCGAGTAGTAATGCCCCATGATGTCTGCCAAACATACTTAAGCTGGCCGTCTTGATCTAAAAAAGTGATATCATAAGCCTTAGCAAAATGCTGACCTAAATTGTGAGAGGTTCCAGCTTGAAGAGCTCTCCCATCACTCATCAATGCTTCAATAGTATACGTCTTAGAAGCACCGGCGAATTTTTCATTATCTGACTTTTCACCTGTTACTACTGGTAGTGCCAAATCTGTTTCTACAAAATCTCTATATACTTCAAGCATCCGTAAAGCTTCTTCTTCAGCATCTTCTTTAGTCCGATGGGCTGTATGCCCCTCTTGCCACAAAAATTCAGCAGTACGTAAAAATGGCTTCGTACTTTTTTCCCATCTAACTACATTGCACCATTGATTTATTAGAACTGGCAGATCTCGCCAGGATTTTATCCATTTGGAATACATATTACATATTATGGTTTCGGACGTAGGTCTTACCGCCAAACGTTCAGCTAGCTTTTCGTTTCCTCCGTGAGTAACCCAAGCCACTTCAGGAGCAAAACCTTCTACATGTTCGGCTTCTTTTTGAAGAAGAGATTCTGGAATGAAGAGAGGAAAATACGCGTTTTTATGACCAGTAGCTTTAAAACGATCATCTAGTAACTGCTGTATATTTTCCCACAAGGCATAGCCATAAGGCCTTATAACCATACAGCCTCTAACAGGCGAGTAGTCTGCCAGTTCGGCTTTAAGTATAACATCAACATACCACTGTGAAAAATCTTCAGTTTTTGGTGTTATTTCCTTTACAAAGTCATTTTCCATATTCAAGTATTACCTCCTTCAACTTTCTCTTTAAATATAATAACATATTTTAGATGTTCACAATATCATTTATTTCTCGAATAAGCTCTGAGACAGCATCTTCTTCAGGTACAGTCTTTATTATCTCACCCTTTTTAAATATTGCAACCCTTTTTTTACCGCCTGCAATGCCAATATCCGCTTCTTTGGCTTCACCCGGGCCGTTTACTATACACCCCATAACTGCTACTTTCAGCGGTTTTTTCACATAAGCAAGCTTTTCTTCAATTTCTTTGGCTATACTGATTAAATCGACTTCAGTTCTACCACAAGTTGGACATGAAATCAAATTTATTCCACATTCTCTCAAATTTAAACTTTTTAATATTTCAATACCTACTTTTACCTCATCTAACGGTTCCCCTGTCAAAGATACTCGAATTGTATCACCTATTCCTTCATACAATAAAATCCCTAAACCTACTGAAGACTTTATTGTACCGTTTAGTAATGTTCCAGCTTCTGTTATACCTAAATGTAAAGGGTAATCTACTTTCAGAGCCATCATTTTATATGCCGATATATTTGAAAGCACATCAGAAGACTTAAGTGAAACTATTATATTGCCAAAATTCATGTTCTCTAAAATTTCAATATGTCTTAATGCACTTTCGACCATTGCTTCAGGTGTAGGCTTGCCATGCTTGTGAAGTAAATCCTTTTCAATGGACCCTGAATTGACCCCTATTCTGATAGGTATTTGATAAGATTTGGCTAACCGAACAATCTCCTTGATTCTGTCGGCATCACCGATATTTCCTGGATTTATTCTGATAGCATCGGCACCCCGCCTAATAGACTCAATCGCCAAACGATAATCAAATTGGATATCTGCCACCAAAGGTATATGAATTTGCCTTTTTATCTTGGATATAGCTTCAGCACTTTCTTGATCCGGGACAGCCACTCTAATAATATCACAGCCATATTCTTCTAAAGCGTATATCTGTTGTATGGTGCTTTTTGCATCATATGTCTTCGTATTTGTCATAGACTGAATACTGATAGGGCTGTCTCCCCCAATACCAACATTACCAACCATAATCTTTTTAGACTTACGTCTATCTTTTATACCGTAATTATTTACCATAATTCCTCCAGTTAATCATTAAATAAATCTGAGTCTAGAATATATGTTCAGTGAAATTTTATTATTGTATTTTTAACCAAAACTGTTTCATTAAATTTATCAAATCTAGTTCTCTTATATCTTTGAATAAAACTATTATCATTAAAAACATTAATAAGGCAAATCCAATAAAATGTATTAAACCTTCCTTTTCTTGATCAAGAGATTTGCCTCTCAAAAGCTCTAATACCAGAAAAAGGCCTCTACCGCCATCTAGGGCAGGAATGGGGAAGAGATTAAATAATCCTAAATTTATACTTATTAAAGCTGCTATATATAAAAGCTGAAAAATGCCTACCTTAGCTGCTTCACCTACTATTTGAAACATTCCTACCGGGCCTACCACATCGACCTTTGCTTGACCTGTTATCATCTGAGATAGACCTACCAATATCATTTTTGAAATCCAAAAAGTCTTTTCGACTCCAAACTCAAGACTCTTACTCAAAGAATGTTTGACTACAACGGTTTTAATACCTATAATTCCTCGCTGTGTCTGTGGCTCTGCCGCTGTATTTACTTTATATGAAATAAAATCACCATTTCTAAGTACTGTTATGTTTATTTCTTGATACGGCTTATTACTAATTATATCTACTACTTCATCCCAAGAGTTAACCTTTTCATTATTTATAGCACATATTTGATCTCCATTGCGGATTCCAGCTTGTTCAGCCGGTTCTCCTGGGATGACTGTAACGCGTGTTGTAGCAATCCCTGAAGAAAAGCTAATAATTGCCAATAAAAGCACAGCCAGAAGAAAGTTCATCATAGGCCCCGCTAATACAACACCCATTCTTACTAATGCTGGTTTGTTGTTAAAAGCTCTGGGATCAGTAGTTTCGGAATCTTCTCCCTCCATTTTTACGTAACCGCCAAAAGGAAGTATTCGTATGGAATAATCAGTTTCTTTTAACTTTAGTTTTAATATTTGCGGTCCAAAGCCTAGACTGAATTCATTAACCTTTATATCAGATAATTTTGCAAAAATGAAGTGGCCAAATTCATGAAAAAAAACAAGCATGCCAAAAACTATTATCGAAGTAACTAAGGTTAGCAATATTTCCACCTTCCGTAATTTTATACTTTCTTTGTAGTTTTAGTCAATGGAGGTATTATTCCTGAATGAATCAAAGCCCTAACTACGACAACTACCAAAGGTCCTATAAATAATCCTTTCCAGCCTAACATTTCTATCCCTAGATAAATGGAGATTAAGGTTAACAAGGGATCTACATCAAGATTCTGACCGATTACTTTAGCTTGTAAAATTTGTCTGCTTCCAATAATTATAACATATAATAGCAACAAACCCACAGCGAAATTTATATTATGAACAATAATCGAATAAATAATCCAAGGTATAAATATTAAACTAGGCCCAAACAAAGGCATTATATCCAATAGCCCGCAAATTATCCCTAAAATTAGCGCATAATCTACTTTTAAAATATAAAAGCCAATAACAGTTATAACTGTGGAAATAATAACTAAAATTATTTGTGCTTTTATCAATCTAAAAAAAGAAAAAATAATTTCAACCTGGAGTAATTTTACCTGCTCCTGGAGCTGCTCAGGAAATAAGTTCTTTATCGCTTCTATAATTTTATCTTTGTCCTTGGTCAAAAAATAAGTAAACAAAAATACAAATACTATTATTGCAAAGCCGCTAATAAACAAATTGGGAACCATCCATATCTTATTAACTAAAAAACTATAAAAATCCGATATTGAACCTGTAATTGTTGACAATATTTGATTTAGGTTAGCTTTTACATATGTCAAAATTTCTTCGGGAATCCTTGAAAAAAAGCTATTTATAAATAGAAATATTTTATCTAAAATAGTGTTAAAATAGTCGCGCTGGTAAGGTATAAGATTTATAAGCCTTGCTAGTTCAAAAGTAAAGCGTGCAATTATAAGAAAAAAAACATAGCCTAACCCACAGAATATTGCAGTAAGAACTATCGCAGTAATTACACCTCTGGCGAAGCCTGTTTTTCTTTCAACGAAACTTACTATCGGATCAATCAATACGGCTAAAATTATCCCTATAACCAATGGTAATAAGTGTTTTAAAGCTAACACAATAAAAAGTGAAGTTAAAATTATAGCAAGGATTAGAAAAACGATCGGGGTGTAAGTGGTTTTTATTTTCATTGAAGACCACCTTTTTGAAGTAATAATATAATATAAATATATGCCACAGGAAAAGAGAAAAGAGCACTGTCTAATCTGTCAAGAATTCCTCCATGGCCGGGGATGATATTTGAAAAATCCTTAATCTTGCAATACCGTTTAATTAAAGAAGCCGATAAATCACCTGCTTGAGAAGCAAATGCGATTAAAAAGCCTAATATCACAGCATATAAATTGCTTATTTCCGGCAGAAAATATATTTTGAAAATGATACACACTATTACACTTAACAAAATACCACCTAAGCTTCCTTCTAAAGTTTTTTTCGGACTAATATTTGGCGCTAGAGGTATTCTGCCCCAAAAAAGACCGGCGAAAAAAGCCCCTGTATCACAAGCCCAAATTGTAACAAATATCCACCAAGTTAAGTTAGTTCCGCAAGGAAGATTCCTGGCTAAAATAATGCTCATAAATAAAAGTGCGGTATATATAAACGAAAATATACTAAAAACAGCATCACTTAAACGGCTGTGAAAATTATTTATTAAACTAAATAAAAATGTCAATATAAGTATTAATACTATAGAAAAATAAACTAAAATAAAATCGAACTTATAAGAAAAATTAACAAAGTATAATAGCACAACTGCAAAAACTGAATCTAAAATAAAATTTATATGTATATCCGCTTTTTTCAAGGCATTATAAAGTTCATAAATAGCGCATAAGTTTAGTACAGTTATCCCTATATAAAAGATCCAACCACCCGTATTTATAATATATCCTAATATTAGTATGCCGATAATAGCACTTATAGTTCTTATAAGCATTAATTCACCTGCTTTATTTTTTTAGCCCTCCAAATCTTCGTTCACGTGTTTGATAATCATATATAGCTTTTAACAGATCCTCCGGCTTAAACTCGGGCCAAAATATTTCCGTAAACCATAATTCAGTATAAGCAATTTGCCAAAGTAAAAAATTGCTTATTCGTAGCTCTCCACTGGGTCTTATTAGTAGATCCGGATCCGGTAAGCCATGAGTATATAAATACTTATCAAATAGTTCTTCATCGATTTTATCAATAAGCAGATCGCCTTTTAAAATATCACTGCATATGTTCTTGCAAGCCAATAATATTTCTTTACGAGCACCATAATTCAATGCAATATTCAAAATAAGTCCGGAATTATTTTGTGTTTTTGTTATGCTTTTTTTTATTTGTTTAACAATTCTATCAGGTAATTCTTCCCAATCACCAGTTACAATAATTTTTATATTATTTCTGTGTAATTCTTCAACTTCTTTTCTTAGATAATACAGTAAAAGATTCATTAATGAATTTACTTCTTCAGCGGGTCTTTTCCAGTTCTCGGAAGAAAATGCGAATACGGTTAAAACTTGAATTTTTAATTTTGAACAAGTGCTTACAATATTCTTAAGTGTTTCAGCACCGGCCCAATGGCCGGCTATCCTAGGAAGGGCCTTACATTCTGCCCATCGTCCATTGCCATCCATTATTATAGCAATATGTTTTGGCATACTATGCATTTTTAATTTCTCTATCACAGGTTTAGAATCATCCATAGGCATTCTTCTCATATTCCTCCCACACAATTTACGCAAAAGAACCCCCTCCACCGAGGGGATTCCTTACCCTTAGTCAACTACCTCGACTGGATAATCTTTATGATTAGTATTTTAAAGAAAAATAAAATAATCGACGAAGTAAATCATATATAATTGAATTTATACTTCCATTATGTCCTTTTCTTTACTAGCTAATATCTTTTCAACTTCATCTATGTATTTATCAGTTATTTTTTGAATTTCTTCCTGTGAACGCTTTAAATCATCCTCGGAAATTTCTCTGTTTTTTTCCATCTTCTTTAAAACATCATTAAATTCTCTGCGAATATTTCTAATAGATACTTTAGCCTCTTCAGCTTTTTTCTTAGATAATTTTACAAGTTCCTGTCTTCTTTCAGCGGTTAGTTCCGGTAGAATTAGTCTGATAACCTTACCATCGTTATTTGGTGTAAGACCAAGATCTGACTTTAAAATAGCCTTCTCTATGACCCCAAGCATTTTTAAGTCCCATGGCTGTATCAGAATCATTTTAGGTTCCGGGACGCTAACAGAGGCCACTTGATTTACAGGAGCAGGCGAACCGTAGTAATCTACATAAATTTTATCAAGAAGTGCTGTAGATGCCCTACCGGTTCTAATAGTGGTAAACTCCGACTTTAGATTTACCAATACCTCACTCATTTGATTTTCCATCTCAGTATAAATCTTCTTGTCCAAATTTAATCAACTCCCCCTTACTAATGTGCCTATATTTTCACCTAGTATCACTCTTTTTATGTTACCAGGCGTATTTATGCCAAAAACAATAATTGGGATATTATTATCCATGCACAAAGAAGTTGCTGTTGAATCCATTACTCCTAAGCCCTTATTTAGTACATCAATATAATCGAGAGAATCATATTTTTGTGCCGCAGTATTTAGTAAAGGATCAGAATCGTAAACTCCATCTACTTTTTTTGCCAACAGTATTACTTCCGCCTCGATCTCAGCAGCCCTTAGCGCAGCAGTGGTATCCGTTGAAAAGAATGGGTTACCGGTTCCTGCAGCAAAAATAACCACTCGGCCTTTTTCAAGATGTCTTATGGCTCTTCTTCTGATATACGGTTCTGCTACCTCCCTCATTTCTATAGCAGTTTGAACTCTTGTTTGAACTCCTCTGTTTTCTAAAACATCTTGCAAGGCAAGTGCATTAATTACAGTAGCTAGCATCCCCATATAATCTGCTGTTGCTCTGTCCATTTGCTTTGAATCTCTACCTCTCCATATGTTGCCACCGCCTACAACTATTGCTACCTCAACACCAAGACTATGAACTTCTCTAATTTGATCCGCTATTGAATTCAGTATTTGTTGATCAATACCAAAACCCTTGTTGCCAGCTAATGCCTCACCGCTGATTTTTAAAATGATTCTTTTATAAACTGGTTTTTGCATCCGGAGCCCTCTCTTTGCTAAATGAATTCTATATTTTATTACAAAATCCTCCTTTTTAAAAAAGAGACACTGGAAATGGTGTCTCTTTTTTAACTGTTCAAACGCTAGAACTATTGTCTTTTATAGCTTCGCCCCGCTCAAATCTCGCAAAACGACTAATAGTTATATTTTCGCCGATAATAGCAATTTTCTCCATTATCAGTTGAGAAATATTTTTATCAGGATCTTTTATAAAGGGTTGCTCTAAAAGGCAATTTTCTTCATAAAATTTTTCAATTCGCCCATCAACAATCTTTTCAGCAATCTTTTCAGGTTTGCCTTCGTTTAGAGCCTGTGTTTTTAGGATTTCTCTCTCTTTTTCTATCACATCACGAGGAACATCATCTCGCGATAAATATCTGGGATTTGAAGCGGCTATTTGCATAGCAATATCCTTTGCAAAGCTTCGAAATTCTTCATTTCGAGCAACAAAGTCAGTCTCGCAATTAACTTCTACTAATACACCTATCCTTCCATCTCCATGTATGTAGGATTCTATTATTCCCTCAGATGCCAAACGGTTTTGCTTCTTAGCTGCTTTAGCCAATCCTTTTTCACGCAATACTATAATAGCCTTTTCAATGTCACCATCTGCTTCGACTAAGGCTTTTTTGCAATCCATTATTCCTGCGCCCGTTTGCTCGCGCAACTCCTTAACCTGTTCCGGAGTGATCATAAATAAAACCTCCCCTGTTTTTGAAATAAAAGGTAAGGGTAGTATAGTCCCTTACCTAAAATATGCTTATTCAGCTTCCATCTGTTCACCTTGTCTACCCTCAATTACAGCATCAGCAATTTTTTCGGTTAATAATTTTACAGCCCTTATGGCGTCATCGTTTCCTGGTATTACATAATCTACTTCATCAGGATCGCAATTCGTATCAACAATTGCTATAATAGGAATTTGCAGCTTCCTAGCTTCTTGAATAGCTATCCTTTCCTTCCTCGGATCGACAATGAATACTGCTTGTGGGAGCTCTGTCATATCTTTTATACCACCTAGATTTTTTTCTAAACGTTCCTTCTCATGCAGTAAATTTAGTACCTCTTTTTTAGGTAGTACTTCGAAAAGACCGTCTTCCTCCATTTTTTCTAATTCATGAAGCCTGTCTATTCTTTTTCTAATAGTTTTAAAGTTGGTAAGCATCCCGCCAAGCCAGCGTTGGTTAACATAAAACATACCGCATCTTTGGGCTTCTTCTTGAATGGATTCCTGGGCCTGCTTTTTTGTCCCGACAAAAAGAATGTTACCGCCTTCTGCAGAAATATTTTTTACAAATTCATATGCTTCTTCGATTTTTTTTACAGTTTTCTGAAGATCAATAATATAAATCCCATTTCTTTCAGTAAAAATATAATCTTTCATCTTGGGATTCCATCTTCTTGTCTGGTGTCCAAAATGTACGCCAGCTTCTAATAATTGTTTCATTGAAATAATTGACATTCTTTCACCTCCTGGTTTTATAACCTCCGCCGATTTCATTCATCAAAGGAGCCACATGGGCACCTCACTTTGAAAATCCATCGGTGTGTGTATTTTACCGCTTGTTAGTATATCATAAAAATAATTGTGGTGCAATAACTTAGCGATAAACTTTAGATAAACTTTATTATAATTTCTAATCTGGATTACCTGACAAAGTAAATATAACTTTGTCAGGTCACTATTTCTATTCTTTTTTATTCTGCTGTAAAGTAATTTTTATCAAAGCGGCAACAGGAACTGCGAAAATAAGACCTATTATGCCAAAAAAGGTTCCTCCAATTAAAAGAGATAAAATTACTGTCACAGGATAAATACCCACATGTTCTCCAACGATATGGGGTGAGATTATACCGCTTTCCAATTGATGAATTACTAACATTGAAATAATTATCCATGGTATTTTTTCAGGATAGCGCAATAACGCAATTATGATTGCAGGTAATGCTCCGATTACAGGACCAAAATATGGTATTATATTTGTTATACCGGCTAAAGCCCCAATCACAAATGCAAAATCAATGCCCAATATTAGCATTGAAAAAGTCGTTAAAAAACCTATGATTAAACTAACTATTAATTGGCTTCTAATGTATCTGCCTAATGTTTTGCTAATTTTTTCACTCCATTCGATCGCTAAATTTTTATACGGTATTGGTATACAAAGAATTATGTTCTCTTTTATGTATGGCAGATCCTTTAGAAAATAGAATCCTAAAATAGGACCTAAAACTATACTAAAAAAGTTTGAAAAAATACTTATTATTGCATCAACAGCATTTTGCAAAAAACCTAGAAGCAATTCTTGTAATCTATCTATATTTCTATCTATAATTTCTTGGAAGCTAATCGGTAATGATGCCAAGTAATTCCTTCTGATTTTTGCTATAATTTCTTGACTTTCACTTGTATAAAGCGGTATTGTTTCTATTAAATTATTAAGTTCAAAAATTAAAATCGGAATTATATATATTAGAGCAATAACTATTGATGCTATTAATATAAAGTAAATTAAAACTACCGCTACAGTCCTATTAATTTTTTTTTGGGTTAATAATTCAACTAAAGGGTTTAAAAGGTAGGTGATAAAAATTCCAAAAACAAAAGGTAAAATTATTGTAACTATCTTTTCCTTATTGTAAAAAACAAAAATTAAAATAAATAAAATAAATACGACCAAAAAAAGCCGGTTTGTAATGATTTTAATTGCTATTTCACCTCTTTTAATTACTAACAGTCGTTAACTCATTATGTTCCTTATCGTAGACCAATAGGGTGCCATCATCACAAACCTCATATATTATAATTTTATCTTCTTTAATTGAAAACTCTACGTAACATTCCCAACAATAATACTGATTGTTTCCCACCTTACCTATGGAACCTTTTTGACATAACGGACATACTATCAATAACCTCACCTCTGTAATACTATCTATCTTTTTATAATTTTTCCCAAAAAAAGCAAATAAATACGCTTTTGCGTATTTATTTTAAACCATATCCTTTCTTCAATTTATAATATTCATCACCAGCAACAACGTTTTTGTAAAAGACTACTGATTCAGCTGGAAGTGTAATTGCTTGTTTCAGAAAATCTTTACATAATGCATGTATCCATATTCTATAATTCCGAGTATTTCAGTCTTATTTACGGTTGCAATATAACCACCTGTAAATAAGCAATCAGCTACTACTTTCAACTATTAGGCTAGACTTTAACATCTATGTGACTCATATGCTTTTTATTTTGTTGAAGTTTTTTGTGATTTTGTTTTTTACTGTGTTTTTTGTTCTCATTACCTTGTTTTGATTTGCTCTGGTCTTTTTCAATTTTTACATTTTCACTTTTTGAACGTTTATTAACTCTTTGCTTAGAAGTTTGTAATTGCTCTTGAAATCCCGTAGCGAGTATACTATTTTGTGCATCGGAATTTTCTTTTAATGTGCTTTGAATTTTTGATACTTCAGTAGTTTTTGGTAATATCGTCCGCAGGTCAACAGGTCTTATTGTCATCAAAAACACCTAACCTTCATAAGGACCAAATTTTATCTGGCCTTCATAGTTATAAAAGGTAACATGGTCGATTCTATCTCTAACCTTAAGACTAGCATTGCCTATTATTATATTAACACCTGAGTAACATACGTTGGAAGCAGAGATGCTTGCTTTACTTGATTGAGAAATCATTAAGTCAAGCCTTTCTTTTTCCCCCATTAGTTCTTGCTGTTGTTCCTTTAGAGTTTCCTTTGTAAAAATAAGTTTTTCAAGCAAAGCCTGTTTATCTGAGGTTAACAAATCTTTTTCCTTTAATTTTTCTAACACAATTAGAGCTTGACCTATTTTATGTAAATCAGTTTCGATTGTTTTTAATTTGTTGCAAATGTTTTGGTAATTCATTTTTAATGACGGGTCAATTCCAACTTCCAATTCCGTATAGGTAGACATAGGAGAGCCAATAGTCTTTGCGATAATTTTTTCTCCGGCTCTAGCCGTTCCACCGACAATTAATCCCTTTTTTCCTTCCAGTTTTATGTTCTTTCCAGCTAAAAGGCAGCTATGCATGGCAGCATCTGTAATATTTATATTCTCACCGGCCTCAACCGTTGCATTTTCGATATATCGAGCTGCAAAAGATTTCTTTGTCTTAAGTATACCTTTGCCTTGCCCTTGAACTCCTCTTTTGATTATTATATTCCCATCAGTTTCGATTTCTGCTGCTTCGACAATTCCGTTAACTTCTACATCCCCATTGGCTTTAATAGTAAATCCAGTCTTTACATTTCCCAAAACCACAACACTACCTAAAAAATCAATATTCCCTGTAGCCGGCCCAACATCCCCCTTAATTTCTAAAATGGGTAAAACACTCAGTTTATTATTACTTATAACAGGTTGACCGTCAATCCCTGCAAATAACTTATCTCCATCTTTCGAAATAATCACATTTTTACCAGCATGTATTTTAGCCTCTTTACCATTTTTTGCAGGTATGACTTTGCCTGTCACGGTTTTGCCAGGAATTCCCCGAGTAGGAGGAATAATTTCTGCAAGTAATTCTCCCTTTTTTACATTAATCACTAAACCTAAATTATGGTAATCAGCGGTTCCGTCTTCTAATACCTTAGGTTTTATGTCCCTATTAAAATCAAAATGGTATTTTATATAACCATTTTTACCGTTGACAGGCAGTGATCCTGATGCAATACAAATTGGTTTATTGAATAACTGTTTTGCAAGTATTTCCCTAATTTTATTATTATCAACACCGTGTTTTACGTTTTTTGCTGTAAGTTCTTCTATAATCTCTTCAAATGTAAACATCCTACCGCCTTTTGGAGGGATTATACATAAAGTAGCATCCATCTCATTCTTACTTATTTCAACTTCCAACTTTGCATCTTCAACAATGTTTTCGTTTTCGCTGTAGTCAGACTTTAAAGCAGAAGTTATATCTTGTTCCGATTTTTCTCGACTCTCTTCAATTTTTGCCCTTTCTATCGCCCACTTTATTATTCTCTCAGCCTTCTTATCGTTATTAGCTTCCACCTTTTTTATACACTCCCTTATCACAAACTTACCTTTTTTCTACTTAAATGTCCCCGCAACCTTAAGATAGCTTTGGTGTGAATTTGAGAAATTCTTCCTTGAGATAATTCCAAAACTTCAGCTATTTCTTTGAAATTTAAACCTTCATAATAATACAGAGTTATTACTAGTTTTTCTTGTGGCGGAAGTTGAGTGATTGCATTTCCGAGAATTTCCTTAACTTCTTCTTTTTCAGCTTGCATATCTGGTTGTCTAGAAGCTTGGCTGGCATCTTCATATTCAATTAACTCATCAAAAGATAAAACTCCATAGGCAGCCGAAATTTCTTGATAAATTTTATAAAGGTCTTTTTTCGTAATACCAAGATAGTTACTAATATCGTCATCATTTGCCGAATGTCCTAAAAGTTGTTCCATTTCTGAAAAAGCATTCTGGAGCATTTTTATTTTTTTCCTAATATCCTGCGGTATCATATCTGTTTTTCTAAGTTCATCAATTATTGAACCCTTTATTCTGGTGTAAGCATACGTTTCAAATTTTATTCCCTTTTTGATGTCATATCTTTCTATTGCCTGCATTAAACCGAAGACGCCATAACTTATTAAATCCTCATATTCTAAGTAAGGTGGGAGATTTATATTCATTCGATTTACTATATGTTTAATCAGAGGGATATATTTTTCAATAAGCTGTCCTTTGGCATAATTATCTTTAGTGTTATTATAAATTAACCACAGCTTCTCAGTATTTTCATTTTGCATCCTTACACCTCAAATTATAAAATCCTAATACCATGTCCAATAGTTTTTACTGTAAGCTCTCCGGTTTCACAAAAAAATTCTATAGTTCTACCATAATTGCCTTCAACATCTTCAGCAACTATTTTTATATTTACTTTACTCAACTTAGTTCTAACAGCTTCTACATTCCGTTTTCCAATTTGCATAATATTATTTTCAGATTTTATTTGAAACATTTGTGCTCCACCAGCTATTTTACTAATAATATGCCTTTCGTTAGCACCAAGCTTTGACATTTCTTGCATTAATGCATCAATGGCTGTATCTGCAAATTTGCCCGGGTTATAATCTTTTTTACTGCTGAGATTACTATCTGGAAGCATTACATGAGCTAACCCACCAATTTTTGCAAAGCTGTCATATAATACGACTCCTACACATGAACCTAGACCTAAAGTTATTAAAGTAGCAGGAGATTTTGCAGCTTTATACTCCGCCATTCCCACTCGGATCGATATGCTCAATAGTATTCACTCCAATAGCCTTTAAAAGTAGCTTTAATGATTCATCATCAGGAATTAAGAAATAATGCAGCTTAGTACCATCTAAACCTTCTGTAAACTCAGTATCAATTAGAAAAGCTGTATCGCCCATATATCCATATAAGCTCAGTGGAAAACTAATAATTGCTCCGGCCATATCAAATGCAAGACTTGGAACCGAAACTTTTAGCGAAAGTTTGGTTAAATCCGAAAGAGCTACGACATAAGAACTTCCAACGATATTTCCTAATTCTAGCAATGCAGACTTTTCCATATCTGAAAAATCTAAATCGCCATCCTTTTCCTTGCTTAGCAATGTTTCAGTAAGATTATATGCATCCTTTTCGGGTATAATTATTAAAATATTCCCATCAATATCTCCGGTAATGCGCATAAAAATTCCAACTACCAGCTTTTCCGGTCCGCCTACTGATTTTGAGACTTCATCAAATGGAATAATCTTTATTTGGGGCACTTTAATTATTATTTTCTTTGAAAGCAATGTAGACAATGCTGTAGCTGCATTGCCGGCACCAATATTCCCAATCTCTTTTAATGCATCAATCTCGAAATCAGTATACATTTAGTTCACCTTCATATTTGAGCCAATTGGCTTATTTCTTGAGGTTTTAAAAGCTTTGCTACATTAAGCAGTATCAATAATCTGCCGTCAATCTTTCCCACCCCATCAAGATAATTAGCATCTATGCTGCCTGTAATCGGTGGTGCCGGTTCAATATCATCCTGAGATAATTGGATTACTTCCGTAGCTGAATCTACAATCATACCGACTGTTATATCATCAATTGAGACTATTATTATTCTGGTACTGTCCGTAGTTTCACTTAGTGGTAAATCAAATCTCTTTTTTAAATCTATTACTGGTACTATCTCTCCTCTGAGATTTATAACTCCTTCAACAAATTGAGGCGCCTTAGGAATTCGAGTTATAGGCATCATTCTTTCAATTGTCTTAACCTGCAAAATATCTATTCCATAATCCTCATCACCTAATTTAAATTCTACAAACTGACGAATATTTTCAGACATTTTGGTTCCTCCTTTAAACTAATTTATTTATATCTAAAATTAAAGCTACCTCACCATCACCAAGTATTGTAGCTCCGGCGATGAATTTAATATCTTTTAAAAAGCTCCCCAGCGTTTTTATTACTATTTCTTGTTGGCCTATTAACTCGTCTACGGCCAAACCGACATCTTTTTCTCCCTTCTTGACAACTACTAAAGTTAACTCATCATCATCTTCATCTTTTTTTTCAATATCTAAAATTTCATTAAGCCTAATAACCGGAATAACATCACCTCTTAGTATAGTAACTTCACTTTTTTGAACTTTTTTTATTTCTTTTTTAGGTACTATAACAGTTTCTTTAATAGAACTAAGAGGAATCGCATATTTTTCTTCTCCAACCATAACCATTAATGCTTGTATAATTGCTAGCGTAAGTGGCAATCTAATTAAAAATGTCGTCCCCATATCTTTTTTATTATTAATTTCAATTGAACCACCAAGAGATTCAATTTTAGTTTTAACTACATCAAGACCAACTCCTCTCCCTGAAACATCAGTAACCGAGCTTTTTGTGCTAAAACCCGGCTCGAATAAAAATGAAGTTATTTCATATTCCTTTAAGTTTTTGGATTGTTCCTTATCAATTAAACCTTTTTCAATAGCTTTTTTTAGCACAGAATTTAAATCAATTCCTCTACCGTCATCGGATACTTCAATTACTACATTATTTCCATCATGGTATGCCTTTAATTTGATTGTTCCATGTTCCGGCTTGCCTTTACTAACTCTTTCTTGTGGACTTTCTATACCATGATCGGCTGCATTGCGGATTAGATGTATCAAAGGATCTCCAATTTCATCTATTATCGTTCTATCTAGTTCTGTTTCAGCACCTTCGATCAATATATCAATTTCCTTTGAAAGTTCACGTGAAAGATCATGCACAACCCTGGGAAATCTGTTGAATACATTTTCTATTGGAACCATTCTAGCTTTCATTACCGCATCATGAAGATTTGAGGTAATACGTTCCAGATACTCAATTGTTTCACGCTGCTTGGTTTGATAATCTTTATCGCCATTGATATCATCTAATCGAGTCTTTATTATAATTAATTCGCTGACTAGATTCATCAAAATATCTAATCTTTCAATATCTACTCTTAAGGTTTTACCGGTTTTCTTAAAAGTATTTACTGTCCTTGTTGGTATATCTGTAGTAGCAGAGATTAGTTTCTGCGATTTATCGTCATCAATTTGGTAATTGTTTTGGTTAGTTTGTTGGATAAGTATTGAGTCCTGTTCAACAGATTGGACAGATACACTTTCTAATTCCGATATGGTCCTTAATGACTTATATATTTCATCTTTGCTTTGAGATGTAACTAAATATAACGTGAATTCATTATCGAATTTCTCATCTTCTATATCTTGGACTATGGGTTCAGTTTTTATTATTTCTCCAAATGTCTCTAATGTCTTAAAAACCAAAAATGCTCTAGCTGATTTCAAAAGACATTCATCAACTAACCTAACAACTACTTTCCAAACATAAAGCCCTTTCTCTAAGGCTTGGACAACTAATCGATTTTCATATTCATTAAAACTAAAAATCTCACCTTTTTTCTCATCATCAGTTCTCTATAGCCCCCTAACCAACTTGGAGAAAATCTTTGTATATGATAGTATAAAAGCAGGGGGTTAACTTAAATGACAAGAAAACAATATACAGAAGA
>MPOT01000090.1 GCA_001896545.1 Tepidanaerobacter sp. EBM-38 | reverse complement strand
TTTGTAACGTGTTTTGTTGTTTTTATTTTATGTCAAAGGTGACATTTTCACTGAATAAAAATCATGCCTTTTAGGTGACATTTTCAAAGATTATTGACAGTATTTTTTAGAACTAATAGGAACTTTTGCTTTATTTCTTTTAAATATCAATGAAATTTTAGATAGAGAAGGATAAAGGTATGAATAATAATACTTGAACATAATGCTTATTCTTATTGTTCATACCTGTTGGGGACTATGATTGATTTATTATGAGATGTTAGGATTTTAATAAAAAAGATGATGCTATAAAAAACTTGAAATTATTTTAGACTATCTTGTATCATACCTCAGATAATTCTTTAGGGAGGTATGTAATGCATGGATATAAAGGTTCTTAGAGTTGCAGGAGATAGCAATATTAATGCTGCTGCAGATGCAGCAGTTGAGGAGATTAAGCAAAATATGGCTGTAAATATAGACTGTATAGGTGTAAAGGCTGGTTACCAAACGGTAAAAGTTTTGATTCTATTGACAGAAAAACTAGTAAAAATGGGATACAAGTTTTATATGAGGCCCTTTTATGTGAAAGTAGATACACTAGTAGATAAATATGATACTATCCCTAAAACCGCTATACGCTGGACATTAATTGCAAAAAAGAAATAAAATAATCCTTGTACAACCGACTAAAATATGGTAATATCAAAGCATACAGCCGAAAGGGGCACACCTTTCTTATACTGGATTAAGTATAGAAAGGTGTGTTTTTTATGCTGTGATGGTTATAGATGAATGAAGAAAAAAGATAAGCAAATAGGGGCGATATGAAAAGAAAAATTGTAAGACAAAGAATAAATGTTGTTAAATTTATGGAATTTAGGGTATATATTATAATGTTCTTTATTAGAACAAAAACTTATTTTTCTAAACCCAATAACCAATTGACACTTACATTTAGCACTTGGGATAAGGCTAAAAGTTCAATATCAGTAATTATTCTTTTGCGCTGTTCAATTTTTGAAATACTTGCTCTGTCAATGTAGACAGCAAGTGTTTCAAGTTTAGCCGCAAGTTCCTGCTGTGTCAGATTGTTTTTTAGTCTAGCGATTTTAACCCTGGAACCCGCAATATTGCGTTCCTCGGAATCAAGTATTAATTTCATAATAACACCAACCTTATGTTCTTTATTGGAACAGTTGTATTTTATCCGAAGTTATGCAATAATATATTCTAATAAAGAACAAACTATAAATTTGGAGGTAAATTATTGTGCAAGGGGAAGAATGCAGAATTGAGGATATAATCCGAATCATTCTAAATAGAGAAAAAAAGATTATTTACAGTAGCACTAATGTTAAAAAAGCACATAATTATTTAGAAAAACTAGATGTTATTAATAAATTATCTAATGTGTCATGCATTCAATATTGTCTGGAAAATTACTTAGTAACAATTGATGAAATATATATTAGCAATCAAGAGTTTTATATAATTAACATTATTTCAAGAAAACAAAAGTGCAGTGACTGTAGCAAATGCAGTAAAGTAATGGTTGATTCAGTTACAGGATTGCACAACAGAAACTATTGGGAACTGATTAATAATGGTTCAATATATTATCCTCTAAGTACAAAAGATTTTGCCCTAATAATCATAGACATAGATAATTTAAAAGAAATTAATGACAATTTTGGGCATTTGGCAGGGGATGAGGTTATTAAGATAGTGGGACAATCGATTAAAAGGAATATAAGGAAAGAGGACTTAGGAGTAAGGTATGGAGGGGATGAATTCCTCATTCTGTTATTTAATCAAGATAAAAGGGCAGCAAAAAAAGTAATAGAAAGAATAAGAAAAGAGATTAATGAATTAACAGCAAGCCAAAGAATGAGTATTCAAATTAGTGCAGGAGTGGCATATTATAATTCTTTAAGAAATGTGGGAGATATAATTAAGATGGCAGATAGGGATTTATACAGAGAGAAACAAATGAAAAAAACTAAAGAAAGACACAACAGCGATAAGTTAAAATATTTGCTTATGGAAATGGAAAAATTACGTGATGAGTTAAATAAGAAAGTTGCTAATGGGAGTAAAGGAATAAATAATGAAGATACGTTGAAAGTAAGTGAGAAACTTGATGAACTTATTACAAAGTACTTAAAAGAAGAAAATTAGTGCTAAGAAAGGATAAGGTCTATAAAGGGTATGGAATAGAGGTTAAGGTGTGGGAGAGAATCCTGCACTTTTTATTTTATAAACTTGTTTTCAATATAACCGACTTTTTGATTATTAGAATAATAACACAACTAACTTTTTTCTTGAGCCTTTAACCTGATTCTGATAGAATACAAGCAGAAAATGCTGTTAATAATTTCTGTATGGAAAAGATTGCTGTATTCTTATATTTATATAAACGAGGGAGGAAAGTTCGTATGGCGGAATATGTGTTCAGGGATGTAAACCAGATAGGCGAAAAGGAATACCAGACAGTAATTGATGGACAGGAATTAGCAGAGATGTGGAGGGATGGGGTAATAACTTATAATCCAGAAATACAAAGAGGAACAAAGGTAAAAAGGGGAAAGGACAACACGGAAACTGAAGTTGCTGTATTCAGTAAAGCCAATGTGAAAAAAATCTATACTTCTATGCTGTCAGGCCAATATTTCACAGATATGATTACACTAAACATCCTTGCGGACGGCAATGAAAAGATTGAACTTGATGACGAGGGAAACCTTAATGTGGACGGTGAAGTAAACATCTCCGACGGGCAGCACAGAATCAGGGCTTTGGCTACGATTCTTGAAGGGAATGAAAAAGGGAATTTAGCCTTTGATTTGTCTGAACTTAAATTCCCTGTTAAAATCACTAATTATGATATCCAAACTGCACAGCAGCAATTTCACCAATTTTCTCTTGGGCTCAAAATCAGTTCAAGCCGTGCGGAATATTTTAATCAAACCGGCCTTGCAAACATTATTGTGAGAGAATTGATGAAAAACAGTGACCTGGCTGGCAGGGTAGAAGTGGTAAGAAATTCAATACCTAAAAAGGACGAAAGGCATATTGTTACTTTTGCTACCCTTGTAAACGCTATAGAGATAGTTTACAAGGATTTAGAAACAAGGGTTCAGGCGATGGAATTATCTAAATACCTTGCAGAATTTTTCAATGAATTGATAAATTTTATACCTGAACTTCATAACTACGAAAAAAGAGCGCAAAGTAAAGAAACATCGTTAATAGGGGAAAACTTTATGTTCTATGGGTATGTGGCGATAAGCAAAGTTCTAAGGGAGAAGGAGAATTGGAAAGAGTATTTGCCATTAATTAATGAACTAGATTTATCAAAAGGCTCTAAGCAGTGGTACGGAGATGTTATTAAAAGAGGAAAGGGAAAGGGGTATACTATAGTAAATAACAATGAAAGCAGAAAAACATTTGCTAATAAGATTGAAAAGATGTTTAAAAAGTTACTAAATGAAAAAACAGCGTGACTTCAATTGTAATAAATATGGCTGGCAAATTACTAATAGTAGGTAATCTGCTAGCCTTTTTAATTAGAGGGGGAAGGTATCACATTTAACTCTACCTAATTTCTTGAGCGAGAAGCCTTTGACTTTACTATAGGATTAAGTATAAGAAATTAAGCAAAAAGTAAGAAAAATTTACTTGATATGAATAATTGATTATACATAGAATGCTTCAGTCGAGTAATGGCTTTATCATCGATGCCTCTTTTATTGGACTGTCTACTAATAGTAGGCAGTTTTTTTATTGTCAATTTGATGAGATGGGTACAAGGTATAAAAAATTTAGTTCTATGGCAAATCAATGTTGCTGATTTACACATTTTTACATGTGTTATGCTCAATTATAGAAGGGTGAATTGAAAAATCTCAAATTTTTCATAAGTTACACTATAAATATGGAATAAAAGAAAAAAGTTTACAATTTGCAATATGTTATGCTAAATAGTGAAAAACACAGAGAAAACTTCAAATTTTTTATGTGTAATACTATAAATATAGGGGGAAAGGCCTGCAAAAAGAACCAAAAATTTTTTATGTTATGCTTATATATGTAGGGGTTAAATGGTTCAAATAAAGTTTGAAAAATTTGAACCCTCTGCTTTTAGAAATACATTTTACTCTAACGATATGAGGTAATCAAGGGAGGTGTTTTTATGATAAATATTAGAGCACCAGATAAAGAAAATGAGAGGCATTTTGCGGATGCCTCCTAGATATAAGAATTCGAATATAAATATTTCTTGACTATAAATTATATCAAAAATATAATCTTATAGATAAAGAGAAAAATTAGAAAAATCAAATTTAGTTTTAGTCAATCAAGATTAGAAAATTAAGATTTAATAACATGAAAGGATGAAGAATTATGACCTATTATTTTAATCAAAGTGATTTAGAAAAGTATCTTGCTGAGTATAAAGAACTCAAAAATATTGAAAAAGAATTGTTGAAAGAAAATAAACTTGCTAATAATTATGATTTATATGAACAATATATGAGTAAAATCCAAACATATTATTTTGATGAGAACATCGAATATGCTAAAATATATGCAAATACAAAAGAAGAGTTAATAGAAAAAACAAGAGAATATCTTAAAGATATATATGGTCTAGATGGGTATGAATTATTAGAATATGAAGAAGCATTGCAAAAAGCATATATTAATTTTATTGGTCAAGGATATTATCAAATTTATAATTCAATTGGATGTAGTGGAGATATTAGCGTCCATAGAATAGACGAAATGCTTAAAATTGCTCTTAGTAGTGCAATGATGAAATATGAATTTGATGATGAAGTGTGGGAATATATTTGTGAACATTGTAATGATATATAAAAATTAATTATATTTATTATTCAACTGTCTACTTAAAAAGTAGACAAATTTTTCTTTTTAATAAAAGGCTAAAATAATTTTTCATTGTAATAAACTAGATTCTTCTATTGCTACAATGAACAAAATAGTAAGATTCGTAAACTTAACAGGGCAATAGGAGAAAGCCTGAAACTTCTTTATAATTATCGCTGCCAAATATGTGGAGAAAATATTAGTGCAAGGTATGGAGTCAATATAGTAGAATCACACCATTTAGACCCCTTTGTTAAATCACTCAATAATAACCCAGAAAATCAGGTTATTATTTGTCCCAATCATCATCGGATTATCCATAGAGCAAGACCTGTTTTTGTCAGGAGAAAATTAATTTTTGTTTATAATAATGGAGTAGAGGAAAGGATTATGGTGAATCAGCATTTATAGAAAACAGGTTGCATTTGCCTGTTTTTATTTTTGTGCATAATACAGAGATTTGATATTGCGTGATTAATAATTAATTGGAAACAAAACTATTGACTTTTCCTGAAAATAGTAATATTATTTTTACAAGAAAGCGAATAGGAGGGGAAATTATGTTACAGAACGATGGTGAGTTAAGTGAATTGCATGTTTATTACCCCAGATAAAATGGATGGAAAACGAATTTCTTATGATTATGTAGTACAGCAATTTAAAATACAGCGATTATTACAGAACCATTCCCTTATAGCGTTAAGCGATATATGCAAGGAGATAACGAGTGGGATTCGAGTTAAGAAAGAGTATTATACAGATAAAAACGGATATAAGATAATTGCTCCTGGAGATATAAGAAATGAAATCATATATATCAATGAACTTAAAATAGTACAGCCTGAAGTAGTAAAAGAAAAAGACATTATAAATTATGGAGATATATTGATTACAGCATCAGGTAAATCAGGACAGGTAACTTATGTAAATGAAGTATTAGAAGGATGTGTAGTAACATCGGATATTATTAAAATTACATTAAGGGATAGGGATAAAGGTATAAGATTATATAAGTTTTTAAAAAGCAGTATCGGACAAATGCTGTTAAACTCTATAAAAATAGGGATTTTAAATAAAATTTTTGTGGAGGATGTTGGAAATTTATTAATTCCTGAAGACTTTCATACATATCAGGAAGATTGTTCTGATGATTCTACAGGGTATGCGGAGGCTGAAAAACTATACAGGTCTGCAGAAAACATATTTTACAGAGTATTTGATTATAAAGGTGAAGAAAACAATCTTAAATACTTTTATGTGACAGAATACCTTGACAGTCACAGATTAGACCCTGAGTACTACTCAAACTTTTACACCGAATTGTATATGGTAATTAACAAGAATTTTGATGATATAAAATGGCAGGAACTTGGAGAACTTGTAGAAATAAAAAAAGCGGACAAGCCAGATGTTAGCGAGAATCAAAAAGTAAAATATTTTTTATTGGCTGATATAGACCCGTATTTTTCAATCATAAAAGAGACACATGAGGAATTTTACGGCAATTTAAGCAATCGGATGAGATATATTGTCAGAAGTGGAGAAATAGTAACTGCTAAAGGAGGCAGTGCCACAGGGACTAAAGGTCATGCAACGGCGATTATTACTGAAGAATTTGACGGCATGATTACAACAGATGCGTTATATAATTTAGTTCCCAGAAATATTAGTCCTTATTATCTCTTATTTTTATTTAAACAACCAGTGATTTTAAACCAGATAAACATGTTTACTAAAGGAACATTGTATAAACTTATTCAGAGAAAGGACTTTGAAAGAATTAGAATCCCAAGACTAAGAGAAGAATTGGAAGAACAAATAGTAGATAAAATGATGAATTATTTAAGTGTGTTACAAAACAAATTTTAAAAGAGGTGTTATATATGGGTAAAAATCAATGGGTTGTAAGACATGGCGACAAATGGGCTGTTAAAGGTGAAGGCAACGAAAGAGCAACTAAAGTTACTGATACTCAAAAACAAGCAATAAATGTAGCAAAAGGAATTGCCCAAAACCAGAAATCGGAATTGATTATCCAAGGAAGAGACGGCAAAATCAGGAGTAAAGATAGTTATGGAAATGACCCGTGTCCACCAAAAGATAAGGAACATTAATGGAGGTGGACGCTGTTGGTAGAAATAGTATATGAACAACTGAAAACCCCTAAGTCTGTTGAAGAATTACACCAAAGGTTAAAAGAGTCTGGAGTGAAATGGAATAAAGCACAATTACAACTGTTTCTTCTTATGGATAGTAATATTAAAAAGACAGGGGATTTATACAGTGTTGGAGGAAATAATCTAAATACTATTATATTGGACATAGTCGATAAAGTAATGGATGGTAAACCTATTGCACCAATAAAAAAGATTATGGAATATGTACCAAATGATATTACGGTCAGTGCAGAAGAAATATCAAAAATTGCAGAGCAAAGCGGAAAATACAAAATTCATCCCAATGGGGCTGTTTTAATGAGAACAAAAAATTAAGGAGGAATTTTTCATGCAGGAACTAAAGGATAAAATCAAAAAACTTGGTTACGAGGAAATAAAGGATATTGATGATGCTACCTTTATAGCCAGTCATAAAGATGTATATGTATATGTAAAAAAAGTAGATGAAGAACAGTTGAAACCAGAACTGGTTACTGCCATAACATATGAAGCGATGGCAACAGACCCTATTTCTACATATGCTTGGATTACAAACGGTACAAGCAATGCCTATGTCCTTGTTGAAGAGGAAAAGGCTGTTTCTGAAATTCCATCAGTCTTTGAAGATGAGATTAAACTGTATTCAAGCAAAAGGCAACTTACTGATAGGGATAAATGGTCAATAAGAAAATATCAGGAGTTACAAGAGAAATTTGATGGACTCCATGAAATGATTTATGGAATGAAGGACCATGTAAATAACTCCAATGATGTAATCGATGAATTCAGTAAACTTATTTTTTTGGAGACCTTCAGGCTTTATCATCCTGAATATAGATTAACTAAAGGCAATGTGGCAGGGAAATTGTTTAACGAGATATATAGATACGAATATGTAGAAAAACATAAGGACAAGGCAGTCCAGGAGATAAGGGAAGCCTTTAAAGAAATAAAGGACCATGCAGATTATGTTGCTATTCTGGATAATGGGGAAAAGGCAAACATATTTAGTGCAGATGAATATATAAAACTGGAAAATCCCAACATCTACATTGCTGTTTTAAAGGCTCTTCAAGATTTAGGGACAATAATAATTGACGGTGTAGAGAGACCTGCCACTTTAAGGGATTTAACTGGGGATGTATTGGGCAGGGTTTTTGATGTACTGCTCCGAGGAAAGTTTGAGAATAAAGGCGGTATGGGTATCTATCTTACCCCAAGACAGGTAACGGAAGCAGCAGCAGAAATGGTTTTACACGACCTTACCAAAGACGGGGCAGCAAAACTAATTGCTAAAGACCCCAAAACAGGAATACCTACCCTCCGCATAGGTGATTTGTGCTGCGGTTCGGCAGGCTTTTTAATAAAAATGCTACAGAAAATAGAGCATTACCTTCTGAACAAATTGACAGGAGACAAGAAGCAGTATGAAGAACTATTTGAACAAATGAAGGAACACTGTTTTATAGGTGCTGATAATGCTCCGGGAATGGTTCTCAAGGCAAGAATCAATATGGCATTACATGGAGCACCTAAGTGCCCTATTTTCCAAACTAGAAACTCATTGATGAATACAAGGCTTGAGCCGGGAACCTTTGATGCCATTCTGACAAATCCTCCGTTTTCCAAAACCGGAGTTTCAAAAAAAATTAAGAAAGGTAAAACAACCGTAGAAAACCCAGAAGGTGCTGAAATTATCAAATATTACTCTTCTGACATAGATGAGGATGGGCAAAATAGAATGAGTCCTTATGGTTTATCTCTTGGGTCAAAGCCAGATAGCAGAGGTAAGTGGAAAGAAGTAAATTCGGTAGACCCAGCAGTATTGTTTATCGATAGAAACCTTCAATTATTGAAACCAGGCGGATTGCTCATGATAGTTGTACCAGATGGAATTCTTTCAAATTCAGGGGATAAATATGTACGTGAATACATCATGGGTAAGAAAAACCCTGTAACAGGTGAATTTGAAGGCGGCAAAGCAATACTGAAAGCAGTTATAAGTCTTCCGCAGGAAACCTTTGCCCTTTCAGGTGCAGGTGCAAAAACGTCGCTACTGTACCTAAAGAAGAAGGAACATCCAGGAGAAAAGCAGGGTCCTGTATTTATGGCAGTAGCAGATGAGGTTGGATTTACTGTAAAACAGAATGTAGAAGTGCAGTTAGGTGACGACCACAACGATTTATTAAAGATTGTGGAGGCTTATAAAAAGGGTATGCCAGAGGATATGGAGTAGGACGGTGAGAAGACAAAATGAATAAATATTATATTTTATATTCAAAACCAAGTTGTACTATTATTTCAGAAAGTTTTGTACAAAATAGGATTGATGCACAATTTTATTCAAGCGAATATTTGACAATAGAAAAAATTGAGTTCGACAATGGCCTAGATTATGTTGAATTAGGAGAAATAGGAACAAACTTTTCTTATGGGACGCCACCTTACGGACATATTTGCGATAAAGGGGTACCATATTTAAGAATTCCTGATATAGAAGATGATTTTTTCTTGAGTGATTCCAATATTGCTTTTATTGATAAGGAATATCATTTAAAAAATATAAGAAATGAAGTAAAGGCAGGGGATGTATTATTTAGAATTAAGGGACAATTGGGTCAAGCGTTGGTTGTACCTCAAAAGTTATCTAATTCTCATACAGGAAGTAGTTTTTTGCGATTTACTCCAAAATCAATTAATCCATATTTTTTAGTTTGCTATTTAAATTCTTCATTTGGTCGTAATCAAATAAATAGGAAGCAATCCAATTCAATTATTCAATATTTAAATATAGATGATATTACTAGTATAAGGGTTCCTATCCCATCTCCTGAAATCCAAAAATACATAGGAGATAAGGTTAGAAAAGCAGAAGAGTTGAGAGAAGAAGCGAAAAGGTTGAAGAAAGAGGCTGAAGAGATTATATATAAGAAATTAGGTAATATTGTTTTGGAAGATGAAAAAAATTACACTGCAAACTATATAAGAGAAGAAGATATATTTGAAAGAATAGATAGTGAATATTATAAAGAAAAATATTTTAGATTACAAAAGCAATTAAAAAGCAAAGGATTTAGTTTAAAAACTTTAGATGAATTATGCGATTCTAATATCTTTAATGGAAGAACATATAAAACCACAAATAAAAAAAGAAAGTATATGAATATAGGAGTTGGTGAATTAGGAGATTGGTTTATTTTAGCAAATGGAGATAAGTATATAGATGAAAATATCAATACTAATTACTTATTAGATAGATACAGTATTATATGGGGAAACTCTGCTCATTTAGCAAAATATATAGGAGAAAAAGTTAATATTAATTTAGAAACAAATTCATATGTACCAACAACAGAAATTACATGTATAAAGCCTAATTTAGATAAAATTAATCCGTACTATTTATTTTTATATATGAAATCAAACTGGGGATATTATCAAGTTCAAAGGACTGTAAAAGGAATGACAGCACATTCTTATCCAGAAGATGTATCTAAAATCATAGTTCCTATTTTGGACTTTAGTTTTGAAGAGTTAAATGTCATGAAAAGTGCTGTTGAATTAGGTTATAGATATACAAAAGAATCAAAACAACTAGTCCAAGAAGCCAAACAAGATGTAGAAGACCTGATAGAAGGCAACTTTGATATGTCGAAAGTAAAAGCAAATAGTTAGAATTTTGCTTAAAGCAAAAGAAGGTGAGACCTTTGATAAATATAAACGAATTAGTTAAAAGTTTAAATAGCCTATACGATTATGGAGAAATAAAAAGTAATACCGATTTGCAATACCTTATAGACCAAAATTTTATTAGGCTCATAGAAGACAGGCTGATTATCACAAAAAAATGGATTAAGTTCAGCGGAAAGGTAAACAGAGAAGACTTTATAACATCTCTTCTCTGTTTCTATCCTCCTTTGTTACATAAGTTGCTGAAAAAAGCATACGAAGAGGCTTGTATTATAGGTCAGAGGGGAGACGGTAAAGCCCTATATGAGTTTATAGACAGCATCCCTGAATTTGCGGAAACTATATTAAATATTAAGGATAAAGATATAGAAGAAACGGAAGAAATAAAGTCCTTTTATCAGGCTGTGTTTAATGGGTATCCTCAATATCCTTCAATCCTTACAAAACTAAAAACCATGCAGTTGGCGGAGGATACAGAGGATGTGGAGTTATCACCGATGGGTAATAATCCTAATGAAATATGGGTACAGGGCAGGAGGATAACTTCATCTGTAAATCTCCCGAAGTTAAAGGATAAAAACAAATACACCTTTACTCCCTATGAATACAGGGATTTTCCAGTGGAAGAGAAAGTAGCGGAGGTCCTTTCTTACCCATGGAAAACATTTTTAACCATACTAACTATGATAGCCCTTGAATACCAGACCGCTGGTTTTGAAGGCTTATCCATAAGACCTACGGACCACACCAATTATTATACAACCCAGCCTTTAGACTTTTACATCTTCAATACAAAGGGCAGGGAAGTTAGGGTAGGAAGGCTTAATGATTTTGTATATGAGTTTTGCATGGAAAATGATATGTACCTTTTCCCAGATAAGGCTCCTGAAGTAGACAAGGTGGTTTTTGATATGATGGATGAGCAGAAAATTGATTTTAAAGATGGGGAATATGTCCTCAATGAAAAGTTTAAAGACTTGATATACTCAAAGGATATTATTATAAAAAACCGCTCCAGAAAGTTTAAAAGCACCCTTAAAGATTATGTAGAAAAGTTGAGGAATACATTATGATTATAAAAATAGGTACGGACAGATTTTGGGTAAAAGCATCCAATATAGAAAGATGGGCAGAAATTTTAAAATCTTTACCAAAGAAAATACCCTGCAGCAGTAAAAAAGATATAGCCAGGGATTATCTTGGCTATAAGGTTGACGAGAGCGGAAGAATTGTCAATGCTGATGAGGTATATGGCCTTTTTGGTGCAGAAAAAGATAAAGACTCTTTAACTATCGTTGGATGTAACTTTATAAAAGAAATTGAAGGAGGATATGAACTTACAGGGGGTGCTACTGAACTGGTAGAAAGATTTAAACATAATGAGGAATGGGAAAAGGTATTGGGAAGTCAATTATTAAAGTATTCCATAAGAATTAGGACCATTGCTTATGCAATGCTAAATGGAGGATATCTCTATTTTGAAAAAGGATATATGGAAAACTTCGCAAAGGCTTATATAACCCTAAATGACAAGAAGTTTTACATTTTCAGCAACAAGCCTGATGAGATGAACATTAATAGTTTAATGAAGGAGAATCAATCAAAGATATTAGGGGATTTCTGGAGAAGGGAACTTGATATTGGAGATGGGGAAGAAATAGAATTTAGGGGCGTTAATAAAGATTATCCTTCTTTAGGCTCCATGAGTACTTATTTAAAAATACCAATGCTGTTGTTTGACTATTTAGGGTGGATTGTTGAAAGCGAAGATAGAAGGTACATCTTAGATAAACATAAGATAAAAGAGGATGCAGGTATTGATGTATATGAAAGTTTAGTAAATGAAGCCGATATGGATGATATAGAAATACTACATAAATTAATTAAAAAATATTCGGATGCAAGGGGATTTTTCCCAATAGGAATAGTAGGCTCCATATTGAAAAAGAAGATTGACAGTGAAAATACTATGGCAGAAGAACAATGGATTGACCATTACTTTGTTACAGGTATAAACAAAGGGAAGTTTATAATTAAAGACCATGAGCAGGGACAACCCAGGCACGGCAGGGGCTTGCTGGGGAAAAAAGATTATCAATTAATTAAGTTGGAGATTAGAGATTAGGAGGGATGGATATGTCTATATGGGCTCCTTTCGGTACCAGTGATTTTCCGTTAAATCAGCCGATGGTAGGGCAGAAAGAGTTTTATGAAATTTTCAAAGGCTTTACGAAGACTATGAAAAATGCAGGGATGGCAACTATTTTCCCGCTGATTTCAAAGTGGGGTGTAGGTAAATCCCGTATCGGTTTCGAACTTATTTCAGAACCTCTTGGCATGGATAAGGGCTGGATTATTAATGAAGATGGCGTACAAAAGGAAGTGAGAATTTTCAAGCCGAATTTCGAAGATAAGGTTCTTCCATTATACATAAGGTATTCCCAAATGTGCCATCCTGATTTAATTGGAGATAACTGGGTGGCTTACGGCATTTATACAGCGCTGTCCTATTTAAGCAGAGAATCCGATGGAAGCATTCAAGGAAAGATTATGGAAGCCATTCAAGATGCCTTATCTCCTGTAGGGTTTGATAGAAACATCCTTGGAGATTTACTGCAAGTAGACAGGGTAAATTTAAATGAACTGGTTATAAACAAAGAAAAATTGGATGACCTAACCCGAAAAGGAATGGAATATGTTAAGCAATTCGGTATTGAACATTTCCTTATTGTCTGCGATGAATTAGAAACAGCGGGGGAAATTGCAAAGTATGGAATTGAAAAAGAGAAGGAACTGGTAAACAAAATAGATGGAGAAGCAATTCAGGTAATTACAAGTGCTATAAAACATGAAGACCCGAGAAAGAAATATCCAGAGGTTTCTTATCTTCTTTTGTGTTCTACAGTTATAGGAGGAAGTATTCAGGGGATAGGTGCTTTAGACAGAAGAACGGAAATGTATGAAATGCTTCAGAATTCCTTTGCAGATATATCGGATTATATCGCTTATCTTAACAAGAAGGGCATGATACCTGAGTATCCAAAAGGACTGATTGAAGCAGCCTACACCATAGCAGGAGGTAATTTTGGCTGGTTTAACGTTATTATGCATAACGTAGACCAAAAGATGGAAGACAGTTCTGTCAAAAAAGAAACGGGATATATCTTTGAAGCCATATTAAACTCCAGCAACCGCTTTAAAGAAAGTTTGATTGATAAACCTGCTTTTGACTATATTCAGTGTGATGATAGATTCAGGCAGACTATTAAGCATGCTCTTTTAGAGCAAATCCCTAAGAAGAAAACAAACTATTCTGCGGAAGAAATAAATGCCATGATGGATGCAAAGGCAGAAGATGGCGAAAAGTTATTCAAAGAGTTTTACTGTGTGAAATTAGAAAAGGATGATTTGGCGGTTTACCTCAATTCTCAAGGCTACAAAAGAGAAACGGGAGATATATTTGTTAATAATTTCGGTAGCAGTTTTGATTTAGGCATACTTTTGAGAAGCCTAAAAACTTTTTCTCTCAATGTAAAAGAAAATGAGTATATTGTGGGGAAGGAAGAAGAAACATTTTTAGACCAGGTCAGGATGTTGTATCCGAAGGATGATATTGAAGAATCAGCAAGATATATCTATGGATACATCCTTGAAAAAATAGAAAAAGAAGATATAAAAGAAGCAGAATATATCGGACCAAACTTTGCCTATTTAAGCCGCCTTGATAAAAGGTATAGAGTAGAAAAAGATGATTTTGGCTACGTTCCAGATACTGAAAAAAACAAAGAGATTGAAGCGTTAGTAAAAGAAAGAAGCAAAAATAGAAAAGAGGAAGTAAAAAGGGTTCTTTCAGGTGCCTGCAGGGCATTGGAAATAAACTACCCAGAAGAAAGTTTCTATACCATCAATGGCGTTGAATGTGTCAGGACCAAGGTAGAAGGAGGACCTTACCTTGATGTTCACGAGGACAGAATAGTAGATATTATCTGGGGCAAGGATGAAGATAGATTAAAAGATGCACTGTTAGATAGCAGACTTTTAAAAGAAGGAGTTCATCCTGTTATTGTAATCTCTGATTCTGTTATTAGTGCAGAGTACACCGATAAATTTGTAAAAGAAAAGTATGAAGGCATAGGAAAGTGCTTGATATTTGTCAATATAAACAGACTTCAAAAGGATATTTTAGAGGTCATGTCCATAGATAAGGACATATTGGATATAAGGGAGAACAGGAATGTTATTACTTCTACCTTTAGGGATAGAATCAGAAAAATCAGGGACCATTTTAATTTAAAGGCAAGAGAATGGTTTGAAAAATTAGATGAGGAAGGCTGGATATTAAGACCTATCATCTATAAGAAACATGATGAGAAACAAATAGCGCTGCTGTCAAAGGCTTATAAGCGAATGCTCATCCAAAACCTTGATTTTGAGGAACTTGGAAGCAAAAAAGATGTGAGATTGTCTGATGCAGAATATACGGAGTTAAAGAATGTTTTGAAATCAACCGCCATAGGCAGAATGAACGAGGGAAAAGGATATAAGGAAACAGGTTTATTCATTCATGAGGATGAAAATAGATACAGCATAAATATACCCGCATGTATGAACAGAATACTGAAGTTTAATGGAAACAGTAACAAATCTAAGACTGATTATAGCCAAAAATTTTTCTTCAGCCTTATACATGAAGTAAAACCGAAACGCATTCTAGAACAGTGGATAGAGTTTATGATAGGTTTAAATCTTTTATTAATAAATAAGGACGGTTTTATTGAGAGAATATCTAATTATGAATTAGATGGTAGATATTCTTTAGTTAAAAAATGGTTGGAAGATAATTGTAATAAAGAAATTGAAAGCATGAAAAAGGTTATAAACGGTCCTTATTTGGATGTCCTTGAGAAGAATCAAGTACCTTATTATAAAGTTCAACTTCAAGAGGCTGAAAAAATTAAGGATAGCATTAATGTTGATAAGTTATCAGAAAAAGATGATAAGAATATGGAAAACTTCAGAGATGTTATTTCGAAGATTGAGGAATTCTTAGGAGTTTGCTACCAAGTATATGACAGCGATGGATGGAATAACATCAAAACCTATAATCCAAACATCATAAAGGACATTAAAATTGATGATAAGGATAAGCCTTTGTGGTTTAGGGTAAGGCATATAAGATTGTTTATAGACTATATTAATACCTTAAAGGACCCAGCAGTAAAGAGCATTACGGATAAAATTGCAGAAATCAAGAAAAATTGTGAGTATGGCGGATTCATGCTTCCTATTTCTCCGATAACGAATATACTGCAAAAGTATTGTAATGAACTGGAGAACTCAACTGATTATGAAAAGATGACCATATTAGGTACAGGAACTATGGTTTCCTATATAAACACATTAGCATATAAGTTAAAAGATGGAGATTTTAGTGGAGCATATAAGCGAATTGAAGAAATTCTTGATGCCTGCGGATTAGAGCCTATTGAGAACAATGAGTTAAAGTGGGCTAATGATAGAGGAATAATAGGTGAGTATAAGGCTATTTATAAGAATTTTACTTCTATCATTGACTGTTATAAGAAATTACCTGAAAGCAAAAGGTGGGTTGATTATTTTTCTGATGCTCCAGAAAAATTAAAAAATCATACCGAGGTGAAGAATTTAAGCAACTGTATTAGAGAATTGGAGTTATTTGTTAACGGCGGCCTTGAACAAGAGATTGAAGATAATGAGCCCGTTATGCTGAGTAAGCCTGATGAATTTTTGGCGCTTCTTAAAAAGAGGGTAGAAGATATGCAGCAGTATGTAGGGCTTATTGAAGGCTATAAAACAAATGTAATGAATTTAGCAAGGACAAAGAAGAATGAGTTTTATGATAATTTGCTGATAAGTACCATAGATAAGATATGCAGAGTACAGGGAAAACCTCCCGTATCCGCACAAATAAATATGGAAGAGTACCCAAAAGAGGAAACTTATGCTGCCACAAAAGAAGCGATACAGAATAAAATGAATTTGCTTGCAAGTGAAGGTGAATCATTCTTTAAAAACTCACCATTGATTAAGAAAACTACCTTTAATTTTTTTAAGCACGTAGTGGAAAAGAATGGGGATATTAACTGGGATGACTACCTTGAGGAAAAGCGTGAGTTAGAATCGGTGAAACTCATTCGGACAAAGGTTGAGGTACTGTGATGGCTATTCAAATATTAGATGAATATAAGAATAGAACAGAATACAGGCTTCTTAAGGATTTTTATGACTGCCAGGTAACCCAGATGAATTCACTGCAAACTGGGGTGCTAGTTTTGCCTGGAATTCTATTAACTAAACTGGGCAAACAAAACTTAGACTTACTTAATGCATGGTTGGAGGATAATAAAAACCAGTTAATACTTACACCTTCCTGGACCGAAATGAATTTAAAGGAAATCCTTCACTCATCGGTAGATATAAGAATAAGTAGAACAGATGATAATTATGAGGGAATTCCGATAGGCTTTTTGATTGATACCACAGCAAAAGATGTTATATTTCAACAAAATGGGAAGAAATTTGGAATTCATTACAGGAAGAATACGGGAACAGGTCTAGTAACGGTAGTCACCCTACCGTTATTGGACTATAAAATGATTCAGTTAGAAGATAAATTAAAGGCTCTTTTTAATTCCCTGCTCCTTGCTGAGGATGTTAAACAAGAATCCTTGGTAGAAACAAAAGATTTTATATTAGATGATATTCATATTTATTTGATTATCCTGACAGGGGCTGGTATTGACTTAAGTCAGTGTCTGTCAAGTATAATTCATAAATATTTTGGAGTTTTCATTGATGAAGAAACTGCCAAGCAAGGATATCAAGACCTGGTAGCAAATCAATATATTAACGAGAATGGATTGTTAAGCAAGGGTATGACTGCAGTTAAAGAAAGGAAATTGAAATCCTTTATCAATGCTGTAAAACAAAGGGGAGAAAAAGAAGATGGATGGATTTAAAGAAAATAGTACTCCAATATCCCAAAGCATAGTGGCTAATATTCAATTAGGTCTTCCAGCCACAGTTTCCAGGTTATCATCCAAAATGCGGTTTATTGATAAAATAGCCCCTGCCCTAAAGGAAAGTGGGGTGGTTAGGAATATAGAATTAATAGCCCCTCTCACTATTAAGGCCTCAGGTATTGCGGCAACCAATAGGACTTCCAGTGCATTTGGCGGAATGTTATATGTTGCTGGGGCAGTAAGGCAGGACATACTCATAAGTGAAGGTTCTATTTATAAAACAAGACAGGAAAGTATCGTTGATGTAGATGAGATAGATGATTTGGATAATCAGAAAAAGTTGAAGTTTATAGATATTATCAATGTCTATAAACTCCTGTCTGACTTAATGGAAGATGATGAAAAACCTGAACTCGTTTTGGTTGATGTACCTTTGGTACTTGAGCGTTCGGATGCTCCCCTTGAAGATAGAAAGGATACTATAAAAGTTTATGATAAATGCAGGGAGACCATTAAGTTTTTCTGGGATAAATATAAGGACATGGTATACCCATTTAATGAAAATGGAATTAAAATCGCATCAGTAGGAACAAAAAGGTTTGGTGCAATTATATATGCTCTGACTGAGGATAATTTAGTTTATATTCCAGATGATGTGGACAATAGCATAATTAAAAAGATGGAGAAACTAATGCCCAAAATTCAAGATGTAGGTATTAAAAGGTTGCTAACAGGTATTCTTGTAAAAAGAACAAGGACAGCAGCATTTCAATATGACGGATTAAATAAGGATAATAGGCTGGAACCTGAAACTTTACGGGATGTGGGGTTAATAGGTATGCATGTTAAAGCAGGAAACACTACACCGCCACTTTTGGTAGAAGTATTAGGGAATGTAAAAGATTGGTCATCTGAAATGCTGGATAAACTGGCTTCTCAAATTATATCCCTGATTGCATTTGACCAGAAAAAAGCACTGCCACTGCCATTATGGTATGCCAAATATGCTTTAAAGCCAGTTGAGGCCACAAATAATGGGAAAAATGTAATTTTAGAATACTATAAAACACAAGCCAGGGAAATGCTCCAAAATGAGGCATTGGAGAGTATTTGGAAAGAAGATTTGGATGTGTTTGAGGAATAAGGAGGAGGGGAGATTGTAGTGGATAAATATATAGGCAAACTTATCGGCAATACAGGCAATCCTAATGATTTAAAGATTGCTCTCGAAAACAGTTTTTCTGCTAAAAGAGGAGAGTTTGTAAAAATCAAGCATAGAGAATCGGAAGAAGATGGAGATACATATGTTCTAGGGAGAATTGTATCCATATCCAGAAGCAATATTCTATATAACTCCAATATGGGTGAGGGGCTGTCATCTCTTGAGATACTACCAGGTGCCCAAGTTACTGGGGAGACTTTATTTGGGACCATAGAACTGGTGGGGTACAGGGACAACTATGGACAGATAAAAATACCAAGGCGACCTCTCAACCCAGGGGAAAAGGTATATGGTGTTGATTATGAGTTTTTGTCAAAGTTTTATAAGTTTGATGAGAATACAAGCATTAACATAGGTAATTTGATTGGATACGACAAGGGAAGTAATATAGTCCCTGTTTATCTGGATGTAAACAAACTGGTTACGGAACATTTGGCTGTGCTTGCCATGACTGGCTCTGGTAAATCGTACACTGTGGGCAGAATTATTGAGAGGCTTGTAGCGGAGATGAATGGAACAGTAGTAGTTTTTGACGTTCATGGAGAATATGGAAAAGCATTTGAAAAGGGAGAGATACATTTTAATAACAATCTTGATTTTATTGAGGACGAGAAAGAGAGGGAGAGCATACTAAAAATTCAGGAGAATTTATCAAAGATGCTGAATGCTGGTGGAGGAATAAAAGTATATACTCCTCAGATGGATTCTTTTGATTATAAATATAGTGCAAAAAATCATCATTTGGCCCTGCAATTTGATAGATTTGATATGGATGATTTGTCCTCCATTCTTCCAGGTTTAACAGAAGCCCAGGAAAGAGTATTAGATGTTGCAATCAGGTATTGGAAAGCGAAGTACAATAATCCTCCTCGGGATATTCAGGATTTAACATATTTGCTATCAGATGAGCGGGGATTAGAAGAACTAAAGAGTTGGGATAACTTGACTGAAGGGGAAGCCAAAGCGCTCAACAATAGAAGTGCAGCAGTGGCTTCCATGAAATTAACCCGAGTGATAAATGAGGCGAAGAGTTTTTACACAAGGGCTATTGGTGAACCTACAGATATTTATGAAATGATTGGGGAAAAAGGAAAGAGCGTGGGAAGGCTTGTAATTATAGATTTACAAGGATTGTCAGATGATGCTAAGCAGATTATTACAGCATTAATATCCAGTGAGATTATGAGGGCAGCATCAGATAAAAAAAGACAAATAAGGCCCTGTTTCCTTGTTTATGAAGAGGGGCATAATTTTGCACCTGCGGGGATTCCGAGCATATCTAAAAAAATTATTAAGAAGATTGCGGCAGAAGGAAGGAAGTTTGGTACAGGATTTGCAATTATTTCTCAAAGGCCGTCAAAACTGGACCCTGATGTCACATCGCAATGTAATACAATCATTACAATGAGACTAAAGAATCCAGATGACCAGAGGTTTATTGCAAAAACGTCGGATATGTTTTCAACATCTGATATTGAAGAACTGCCATCCTTATCTACTGGTGAAGCGTTGGTAAACGGGAGGTCAATACCAGCGCCGCTGCTTGTGAAAATAGGAACAAAAGCGTTGATACATGGCGGAGAGTCCCCTGAAGTTATCAAAGAATGGGGCGTATTCAATGAATAAGGAAACAATCATTGATTTCATAAAAAAAGAATTTAAAGAAGGAAAAATTAGAAACGAAATGTTTCCTATGATGACAAAATTCGGAATAAGGGACTATTCAGAAACTGTCCATACTGTAGGTCTTAATTATATAACCGCAATAGGAAGATTTGTTGACGGGGTTACATCCCTTTCTGAATGTCCTGTGTTTCCATATTCTGAAAGAAGCCACTATGGACAAATGGTTGCAGAGAGCCAGGCCAGTTACGAAATAAAAGTTAACGAAGTAAGACCAGATTCTATTTGGTATTCGAAAGAGGATAATAGTCCTATACTGATTTGTGAATTTGAAAGATATGAAAAGAATAGACGAAAAGATTTAAAAATCAAGGAAAAGATACAAAATCTGCTTCTTGCTTATCACCAGTTGGGCGGGAATGTACCTATTATATTGTTTGTATATTGGAGTTATGCTGGGGAAAATCCAGGGGATATTGAAGAATATATATCAATACTGGATAATGGCTTTAAAAGAAGTGATGGTACCTATGTACAAGGAATAAATGCTTTGAAAACGACCTATCTGGTTTATCGCTGTGTTGCTTCAGGCAATATTGATAATTTGACACTAAATCAATGGGTAGAGGTAGGTTAATTATGAAGAAAAAAGCAGTTAATTTTCATCCGCAAGTAGATATGAGTATAGGGGATAAGTATTTGCTGAAAGAATTTATTGATGAAGGTTCCTTTGGCTATGTATGGAAAGCAGTAAACCTTGAAAATAGGCAAACAGTGGCGCTTAAAATACCCAAAGACCAGGAACGGGGAGACAACACCTTATCGGAAGGAAAAGAATTCATCGGAAGTCATCACCCAAATGTTATTTCTATATACTGGATGGGACGTGTAGATGGAGTTTTTCTAATTGAAATGGAGTATTTTAACGGGCATAAACTATCAGATGAGTTATGTGAAACTGGATTTAAGAGTCCCAGAACTTTTGAAGAAATATATAACTTGTTTTTTCAAATACTAGATGGTGTAGAATATATACATTCAAAGAAAATATGTCATGGAGACATTAAACCTCAAAATATATTGACAGACGGGAAAATAGCCAAAATAACCGATTTCGGTACAAGTAAACTGATTGAAGATTTATTTATAAAAACAATTGATGGCGGTGGTACCTGGGCTTATATGGCTCCAGAAGTGGCTGGGTCTAATCGTAGATATCTTAATTCAGATATATATTCATTGGGAGTGCTTTTATATAAGTTTTTAACTGGCAGGACTCCTCATGAAACTGCAAATCAATTAATTAATAATATACCTTATCCAAAACCAAGAGAGATAAATAATAATATACCTGAATCGGTTGAAAGAATTATAATGAAATTACTCAAAAGAAACCCTGATGAAAGGTATCAGAATATAAGCGAAATAAAAAGAGATTTAGAAGAAGCATTAAGAAGTGAAGATAGAAATATTATTTCTTACAATGAACGGGCTGAAGTAAAATACGAGGATACTGATTGGATAGAAAGAGTAATTCGATATTATAAGAATAATGAATTTGATAAGGCAGAACTACTGCTAAAAACGGAGTACGAGAATGGAAATAAATCTGCTGATGTATTGTATCATATTGCTTATACATATTTTCAGCAGGGAAGATATTTTGAAAGCATGGATGTATTAAACGGTATAGATATTAAAGAGATAGAGGATGTCAGAAGAGAGGCTTTAGAAGATAATCTTCTATACTTAAAAGGAAAATTATTTTTTGAACTAAAAAGATATGAGGAAGCAGTCAAAGTCTACGAAAAACTTGTATCAAGAAATCCCGATGACTTAAATTACAGATATAGGCTAGCATGTGCTTATGGTTTAAATAGCGAACAGGAAAATGCCATAGATATATTAGAGGAAATTAACAAAAAGACTCCTGGAATGCTTTATATAGTAAAAAAATTGGGGCATGCATATGACCAGAAGAAAGATTTTAAAAAGGCAAGGGCTTATTTTAATTATGCGATGAGGCTTGACCCAAATGATGAGTTGATTAGGGACAGGTTAGAGGAATATGGCAAGTATTTAGATTATCTGAGGTATTAGGGTGAGTTAGTAGTAATAGGTAGAAATTACATTTTAATATTAAAGGACTTTAAAGATGTGAGCAGGTCAGTTATATTTACAAAAAAATATCGGGGGGGGATAAGCATGAATATAGTTTTTAAAAAGGAAATTGAGGACATAAGCGCTTCATACGACTTGTTAGAAGATAGTTTAGAAAATCTAAAAAATAAAATCCTTCAAGAGTATATACCTGATTGTAGTAAAAATGGTCAAGTTGAAGAAATACAAAATGCATTGCAAATATTTGAAAAAGTTAAAAGCCATATGAATGAACTCGCAAATTTAAAGGGCTCTTACAAAGAAATGTTTGGAGGTTACATAATTAATAATAATCAGGAAGAAGATAACGAAGAAATTGAAGAGGAGAATGAAAAAGACATAAAAGATGTAGCAGATAGAACAACGTGGAAGAAGGAAAATGAAAACATAAGAATTGAAACGGCAAGACCTGATGGGAGCAGTAGTTATCCTAATATAATTCCAATACATATATTTGAAGAAATTGTTAGGACTATCATAGACCAATTTGTTCGATATAATAAGGATTACATAAAGACGTCTACAATATCTTCGCTATTAAACGATAAAATTATTCAAGAAACAAATTACAAAAAATCTCCAAAGACTCTGGTATATAGCGTTATAAAAATTCTTATAAAAGAAAATGTATTAGAAAATAAAGAGAATTATAAACGGATGTATGTTTTGAAGAAAAGCCCGGAGCATGTATTAAAGTGGTTAGAGAGTATTTATTGATTTTATTATTGTGATTTTTAAGTTTATGTCAATAAATTGAATAATAATCTTACTGCCATATAAAAAGGGGGATAAAAATGTCAAAAGAACATCCTTCGGTATTTATCAGTTATAGTTGGGATAGTGAGGAACACGAAAACTGGGTAACATTCTTAGCGGCTAGATTAAGGGAAAACGGTGTTGATGCAACGATTGATAAATTTGAAACGCAAAGCAAAACTGTTAACTTGAATAGAATAATGGTAGAAAAAATAAAAAATAGTGATAATATCTTACTTATTCTTACTGAAAACTATGCTAAGAAAGCAGATACTTTCCAGGGCGGAGTGGGGTATGAGACAAATTTATTAATACGATATATAAAAGATAATCCAGATAAGATAATTCTAATAATGAGGCATAAGGGAGACTATAGAAAAGCCGTTCCATTTTATCTGGAAGGTTTTCATTTCATTGATTTTTCAGATGATAGCCAGTTTGATATTAAGTTTGATGAATTACTACATAGGATTTTTCAGGTTGATGTAATGGATGTACCTAAAGTAGGTGCAAAACCAAAATTAGAACCAAAGAAAATTATTTATGATAGAGTAGTAAATGGAACTACTGATATAATACCTAATTTTAAAGAAATAACAGATTTAGATAAAAATAAATTTATGAAACAAAGTTATGCTGAAATATTGTCCCATTTATCTGACTTTGCGGAGCAGACCAGACAAAAAAATAGTAATTTTGATTTTGAAAAAGATAATATACACAATCAAAAGGCTATCTCTATAGCCCCCTAACCAACTTGGAGAAAATCTTTGTATATGATAGTATAAAAGCAGGGGGTTAACTTAAATGACAAGAAAACAATATACAGAAGAA
>MPOT01000080.1 GCA_001896545.1 Tepidanaerobacter sp. EBM-38 | reverse complement strand
TTGTTTTTTATTTATTTATTATCATGCTCGCATTTTTTCTCCTAGTTCTTATTGAATTTCCCAATGACAAATATCTGATTATTATTTATTATTATACTATAGAACCTGGCCAGGTTAAGCAAAATATTCAGTATAATAAGGAGGAGAAAATTTATGAGCACTCAACTTATAATTTGTATTATTATATTTGTTATGACTTTGGTGTCTTATATTTTAAATAAGGTTCCTATGTGGATAACTTCCATAGGCTCTATGCTTCTTTTAGTTTTAACAGGATGCCTTAAGTCTGCCAGCGCGTTAAGCGGTTTTTCTAACCCAAATACAATTCTTATGGCTGGAATGTTTGTAGTTGCTGCCGGCTTACGTAAAACAACATTTGTCAAAGCTTTATGCAGCTTTATTATGAGAATCACAAATGGTTCTTTTACAAAAGCTTATTTTGGTTATATTATAATTACTGCATTGCTTAGCAATTTCATTTCAAGTCCCATGGTTGTATTTGCAATTGTTGCGCCACTTATAGCAGAGCTGTGTGACGAATGTGGAGTAAGTCCTTCAAAAGTAATGTTTCCAATTGGAGTAGTTGCAATTGGATGTACCATGGTTTTGCCAACAGATGCAGCAATCACACAAGCAAGCCAAAATAATGCATTTCTTGCAACCTATGGAATGGCTAATTATGTAATTAAGCCTATAGATTTTTTTATTGCAAAATGGCCAATACTAATATTGCTACCAGCTTGGGCACTCTTCCTTGCTCCAAAATTCATGCCAGATCAGCCAAATATTCCAATTAAAACTATCTCCTCTAAATCTGACAATGTGACCGGTAAAGAACTTTCACCATTTTCCAATTCCGCTGGCATTATAATCTTTTTTGGAACCATACTTGCGCTGCTTTTCTCAACACAGTTGGGAATTGAAAATTGGATTATTGCATGCTTTGGCGGTGTTTTAATGGTCTTATCTAAAGTTCTGTCATCAAAAGATGCTTTAGATTCTCTTCCGCTTGATATGATTTTGCTTTTCGTTGGCTCACTTGCTTTAGGAAGTGCACTCAGTGAAACAGGCGCCGGAGATGTTATTGGTAAATGGCTTAGTGCCGCTGTTGGAGGAACCAGAAACGGTTATGTAATAGGGGCATTGTTTTTTATAGTTCCATTTATTGTAACCCAATTCATGCTCAACCGAGCAGTCATACAGATCTTTACCCCCATCTGCATTCTCGCATGCAAAGCACTTGGTGCAAATCCGGTTGGACCAATGATCCTTGTTACGGCCGGATCTCTTACTGCCTTTCTTACTCCTATGGCTACTCCTGCAATTCCCATGGTCATGGCAGTAGGCGGCTACAGCCTCAAGGATCTATTTAGAGGAGGATGGCTCATTACTATTTTGATGACTGCAGTGTATGTCTTTTATGTAATGACTGTATATCCTGCATTCTAAAGCGTCAAATTGTAAAATCATTTAATTTTGGAGGATTTTCAGATGAAAATAACCGATATCAAAATCATTTATGCAAAGCATTATCTTTTTGTGCACATCTATACAGATGAAGGAATTGTCGGCCTAGGTGAAGCGGGAAATTGGGCATATCCGAGTTCGACAGCTGCCGCCATTAACAAATTTGCTTATTATCTTATTGGCAAAGATCCCTTTACCATTGAAGATATCAATCAGAATTTCCTTCGTTCCACATATTTTCGGGGCTCGGTTATTATGAGCGCTATCTCTGCTATCGATATAGCTCTTTGGGACATTAAAGGCAAAAAATTAGGGGTTCCTGTATATGAACTTCTAGGTGGAAAAACTCGAGAAAAAGTACGGGTATATGCCTCTGTTATGACAAAAACAGAAGACTTAAAAGAGCTGGGTGAGAAATATTTAGAATTAAAAAAAAGCGGTTTTACAGCAGCTAAAATTTTTGTAAACGGCCCCATTAAAAGCGCTAATGAAGGGAGAGATGAATTTTTTAGCAGCCGTATTGAAAATGAACTAGAAAGGGTGCGCGTGTGTAGGGAAGCTGTTGGCAACGATTTTGATTTCATCCTAGAGGCTCATCGCGGAATGACCGTTCCGGAAGCAATAGCTTTTGGCCGTGCAGTAGAAGTATATCGGCCAATGGTATTTGAAGATCCTATTCGTCCAGACAACATTGACTCTATAGCTGAAGTTGCTGCAAAAATATGTATACCCATTGCTACCGGAGAGCGTTATATAAGTTTGGGGGAATTTGAAATGCTGTTGACCAGAAGAGCAGCTCAATACATTCGTCCAGACGTTTGTGCCATAGGAGGCATTACCGTATCAAAGAAGATTTGCGCCCTTGCAGAAGCTCATGATGTAATGGTTATTCCTCATAACCCATTGGGCCCTGTTTCAACAGCCGCCTGTCTTCAAATTTGCGCAACCATCCCAAATCTAGGTATTGAGGAGCTGCCTGATTTTTGCTTAAACGGTGCAGAGGACAAGATGGTAAAGAAACCACTGCAGGTTGAAAATGGCTATATACTTATCCCTGATGCTCCAGGTATCGGCATTGAACTTGCTGAAAATGCTGCCGAGCTGTATCCATTCGTTGAACGTGGCAGCTCTGACGCAAAGCGAGCCTTCGATGGTTCGGTAAAAGATTGGTAAACAGCCAAAACTATTATAATATCTCGGCCTTAGGAACAATCTTTAAGCAACAAAAAGCCTAAAAAGTTGCGGCTCTAGCAAGTTTGCAGCTTTTCACAGCTAAGTCTGATTTTATCATTTTTCTGGTGCAAGAGGCTTGACGATTATTTAGTCGGCCTCCTGCACTACCCTATATTTTTTTCCTGTTCCTTGAGCTAAAATAATTCCCTGCATATTAATTTCATCTTTTTTCATTTTATAAATCCATAACATTTCTCAAATATGCTTTCATTAATTTGGTTGCCGCCATCCATTGGAACTAACAAATACAGAAGGTTTAACACCTTTTTTACTAAGATATCCAAAGTAGTTGCTATAAGAGCTTGAGCAATTGCTGTTCCTGTAATATCTGAAGTGGGTCCGGTAAGAGTATCAAGTCCTTCAATTTTAAATGCTGCATCTCCTTTTCCTGCTTGTCATAGAAAGAATAATTGCAATGCTAAAAGGAGAGTATACCTATCCTGAATTAGAAACAGAATTAAAAGAGATGCTAAACGAGCTAGGCCGAGAAATATGCACCTTAGTACTTAACGAACTTGATAAAAAAACATATGAGAACAAAAAAGAAAGAAAAGACTGGATAGTAGTACAAAAAGACTGCGAAAGGACAATCGTAACACCATTCGGAGATGTAACATACAAAAGATGGTACTACAAAAACAAAAAACCTGCCGAAGCAAAATGTATATACATCCATGAAGGCAAACAAGAACTCACAAAAGGCAGATACAAACTTAAAAACCCCGTCTACTTCTCGGGGATCTACGAGAAAGAAGAAATAAAAGACCTATGGGAAAGAGTTTGAAATTACATTAAAGACACATACTATGAAGACAAAATAAAACGCATATACTCTCAGAAAGACTATCAAGAGGTCCAATATCATGGAGCAAATGTGGAGCACACAAAATGGCACAACTTCGAGCAGTAAAAGCAAGTGGCGTATCAATTAAAAATGCCATATTAAAACAGCATGCAATAATGCAACCTTCCTTCACATACTGCAGTACAAGAATAACCCGACATCCATGGCAATAAGGTCGCTACTTGAAAGATGTGACATTTAAGAAACACAAAATATCTTTAAAAAGAATGTCTATATCAGTCTTAGAATTATTTTAAGCCTTTTAAGGAAAAAACATTTTCAAAGCTTTATACAAGGTAAACTTAAGTTTATTTTAAATTTAATATATATCCTCTATATCCTCGTCCTTTGAGGATGGTGGAGGCTTTTTTGAAGAATTTATTTTAAAAACCTAAAATTACTTGACGCGATCTACATAGCCTCTTCAGCTATATTCCCTTGTAACCTTATGCTATAATAGAATAAGAGTTTGTGGATTTTAGCTGGAGTAAAAGCTTGTCCAGGCTAAAAACGGAAAGAACTTTTAAGGAGTATGCACATGCGCAGGGAACACATATCGTACACGGGAAGCATACCTGTTAATATTCAACTGCTGGATATAAGGGAATATCCTATACACTGGCACCAATCCATAGAAATTCTCATGGTTTTAAAGGGCAGTATAAACGTAACCATTGAGTCGGATACTTACAGGCTTATTGAAAATGAAATTGAAATAATAAATTTGGATGAAGCACACAGGATATTTGCAGACAAATCAAACCTTGTACTAATGCTGCATATAGACCCGAATTTCTTTCAAAGGTATTATGAAGATATAAAAAATATGTATTTCTATACTGACTGTTCTTTTGAGGGAGAGCCCCAGGTCGGTGAAAACTATGAGATTTTTAAAAAATATCTTTCCGTCATACTCTGCGAAGCGGTGCAAAAGGGCGAGGATTATGATGTATATGTAAGGGAAACCCTTGTGGAGCTTTTGTATTTACTTATAAACGAGTTTCACTATTTGATATATGAAAACAGGGATTTAAAAGATAATATTGAACAGCTTCAGCGCTATCACAGGATAGCCAAGTATATATTCAATAACTATAATAATAAAATATCCTTGCAGGATATCGCAAAAAAGGAATTCCTAAGTGCCCAGTATCTTTCAAATGAGATTAAGAATGCCCTGGGAATAAGCTTTCAGGATTTTGTAAACTTGACGCGGGCTGAAGAATCGGTGAAACTGCTGCTTGATACAGATATGACTATTTCCGAAATATCTGAGGAAGTGGGTTTTTCTCATACCAGGTATTATAATAAGCATTTCAAGCGCCATTACAAAATGACCCCATTACAGTACCGCAAGAAATATAAGTTGGATGAAGACAAGTTTCAGCAGGCAAAGCAAATAACATCTTACGATTTGAGTGCGGCACTAAAATACATGTCACCTTACCTGGAAAATTATGAGAGGTACAACTATGAAGAAAGAATAGTTAAAATTAATGTAGATGTATATAAAAACCTCGGAGAATTTATCCACGATTACAAGGATACCATTATTCTTCCGAGGGCTTGTAGTATTTTAGAAAAAGAAGTTTGTGATTCTTTAAGGACAATTCAGCACGAAATTTGCTTTGACTACGGCAGTATAAAAGAAGTATTTTCACAGGAAATGGGCATTAACCCTGAGGGCATTATAAATCTTAAAAAGCTGAAAAAAGTTATAGATACGTTAATGTCCATGGATTTACGGCCTGATGTAGTCTTTAATTTTCAAGGCTTTACACCAATAAGGTATAAAGAGTTGCTGACTTATTTTCTGGATTATTTCCAGGAAGAATACGGAACTTATGAAATCGGCAAATGGAGATACACCATAGATAAAGATGCACCTTACGAGTTTAAAAATATATTTTACAGCATTTTAAGGGATGAATGGGATTTTACTGCAAAAGAGGCATGCCTAAACGAACACGATGTAAATCCTGTTTATGATACGGCTTACATGCTCCCCTTTATTATCCGGCAAATAGTAAATAACAAAGAGCCCTATAAAGTCAAAGCGATTGATGAACTACAAGAAGCTAAAAACCCTGCTAATACGGTATTTTTTGGCGATAAGGGGCTGCTAAACTGGGAAGGGCTGAAAAAACCTTCATACTATGCCTACTATTTTTTAGGGCAGCTGGGTGATACCATAATAGACCAAGGAGAAAGCCATATTGTTACGTCAAAGGGAGAGGATTTTCAGATACTTTTATATACAAACGGCCAAGATATGAAAGCACCCGGAAAGGGCCGTGATATTGCCGAAAGGAATTTCTCGCTGAACATTACCAACCTTTGGCGCAACTATCGCGTAATTATATATGAGGTAAGTGAGAGCATAAATAGCAGCTACAATCAATGGAAGGCTATGGGAGAGCCTTGCCATTTGACTGATGAAGAGCTAAGGCTTTTAAAGCTGTCGTCGATTCCTAAAATAACTATGGACTTTAGAAAAAAGAAGCCGGTTCAGCATTTTAATTTGAAAATTCGAGGCCACGGAGCAATCTTAATATTATTTAATGCAAGCTGATTATCAAAAACACCTAAACAAAGGTGTTTTTTCTTTTTCCCGGGAAAAGCCTTTTTTGCAAACACCTTAAAACGATACCTGTTATTCCTTGAATAAGTGAATGAAAACCGCATAGCTGATAGTATACAATAATAAGGTATCAGATGTGTTATATAAAAGATAAAAATAGGAGTGTATTCAAATGGGATAAACAGCAAAGCTTTTGCAGAAGGTAAAGTTGAAAAGGTCCTGCTTCGGTTTGCTTTTCCGGCTATCATATCTTTACTTGTTTCTGAATTATACGGAATAGTAGATACATTTTATGTAGGCAGATATGTAGGTCCAAATGCCATAGGAGCACTTACCATAGCATTTCCCATCCAAAGGCTTCTGTCATCTACAGGGCTTTTGATAGCCGCGGGTGCCTGCACAAAAGTTGCAAAATACTTTGGCGAAAAAGATTATAAAAACCTTAAAATTACAATAACAAATGCGATTATGCTCACAGTAACTGTCATGACTTTAATGCCGCTTATTATATATATTTTTATGGAGCCTATTTTATTTAGAAGCGGAGCAAGTAGTGTCACTTTACCGATGGCAAAAACTTATACTGCGATAATATTAATTGGCGGGATTTTCCAAGGTCTGACCTTTGTCACATGTTATATCATTAATTCCTTAGGAAATCCTAAAGTTACGCTATATGCCACATCCCTCGGTGCAGTCTTTAACATAATAATAGATGCAATTCTTGTCATTAATTACAATATGGGTGTAAAAGGCGCTGCAATAGCAACAGTAGTATCCCAGATTGCTGCCTGTACCTTTGCAATGTATAATTTCTGTAAGGTTGCACGGTCTATTAATTTAAAAAATAATTTCAGTATTGATATAGAAATATTAAAATCTATCATAGCTATAGGCTTTACCACATTTATCATAGAGATATCAGATGCCATAGTGGCCGTTGTGCTTAACAATGTGCTTTTTGCCCATGGGGGCGATAGGGCCGTAATCGTATCAGGCACGATTATGAAGGTGTCTATGTTCATGTATGTGAATATAATCGGAATAGCTTCGGCTATGCAGCCAATGGTCGCCTTTAATTATGGTGCTAAAAATTTTAAACGGTTAAAGGAAACTATAAGGAAAACCCTAAAAGTAGTAATACTTACTTCCGTATTCTTATGGGCTATAATGATGCTGTTTGCAGAGCCGATAATAGGCAGTTTCGTAAAAGATGAGGCATTAATGAAGGAGTGCGCTCGCGCATATCGGATTATGATAAGTATCTTCCCAACCATTGGCCTGTATTATATATCGACATATGTTTATCAGGCTATGGGCGAAGCCAAGATGAGCTTTCTCCTGTCAATTTATAGACAGCTTGTGCTATTCATACCGATAGTGCTAATATTCGTAAAACATTGGAGCGTAATTGGTGCTTGGTTAGCCTATCCGGCCACCGATATCATTGCAGCAATTACAGGATTTATATACATCCGCCGAGTCAAAGATGATATAAATGAATATGTAGACAGAGCCGAAGCTGCAAGACTCATAGCAGATTCATAAGTACAAAAGGGGCCTGAGAAAACTCTGAAAAAGCAAAACAATTATGTCATCCTTAGCATGCCAACATGCCGCCCTGAGCATACCAACATGTCATCCTGAGCGATAGCGAAGGATCTTCTATAAAACGGCTCTTAGGATTCTTTGTACTTATCTTTTAAGATTCTTCGTTTCGCTTTGCTAGAATGACAGGTCGCTTTACTTTACTCAGATGACAACTCAGATGACAGGGCTTTACTTCACTCGGCATGACAGAAACCTACCATTTAGAAGGCTAGAACCCTGCCTTGTTCAGAATTATATAAACACTGCTTAGTTCATAGTTCATTCAGAATGACATAAAACGAGATTGCTTGGCAGCTTTTCAGGCGACTTTTTACATCTATTCTATTAAAATTTAAATATTATTCCAATTATAGCCGCACCCAATAGAAAATATATTGGGTGTTTTTTGTATTTATTTAGTAAAAACACAATTGTCGTAAACAGTAAGACGGATTTTATATTTATTATGTCAAAAACATCATGTGAGAGCAGGTATTTATCAATATTAAAAAGAGAAATTTTTGCCACTTCAAACCCTGCAGCACCTATCAGACCGGCTACGGCAGGTCGTATGCCGTAAAAGCCTGACTGCATCATGGGATGTTCACTGAATTTCAGATAGTAATGTGCAATAAGTACGATAATGATTACAGATGGGGTAACTTCCCCGATGACGGCAATTATTGCCCCTGCCAGATTAGCAGTTTCATAGCCTACATATGTTGCCATATTGATGCCGATAGGCCCGGGAGTAGATTCGGATATGGCAATCATGTCAATCAATTCCTGCGATGTAAACCAGCCGGTTTTGCGAGATATATCTTGAAGAAAAGGTATGGTTGCAAGCCCTCCGCCTATGGCAAATAAGCCTGCCTTGAAAAATTCTAGAAATAATCTTATGTATATCATCTGACATCAGTCCTTGTATTTGCTGTGAAAATCCCTAAAGTTGCCGAAATTACAACAACAATTATTGGCGAAATATTAAAAAATGCCACAGCTACAAATGATGCGGAAAATATCAGTATTCCCAACCAATCCTTTACTGATGTGTTCCACATTTTTATTACAGTATTTAAAATAAGTGCCGCTACTGCAACTCTTATCCCGCCAAAAGCATGCTGAACAATTGCATAATCCTCAAAATGTTTAAGATATGCGGCAATAATAGTGATAATCACAATAGAAGGGAACACTATACCGCAAGTGGCAGCTATGGCACCGGGTATACCCTTGCGCTTAAAGCCTATAAAAGTTGCCGTATTTACGGCGATTATCCCCGGAGTGCATTGACCGATTGCATAATAATCCAGGACCTCTTCATCCGTTGCCCACTGATTTTTCTCCACAATCTCTTTTTGAATAAGAGGGAGCATAGCATAACCTCCCCCGAATGTAAACGCACCGATACGGCAAAATGTAGCAAAAAGTTTCCAAAGTTCTCCCATGTAAATTTCATCCTTTTTTATAATCTATCCATGAGTTTAACACTTATTTTAAAAAAAAGAAAGGCTGATTTCATACAAAAAGCTGCTTAAAAAAGCAATGGTAACGGGAAATATATAGTTGGGGATTAGTTTTAACATTTGCTTGCCGCAGATGTAAAATAGTGGTATTATAGACAAGATGGATTATTCATAAGATTATTGCAATGATTATATAATGTTGATATTAAGATTAGGATGGTGTGCTGTGGAAAAAATGTTGGAAGAAGTTCTTGAAGAAAATCGAGCTCTTGCAAAGCAAGGCAAAGTTGCAAGTTACATACCTGCTTTATCAAAAGCAAATCCCAATCATCTTGGGATATGCATAATAGATGAGAATAAAAATATATATAAACAAGGAGACTGTGATATTAAGTTTACAATGCAAAGCATATCAAAGGTGATTGCTTTGATGTTAGCTCTTATGGACAAAGAGAAAGTCTTTGAAAATGAATGTATAATATCAGCGGTCAATATGTGGCAGAAGTAGGCGTTCCATCCAAATCCGGAGTAGGCGGGGGCATCATGGCGGCAGTACCCGGGAGAATGGGCATAGGCGTATTTAGCCCGCCATTGGACGAAAACGGGAATTCTATAGCAGGGTATGAAATAATGAAATCTTTATCTCAAAAATTAAACCTTAGCATTTTTTAAAAGGGGGGATGAAAACTTTTAGCAAAACAGCAAAGCTGGTTATGGGAGGTGACTGCTTAAAAGTAAATATTAGAAAATATGCAAAAGAAAGTACAGTTTCACCCAAAATAGAATAACAAGGAGGTTTTTTGATGCTTTTTTTAGAAACCCTCGTAAGCAACTTAAACAACTGGCTTTATTCATATGTTCTTATAGTTATGCTGATCGGGTTAGGAATTTATTTTACTATAAAAATTAGATTTGGGCAGTTTAGGTTAATAGGTAACATGATCCAACTTACGACAGAAGCAACTGAAATCATCGAAGGCAAGAAAGGTATTTCGGCATTTCAGGCATTTTGCATTTCTGCAGCCTCTCGTATAGGCACGGGGAACATTGCAGGAGTGGCTATTGCGATTTCGGCAGGTGGACCCGGTGCAGTGTTTTGGATGTGGGTCATCGCATTAATAGGAGGAGCTACGAGTTTTGTCGAAAGTACCTTGGGACAAATTTATAAAGTAAGGGATAAAGATACTTACAGAGGAGGGCCTGCTTATTATATAGAACAGGCGCTGGGGAAAAGAGGCCTGGGGATATTTTTTTCTATACTGACAGCAATTACCTTTGGCCTCATTTTTAATTCAGTTCAAGCCAATACCATAGCAGGAGCCTTCGATAAGGCATTTAATATCAAGCCGTTGTATATGGGGATTGCTTTGTTTGTTGTAGTCGGCTATATCATATTTGGAGGAGTCAGGAGAATTGCCAATGTATCATCTGTTATAGTTCCCGTCATGGCAACATTGTACATTGGTGTTGCATTATATATTATGATAATAAACTATAGACTGGTTCCCAAAATGTTTGCACTTATATTTACAAGTGCCTTTGGATTAAGACAGGTCGCAGGCGGTACTTTGGGTGCTGCTATAATGAATGGTGTAAGAAGAGGTTTATTTTCTAATGAGGCCGGTATGGGCAGCGTCCCAAACGCAGCGGCAACTGCGGCTACTTCCCACCCTGCAAAACAAGGTCTTATTCAAACCTTAGGCGTCTATGTTGATACGCTTTTAGTTTGCAGTGCAACTGCATTTATTATATTACTTTCCGGCCTTTTAGAGACAGGTACCGATTTGCAAGGTGTTCAGCTTACGCAGGCTGCAATAAGTTCTCAAGTCGGTGATTGGGGAAATACATTTATAGCCATATGTGTTTTATTGTTTGCATTTAGTTCTATTATCGGCAATTATTACTATGGAGAAACAAATATAGAATTTATAGAGTCAAATCCCGTATATCTAAATATTTACAGGATTTTGGTTTTGCTAATGGTATTCTTTGGTTCCATCGGCAACTTTGGCCTTGTATGGGATTCCGCAGATATATTTATGGGAATTATGGCTATTGTAAACCTGGTAGTTATAACAAAACTTGGTCCAATTGCTTATGCTACATTTGAAGACTATGTATCACAACTAAAGGAAGGCAAAAATCCGGTCTTTGATCCCAGTAAAATACCCGGCCTAGGTAAGGTTGAATGCTGGGGAAAAAAGTAGAGTGTATTTTTAAATAGTAGCTTAAAGCATCAAAACAAATCATTAAAAAGCCCTAGTCTTAGGGCTTTTTGTATTTGTTCGTATCTGTTCAGCCGATAAGCTGAAAGAGAATCTACTGCCTTACATTAAGCTAAATAGTAATCAGAAGCCCCAAAATACCGGAAATTACGATCATCAAAATCGGATTTATTTTAAATTTGACAAGACATATCAATGAAATGGCAAATATAAGCACACCTTTGAAATTAATTATATACAGGAAATTTTCTAACATATAACTTAAATTCAATACAGTACTCTCTTTTAAAAATGCGGTTTGAGCAACAAACACCGCAGCAGAAAATATAAGCCCGACGATGACCGGCCTTATGCCGTAAAATATCATTTTGTTTACAGGGTGGTCTTGAAATTTGAAAAAATACCTTGAAACTATTAAAATCAAAACCAATGAGGGCGTTGCAACACCTATAGTAGCTATCAGACCGCCTACAATACCTGCTGCCTTATATCCTACAAAAGTAGCAGAGTTTACGGCAATCGGTCCGGGAGTCATTTCGGCTATTGCTATAATATCGACAAACTGTGAGGCGGAAAGCCACCCATGGCTTTCAATTTCCTTTTGTATAAGCGGTATCATGGCATAGCCTCCGCCAAAACTAAATAGCCCGATTTTCATAAATGATAAAAACAACTGTAGATAAATCAATCTTTATGGCCTCCGTCGCTTAGAATTCTTGCCGCTTTTAATGGAAACAGATAATAGATGCCTAGCCCTACGGCAGCTCCGCCTAATATCACAACTATTGCCTGCACGTCAAATACGACAACCAAAACAACTGCTAAAACCGCAAGAAGCAAACCAATTTTATCAACAATTGATGTCTTTGAAACCTTTATCGCTGCTGTTAATATTAATGCAACTATAGCCGGTCTAATTCCGGAAAATACCGCCTTTACCATAGGATTATCCTGAACCTTTGAAAAAAACATCGCAATTAAAGTTATAATTAAAAGCGAAGGCAGTATAACACCGGCAGTAGCTACCAGTGCCCCTTTTTTACCAGCTATCTTGTATCCTATAAATGTTGATGAATTGATGGCAATGGCGCCCGGCATTGATTGTGCTACGGCAAATACATCGATGACCTCGTCGGACGTAACCCATTTCTTATTTTCAACCACTTCACGTTCTATGAGCGGTATCATGGCATAGCCGCCCCCAAAGGTAAAGCTCCCTATTTTAAAAAATGTCGCAAAAAGTTCTATAAGTAGTTTGAGATGACTTTTAGTTTTCATTTTATCCTCCATTTTTCCACACTTTAACTAACAAGATTTCTTCGACTAATAATGCCGCTGCCTCTACAGCTATGGCTTTATCCTTAAAATGCCCTCCTCTACTGAAAGAAACCCCGTTGTTTTTAATATAACATAACATAAATAACTTTTACAAAAGTCATATACATTTTCTTGAAATTCTTCACCTTAATTTAAAAACTTGTCTGATTTTATGGTATAATAGGGAAAAATAGAGAAGAAATAGTAGGGCTTAGTTTATTTGGATGGAGGCAGATGCTATATGACCCGGTTAAGAAAGGAAATAGTAATTCTATTAGTAGTTTTAGCCACCCTTTTTTCCCAAGCCCCTTGTGATATATCCGCAGTGTACGCCGAATCTGAGAATAATGGAATTTTTACTATTGAAAATCCGAAAGACGGTACGGCTCAAGAAATAATAGAGTCAATCTATCCATTGAACAATCAAACACAAGTTGAGGTAAAGCCTACTATAAAATTAATCTTTAAATACCCCATAGAAATACTCGATGAGTCAAGGATTTCGCTTAAAACCAGTGATGAACTATATACATTGGATTCTGAAGAAATATTCCTTTTGCAGGATGAAAAAACCCTCTGCATAGATGTGGGAAGAATCGGAAAGCATCCTTTAAGGCGAAACACACTCTACAGGCTTACAGTATTAAAGGACGCCATTAAACTTAAGGGCTATGAAATTACCAATGAAGAAGATATCACGATAAGTTTTATTACGCGAAGTGAGGGCCAAAGCCCTAAAATCCTGGGCTATTCCTCCGATGCATCGGGCAGTGATGATATTACATCATTATCGGGAACCAGGCTTTCAAGCAATGGCTTTATATATATCCGCTTTGACAGAAGCATAAAATGGGAGAAAAATACCAATAAGCAGCAGCTTTTAGAGGAAACTAAACTCTACCGGATACCTAAGCCCACAGAAACTTTCTATGATGAGTTAGGCAATGTACATGATAAAGCCTTTGAATTTAATCCTGAAATTACAGAATCCGAGCTCAAAGATGAAGAGCACTGCCAGGAGGTAGCTATCGGAGATATTGACATAGTAAACGACAACACTGTCCGAATAAAACCAGATTTACCGCTTTTAAACCTTGCTCAATACCGCCTTACTGTTAAAAAAGAGTTCATAGAAGATATAAACGGATATGCCTTGGAAGATGATGTGGATTTTTATTTTTGGACAACTCCTTCAACGGAAAAAACCGAATTAAATTGGGAACATATTGAAGGCATGGTGCCCGGTGTTATCAAAGATGATTCTTCTACAGGAGGCAAGGTATGTATTGTAAACGGCACCTCGGTTTATGGACCCGATAACCCTATTGCTTTTTATATTGAAGGCCAGGTCATGCCCCGTGCCGGTGAAATATCTTCACTAAAAAGAATAACATTAGTTGAAGGTCATGCACCGGAAATTGCGGTAAAGATTTCCAAGATTCGCTTCGAATATTATAATGAAGGCGGAAAACAAAGGACAAAACTGCTCATTTATCCGCAAGACAAACTGGATTGGGGCAAATACTATGTGCTCACTATTTCGGATGACGTACTGCAAGATCGAAGCGGCAAGTTTTTACCGCGCCTTGATATGAAATTTACGGTGGGAGGAAATAAGGACGACCAGATAGGCATTTACCAAATCGAACCTGATACATTTGAACTTCTCGATATTTATAAAGGCACAGCGGCTTTTACTATTAAAGGTTATAACTTTAATGAAGATATAGAGTACATCACACTTAAAATGATAAGCGGAAAAAATGCCGGAACGGTTTTCGAAACGGTTTATAAAAAAGATATCGAGTTTAAGAGTATTACCGAGTTAAATGTTAAACTGCGAGATCCAAATGTAGTTAACAGCCTTTTTAAAGGCGGCAGTGGTGAGTATTCAATAGAATTATTCTTTAAAAACAACCAACGAGTATCAAATGATGATGTAAGGTTAAAAATTCTTTCGCGCGGCAGGCCTAAGGTAATTGCAACAGACCCGGCAGGTGGCGGTGCATGGTCCAATGAGAAAAGATTAAATCCCAAAACCATTGACGGCACAATCCACTATTTTTTAAAAATAACCTTTGAAGACGAGGATGGCAGTCTGCAGTTTGATAAAGATATTGGGCTTGGCTTACTTCAAACATCTACAGTGTTTTGTGAAGGGCAAAACGAAGTATCTATGATCGACCGTGAATTTATAAGTTTTATACAAAATATTGAGGACCAAGACCTAAGGGATACCTATATTGACAATTATATTTTTGTAAAGGACACCGCAGCCGGAAAGGCCTATCTGTATGTGCCCGTAAAACCCTTAATGTCGCAGACCACTTATTCTGTTATGGTAAATGCCGGCATAGTATACTTTGCCGGAGCGGACGAGGATACTGAGCGAAACGATGTAATCATATGGAGCTTTACAACAATGGCAATTCCAGTTATAACAGGCAGCGAAACGGGAAGCGTTACAGAAAATTATGATGAAGATGAACCTATAATACTTTACGGGGATTTCTTTGACGAGAATAATGTAGAAGTATATTTTAACGATATTTCGGCAAGAAGAGTGAGGGTAGCAGCTGATGAGAACGGAAAGACGGTGCTTAAGGTATATCTTCCTACCGGACGGAATCGACTAAAACCGGGTATATATACTATTCGCATACGAAATGACGGTGATCATGAATATGAAATATTTGGAGCCTTAAGCGTAGTAAAAGAAGGCAGCTACATTCCCAATGAAGAATACAGTGTCAAAGATGAACTGCGGATAGGCGAAGTCAGAAGCAATCTTGTCTATAGTGAGGACACCTTGATTATCGACAGAAGATATACCGATAAGCGCTCTGTAGAAGTAGATCTAGATGAAATAATGGGTCAGGATGTTTTAGTCAGAAAAATCTGTTTTGACGGGCGAAAAAATGACAGGATATCTATTCTGGACACCCTGTCAAAATGGGCGGATATTACCCTTTACGACATTGGAACAGATGATTATGGCAGTGATGAAGAAGCCTGTATAGCACTAGGCAGAGTAGAACCGGCTGTAGCACAGAACTTAAAGCAGAAACTTGGCCGTCAAAACATTAAATCAGAATTTATACAAGTAGCAGGTCAAAATGTGCGATTTAGCAGTTTCAAGATTAGCATGCCCTTTAAAGAAAGCGATGGAGAAAACCTCAGAGTTTTAAGATATGCTCCGAACACAAGAGAATTTATCGAAGAAGATTTTTTAGTTGACAAGCTTGAAAAAACCGTCACCATCCGTGGATTTAACCCCGGCATCTTCGTGGTAGTGGAGAATTAGGAGGGAGAAGATGGCAAGACTAAAGAAGATAGTATCTGCTATGCTGGCAGTAATAATGCTGCTTTCATTCATACCTTGTGAGATTAAATCAGTATATGGATATGACAAGGATTCCTTTACTGTAACTGAAATAGTCATAGGAAAAGAACATGACAGCAGCAGACTTACGACAGGCATGTCTATTTCTATTAAAGGGCGTGAGCTGGAAGGGGCTCCTGTCTTTATAGAATATGGCTCAAAATTTGAGCAGCTCAAAAGTCCTAAAATCAATACATATGGATTACTTTATTTTGAATTTACTAAACCTGAGGATTGGGAAAAGCTAAAAAACATCAAATCTATCATTGTTGGCACTGCCACTATTCCTATTGGCGACAAAGGTGCAATGCCTACCATTACTGATGTGACCCCAAAAGTAAATAAAGATAGCGGAACCTTATATATAAAAGGAACGAATTTTGATTTAATTACAGGAACTGCTGAGATAACGGTGAAGTATGGCACCGGCGTCCTCTTTAATCCCATTCCAAATAGTTGTTTTGTAACAAATCCCGCCGAGATAACCGAATTCCAGGAAGGAGAATTGGGCCTGCAGGATATAGAAATTACCAGAGAATTCGATAGTGAATCAGTATACTTCAATGAGCAAAATAAAGATATAGCTGTTAAAATAAAGATAAACCACACCTACAACGGCCAATTTCGGCTTGTGGAAGATTTAAACATATCAGATGACGTAGAAATGTTTCCAAATAGAGGCGCAAAAGGCGGAAAAGTATATTTTAAAGCAAGCCAGCTGCGCCAGTATGATGTATATTTTTTAAAAGCCACTGACGGCACTGATCCGTATACCAAAGCAAACAAAGGCAAAAATCCAAGCCCTCTGCAGCAAACTGAAGACGGTAAGTATGTTTTTACTGTAGAAGTTCCCGACATAACACCGGGTGAGTACTGGGTAGTCCTTACAAACCAAGTACCGGATTACAAAGATCCCATGCAGGCTGTTTCGGGGGAATATATCTATGCAAAAGAAGCAAAAGAAAAATTTATCGTAATACAAGGCTCAAAAAGTGCAAAGATTGATACAATCCAGCCTAATAAAGGACCTGATACCGGCTCTATAGCTACTATCACCGGAAGATACCTAGGGAGCCTCAATATAGATGATTTGCAAATCAATGATGGCTGTCCAGTAAATATAACTATTCTACCGGATGGTGTTATGAAGCTAACATATAAAAATAGCGATGGGACACCTATTGGCAAATATCGAGATGTTAATGATTCCAATGTAACTTTGGTTGAAAAGACCATAAAAGTAATAATAGGTCCTCAGGCGAATGTAATTGAAGACGGTTCTACCTTCTCCCCCGATATAGACAAGCTTGTCGTAAAAATTAATCCAGATACAGATGAGGGCAATCCTGTAAAGGATGTGGTAATTGAAACTGCTACTAGCATTGTTATTGGGAACAACGAAAAAGAATATCTGTTTACCGAAAGGGCGGAACTTCCAAAAGGCTACACTTTTATACCTAGCAGGATGAAGCCTGAGGTAAAGAGTATCGTACCAAATGAAATTCATGTGACAAAGAAAAACGATGATACATATGTAATTCCTCAAGATTTGATGATAGGCATATATGGCAAGAATTTTGTAATCTATAAATATACGGCCGACGGCGTGACAAAAGCCGCACACCCCATTGTAAGCTTTGGGGATGTAAAAATTAATAAGAACGAGAATAACAATATTCAGCTGTATGTAATGGACGACAAAGGGAATATAATGGACGGTTCGCCCGGTCAAGAAACAGGCACTAAAATCTTGGCAGTTATTCCCAAAGATACTCCGGTGTCAAAAGAATATGTAGATACAAATGCTCCTGTCATAGTGACGAATCCGGTCAGAAACTCTCAAAGTCCCGGACTTTCATCGGAAGATTCAGTGATAGTAAAATTTACTCTTGAAAAAGATGACAAAACTCCCGTAATTGAAAGCGTGACACCTGATGTAGTGACAGTGGACGGCGGCGAGACAGTTACTATAAAAGGAAGTAATTTTTTGCAGGACGTTAAGGTTTTCATAGATGGCAAAGAGGTTTCCGGCATAAAGCGTGAAGGCGACGGTAAGACCATTACATTTAAAGCACCACCGGGCAGGGAAGGTGCTACACAGCTTCAAGTAATGAATCCTGGCGGCGGTATTGCGGTAAAAGAGTTTAACTATGTTAAAACATATACTGATCCTAAGATTACCGATTTTTCACCTAAAATAGGTAATACTGGGACACTTGTATTAGTAAAAGGTGATAATTTTCTCCCTCCGGATCCAACGTCAACCGGTGCAACTACATCAGAAATGTATAAACTAATAGGTACGAGAATACTTCTTCAAAACATGGATATAAATCAATACAATGTGGAGCCTGAAACTAAGCATATTCAGCTTCAATATTATACCTCGCCGGAAAACAATGAGATTTTGAGCATTGGTGAAACGGCAGACGGTAGAAAATACTTGCAAATGGCTGATTATTGGCATAGTGTGGTATTTGTTGATTCCTACGGTAGGTTTTATACTCTGCGGCAGGATGTCCGAGGAAATGCTATACTTTCTGACGGAGTAAACAATACTTACTATTTAAATTTAAAGTACGTTAAAGATAATAATAACGGTGACGGAGAGTATGAAATATTTGCCTCAAAAGAAGGGGGCAGCGATTATCCTGTTACAATAGGAACCGAAGCGATCAACAGTAAGGACGCAACTTGTTTAACTATTGGAGAATCTCCGCAAGTGCGGCTCTACATGCAGACATTATATAAAGTCGATAATAACGGTATAATCGTCGGCAACAATGTAAAGGTTATCGATAAAAATACCATATTGTTTAAAGTACCTGTGTTAACTCTAGGTGATGGCTATTATGACCTTACAGTATTAAATCCTGATACCAAACGGGACAGCCGCACAGGCACCCAAGGTTTTTACTATTATACACTCCCACAATCCAAGCCAAAAATCAATAAGATTGTACCTGACAAGGGTTCTGCCGATGGGGGATATACTATAGATATTATAGGTGAGGATTTTAAGGATGACGGTACAAGTAAAACAAAGGTATTCATAAATGGCGTCGAAGTTAAAAAAGAAAATACAGTTGTTAGCGTTGACGGGAAGACCATAACAGTAAAAGTGCCTCCTTTTACTGGTGATTTATCCAAAGAAAAAGAAACAGACCGCATAACAGTTCCGGTAGTAGTATTAAATCCTGACGGTGCAAGTGCTGGCAAGGAAGACGGTTTTACATACATGGTGCCTACCAGCCATCCGCAGATAACAAGGATTGTACCTACGCAAGGCAGCGCAGCAGGCAAGGAAATTGTAGAAATTATCGGCAGAGATTTTCGCTATTTTGAACCTTTCAACGATGACAATAGAAATCAAGTTAAGGATGAAAACGAGATATATCAGGATTTAAACGGCAACGGAAAGTGGGATGATTTTAGACTTCCTGCCGTTAAAGAAAAACTAGGAGACTCGTTTGATAAAAATAAAGACATTATACAAAATCTCAAAGATTACTATGGAGAACATTTTAGCCAAATAGTACTACCAGTGCTTCCAAAGGTTTATTTTGGAAATAAGGCAGCCGAAATAATCGAATTTGCCGACGGCTATCTTAAAGTAAAGACACCGGCAGATACTGCAGGCAGTGTAGATGTATATGTGGTAAATAACGATTCCGGCATATCAAATAAAGTAAAATACACATATACTTCCACAAAACCTGCCATAACTCGCATAGTGCCTGCTGAAGGCAAAAAGCAGGGCGGCGACCGGGTAGAAGTATTTGGATCAGGATTTGCAGAAAGTGAAACTAGAATAGTCGGAGCTGACGGTACGATAAAAACCACGCCAATGGTGCAGATTCGCTTTGGAAATATAACTAACCGAGATATTCCAAGAGAAGAAGAAAATTCCGGAAGGATAGATAATCAGCGCACTACCGTAAATTTGCCAGGAGGGCTTAAGGTCGAATATGCAAACGGCAATATACACCTTACGATTTTAGAAGGCGGTCGTGAATATGTGACGCTAAATCCCATACCTTTTGACGGAAGCCCTCTGTTTATATCTACAAGACTTTTAAAGGCAGAAGGTGAAAATTCTTATCCATATAATGAACTTATACGCCTTGAAATCATTGACCGAAGGCTGTTTGTAGAACGGGGCTATGCACCTGCAGTGGAGTTTTTAAACAGCGGGCAGCTTGTAGTCACAACCCCGGGGTACTATACCATTGGAGAAGTAGATGTTACCTTGATAAATCCGGACGGCGGAACAGCCCAGGGCAAGTTTACCTATAAACATCCAGACAGCAGTCCCTATATTACAAATATAACCAAAGAAGGTAAGTCGCCGGAGGAGGAAAATATCAACGGCAAAGATGTAAAAGTATTATACTTGACCTATAAGGGCGGCAATATAGTCAGTGTCATCGGCGGAGATTTTAGAGAAAATGCCAAAATTCAGATTTCCAATGTGGCAACAATAGAGCCGAAAGATATAACCTACATGCTGCCGACAAAACTTACATTTACTATGCCGCAAGTGCCGGAAGATGCTGTGGGAAAACTACATAGGGTAGTAGTTATAAATGAAGACGGTGCATCAGCATCTTCTGACGAAGCAAGCCCTAAACCTATCTATATTATGTTTGTAAAGGGCGAAACCGCTCCGGCAGTGGCAAAGCTTACACCTGATAAAGGCCCTGCATCAGGAGGCACCAGCGTAAAAATCGAAGGTAAAGACTTTCGCGAAGGGCTAAAAGTCTATTTTGGGGAGACTCCGGTGCCGGAAGATAAGATACAGGTTATCGACTATAAAACCATACTGGTAGTGACTCCGCCCCATGCTCCGGGCACAGTGGATGTAAAAGTAGAAAATCCTGACGGTGAGCTGTCAAATCCTCACGGAAAATTTACCTATCTTAGCAGTCCTAAGATATCGGCAGTGGTAGACCCGGACGATCCTACAGAAACTTCAAGGATAACGAAAATTTCCGTAGAGGGCGGACAAAAAATAAAGCTTAAAGGAAATTCTTTCATACCCGGGGCGCGGGTAGTATTTGCCCCTACACTCAAAAGAATTGATGACGAAGAAGACATAACTGGCATAATTGTATACATCGATGGCCTGCCATACCAGCTGCAAGACGGTATTGACGGAACAGATGTAAACGTTGAGGATTCGCAAACGATTACCGTAGTAACACCGCCGGCAAAGCTTGACAGTAGAGGCGTTATGGTAATAAACCCCGACGGCGGTGCAAGCGATATATATGACCAGCTTGTATACGGGCTACCTGAGCTTACCGCGCCTATGAATGTGGCAGCGGAACTTATATACGACCGCTACATTAAAATAAGTTGGTCAGCGGTAGAAGGTGCACAGGGATATGAAATATATGCGGTTGTCGATGATAATAATATAGACTTTATAGGCACTACCCAGCTTACAAGTTTTATCTACAGTGATTTAGAACCTAATACTCGCTACAGGTTTGTAGTAAAAGCCTTAGGTGATTTTGGCTCTTCTCCTCCTTCAGCCGAGAGTAATACAGTCAAAACCGGTAGAAGGGTGGGACCGCCTGATGAAGATGGCGGCTTAACAGATGAAACTAAAAAAGAGAAAATAGGGGATACTGTCCGAGTGACTGTCGGAACCGAAGACTATAAGAAAAATGTAACAGTAGATTTAACCGATACTAATTTTACCGGAGCTAAAACCGTTGTAGTCACTATTCCTGCACAGGTAGTATCGAAATCGAATGCCGGCGATATAACGATTACAGGTAAAGACTTTACCGTAAAGCTTAATCCGAAAGTATTCTACACTTCAAAGGTTCAGCAATACAAAGATAGAAGCGATGCCGGAGTGAGATTTGAAGTAAGTGCGGGCAGCGATAGTCCGGAAAGCGGTATGCGGACAGCACTTTCAGCACAGTATGTACTAGAGGCCGGATTTTATTTAGGAAGCGATGTATCTTATATTGATCAGTTGAATGGTGCGATAGAATTCGGGATGGATTATGATAAGACAAAAGCTGATTTGAGGAAAATAACAAATATTGCCCTTTATCGATATGACGAAGCTAAAGGTGATTGGGTAAATGTTTACGAAAAATATAGCGGTTATGATACGGTAATAAAGACTGTGATTTATCAATTGGGCAAGTACGGCATTTTCGGGACAAGGAGGTAGCAGGCATGAAAGGACTTAAAGCACAGATATTAATTTTAATGATACTCACTGTAATGATATTTCTTCCGGTCGGTTATACAAAAGAGGCATCGGCCTATCAATCCGTTGAGGGTTATATCAAAGATTTAAACGCCAGTGAATTAAGGATTGAGATAGAAGATTATGAGGGGAGTATTAAGCGGTGGCAAGTTACGCCTGATACGGTTCTTCTAATTGATGACACACCGGCAGGCTTTAAGGATTTTAAAATAGGAATGGAAATATACGCCGAATATAATAGAAACAGTTTGACATATATAGAAAGCTGGTCTACTGAAAATCCGGGATATATTCCGCCAAATGGCAAAGTCAGATCGGGCATTGTTAAAAAAATAGACCGGAATCAGCTCATCTTGCGGCTTACCACCGGCAAAGAAGAAACCTACTTTACAAGTCCAGCTACCATTGCAATAAGAAATGGGTTAAATGTTCCTTTAAGCACCTTGTATGAAGGGGATATGGTGAGGTTATATTTTGATGAAAAAGACTCTACTATTATCAGCCGAATGAATATTCAGGGCGATTCCGTCAAAATTAAAGGCCTGTATAAAGGCCAGCTGGATGCTTCCAACCTCTTGGATAATACGCTCGTGCTAAAAGATGCTCAGATTTTCCAAAATGGGGGTTGGCAGGAGATGAAAGACATCCTACGCATAGACTATTCTAAGGATTTTCCGGTATACTGCGGCGGCCTGCCGCTATCTTATAATAATATGAAATATTTTCAGGGTAAAACGGCTTATTTAGCGGTAAAGGACTTTTTCAGCAAAGACATGGCAGAAAAAATGGTGATAAAAAGCCAATATGAAACCACTTTCAGTGATAAGATAGAGGAGATAAACTGGTACGCTTCAGCTTTTGAACTAAAGAATAAGCGAAATATCCAGTTTGACGAAGGCACCATATTCATTAAGAATCAGCGATTGGTTGACGGGTATTCAATGGTTCCCGGATGCGATGCCTTTGTTGTGGCCGACGGCCGAGGCAGTAAGGCTTTAGCCAGTGTGGTATACATCTATAACCAAGACATAAACAATTCCAATATAGGGCAGTATTATCTGTATGCAGGCAAGCTTGACAAGGTAGTAGAAAATCAAGTTACTATTGAAGATTTCTTTATCTTGAATCGCAATGATTGGGAATCGTTCGATGATGAAAAAGAGCTTTATTATGACAACGACACCTATATTTTCGATATGGAAAAAATGAAACAAATAACTCCTCAGGAATTTTTTGCTATGGATTATGCAGTAGATGAAGACAGCAGTTCTTCTAGACGTCAAGGCCTAAAGTCATGGCATGCATATGCGTATACCGATGGAGACAGGATTGTGGCAATAGCCCTGAAAAAAGACATGGATTCTCTGCTCAGACAGCGGGTAACAATAGGTACGGTGGACAAGGTAGAAGAAGATGCACTTGTAGGGATAAAGGTAACGCTTCGAGATGCCAAGGATTGGAGCAGCCGAAATGAAAAGTGGATGCCGAAGTCTTTGCCGGTTAAGATGCGCGTTGAAAAAGCTCTGCTGATAAAAGACGACCGCACCATATCCCGGGATGAATTAAAACCGGGTGATAATATATACGCAGTAAGAGATGATTTTGAAGGCAAATTCTTATTGGTAAAGTAGGGAGCAGATATGATTAAAAAATTGATGATATGTTTTATGCTAACATTACTACTGATGAGCCCCCTGCAGGCCTATGGGGCACCGTCCGGCTTTGATGGAGGGGTCAATAATGAATACCAGTATGAGGAGATCGTTTTTATCACCGGAGAGCCTATGAAGTTTTCAGGAGAACTGGATGTGAACGTATCGGAAGGCAAGAATGGAGATACTGAGACGGTCAAATATACATATAACCTCACTAACAAAGACGAAACAATAAAAACCAAACTGACAAGAAAAGTTACTTTTGTTACGGAGTTTACTGAGCGAAACGACAAAGGGCAGGTTATCGGTCAGACTACTTTGAGTAACTACTCGGAGAAGATAGAAATAGGCAAAGATAAGTATGAATTAGAGGACTTCCAGTTTTCTAAATCAGATGTTATAGATAAGCGACCGGCATCTGATTTTTATTCGGGTAATTTTGAAGGCAGGAAATACTACACTGTAAACCGCAACGAAGGCCAGATTGTGGTTACTATCTCCGGCGGTGATGTTGGGTACGAAAATTTTTGGGGCAGCACAGAAACCCAGATTATTAATTACTATATCACCTCAAATCGAAAGGTAACCGACGAAGATGGTGATTCGGAAACGGTATCTTGGGAGGGCAGTGTAAAGGCACAGGTTTCAGACAGCCTGACAAAAAAACTGGTGTATTCGGAAAATGAAGCCAGCCTTTCCAGTTTTAATGGCGGGTATATACGGACAACCAATCGTGAGATGGTTTCACGATATGAATATGACCTTCCGCGTATGCAAGATAATATTCCTGATAAAAAGCGCCGCATAAGTGACCGAATAAACCTTTCGGCAAAGATGGTTCCAAAAGTTGAACGACTTGTTGTGCCTAAATTCCGGGATGTTAGAGGACATTGGGCAGAAGAATATATAACAAAGCTATACTCCCTTGATGTGTTTGATGAGAGCCAAAACTTCTTTACTCCTGAAATCCCCATGACACGAGCAGAGTTTACCAAGGGAGTTATTAGAGCTTGTGACATAAGGCCCTCCATGGAAGAGGCAGAAAAGGAAAGCAAAAGAAGAACAAGTCGGCGAAAGGAGCCGCCTGAAGAATCGCCTTTTAAAGATGTAGAGGTTGAAGATGAGGATTATCAGTATATAAAGCAGGGCTTGGAAAAGGGTATCATAACAGGAGTATCCAGCAACTACTTTAAGCCCAAGAACCCGCTGACAAAGGCAGATGCTATTACTATACTTATCAGAGCTTTAGGTTTTGGCAGCAGAGCTCCCAATCCGGGTTACTATACATCTTTTTCCGATGATGATAAAATTCCCTCTTGGGCTCGCGACAGTGTATATGTAGCCAGGGAAATAGGCATCATAGAAGGTGACAGCTATAACAGGTTTAATCCCAACAAGGTTATGACACGAGCGGAAGCATCAGCCATGCTGGTAAGATTCCTGGAATTCCTAGAAAAAGATTTGCAGCAGGATTATCGTGAAAATATTATACTTTATAATTAAAAATGATTTAAAAAATAAAAATGCCGCAGATAAATTTAAAAACCTGCGGCATTTTGACATTTAATGCAAAACAAATATTCCTGAAACAACAGTTTTAAGACCATTTTCCTATTGCATTTTCTTATTAACATTCATGTGGATAAGTTATACACATTGGGGAAAAGTAGCTTGTCACCAGAAGAGATCAAAGGGACAAGGATTTAAGTTATTCACACCTGTGCATAACTCTGTGGATAACTTAATCATTTAGGCCTATTTTAGCTAAAAAATTGATTTATTGCAATTATCTTACAGCCTGATTTGTTGTTATTCTGTGATAATGTCATGTTGAATTTATTCTGATAAAATGTCAGGTATGCGAGAGGAGACATTCAACATGACTCAAAAAGAGATAACTCG
>MPOT01000020.1 GCA_001896545.1 Tepidanaerobacter sp. EBM-38 | reverse complement strand
TTGACCTAATAAAAACCTTTTTTGAGCGTATTAAATGGAGAAAATATAGCTGTAAAATTATGGTTGAGAATAAAAAAGGTCACAAAGCAAAAAGCTCATGAATATATGGCATTGTTTTTTGTTTAAGGTTGTGCTATAATGTCTTCCATCTATGTATATATGTTTACAACATACGTACAATTGATTAAGGGGGAACGGAGTTGGTCGAAAAAGGCGGTTTTTATATAATAAAGGAAGAAATAATGCCGGAGATTTTGAGGAAAACTGTTAAAGCAAAAGAGCTTTTAAAGAGCGGAAAAGCCAAAACTATTAATGAAGCAACTGAAATTGTGGGCATGAGCAGGAGTGCCTTTTATAAGTACAAAGATTATATTTTCCCTTTTTACGAGGCTAGTATGGGTAAGATAATAACGGTTTCTTTGTTGTTGGAGCACATACCGGGTGTTTTATCCGCGATTTTGGATGAGATTGCAAGAGCCCATGGCAATGTATTAACTATTAATCAAAATATTCCTATCCAGAATATGGCAGGTGTTACTATTTCTTTTGAAACCGGCAATATGACTAAAAATGTTGAAGATTTATTGGAAATCATACAAAATAAGGATGGCGTTCAAAAAGTTGACATAGTAGCCCAAGGATGAAAAAACAACAGGAGATGGTTAAATAATGATACAAATTGGTATTTTAGGTTTAGGCACTGTTGGCACAGGAGTCGTAGAGTTAATAGAAAAAAATAATGATATAATAGAAAAAAGAATTGGAGACCGAATAAATATAAAAAAAGTTCTTGTAAAAAATATAAATAAAAGAAGGTCAAGCTTGGTAGAGGGGAAAATAACAGATAAATTTGAAGATATTTTAGAAGACGAGGACATTTCGGTGGTTGTTGAAGTTATGGGTGGTGAAGAGCCTGCTCTTACTTATATTAGGGAAGCATTAAGCCGAGGGAAGCATGTAGTAACCGCAAACAAAGAGGTGATTTCAAAACACGGAAATGAACTTTTAAAAATTTCAGCAGAAAAAGATGTGAATTTGTTATTTGAAGCCAGTGTGGGCGGTGGAATACCAATAATTATGCCAATGAAACAATGCTTATCCGCTAATGACATTGTTAAGGTAATGGGAATATTAAATGGTACTACTAACTATATTTTAAGTCAGATGACTGAAAAAGGCGAAGACTTTAGTGAAGCACTAAAAAAGGCTCAGCTAGAAGGGTATGCAGAGAGCGATCCTACAAATGATGTAAAAGGCTTTGATGCCGCAAGAAAGCTAGCCATACTGTCTTCTATCGCATTCAATACTCGCATTACTCCAGAACAGGTTTACACAGAAGGTATAGATAGCATAAGTCCTTTAGATATTGAGTATGCACGTGAATTAGGAGCAGTTATAAAGCTCATCGCTCTTGGCAAAAAAAATGAAAATAATATAGAAGTTTCGGTAACACCTGTGCTGTTAAAAAAAGATCATCCTTTGGCCAGTGTATCCGGAACATTTAACGCAATAATGGTTGAAGGTGATGCTGTGGGACCTGTCATGTTTTATGGGTTAGGAGCAGGTAAAATGCCTACTGCAAGTGCTGTAGTTGCAGATATTATGGAAGCCATTAGAAACAAAAACGGGGGTAAACTTCACTGTACATGCTACAATCACCTAAATGTAATGGATCCGGGAGAAAGTGTAACGAGTTTTTATCTACGATTGAGAGTTTTTGATAGGCCAGGGGTGCTTTCAAAAATTGCAGGAGCTTTTGGAGAGAATCAAATTAGTTTATCAAAAGTATTTCAAAAGAACACAATAAATGGTACTGCTGAAATCGTCATGGTTACGTATGATGTACCGTTTAAAAATCTTCAAGAAGCCTTAGATGAAATCAGGGCATATAAACAGGTAGTTGAAATATCTACAGTGATTAGAGTTGAGGGGGAATGTTAAATGAAACAAAAGACAGGAATAATTAATAATTATTTTTCATATCTTCCTGTTAAAGATAAAAAGAATATCATTACACTTTGTGAAGGCAATACGCCTTTACTTCGAGCAAAGAATTTGGAAGAGTATTTAGATACCGAAGCACATATTTATTTAAAATACGAGGGTTTAAATCCAACAGGATCTTTTAAAGACAGGGGAATGACTGTTGCCGTTTCTAAGGCTGTTGAAGATGGTGCAAATGCTGTCATATGTGCTTCTACAGGCAATACCTCAGCTTCAGCGGCTGCTTATGCGGCAAAAGCTCGCTTGAAATGTATTGTCTTGATTCCAAACGGTGCAATTGCTATGGGAAAACTAGCTCAGGCAATTGTTTATGGAGCAAAAGTGATTGCTGTAAATGGCAATTTTGATGATGCCTTAAAGATGGTAAGAGAAATTTCTTCAAAGAGACCAATAACTCTTGTTAATTCAATAAATCCATACAGAATTGAAGGGCAAAAGACTGCTGCTTTTGAAATTTGCGATGAGCTTGAAGAGGCACCGGATTATCTTGCTATTCCGGTAGGGAATGCAGGAAATATAACGGCTTATTGGAAGGGGTTTAAGGAATATTATTCGCTTAAAAAAAGCAATAAGTTACCTAAAATGATGGGCTTCCAAGCCGCTGGTGCGGCACCAATTGTTGAAAATAGAGTTATTGAGAATCCTGAAACCATTGCTACGGCTATTCGAATAGGCAATCCTGCAAGTTGGAAGTATGCCGTAGAAGCTGCTGAAAATTCTGGCGGCAAGATACAAAAAGTAACAGATGATGAGATTTTGCAAGCCTATGAAATTTTGGCAAAAAAAGAAGGTGTTTTTGTTGAGCCGGCTTCGGCTGCCTCGGTAGCAGGCATTATAAAAATGTGTAAGGATAAGGTCTTGAAAAAGGGAGAGAAGATCGTGGCAGTATTAACAGGTCATGGCTTAAAAGATCCCGACACGGCTATTCAGAACGGAGTAAAGCCTACTGTTATTGAGGCAAGAATGGAGTTGCTAGAAAAAGAAATATATGGGGAGTGAAAGTATGATAAGAGTTAAGGTTCCGGCTACGACAGCAAATTTTGGTCCGGGTTTTGACTGCCTCGGCGCATCGCTAGGACTATATAACTATATTGATATGGAATTTTCAGATGAACCCAAAGTCTATGTAAAAGGAGAAGGAGTTGAAGAAATTCCATTAGATGAAACCAACTTAGTTTACCAGGCGGCTGCTAAAGTTCTAAAACGTGCAGATGTAAACAAGGATTTAAAAATAGTTTTAGAGAACCATATTCCTCTAGCAAGAGGTCTGGGAAGCAGTGCCGCTTGCATAGTTGGAGGTTTAATGGCGGCTAATAACTTGATAGGGGATATTTTTGAGAACAGTGAGCTATTGAAAATTGCAACCGAAATGGAAGGACACCCTGATAACGTGGTGCCTGCAGCATTCGGGGGTTTTTGTCTATCCATGATATATGAAAATAAGATTATTTATAAAACCTTTCCTATGCCATTTTGGCTGAAATTTGTGGTTTGCATACCGGATTTTGAGCTAAAAACAGAGGATGCGAGGAAGATCCTTCCTGAAGAGATAAACTTTAAAGATGCTGTATTTAACATTAGTCGCACGGCAATGCTTGTAGCTGCAATGGCTCAAGGCGACTTATCCAATATGGATATTTTTTGTCAGGACAGGTTGCACCAACCATTTAGAAGCCAATTAATTCCCGGCATGGAAAAGATACTTACGACAGTAAGGGAAAAGGGTGCTTTTGCAGGTTTTTTAAGTGGATCCGGCCCTACAGTTGTATGTCTAACTTTAAGGGAAAGGGCTGACGCATTAGGTGAACATATGGTAGACATCTTTTCAAGAGCAGGTATAAAGTCTTGCTATAAAGTACTGTCATCAGATTCGGAAGGGGTAAAATTTTTATAAATAGTTGAGTATAGCTTCTTTATTATTCATAAGAAGCAATCATTTAGTGACCCGGCAAAGTAAATCGTCTTGAAAAACCATAAAATTATTTAAAGGACTTGAAATTACCAAGTCTATGCTTTATAATAATATATGCCATTTGAAAGAATCTGGGTGTGGCGCAGTTTGGTAGCGCGCTAGAATGGGGTTCTAGAGGCCGGGGGTTCAAGTCCCCCCACTCAGACCAGTTTAAGGAATATCAAAGGTTTGAAGGTAATTACAAAACATAAAAAATCAAGTGATTTTCCTAAAACCTAATGTACGATATTAAGACCACCTGTTTTTAATTGTTTTAAAATAATTAGGCGGGTGGCCTTATTGTGTTATTAAAATTTGCTATACAAGATTTTATCTTAACTTTTACACCAAAAACCAAGCAAAAAAAGTCTAAACCTTAGTAACAACAAAGGTTTCAGGCTTTTTATTTTATCATAAAGTTGTTGTGAAATAACCTATTTTTTAGTTTGAGCTAAAATCTTTTTAATTTCTCCTACTGTTGCAATCTTTCAAATTAATTCAGGTCTAGTTTTTCATAATAAAAATGCAGAACTTTCAAAATATATAAGTAATTATGACGAGAATTTTCACATATTCACGATATTTTAGCATTCCAAAACAGAAAGAAAAAACCAGTGGAAATTCATCCCGCTAAAATCAATTCCTGAAGATTCATCATAGGGAATATGCAGAGAGTCACTTTTAAAGCAACTTTTTTCCAAATAAAAGAAGGGACTTCAAAAAAAGTGTCGAATATTAATAAATATTATTAATAATAACTGATTTTATTATTTTTAATTAAAGGAGAGATTTAAATGAAAGACAGCAGAATTAAAAGGACTTTAAAGAGGTTGGGAGTAGTGGCGATAGCCTTTGTTATTATGACGGCTAGTGTATTTTCAGGGTTTGCGAGAGCTCAGGAGGTAAAGGTAGATGCGGTGCTTACGGTAGATGAGGTGGTAGTTAATTTAGCTGAGAGCCGGCTTTTTAAAGATGTAGAAAATAGCCACTGGGGTATAGAGGCTATAAAATGGGGTGTAGAGGAAGGTTTAGTAAAAGGGTATGAGGATGGGACATTTAGACCAGATATACAGGTATCAGAGGCGGAGTTTGCTACGATAGTTGCGAGGTATGTAGAAAATACGGATAAAGAAAAGCTTAAAATAGCAGGACATAACCACTGGTCGGATAATATTTATGAAGAGCTTAAAAAATGGGAGATACCCCTTAAAGGGTATAATGATAATAAGGCAAGGGATACGGGGCTTAGCAGGGGGGAGGTTGCTCGGGTAGTTGCGGCTAAGTACGGGCTTAATTTAAATGAACGTCAGGCAGTGTATTTTATGTATGAAAACGATTTAACATATGGGATGATACCAGGTGAGATGACGTTTAATTCTTATAATGTAGATGCGGCTTTAAATCGTGTAATGGCGGTAGAGTTTATGAGAAAATTAAACTCTCAGGGCTATGTTAAATTTATGGGAAAAGAGATTCCTGCAGACAATAAAGAGATGGTAGGCATAAAGGATGTTCATCCATCTAATGTTGTTATAACCGATGATATGTTCGATAAACTTGCAAAGGATAAGGGAATAGAAAATCCTCCTAAAAGCGAAAATGTCGATGAGCTTTGGGAAAGCCTTGATAAGTCTGGGGGAATAGTTAGCGAATCCCAGCTTACCCCTGCCATAATCCAAAAGATAAAGGATTTAGGGCCGATGTGCAGAATGTTTCCAGAGGGCACTATTGTTGGGGGATGGACTACGATTGACGATGATTTGTTTGAAAAGTATAAGACGTCTATAGAGGAATACTTTAAAAATACAAAAGAAGTAGATGCAAAGTCGGTTGTAGTGTGCAAGGATTTGTACTGGGAGACAAAGCCAGGGCAGTCCGCTAATAGACAATATTTTAGGGTAATAGTGAACGGACGAGAAGATTGGGGGGTAGAGGTAGGGTTTACAGGTAAGGAACATAAGGTGTTTTTTGCAAGCAGGGTTGAGTCCAATATTTTTGACTAAGAAGGAGATGGTATAAAGATGAGTAAGTATAGAATAAAGAGGTTGTCTGTTTTCCTTGCGGCTGTGATGCTTATAGGGGTTGTGGCACTTCCTGTAAAAGCCGATGACAGAGATTTACCTCCGACAGTATACGACAAAAACGGACTTGAGATGAGGTTTGAACGTTTAGGTTTACTTGATACCACTCAAGACAAAGCCGACCCTAAGCGTTCCGGCGGCCCTGACGGCAAGGCTCAGCTTGACAGCCTAACCTTATATGAGCAGTCGACCTATGCTCAAAAAGAGCCCGGTCGGTTTTATTACAGGACGGTAGGGTATAGGGTAGCTCTTTTAAACGGTGATTTTCTTAATATATCAGATGGTCTTGTTCCGGTAAATGAAAAAAAGATTCCTATTAAGGATGGTCTTGTTTATTTTCCAGGTAAGGGTAGATTAGATTTTCAGTTTGCCCTTGTAAATACACAGTACGAAAGAACAAAAGAATTTCGTGAGGAGTCTAATGCTAATATAAAGCGTTTTCTTACGGAGAAATACCAAGATGCGGGGTTTAATACACCTTGCGTTTCCTCTATAGTTTTAAGCAGGGAGTACTTACTTAAGGCATTAGGGATTGAAAACAATCCAGGTCTTTTAGATGAGGCGAGATACCTTTTAAGGTGTGGTGAGGTAGAGTTTTTCCAGGCGGATGCTAAAGGTGATGAGGGGCCGGCTTTAGATGCTACAGGGACTAAGGTTTATTATAATGTATTTGACCGACGTTTTTCGACGGAGGCTCGTATTCCTCTTCGATTTAAAGATTGCGCAAAAGATGTACAGAGTAGGATGCAGATTATAGACCTTAATTCTGGTGAGATTATGATTATAGGTGAGGAGGTTAATTTAAAGGTAGAAAACGGTTGGGCTAATATTAGTAAAGGTGATAAATTAAATATTGGTGCTGATGTAGTATTGGAAAACAATCAATTAAAGAAGGAAAATGGGGAGCTTCCTGTTAAGGTTATTCTTGACTGGGAGACTAAAGACGGGCAAAAAGGGCATAAGGAGACTTTTATTAATAAAATTGATGTAGGTGAGTCTGTTCCGGTAGATTTTAAAGATAGTGTAAAAATACCGGAGGGGGGAAAACTAGAGGGGACGTATAAGATAGTAGTTAATCCGGATAACGAGCATCCTAGGGAATTTAATTTTAGTGATAATACCTTTGAGGGTACATTTAGTGTTGAGGATGGTTTAGATTTTAGTGTGCGGGCACGGGCGAATTTTATTCCGGTAGGTAGTGAGGATACCAGTGCGGATATAGAGGTATTTGAATACAGATGATTTTTATTTTTTGAGTTTGCCTACTTTAAGTGAGCTTTGTGAATAAAAAATATGTTATATTTGGATAGACCACAGAAACACACCTATACAAGCGGGTGTTTTATTTTTTAACTGTAGCAATCTCAAAAAAGAGGATTATGCCTATTTTTGGAGAACATATAAAATAATAACTTAGTTTACTGTAAAGCGCATACCTAATCAAGTCTGCTTGGTAGTTTGCCCAAAAAGGTGATTTGAAAGATGCATCAGAATTCTAATAAAAAGGTGATATACTTAAAGCCTAAAAAAAAGTCGTTTTTTTTAAAAATACGCTCTATCCTGATTTTATTTTTTATTGGAATCTTAATTTTTGTTGCCCATCATTTTTTACATATAAAAACATATGTAGTGTCAAAAGGAACGATTGATGAAGGTTTTTTTTCTGATGCTGTTATTATAAAAAATGAAAAAGTGGTTTTATCACCGACAAATGGCAAATTGGAGTTGCTAGTAGATTCAGGCGAAAGAGTTAGGGTAGGTACGCCGGTTTTTAGAGTTACTGCCGATGCCAGAAAAAAAGAGATTTATCTGCAAGAAATAACTGAAATTGAGGATAAAATAAAATCCTTAAAAGATGGTGAGGATACTTCATCGATATCTTTAAATCTAATTAACAAATCCATCGAAGATATTACCCAAAAATTAAAAGATGCCACAGATATTGGCGATTCTGACAAAGTAAAATTACTGGAAGATGAGCTAACCAGGCTAACCAAAGAAAAACAGGAAAAAATTGATTCAAATGAAGCTAATATAAATGTCTTACAAGAACAATTGGAGCAGTTAAAAAATATGTTGAATGAATCTGACACAGTGGTTTATGCTCCGATTGCAGGGATAGTAAGCCTAAATATAGATGGTTTTGAAGACTTGTTGGTTGCTGATACACTTAAAGAACTTACCTATTCTCAATTGCAAGCGGTAAGCGATGATTCAAGTAATAGAGATTTATCAGCAATCATAAAAACAAACCAAGCTGTAATCAAAATAATAGATAATTTCTCTTGGTATTTAGCACTTAAGCTAGAGTATCAAATGGAGGAAGGAAGAAGTTACTATATAAAACTGCTCGATGATGCTGATGGTAGTGAAAAAATAAAAGCAAAACTGATAAATATTAGCGAAGATGGGTCTACAGGCTTTTTTTTAGTTAATACAGGCTTAGATAGTCTTCTGGACTCGAGGAAAATTAAAGTATTTGTTGTTACTGGAACTTATACTGGTAACATAATACCTTCAACGGGTTTGTTTTTTAATGAAGGAAGGGAAGGGGTATATATAATAGAACAAGGTAAAAAGCATTTTAAACCCATAGAAATTATAGCTCGCAATGGAAATGATATAATTATAGATGGATTAAAACCAGGAGATAAAATTTTACTAAAAAAATAAGAGGGGATAATATGTCTTTATTAGAAGAAAATATTGCAAACATCAAATCAAGAATAAAATTTGCTGCAGAGCGAGCGGGTAGAAACCCTGAAAACATTGATATAGTAGCAGTCACAAAAACAATTCCGCCTGAAATTATTCAGAAAGCTGTTGATAGCGGTCTTGTTTTATTGGGTGAAAATAGGGTTCAGGAAGCCCGTGATAAAAAGGAATTGGTAAAGGGAAATGTTCAATGGCATTTAATAGGTCATTTACAAAGAAATAAAGTGAAGATGGCGCTTGGCTTATTTTCTATGATTCAGTCAGTCGATAGCTTGCCACTAGCTGAAGAAATACAAAAAAGGGCCGAGCAGATACAACAAACAATTGATGTCCTGGTTCAAGTAAATATTGGTAGAGAAAAAACAAAGTATGGAATAGATCCGGATAATACTAAAAGCTTTATAGAAAAGATTGCATTATTTCCAAATTTAAGGGTAAGAGGTTTAATGGCAATAGCTCCTTTTAAGCAAAATCCAGAAGAGGTAAGGCCATATTTTAGACAATTAAGAGAAATTTTCGAAAATATAAAGCAAGCACCTATTAATAATGTAAATATGGAATATTTGTCTATGGGAATGAGCAATGATTTTGAAGTGGCTGTTGAAGAAGGGGCAAATATGGTTAGGATTGGGACCGGTGTTTTTGGGGCTAGGGAAAAATAACTTTAAGAGGTGATAAAAATGAGCACAAAAACGTTTTTTGAAAAAGTGTTGTATTTTTTGGGCATCCAAGATGAAATGCCTGAAGAACCGGAAAAAGAAAATTATGAACCTTACATTGTAAGGCCTGAGCAAAAACCTGCAAGTCGAGTCATTAATATTCATCAAACAAGCAAGAATAAAATGGTAATATTTAAACCTAGTTCCTTTGAAGAAGTTCGTGAAATAACTGACGAGGTAAAGAATCGAAGAGCAGCTATAGTAAATTTAGAAAAACTAGATAAGGAAAACGCAAAGCGAATACTGGATTTTATGGCGGGTAGTATTTATGCATTAAACGGAACTGCAAGGAAAATAGGCTCAGGAATATTTGTTTTTGCACCAGACAATATAGATGTTTCCGGAGTTGATATGGAAGAATACAACTTAGAAAAATCATCTCTAATTTCTAAATGAGAGGTGTGAGGTTTTGCTACTAAAGATAGTTAATATGTTGTTTCAGTTTCTCTATTTTATGATTACAATACGGATTATTTTATCATTTTTCCCAAATCCGATTAATTCAGATATTTATAGAATTATTTATCAAATTACGGAGCCTATTCTATTTCCTTTCAGGTCTTTTTTAGAAAAATTCATACCTAGAGGTCCCGGCTATTATCTAGATTTTTCGCCTATATTGGCCTTGCTTTTTCTGGATGTTTTAAGAGGAATCATCATCAGATTATTGTTAGCGATTCTTTGGTAAGGAGATGGTATAATGGATATTTCACCGTTGGAAATTCAAAAAAAAGAATTCAGCAAATCTATGAGAGGTTATAACAAAGAAGAAGTTGACGAGTTCTTAGAAAAGTTAACAGAGAATTACGAGAAGATATACAAGGAAAATAAAGATTTAAAAGAGCAAATTGAGTTTTTAGAGGGGAAAATACAAAGCTATAAAGAAATTGAAGCTACATTAAAAAATACTCTTGTTTTAGCTGAAAAAACTGCTGAAGAGGTTAAGGCCAATGCGCAGAAAGAAAGGGAAATAATCTTAAAACAGGCATCTTTGCAAGCAGATAAGATATTACAGTGCGCTGAGGAAAAATATAATCAAATAAATAATCAAAATGAAGAATTGATGCGGCAGTTTTACTTATACAAAACGAGATTTAAGAATTTTCTTCAATCTCAATTGGATTACCTGGATTGCCTGAAGCTGGATATATTTAATAATAATATTTCGGATTTAAGTAACCTTACATTGGAAGCTGCAGTTACCGATGATGAGGACTATGAACAAGTATTTACTGAAAAAGTATCAGCTGAAGAAACACTAACTGAAGAAACACTAACTGAAGAAACATCTGATGTAAGAAGCAATATAAGTGAGATAAGCTTTTTAAAAGAGGAATAATCTATAATAATTAAAACAAAATCCCGGAATAAAAAAAACTCAATTGGATAAATTATTTTAGAGGGAATCCTTATGAGTGATAAGAATGAAAAGATTTTTGAGGATTTAAGTCAAAAAATCGATGAGCTTTCAATAAGAATAGAGAAGCTTAACCTGGCGGAACATTTGGAAATTTTAAGAGATCCAAAAAAAGTGCTTTACGTTAATTTTTTAGGTGGTCTTGCTAGGGGTTTTGGCATGGCCATAGGATTCACCCTTCTGGGTGCTTTTGTTATTTATATACTTCAACGCATGGTAATTTTGAAATTACCAATTATAGGAACATTTATTGCAGATATAGTAGAGATTGTCCAGAAACAAATTTCTATACGATAACATTACAAATAAGGAGGTCAATGCTTGCACCTAAACTATTTTAAGAGCGAACTAGAAAAACTTAAAAACGAACTAGAGAAACAAATAGACAACTTGACAAAGTACAGCAATGAGTCATTAAAAGAGTCCGTAGGTGAACTTTCAGGGTATGATAATCATCCTGCAGATTTAGGTGCCGAAACATTTGAAAGGGAAAAAGACCAAGGTTTAAAAGGAAATGCAAAGCTCTTATTAATGAAGGTCAATCATGCATTGGATAGAATTAGTAGCGGAACTTACGGGAGATGCGAAAGATGCGGAAAAATAATTGAAGAAGAGAGGTTAAAAGCCTTACCTTATACGACCTTTTGCGTAGATTGTAAAAAGTCGGAAGAAAGGCCTGGTGACCATAGTAAACGACCTATTGAAGAAGAAGTACTCAATTTTCCTTTCGGTAGAAGTTTTCTTGATGATACCGGTGAAATAGAGTATGATGGTGAAGATGCATGGCAAGATGTAGCAAGATATGGTACATCTGATGGTCCTCAAGATGTACCTAACGAGGCGGCTTACTATAATGAAACATATGTTGATAGCGATGAAAAGAGAGGTATAGTAGAGAAGATCGATAGTATTATAGATGAAGAAGACCCTGATGAAGATGATAAAAATGAATTTGGGAAATAGATGCCCTTATATGGGCATTTTTTTTGCATTGAAGTTTAAAAACAGGTATTATATAATTGAAAAAAACGCAAGCAGTGGAGGTAGCAGTTTTGTATATTATTTTGAGTATATTTATTTTGGCAGCTGATATGGTAACGAAATATTTTGTACAACGAAAAATGGAACCATATGATTCAATTCCTGTTATAAAAAATATTTTTCACATAACTTATGTGCAAAATACAGGTGCAGCTTTTAGTATTTTAAAAGGCAAGATATTTTTCTTTACTGCGGTTTCCGTTATTATTACATTAATAATTGTATTTATAATGATTAAATATCCAATCAAAGAAAAAATTTTCGGAATAGCTATGGCTATGGTTCTTGGTGGAGCTGTAGGAAATCTAATCGACAGGTTAAGATATGGTTATGTGGTTGATTTTTTGGATTTTAGGATTTGGCCGGTTTTTAATATAGCAGATTGCGCTATAGTTGTAGGCACTTTAATTTTGGCATATCTTATAACTTTTCATACAGAGCCAGAAAGCTTGCAGAGTAAAAACAGGAGGTAAATCTTGAATAATAAATATGTATTTACAGTAACGAGAGATGATGAAAAAAAACGGCTAGATGTTTTTTTGGCTGATAAACTGCAAGATTCCAGAAGCTTTTTAAAAAAGAGCATAGTTGAAGGTTGGGTAAAGGTAAATGGCTCTGTTGTAAAACCTAACTACAAGTTAAGGCAAGAAGACCAAATAATTGTTACTGTTCCTCAAGTCTTGCAGCCTTCTATAGACCCAGAGGATATACCATTGGATATCATTTTTGAGGACAGGGATATTATTGTTATAAATAAACCTAGGGGTCTTGTAGTTTACCCGGCTCCAGGGAACTATTCAGGCACACTTATTAATGCTCTTCTTAATCATACCAAGGATTTATCTACACATGGCGGTACGATGCGTCCGGGAATAGTACACAGGTTGGATAAATATACTTCTGGAGTAATCGTTGTGGCGAAAAATGATATTGCACATATAAATCTTTCAAAGCAACTTAAGAATCGAGAAGTTAAAAAAGTCTATCAAACTTTAGTGTGGGGGAAGGTTCAGGAAGATAGAGCTACAATAAACGCTCCAATCGGAAGACACCCCATAAAACGAAAAGAAATGGTAGTTACTACAAAAAATTCAAAGGAAGCTATTACGCATTTTAAGGTATTAGAGAGATTTGATGAATTTACTTTCCTTGAAGTAGCTATTGAAACAGGGCGAACGCACCAAATAAGGGTTCATATGAAATTTATCGGTCATCCGATTGTCGGGGATCCTATTTATTCAAGGAAAAAAGTCCCCTTTGAAATAGATGGGCAAGCACTTCATGCGTATAAACTTGGTTTTCGCCATCCCAGCAATAATCAGTATATGGAGTTTGAAGCACCACTACCCGATGATATGAGTCTTATATTGAATATTTTAAGAAACAGGAAAAATAAATAGACCTTGAATTAAATTATTATAATTTTTGCCATAGCTTTTTGCTATATGAGCATTTAGAAAGGAATGAATTGAAAATGGAAGAAAAGGCACGCATAATGGATGAGCAAGCTGTAAATCGTGCTTTAATTAGAATCAGTCATGAGATTATAGAAAAAAATAAGGGTGTAGAAAATTTGGCAATAGTAGGTATCAGACGAAGAGGAGTTCCGCTGGCTAAGAGACTAGCAGACTATATTTCTTCTATTGAGGGAGTGAATGTCCCCGTAGGTATTCTTGATATAACCCTTTATCGTGATGATTTATCAAGCTTGACTTCTCAGCCCGTAGTGCATAAGACTGAAATACCTTTCAATATAACCAACAAAGATATAGTTTTAGTAGATGATGTAGTCTACACTGGCAGAACTGTAAGAGCTGCTCTTGATGCCTTGGCGGATTTAGGCCGTGCAAAAACAATACAATTAGCGGTACTCATAGACAGAGGTCACCGAGAATTGCCGATAAGACCTGACTTTGTAGGGAAAAATGTTCCCACATCAAGGGAAGAAATAGTAGAAGTTAGGTTAGAAGAAGTAGATGGAGAAAACAATGTTGTGATATTAAAACGATAATTTTGAAACAATGTTTGCATCAGGTGTTACATAGATAGTTTTTTGATGATAGTATATGACAAAACCAGGTTTTGACCCTGAAGGCTTCTTTACATGTCGAACGAAGGTATAATCTACTGGAACATTACTGCTGTTTCGAGCTTTGCTAAAATAAGCAGCTAAAATAGCAGCCTCAGCTAAAGTGGTTTCGCTTATTTCATTTCCATGGCTTTCAATAACTACATGAGAGCCTGGAGTATCTTTAGCATGAAACCATAAATCATCAGGCCTTGCCTTCTTGAAAGTCAAATTATCATTTTGTCTATTGTTTTTTCCTACATAAATTGTAAGACCATCTGAAGATTTGAATCGCAATGGCTCTGATGCCGCATTTTTTTGTTGTTTTTTCTTAAATATCTTAATATAATTTTGAGATTCTAGCTCTTGCCGGATTTCTGATAAGTCTGCCATATTCTGGCTGTAATCTAGATTTACGAGAATACTATCCAAATACTCAATTTCCTTTAATGTATTAGTTATTCTTTCTGCAAGAATTTTTTTGGTTGATTGTAATTTTTTGTACTTATTAAAATATATTTGAGCATTATGAGCGGGCGATAGTTTCTCATTTAGCGGAATTATAACCTCTTTACCCGGGTTATAAAAGTTAGGCAGTTTAACTTGATTTTGCCCGGGTTTTATACGGTATAAATTAGCAGATAAAACCTCACCCCATAATTTATACTTTTGAAAGTCAGAAGTCCTATTTTCTCTTTCTTTTAAATAGGCCAAGTTTTGTTTTAATTTTTCCATGCGCTTTAACACTACTGATTTAATCTGATTTTTTGCAGTGTTTAAAACTGAAATCTCTTTTTTTCGTAAAAAGAAAGAGTCAACGGCATTATTTATCGTAAGATTAGAAAGTGCGTGTTCTTTTTGATACATAGTCATAGGAAATATCCAAAAATCTATAGGCTGACCATTATCCCGAGCTAAATATAAATGAGGATTAAAGCGGTGCAATATCAAATCTTTCTGTAGATTTACCAGAACTTTTGCAATGCATTTTATTTCATCATCACTAAGCTTGAAAACAGGGGTTTTATGATTTACGTTTGCCCTTAAAGCAATCTCTTGAGATGAAATTCCTGAAAAACCTGCAAAATTATCAAGAAGCCATCTGCTTAAAGTTTTTTGATTTTTCAACATAGATGCTTCCTTGATAGATGAAATAATATAGTTATCATCGACTGATAACAAGTCTATTTTTTGTTCTAATGGCGGTTGTGTATATACTTTTCCTGGAAGAATTTCCCTATATCGATTAACTTCAAAACTTATCCGCTTTATCGAATCTATAATTGTATCAGTATTTAAATCCAATAATATAATATTGCTGTGTTTTCCCATAATTTCAATAATGAGCTTATATTCTGCAGGCTGCATGAATTCATCCGTATTTTGTATTATAATTTCAATAATACGCTCTAAACCTTTTTGGGATATTTTTTCTATTTTACCTCCTAAAAGATATTTTCTCAGTAACATACAAAACATGGGAGGGGAAGGTGGATTTTTAGCCGATTCATCGGTTAAATGTATTCGGCAGTTTATAGAATCAGCCGATAAAAGTAGTTTATATTCTTGTCGACTGCTTCGAATAGTAAAAATAAGTTCATTTTTATCTGGCTGTGAGATTTTAACTATTTTGCTTCCGGTTACTACTTCTTTTAACTCAGATATTGTTCCGAATAATGCTATCCCATCAAATGGCATAAAAAAACCTCCTTATCGTGTTTAAGTATAACACTAAAATAAGGCTTTTTGAAGGCGTGGATATTATTGTTTAAAACAAAATTAAATGATATAATAATTTGGACGATTATTGAGCAAACCAGGGTTAACCCTGGTTTAATAGGTTTTTATCTATTATGAATATTACAAGGAGTTTACAATGATTAAAAGCATGACTGGCTATGGTCGAGGAGAAAACATTGGCAAATATCACTGGATTGTAGAAATTCGTTCAGTAAATCATAGATTTTTAGATATATTTGTCAGACTACCAAAACCTTGGCTTTTTCTGGAGGAGAAGGTAAAAAATTATATTAAGGGGAAAATAGTTCGAGGTAGGATTGATGTATTTATTAACCTGTATAACGAGAACGTTCCAGTGAATATAAAAATTGACAAAACACTTGTTAACAATTACTATAAAAAATTGATAGAGTTAAAAGATGAAATTGGTTTCGAAGGTCCAATTTCATTGTCACTACTTTCTCTGATGCCAAATATTTTTAATGTAGAAGAAGAATTTCCTACAGAACAGGAACTATGGGATACTTTAGTGCCGCCCATAGATGATGCGCTGGAAAACTTATTTAAAATGCGGGAAAAGGAAGGTGAAAACCTCTGGAAGGATTTATATAAAAGACTTGAAATTATTAAAAATAGAACACAATTAATAGAAGAACGGGCAAAAGTTGTTCCGGCTGAATACAGAAAAAAACTTATGTTCAATCTGGAGCAGCTTTGCAGTGACATTTCACTTGATCAGCAAAGGATCGAGATGGAAGTGGCTTTATTTGCTGAAAAAGCTTGTATAACTGAAGAAATAGTTAGATTAAATAGTCATTTAGACCAAATGAAAGAGCTGGTAAATTCTGAGGAAGCAGTAGGTAGAAAAATGGATTTTATTGCTCAGGAGATGTTTCGAGAAGTAAATACAATAGCTGCCAAGTCGTTGGATTGTGGCATTTCTAAAGAAGTCATTGAAATAAAGAGCGAACTTGAGAAAATACGAGAACAAATTCAAAATATCGAGTAAAAATCAGGAGGTATTAGTGTGGACATTAAACTTGTTAACATCGGATTTGGGAATATAGTATCGGCTAATAGAATAATAGCCATAGTGAGCCCGGAATCAGCTCCTATAAAACGAATAATACAAGAGGCGCGTGATCGCGGGATGCTTATAGATGCCACATATGGCCGAAGAACCCGTGCAGTTATAATAACGGACAGTGATCATGTAGTTTTATCTGCTATTCAACCTGAAACCGTAGCGCATCGATTGGGCAGCAATAAAAACCTGATAGAAGATGAAGTTGAAGAAGAAGAAACTAATTTCGAATAGAGGGGTTTTCAATGAGGGAACAGGGTATGTTAATTGTGGTTTCAGGTCCTTCAGGAGTTGGCAAAGGAACATTATGCAATATACTTGTAGATAAAGTTGAAGATGTGTTTCTTTCTACATCTGCCACTACAAGATCACCCAGGGCTGGCGAGTTAGATGGTGTTAATTATATTTTTATGAGTCATGAAAACTTTGAAGATAAAATAAAAAAGGGACAATTTTTGGAATGGGCTAAGGTATATACTAACTATTACGGCACACCAAAAGATGTTGTTATTAAAAAGCTTAGCGAAGGCAAGGATGTTATTCTTGAAATCGATATACAGGGTGCAGCTCAAGTTAAAAAAAACTATCCTGAGGGGATTTTTATATTTATCGCGCCTCCAAGCATTAAAGAATTAGAAAAACGCATCATAAAAAGAGGCAGTGATACTAAAGATTCCATTGATTTAAGGCTCAAGTGCGCAAGAGAGGAAATTCAGGCAGCCTTTGGCTATGATTATGTTATAATAAACGATGATTTGGATACAGCAGCTTTAATGCTTCAATCTATAGTCCTAGCAGAAAGATGTAGGGTGTCAAGAAATAAAAAGAAACTTTTGGAGATTAAAGGAGGAAGCCAATTATGATGTATCCGTCTATAGATTCTCTTACAACTAAATATGACAGCAAATACATTATTGCTGTAGCAGCGGCTAAAAGAGCTCGCCAACTGGTAGAAGGTGCAAAAGAACTTGTAGAGGTAAACACGAAAAAACCTGTTTCAATAGCATTATTTGAACTTGATGCAGGAAAAATCCTTATAGAACGGGTTAAACCCGGGACAAAACAATGAGGTGAACCATGCTTAAAGATAAGTTTGTGGTACTAGGAGTTACCGGCAGTATAGCAATTTATAAAGCGGTAGAACTCGTGAGATTATTGAAAAAAGCCGGTGCTAATGTCCAAGTTGTAATGACAAAATCTGCGTGTGAATTTGTCAAACCATTGACTTTTCAAGTTGTATCACAGAATCCGGTTATTATTGATATGTTTACAGAACCTTCTTCATGGGAAGTTGAACATGTATCGTTGGCTGATAAAGCTGATATTTTTTTAGTAGCGCCGACAACTGCGAATATTATTGCCAAGTTGGCTGCAGGAATAGCTGATGATATGCTGACTTCAACAGCACTTGCCACTAAAGCAAAAAAGATAATTGTACCTGCTATGAACGTAAATATGTATGAAAACCCTGTAACACAGAAAAATATTGAATATTTAAGAGCAACTGGTGCTATTGTCATGGAACCGGAAGAAGGCGAATTAGCATGTGGATATACTGGGAAAGGTAGGTTTCCGGAACCACAAAATATTGTAACTCAAGTTAAGATTATTTTAGGAAAAGACGGTAATTTAAAAGGCAATAAATTTTTAATAACTGCTGGTCCCACAAGAGAACCTATTGACCCAGTAAGATTTATTACAAACCATTCTTCTGGGAAAATGGGTTATGCCTTGGCCGAAAAAGCAATTCATCGTGGCGGAGAAGTTATATTGATTTCAGGGCCAACGAATCTTGCTCCGCCGCTGGGACTTTATAAATACATACCGGTCGAAACAGCCCAGGAAATGTTTGAAGCTGTAATGAAACATTATCCAGAGGTTGATGTTGTTATTAAAGCAGCGGCTGTTGCAGATTTTTCACCTAAATATTTCGAAGCGGAGAAGATAAAAAAACATGGCTTTAATATGGTTATAGAACTTAGGAGAAATCCAGATATTTTACAAGAATTAGGAAATAAAAAACAGCATCAGATATTGGTCGGATTTGCAGCTGAAACAACTAATGCAGTAGCTAATGCCCAAGATAAATTAACAAGAAAAAATCTTGATTTTATCATCTTAAATGACCTTACACAAGAGGGAGCCGGATTTACCAAAGATACAAACATAGTAAAAATATTATACAGAGATGGTCGAATTGAAGAACTGCCTAAGATGCTGAAAAAAGATTTAGCTGATGAGATTTTAGATAGAGTATTTTTATATATGGAGCAATATCAAAAACTTTAAGGGTTTTTCGGAGGGGAGGTTTTTTGATTAAAACTTGTTTGGTGGCTGTAGATGTAAAACACCCAAAAGCCAAAAAGGAATATACTTACCTAGTCCCCGAGGAGATAGCCCCCTCAATCAATATAGGTGATTTAGTATGTGTTCCTTTTAACAATATAAAAGTAACAGGCGTAGTTACAGAGCTTTTTGATTTTATAGAAAAAACGACGGATTACGAACTTAAAGCAGTCATAAGAAAAGAAGCCATCTCGCTTCCTATAGAATTGGTAGATTTATCCAAGTCGTTAGCCGAATATTACGGAACTCCAATTATCGATTTTTTGAAGCTTATGCTACCCCCGAAAGTCAGTTCAAAAACAGAATTGGTTTATTCAGTATGCTCTACTGACAAAGTTATCTCAAGCAGAGCTTTTAATCAAAAGAGAGTATTTGAATATTTAAAAAATGTAGAAACAGCTACCGCTCATGACATATCGGAAAATCTAAAAATGCCTATTGCATCAGCAAGGTCAGCTCTGACAGCTTTAACTGAAAAAGGAGTAATTAAGAGAGATTATAGAGTAGTCAGAAGGCGGCCTATGGTTATTACGACCAATAATATCTGTGAGCACATTAACTTAACTATTGAACAAAAAAATGCATTGACAGCAATAATTAAAAATTTCAATGATTCAAAAAGAACTACCCTTATTTACGGGGTTACCGGCAGCGGCAAAACCGAAGTTTATATTAGAGCAATAGAAAATGTATTAAAAGCTGGGAAAAAGGTTCTTATGCTCGTTCCTGAAATTTCTTTAACTCCGCAGATGCTTTCGATATTTCGCAGCCGCTTTCCCGGGAAAACTGCTGTTTTACATAGCAAACTTTCACAAGGGGAAAGATTTGATGAATGGCAAAGGATATATTCTGGTGAAGCGTTGGTAGTTTTAGGTGCAAGATCAGCTATATTTGCACCTATAAAAGATTTGGGTATGATTATCATAGATGAAGAACATGAATCCTCTTATAAAAACGGGGAACATCCCTATTATGATGCTAGGACGGTTGCCGAATTCAGGGCGAAAAAACAAAATGCCAGCTTGGTTTTAGGCAGTGCTACACCGTCAGTTGAGTCTTTCTATAAAGCTGCTAAGGGAGAATATTCATTGGCTAAGCTTACGAAAAGAGTTTCAGGAAGATCTTTGCCAAAACTGGAAATAATAGATATGAGGGAAGAACTCAAATCGGGCAATCGACATATTTTTAGTCGAAAGTTATTATCCGGTATGAAAGAAACCTTGGAAAAGCATAAACAGATAATACTTTTTTTAAATCGCAGAGGGCATTCGACTTTTGTGATTTGCCGCGATTGTGGGTTTGTATTAAAGTGCAAATACTGTGATATTGCATTGACATATCACTTTGAAGATAAAAGCGGGAAATGCCATTATTGTGGGTACAGCATAAAAGCTCCGGATATTTGTCCAAAGTGCAAAAGTAGGAATATACGATACTTTGGGGCAGGAACGGAGAAGGTGGAACAGGAAGTAAAGAGGTTTTTCCCCAAATGCAGAACTATTAGAATTGATTCAGATTCTACTTCTCGAAAAGGTTCTTTGGAAAAAATGTTATTAAATTTTAAAAGAGGCGGAGCCCAGATACTAATAGGAACTCAAACTGTAGCCAAGGGTCTTAATTTCCCAGATGTGGCATTGGTCGGAATTATCAGTGCAGATACTGCGCTTAACATGCCAGATTTTAGGTCTGGTGAGCGCACTTTTCAGTTGATAACTCAGGTAGCAGGAAGATCAGGTAGGGGAGATACTCCAGGCATGGTATATGTTCAAACATACACACCCGAATCGTTTGCTATAAGGGCTGCCTGCAATTTTGATATAAGCGGTTTTTATCAAGAGGAACTCAAAATTCGTCGCGAAGCTATTTATCCCCCGTTTTGTCATATGTTAAATATCGTATTTAAAAGTCGTTATGAAGACTTAATAAAAAAAGAAGCTGAAGAAGTAAGACAAATATTATATCAGAAATATAATAGCGATATAGAAATCTATGGTCCCGTGCCGGCGCCCAGATCAAAGATTAAAGACAATTATAGATATAATATTTTACTAAAGAGTAAGCAAATTCAAACCTTAGTAAATATATGCAACCAGATGCAGATTTTAAATAATAATAGCAAAGTTGATATGTCCTGGGATATGGAACCACTGGATTTATTATAGGAGGAATGACGATGGCTTTAAGGAATATTAGAGAATATGGCGATGAGGTGCTGAGAAAAAAATCCAGAAATGTAACGGTGTTTGATAATCGCCTGCATACTCTTATACTAGATATGCTGGAAACTATGATGAACGCTAATGGCGTAGGGCTTGCAGCGCCCCAGGTTGGCATACTAAAAAGAGTAGTAGTTATCGATGTAGGTGAAGGACCAATCGTGCTGGTAAACCCTGAGATAGTTGAAAGCGAAGGAGAGGTAATCGAACCAGAAGGATGCTTAAGTATACCCGGCATATTAGGCGAAGTACCTCGACCGAGTAGAGTTAAAGTGAAGGCGCAGGACAAGTGGGGAAAATATATTGAAATAGAGGGAGAAGATTTATTAGCACGGGCTTTATGCCATGAGATAGACCATTTGGAAGGTAAGCTTTTTGTAGATAAAGCCATAAAATTTATTGAACCTGATAGTGAGGAATGAAAATGAAAGTTATATTTATGGGGACTCCTGAGTTTGCCGTTGTACCATTAGAAATGTTAATTAAAGAGAATATAAATGTAGTGGCGGTGGTTACACAGCCTGACCGCCCTGTGGGTAGGAAAAGGGTAATTACTCCACCGCCGATTAAAAAATTGGCAGTTCAATATGATATTCCGGTCTATCAGCCTGAAAAAGTCAAAGACGAACATTTTATTGACACACTTATTGCTTTGGAACCTGATATAATAACTGTTGTTGCTTTCGGGCAAATTTTGCCCAAAAAGGTGCTTAAGATACCTAAGATAGGCTGCATCAATGTTCATGCTTCATTACTACCGAAATACAGAGGTGCAGCTCCGATACAATGGTCGATTATAAATGGCGAATCAGTAACAGGTGTAACGACTATGTGGATGGATGAAGGCTTGGATACTGGAGATATTTTTTTACAGGAGCAAATAGCCATCAAAAATGATTGGACATCAGAGGATCTTTCCAGAGAATTATCATATTTGGGCGGAAATCTTTTATTGAAAACACTTTTATGCATAAAATCAGGTAATTTAATTCGAAAGCCCCAGAATCACGAAGAATCAACATATGCTCCCATGCTAAAAAAAGAAGATGGCAAAATAAATTGGTTAAAAAACACTAATGAGATTTATAATTTAATAAGAGGAACATATCCTTGGCCAGGATCGTATACCATAAGGAACGGCCGCGAAATTAAGATATGGAAGGCAAAACCATATTCAGCCGGAATAAAATCTCATCCGGGTAGGTTTATGGGTTTGGTAAAAAACGAGGGCTTTCTTGTAGGAACAGGTGACGGCAGTATTCTCATACTTGAGCTGCAAGAAGCTGGCAAAAAGCGGCTAAAGGCAACTGAATACCTAGTCGGCCATGATATAAAAGAGGGAGAATTTTTTGCTGATGTATAAACAAAATGGAGAAACTGTAAAAAAGAGAGTCTTTATTGGCTTGCTTTCTTTCAGCGTACTGCTTATTATTGGAATGATTTTTTCGGGAGTTCTTATTTACTACAATAGATTTGGCAATTGGTATCGCTATATATTGCTTGCAGTAATAATTCTTTTAAGTTTATTCATTTTAATAGTCAGCATAGGCTTGGCCGGAGTTGTTATGACACTCTGGCATGTCAAAACTTTTTTTGGTCTTGAAAAGTTAATGAATACTTCATTAAACATCTTATTTCCTTTAGCCCTGGCCATAGGGAAAGCCTTTCACATACCTAAAGATATTATTAAAAGTTCGTATATAGAAGTAAACAACAAGTTACTACAAAGCCGTAACTACGACCTAACTCCAAATGATATTCTTATTCTTGCACCTCACTGTTTGCAAAAATGGGACTGCCCTTATAAGGTCACAACCGATGTATCTAATTGCAGGCATTGTGGGGGATGTGATATAGATAAGCTTTTGAAGATAAGCAGCGACTATGGTGTGAACCTAACAGTAGTAACAGGCGGTACTTTGGCAAGAAAGAAGGTAATGGATATTAAACCTAAAGCAGTTGTGGCTATTGCATGTGAGAGAGATTTAACCGAAGGAATTCTGGATACAAATCCCTTGCCGGTAATGGGAGTTTTAAATATAAGACCTGAAGGGCCGTGTAAGAATACAAAGGTAGATTTAGCAAAAGTATCCAAAGCAATTGAATTTTTTTTAAATGGGAAGGAGTAATACAAAAATGTCCAATCCTAGAGAATTGGCCATTTGCATGCTAATAAAAATACAGGAAGGGTCTTATGGGAATTTACTTTTAAATCAACATCTAACCTCGGATATGTCGCTAAAAGACAGAGCACTGGTTACTGAATTAGTTAATGGAGTTATACAAAACCTTCTGCGAATAGATTATATAATATCACAATTTTCCAAAATAGACTTGTCTAAAATATCGCCATTTGTTAAAAATGCTATTAGGGTGGGAATATACCAGACATTTTTTTTAGACAGGGTGCCGGATTTTGCGGCAGTCAATGAATCAGTCAGTCTTGTTAAAAAATATGAAGGGAAAAGGGCAGCTAATTTTACTAATGCTATTTTAAGGAATGTGCTTAGGAAAAGAGATAAGATAGTATATCCAAACAAGAATACAGATATAGAAAAATACTTATCTATCTATTATTCTTTTCCCTCTTGGCTTATTCAAAGATGGATAGAGTTATTTGATAAAAATTTTACCGAAGATTTATGTATGGCCTTGAATGAAAGACCTAAGCCTTGCATTCGGGTAAACACCTTGGTTACCGATAGAGAAGAATTAGAAAAACAATTATCAGCCGAAGGGGCTCGTGTAGCACCTGGTTTATTTGCTGAAGAAGCTTTATATATCTTAGACTCACCTCCTATTGCCCAACTGGAAAGTTTTAATAAAGGACTTTTTGCTTTTCAAGATGAAAGTTCTATTATAGCATCATTGGCGGCCGGAGTAAAAAGTAATGACAAGGTGTTGGATGTAGCGGCTGCACCAGGCGGTAAGACTGCTCATATGGCTGCTATTATGCAAAATAAGGGTGAAATAATTGCATGGGATATTCATCCTCACAGAGTCAAACTAATAGAACAAAACTGTCGCCGCTTAAAAGCAACTATTGTTGTGCCGGAGGTAAGAAATGCTAAAATCCCTGATAAAAATATGTTCAACAAGTTTGATAAGGTTATAATTGATGCTCCATGTTCTGGGCTTGGTGTTATTCGCAGAAAACCTGATATCAAGTGGTCAAAAAAACCTGAAGATATAACTGCTTTAAAATCTGAACAGAAGGAGATTCTTGAAGTATGTTCAAAATATGTAAAACCGGAAGGTTTTTTAATTTATAGCACATGTAGCATAGAGCCTGAAGAAAATGAAAAAAATGTAGATGAATTTCTTGCAAAAAACGATTCTTTTATTTATGATGACTTAAGGCCGTATCTTCCAGAAAAGCTGCATGACAGCCTTGAACAACCCTACGGTTATATTACATTATACCCGAATATACATGGAACTGACGGTTTTTTTATAGCACGTTTAAAAAGGATAAAGGCTTGAAGGGGATATTAATGGAGAAAATCAACTTGAAAAGTTTAACACTAACTCAGATGGAAGAATTTATAAGGCAGCTTGGTGAACCGGTATATAGGGCAAAGCAGATTTTTAAATGGATATATAAAGGGCAAACTGAATTTGAAAAAATGACGGATCTGCCAAAGGACTTAATAGCTAAATTAAAGGATTGTGCTTATGTAGGCAAGATAGATATATACAAAAAATATGAATCAGAAATTGATGAAACGACTAAGTATATTTTTGTTTTGGAAGATGGACAAATGGTCGAAAGTGTAAAAATGAAGTACTCTTTTGGGACTACTGCTTGCATCTCCAGCCAGGTGGGTTGTCCCATGGGGTGTGCTTTTTGTGCCTCAACAGAAGGTGGAATGGTGAGGAATTTAGCTTGGTGGGAAATGGCGGACGAGGTACTTGCAATAGAAAAAGATTCCAACGTAAAGGTAAGCCGAGTGGTTGTAATGGGAAGTGGCGAACCGCTTTTAAACTATGATGAATTAATGCAACTTCTAAGGATTTTAAATTCACCTCTAGCTTTTAATATAAGCTATAGAAGACTGACCGTTTCTACATGTGGGATAGTTCCGGAGATTATCCGTCTAGCGGAAGAAGGTTTACCGATTACCCTTGCAGTGTCTTTACATGCACCCAATGATGATATACGAAGCAGTTTAATGCCAATAAACAAGCGTTATCCAATTTTACAATTGTTAGATGCATGTAAATATTATATAATGAAAACAAAAAGGCGCATTACTTTCGAATATATATTGATTTCTGATATAAATGATACTGAACAATATGCCTACGAACTTTCAAACTTGTTAAAGGGCTTGTTATGCCATGTAAATTTAATACCCCTTAACCCTGTGAAAGGGAAAAAATTTAAAAAGAGCGATAACTTCCGAGTACGAAAGTTTGAACAAATACTTTTAAATAATGGCATTTCCGCAACTGTTCGAAGGGAAATGGGAAGTGATATAAACGCAGCCTGTGGACAGCTTCGGCGAAGTTTATTTGTGAGGTGAAATAATGATTGGCGTAATAAAAAGCGATGTTGGGAAGGCAAGATTAAATAATGAAGATATGTTTTATTTTCCTCAAAAAGGAAGCAAGCTTCCGCAGCTTTTTATAGTAGCTGATGGAATGGGCGGCCATCAGGGAGGTGAGATTGCCAGCAAAATTGCTGTCGAAGAAGTATCTACATATGTGAATAGTCATTTGTTAGAGGATTGCAGTGCTCAGGAAGTTAAAGAAATTCTCAAATCTTCTATATCTAAAGCAAATAACAAAGTATTTTCACTATCTTTAAAAAATGATGAGTTGTTAGGAATGGGAACTACAATAACAATAGCACTTTTTCACGGAAGGCATCTGTATATTGGTCATGTAGGTGATAGCCGAGCATACCTAATCAGAGAAAATCATATAGAACAGTTAACTAGAGATCATTCTCTTGTATGGGAGTTGGCAGAGGATGGTCGTATAACTATGGAAGAAACTAAAACTCATCCGATGAAAAATATAATTACAAAGGCACTAGGCACAGATGAGTTGTTAGAGCCGGATATTCTCAAATTTGATTTAAAAGATAATGATATAATAGTTCTGTGCAGTGATGGCCTGACAAATATGTTGGAAAATGACAGTATTAAAAATATTGTATTAAGTTCGGAAGGACCTGAACAAGCCGCTCAAAAGCTTATAGATGAAGCGAATTTAAGAGGTGGAGAAGACAATATTACTGTAGGTGTAATTAAAGCGGATAAAGTGGGATGTGAAAAAACATGATAGGAAAAACTTTGGGAAATCGATATACAATTTTAGAGGAAATCAGCGGCGGTGGAATGGCCGTAGTTTATAAAGCAAGATGCAATCTACTCAATAGGATTGTAGCCATAAAGGTATTAAAGCCTGAATTTGCCGGAGATGAAGATTTTGTAAGACGGTTTAGAAGAGAAGCTCAAGCTGCTGCAAGCTTATCTCATCCAAATATAGTGGGGATTTATGATGTTGGTGAAGAGGATGGACTATATTATATAGTCATGGAATATGTAGAAGGTATTACATTAAAAGAATTTATAAAGCAAAAGGCTCCCATACCTCCTGCAGAGGTAGTAGAAATGGGCATACAAATATGTGATGCTTTAGAATGCGCACACAAAAATAAAATAATTCATAGAGATATTAAATCTCAAAATATTATGATAACCTCTGATGGCAGGATTAAAGTTACAGATTTTGGCATTGCCCGTGCTGCAGATGGAGCAACCATAACCAATAGTGATAATGTTTTTGGGTCGGTTCAGTATTTTTCGCCTGAACAAGCCAAAAGTGATATGGTAGATGAAAGATCAGATTTATATTCATTAGGAATAGTATTATATGAAGCCTTTACCGGTCAATTACCTTTTAATGGTCAGACACCGGTAGCTATAGCTTTAAAGCAAATTCAGGAAAGACCGGCATTAATTTCCGATACGATTCCCGGCTTTCCCGAAGAACTTGAAATGATTGTCCAAAAGTGTTTAGCCAAGTCACCGGGGGACCGATATCAAAATGCCCAAATATTAAAGAATGATTTAATGAGGGTTTTAACCGACGAAGAAGTAATCAATTTCAAGCATGACGATAATATAGAGCATACAATGGTGATGAATAATCTCAAAAATAACTTATCGACTTCTAATTCCAAGCCTATAAGAAAAAAACCAAAGAATATTGCAAAAGGTTTAGCCATTGCTGTCTCGCTTGTAGTATTGTTCGGGGTTTTTTCATATCTAGGAGCATTTTTAGCAAGGAAATACATTGAAGTGCCTGAAGTTATAGTTCCAAATGTAATAGGTTGGCAGGTGGAGGACGCCGTAAAAGAGCTTGAAAAGCTAAATTTAAAACCTAATATAGTTGATAGAGTTTTTGATAAGGCTCCTGCAGGGCAAGTAATTGATCAAGATCCGAAGGGTGACCAAAAAGTAAAAACAACCCATCCTTCTATAGACTTGGTAGTAAGCAAAGGCCCTAAAGCCGCTATAGTTCCAAACATAGTTGGTAAAACTGAGGCGGAAGGCATTGCTTTGTTAAATAGTTATGGATTAGAAGCTGGCCGAATAATCCCCGAAAACTCTCCTGATGTACCTGAGGGCATTATCATAGATCAAAATCCTAGAGAAGGCTTTACTCTTTCAGAAGGTGAGTCAGTTAATTTTACTGTCAGCTTGGGACCTGAAACAATAAATGCACCAAATCTGGTGGGTAAAACATTAGATGAGGCACAAGCATTATTAAAAGAAAAAAATATTATAGTCAGCAATGTTTCCAAAAAACCCGATCAAGCACCAGAAAATACTGTAATTGAGCAGAACCCAAAACCAAATGAGGCCATGAAACCAAATGGTTCTATGAGTATTGTAATAAGCAGCGGACCTGTTCAATCAAAAGAAATATCAGTTGGCCCAATCTTGCTGTCTTCCGAATCCGCAGAGACTACTGTAAAGATAGTCGTATCAGATGATTTAGGTAAGAATCGCACTGTTTATCTTAAAAACCATACTCCTGAAGATAGCCCCTTGAATGTGCCGATAGAAGGAGCTGGAGAGATGGATATAGAAGTTTGGTTAGATGATATACTTTATTTTAAAGGTAAACGATAAATTTAAGGCGGGTATAAACCCGCCGGTATCTTTTTTAAGCAATGTGGTTATATTTTAATTTTCCATAAATAATATTTAGAAAGAGGTTTGATTCATGGTTAAAGTTGCACCTTCGATTTTATCAGCGGATTTTGGTTGCTTATCAGAAGAAATTAAAAAAGTTGAAAATGGAGGAGCTGATCTCTTACATATAGACGTCATGGACGGGCATTTTGTACCGAATATTACCCTTGGCCCTCCAGTTATATCAAGTTTAAAAGGAAAAACAGTTCTTCCGTTTGATGTCCATCTGATGATTGAAAATCCTGAAAGACATATTGACGATTTTATTAAAGCTGGAGCGGATATTATTACGGTTCATGCGGAATCTACTATACATTTGCACAGATTAGTAAACTACATTAAAAACAAGGGTATAAAACCGGGTGTTGCATTAAACCCTTCTACGCCTTTGTCCGACCTGCAATATATACTTGATGATATATATATGATTCTTATAATGAGTGTGAATCCGGGATTTGGCGGACAGAAATTTATCCCCAACATGCTAGAAAAAATCAAGGATTTAAAAAGAATTCTTAAACAAGAAAATCCTGAAATTTTAATCGAGGTGGATGGAGGTATTAATGAGGAGAACGCACCAGATATAATTAAAGCCGGAGCAGATATACTGGTTGCAGGTTCTGCGATTTATCAATCTTCTAATCCTGGGGATGTAATTAAAAAAATAAAAACAGCTCATTAATGGAATTTAGTATCACGGATATGGTATGCGGAATATAATAAAATAACGGAGAATTACTTGCGAGTAAGGGGGTCGGTTAAGTGAGGGGATATTGTGATATAAAGAAAATTCTGGGTTTAGCAGCAGTAATAGCAGGAATAGTTATACTAATTGTAAGCCTGCCTCCTTGGGTGTGGATGCTGGCTATGGGAGGTTTTTTGGTTTGGTTTGGGTGGATTTTGTGTAACACTAAATGGTGAAAGGGGTGGGTTAATGCGGATATATGTATTAAAACTCCCAAAAACCCTCAGCAAGTTTGTTAAAGCTGTTCTAGGTTTGTTTGGCCAGGAAAAATAAAAAAGCGTGCTAACCGGCACGCTGATTTTTATTTGGCTCTTTTTACTTTTCCGGAACGCAAGCAGCTGGTGCACACATTGATTCTTTTTGTACGACCATTTAAATCAGCTTTTACCCGGCGAATATTTGGAGCCCATGTACGTTTAGATTTTTTATGGGAATGGCTAAGTTGTATGCCTTTCCTGGGAAGTTTACCACAAATCTCACACTTTGCCATTATTGCACCTCCTCTTTGATATGCCAAAAGTATTTTATCATATAAACGGGAGCACTGCAATAAGGAAAGCCACCTTAAACAACTTTTAATTATGAAAAAAACAAAAAATATACTATAATGGATATAAATGAATAGTGACTTGAAGGGAGGCAGTTAGTTGAAGAATATAATTAAAAATTCCTTAGGGGAAATAGAGATATCCAAGGAAGTGATAGCTGTACTTGCTGGCAATGCAGCTATGGAGTGCTATGGATTGGTTGGAATGGTATCGAGAAAAATGAGTGATGGTTTGACTGAGCTTCTTGGGAGGGAAAACCTTCATAAAGGCGTGGAAGTAAAAATTGACGAAGATACGCTTACTGTTGATTTGCATATTATAGTTCAGTATGGTACGAAAATTCATGAGGTTGCTAACAATGTAATTGAAAAAGTAAATTTTACCTTAGAGAATATAATGGGATTTAGTCCCGATAGAACCAATGTGATAATTCATGGAGTCAGAACAAAGTAAGAGATGAGGAGGTTTTCGGGATTGGCTATTAAAAAAATTGATGGTAGTATATTAAAAAAAGCTATAATTAATGCTGCTTTTGTTTTAAGGCAAAACAAAAAAACCGTAGATGCTTTAAATGTATTTCCAGTGCCGGATGGAGACACAGGAACAAACATGTCGTTAACTATGGATCAAGCTGTAAAGGAACTAGAAAAAATATCATCAAATAACCTAAAAAAAATTGCTGATGCTGCAGCTTGGGGTTCTTTAATGGGTGCTAGAGGAAACTCTGGGGTTATATTATCTCAACTTTTTAGAGGCTTTGCTCAAGGTATACCGGCACATAAAGATAGTATTACACCGATGGAACTCGCAGCAGCCTATAAAAGTGGGGTTGATGCGGCTTACCGAGCCGTAATGAGACCTGTAGAAGGAACAATATTGACAGTAGCGCGGGAAACTGCTGATAGAATGATTTTTGAAGCAAAGCGTAATAATAATTTCGAAACAATACTTCAGAACACATTAATATATGGGGAAAAAGTGCTAGAAAAGACTCCTGAGATGCTTAAAGCACTAAAAGAGGCAAAAGTTGTAGATGCAGGAGGAAAAGGACTTTTATTCTTATTAAGAGGGTTTTATGAAGCAATAAAAAATCCAAAACTTGATTTTGATTTTTCCTCCTCAGAACAAAATTTGCAGACAATTAATGAAGAAGTTCGCCATAATAAAGAACTTAGTCAAGAAATAAAATACATATATTGTACCGAACTTTTTATAACTGGAAAAGAAATTGATATAGAATCTATAAAAAGTGAATTGTCTAATTTAGGAGATTCAATGATAGTGATAGGTATGGGTGAATTGGTTAAAATTCATATTCATACAAATAACCCTGATAAAGTTTTGAGTTGCTCTTTGAAGTGGGGAGAACTTTCAAAAATAAAAATCGATAATATGAAAATACAGCATCGGGAAATTATAAACAGTTCAAACGAAGATAATAGTGAAAATCATATTGAACATCTGGAAGATTTCAAGATAAATAAGAAAAATATAGGTGTAATTGCAGTGTCTCAAGGTAAAGGATTAAATGAAATTTTTAAAAGCATGGGTGCGGATATCATCGAAGGTGGTCAATCGATGAATCCTAGTACTGAAGATATCCTATCAATAGTAGAAAAAAAATCCTATGATAATATTATTATACTGCCGAATAACAAAAATATAATATTAACTGCCGAACAAACGAAGAGTTTATCTAATAAGAATATTTATGTACTGCCGACAAAATCAATCCCACAAGGTATTTCGGCTTTGCTAGCTTTTAATCCAGAGCTTTCTGTAGAAGAAAATATTTTAAACATGAAACGAAATATTAAAAATGTAATTTCCGGAGAGGTAACTTATGCAGTTAGAGATACTGAGTGGAATGGTACTAAAATTAGAAAAGGAGATATTCTAGGAATAAAGGATGGCGATTTGCTAATAACCGGAAAAGAAAAAGAGGAAGTAATTCTCAAATTGATAGCTCTTATGACTGAAGGCAGGCAGGATGGGATAATTACAATCTACTATGGAGCTGATATAGATAATTATTCAATACAAAAGACGGTAGAAATCTTAACGGAAAAATATAATGATTTTGATATAGAATATTATTTTGGAGGGCAAAACTTATATTATTATATTGTTTCAGTAGAATAAGGGTGTGGTGTTTATGGATGTATCATCTGATGTAAAAAATATTAAAGGTATTGGCCCGGCAAGAGCCAAACAGCTCTCCAAATTAGGGATATACACTATAAGAGATGTTTTATTTTATTTTCCCAGAGATTACCAGGATATGTCACCATTGACGTTTAAGCAGGGTATAGAAGACAAAGCTGGAGCTTTTCCATGCATTGTTACAGGTTCTGCTGTAAGCAGAAAAACCCGAACAGGTATCTATATAACTAAGCTCCCGATTACTGACGGTCAAAATAAAGGTTATGCCGTGTTTTTTAATCAGCCATTTGTAGAAAAAAGTTTTTACCCTAATCAGAGACTTTTATTAATAGGGAAAATTAAAAAGAACTTTGGTGTTTACGAAATTTCTAGCCCTGAATGGATAAAATTTGAAAAGGGCAGCAATATTAAGATTGAAAGAATTCGACCTATCTATCCACTATCTAAAGGTATTTCTCAAAATTTTATTAGAAACACAATTAAAAACGCCATAGAAAATTTTTCCGGTTTAGAAGAAACGCTACCGACTGATATATTAAACAGATATAATTTACTGTCGCTTGAGGAAGCAATAAAAAACATTCATTTCCCACAAAGCTTTAGAATGTTAGAAAAAGCAAGAGAAAGGTTCATTTTTGAAGAACTATTATTATTTCAATTAGGTGTAAATTTATCTAGATATTATTTAAAATCTGAAAAACGTAAAAACAGATATAATACCATTGATCTAAAACCTTTTTTATCAGTAATTCCTTTTACTCTTACTTCCGGCCAGAAAAAGGTTTTAAAAGATATTATAAAAGACCTTGAAAGTGAGTATATTATGAGTAGGCTTGTTCAAGGTGATGTTGGTTCAGGTAAAACGATAGTAGCGTGTGCCGCATTATATCTGTCGGTAAAAAATGGTTTTCAAGGTGTTATGATGGCTCCTACGGAAATCTTAGCAGAGCAACACTATAATACATTGAAACGATTTCTTAGTCCACTTGATATAAATGTAGACATACTAAAAGGAGGGCTTGCCGAAAAAGAACGAAAAAAACTTCTCTTGAAACTGAAAGATGGGACTGTAGATGTTTTAGTAGGGACACATGCAATTATACAAGAAGATGTAGAGTTTAAAAAACTAGGAATGGTTATTACTGATGAACAACATCGATTTGGAGTAAAGCAACGAGAAAACCTTGTAAAAAAAGGTCATTGTCCAGACGTTATAGTAATGAGTGCTACTCCAATACCTAGAACGATTGCTATGGCACTATACAGCGATTTAGATATTTCTGTTATTGATACGATGCCGGCAGGCAGACAGAAGGTAGATACTTATGTAGTAAACGACTCCATGAGAAAAAGAGTATATGATTTTATGGCTTCAGAAGTTAAAAAAGGTCATTTGGTTTATGTGGTATGTCCAGCAGTTGAGGAAAATGAATTAGAAATAATTAACGTTGAACAACATACAGCATACTTAAGGCAGGAGTATCCGTGCTTAAAAATCGGAATGTTGCATGGTAAAATGAAGCAGGATGAAAAAGACAAGATACTAAACCAATTTTTATTAAAAAAAATCCAAGTACTTGTAGCAACTACAGTTGTAGAAGTTGGTGTTGATGTTCCATTTGCTACTTTGATGATAGTTGAAAATGCTGAAAGATTCGGGCTTGCTCAACTTCATCAATTGCGAGGCAGAGTTGGCAGAAGTTCTTTAAAATCTTATTGTATTTTAATATCAGGTTCTAATCAAGGAACTGCAAGAGAAAGGTTAAATTATCTAATGAACTGCCATGATGGCTTCAAAATATCACAAAAGGATTTGGAGCTTAGGGGCCCCGGAGAATTTTTAGGGGTTAAGCAGCATGGATTTTTTGAATTTAAATTTGCTAGTTTCATTGATAACACAGAAATTCTTAAAACTACACAAAAATTGGCAAATCAAATTTTAGAAGAAAGATATCTTTTGCTACCTGAGTATAAAAATCTAAAAAAGTCATTGGAAACTAAAATCTGTATATAGTTTTTTCCATTAGAATTAAGTTACTGTTGAAAAATAAAAAAATAATTTATTACATATAATAAACGACTTAAGCATGTTAAGTTTTGAAAAATGCTGTAGTCGTTTATTTTCTATAAAAGCTTTCATGTATCGATTGGATTTCAAGGCAGATTATTCTAGTATATAGACTTTTTCTTAGGTTATATTAACAGTACGATGATGAAGGAGGTGAAATTAGATTATGGCATTGGGACAAAAAAGAAATAAGCTTGTAGTTCCTGAAGCGTATAAAGCTATGGAACAGTTTAAAAATGAAGTTGCTAAAGAAGTTGGAATTCAAGCCCCTGCAGATGGATATTGGGGAAATTATTCTTCGAGAGATTGTGGTGCTGTCGGCGGCCATATGGTTAAAAAAATGATTGAGGATTATCAAAGACGTGCAAGTGGCGGAACGACAACTCAATAGATAAATAAATTAAAAAAGGGCATGCTCATTTTGAGCCTGCCCTTTTTAAAGTAGATTAAAATAATAATGCCGGCATTTATGCCGGCATTGGGAGAGGAGAAACCGGAGGAAGAGCTTATGGGGAAAGTTTATTACAATTATAGTATGAACAGACCTAGGGAAAACTATTCAATACATTTAAATAAAATATCATTAAAATACAATTATTTGTTTTAAACTTGTCGCCAATATGTTAGAATATTGCTTGAAAGGAGTTTAATGTGTTTGGCTTATGAGAATTATTGGTGGTTTTCACAGAGGTAGAAAAATTAAGTCTATAGGAGGTAAGAACACCCGCCCAACATCGGATTTTGTAAGAGAAGCATTATTTAATATAATTGGCAGTGATGTTGTTGGAAGTTGCTTTTTGGATTTGTTTGCAGGGACAGGAGCAGTAGGCCTTGAAGCACTGAGCCGAGGTGCCCAGAATGCTATTTTTATAGAAAAGAATCCAATCGCGTGCTCAATAATTAAACAAAATCTTTTAGATTTAAAATTAACCAGAAAAGGAAGAGTTATTCAAAGTGATGTTATATCTGCTTTAAAAAAACTAATTTTGGATGGCAATACTTTTGATATAATCTTTATGGATCCTCCTTATTTCAAAAACAATATAGGAGCAACATTAGATGTTTTAAAAGATTTTAATATGGCAGAATCAATTATTGTAATTCAACATCCAAAAGATGAGCTACTTAAGTTTGATGGTTTTTCATGCTATAAATACAAACAATATGGCAGAACTGCATTAACATTTTTAACAAAGGAGTGACCAATTTTGAATATAGGGATATATCCGGGGAGTTTTGATCCTATTACTTATGGGCATCTAGATATCATACAAAGGAGCTCGAAACTGTTCGATAGGTTAATTGTAGCCGTTTTATCCAATCCTCAAAAAAAACCGCTTTTTACTGTGGAAGAAAGAATCGAAATGATACGTGATTCTGTAAATGATATTCCGAACGTTGAAATTGATAGTTTTTCGGGCTTATTAGTGGATTTTGCCAAATTAAAAAAGGCCCGTGTTATTGTAAAAGGCTTAAGAGCTGTATCAGACTTTGAGTACGAGCTTCAAATGGCTCTTATGAACAAAAAATTGGACGAGCGCATTGAAACTATTTTTATAATGACAAATAGCAAGTACTCGTATCTAAGTTCCAGCGTAGTTAAAGAAGTATCAAGCCTTGGGGGGTGTGTTGCAACTGTTGTTCCACCTTTGGTAGAAAAACGTTTGAAACAGAAATTTAAAATCAATTAAAAATAAAAACCTTGAAGGAGGTTTTTGAATGAATTGTTTTCAAATTATAGAACAACTTCAAACATTAATAATCAATAGCCCTAAAATACCGCTTTCGAACAAAGTGGTAATCAATCAAGACCAAATTTTAAACCTTATCGATGAACTTTTAAGAGAGATTCCTGAAGATATGAAAGATGCTAAAAAGATTATTGAAGACAGACAGCGCATTTTAATTGAAGCGCAACAGCAAGGAGAATTAATAGTTAAAGAGGCTCAGGATACGATTGAGAAGATGATAAATCAGGACGAAATTACTAAAATGGCTAGAGAAAAATCAGATCAAATATTGACTTTTGCCAAGCAGACAGCCCGCGATTTACGTACGGGAGCAAATGCTTATGCAGATGAGGTCTTAGAAGATGCACAAAAGCATCTTGAAAGGTTGCTGGAAACCTTAAAAAAGAGTAGAGAAGAACTTAATAAAACAAGGTAATTTATTTTTTCTTTATAACCTTAAAACCGATAATGTTTAAATTTTTAATTAAGTGAGTAATAATTGATGTAAGGAGTACCAAAATAAATAATAATACAAAAACCTCCGTAGAAGTTTTAAATATATTTAACCAACTCTCGGATGTGGTTTGTGGAGACATTGCAAATGCAGGTATTACAAATGATTCAAAACTATAGATAGGTGTTATCATTAATACATATGCTACAAATCCTGCAAGAAAAGCATGCAATAGTCTTGCAAAAATGTAAGGTGTAATTCTTATTTTTGTATCACTTACCATGCTTATAACTTGAAAATGCACCGATAGGCCGCTCCATGCGATTATACTGCTTACAATAATTACTCGCTGCATTAAAGGAGCGCTGGTAGCACTTGCTAATTGTGTTCCCAGAGTTATTTCAAAAAAGCCGCTTAAAATAGCTGGAGCCAAACTACTATCAAAGCCAAATGCTTTCAAAATTGTTTCTATAACCGGACTTACAATATCTATAAAACCAGCGACTGTTATGATCCGGATTATGACTGAAAATAATACAATAAATCCAAGTACCATAAGCAATGAGTTTACAGAGTCTTTTATGCAATCTCCCAATAACTGACCAAATGGCCTTCCATCTTCTTTGCGAGCTCTTAAAAGTTCACGCGTAGCCCTTAAAAAAACACTACCCTGTTTTTTGAAAGTTGAAGCTAAAGGTGTAATATCTTTATTTTTGGCATAAAAACGCATAATAAATCCCAGAATAATTGCTGATATGTAGTGTGCCAGAGTAATTATTATGCCCAATCTTGCATCTTTGAACATTCCTACTGCAACGGCTCCAATCATAAATAAGGGATCAGCGGTATTTGTAAAAGACATGAGCCGTTCTGCTTCCCAGGTATTGCATAATTCATTTTTGACCAATTTACCTGTAAGCATAGAACCAACAGGATATCCACTGGCAAGACCCATTGCCATGACAAAAGATCCTGCACCAGGCACATTAAATAAAGGACGCATAAATGGTTCTAATAATACGCCCATAAAGTGCACTACTCCTAACCCCATTAGAAGTTGCGAACCTATAAAAAAGGGAAGCAGTGCCGGCAAAACTATTGCAAGCCATGTATTAAGTCCTTCTAATGCTGCATTGAAGGCCTCATCAGGGAAACAGATGATAGATATGGTAATAATTACTGCTAATATAGGTAAAAATAGCTGATAAGCTTTGAATATATAAGAACGTAAATTTTTAATTTTCATTTTCGAGCCTCCCAAGCGTAGTTTCGTTCATTTTAATATATGAGCTTTTTGCTTTGTGACCTTTTTTATTCTCAACCATAATTTTACAGCTATATTTTCTCCATTTAATACGCTCAAAAAAGGTTTTTATTAGGTCA
>MPOT01000043.1 GCA_001896545.1 Tepidanaerobacter sp. EBM-38 | reverse complement strand
TGTACTAACCCCCAAATAATATGAAATAAATTTGGCAATTCAGTTTGACACTTTAATTTTGTAAAACTATGACAAAAGAAAGGCGTCAATGGAGCAAAGAACAGAAGCTCCGGATCATTCAAGAAGTAGAAGTTAATGGATTACAACCTACGCTTCGAAAGTATAACCTGTCGCAATCGTTGTTTCATAAATGGAAACGCAGGTTTAATGAACAGGGCATATTGGGCCTTGAGGCTCAATACCCTAAAGTTGATCCGGAGAAACGAAGGATGGAACAAGAAATCAAACGACTCAGGGAGTTGGTTGGAGAACTTAGTCTTGAGTTGAAATTTAAAGATGAACTCTTAAAAAAAACCGGTTTTAAAACAGGATGCGATGCAAGTAATTGAGTCTTTTAAAGATCAGGTTCCCATTACGAAGCGATTAAAGTGGAGCGGTATGAATCCGAGTAATTTCTACTATAAATCAAAAAGCGGGAAGCCCGGACGAAAACCAAGCCTTACAAGCTTAAAAACTGATGGCGGGGTGGCAGCAAATCATGAAATTGTGGAAGAGATAAAGAACATATTAGGGATTGAGTTTTTATGTTATGGTTATAAGCCTGTTACTGATGAATTATTTGACAGAGGTTATGTTGTGAATCATAAAAAAGTATACAGGTTGATGAAGGAGAATAAATTACTTTGTGGAAAATCCATATCCACTCATTTTGGCAAACGTAAATTTGTTCGTTTCCGTAAAATCAGGGCAGAATATCCATTGCAGTATCTGTGCATGGATATCAAGTACATTCCAATAGGTGGAAAATTTGCATACCTGCTTTCTTTGATTGATGTATATACCCGCAAAATTATAGGCTATGTCTTCAAACAGAGTATTCGCCAGCATGATGTATTGTGGCTGCTTAAAAATGTACTGCCTGAAAAGGCCAATGTTCCAATTACCCTGCGAAACGATAATGGGAGCCAGTTTATAGCTAAATCTGTAAGAGCATATCTGAAAGAGATTAATGTAACACATGAATTTGCTCATATTGCCACACCTGAAGATAATGCTTATATTGAGGCTTTCCACAGTATTATGGAACGGGAGTTGGTCTCTCGCTACGAATTTGAATCTTTCCATCATGCCGATATGAAGATAGCTCAGTACATTTTCACCTATAATCATATACGCAAACATGGTTCATTAGGGCTTAGAACACCTGTTGCTGTATGGAATGAATATTTTTTCAGACAGACATCA
>MPOT01000044.1 GCA_001896545.1 Tepidanaerobacter sp. EBM-38 | reverse complement strand
TGGGAAGACTGCGCCTAACCCGGTATTGACAACGATGAAATATTTTAAAGATGAATATATGGCACATGTAGTTGAAAAAAGATGCCCCTCAAAGGTATGCAAAGGCCTTGGACGGCTTGCTATTGACCCGGATAAATGTCGCGGCTGCGGAAAATGCAGGAAAATATGTCCTGCATCGGCTATTGAAGGCAAAACAAGGGAACCTCATAAAATTGACATTACTCGATGCTTGCGGTGTCTTGCATGTATAGATGCATGCCCCTTTGATGCCATAAGGGAGGAATAAACCATGGAAAAGACTATGAAAATAAACGGAAAACAAGTGTCGTTTACTGATGAAGCCAATCTCTTGGAAGTAATACGAAAAGCCGGCATAGAGCTTCCAACTTTCTGCTATCATTCAGAGCTTTCGGTATATGGTGCATGCAGGATGTGTCTGGTAGAAGATGATAACGGCAGAATAATGGCAGCATGCTCAACCCCGCCCCGCCCCGGAATGTCTGTCAAGACTCATACAGAAAGGCTAATACGCCAGAGAAGGGTTACTTTAGAGCTTTTGCTGGCAAACCACGATAGAGAGTGCACAACCTGTGTAAAGAGCGGCAATTGCCGCCTACAGGAATTGGCAAACATCTTAGGAATTGGGGAAATCCGATTTGGACAGAAAAACGGTAGGCTGCCTATAGACGATTCAAGCCCTGCTATAGTAAGAGATCCAAACAAGTGCATCTTATGTGGAGATTGTGTTAGAATGTGCGAAGAAGTACAAGGCGTAGGTGTGCTGGGTTTTGCATATAGAGGCAGCAATGCCAAGGTTGTGCCGCCTTTTAACAAGAATATTTCCGAAGTCAATTGCGTGGATTGCGGACAATGTGCGGCAGTTTGTCCGACAGGAGCGCTGACAATAGCATCACATATGGAAAAGGTGTGGTCTGCCCTTCACGACCCACAAAAAACAGTAGTAGCTCAGATTGCTCCGGCTGTAAGAGTTTCCCTTGGAGAAGAATTCGGCTTAAAACCCGGTACCCCTGCAACC
>MPOT01000002.1 GCA_001896545.1 Tepidanaerobacter sp. EBM-38 | reverse complement strand
GTTCTTCCGAAGTGGTATCGTTGCTGGCGGTAAACTCACCAAGCACGCCTTCCACCGCTGTCTTGGCTTCGGCTAGGGTCTGGTCTGCTTCCGGTAACTGACTTACAGGTCCAACAGCTGCGCTTGTCTTTGTTCCCGTATAACTACCTGTTCCGGTAACCACAACTCTAATATATTTTCCAATATCATCTTCAGTTAATTTGTATGTCCTGTTTGTTGCATTTTCAATGTCTACATAATTATCATCTGCATCGGCTCTTTGCCACTGATATATTACTGTGGCCTTTTCTGGTGTTACTTTGGCTGTAAGTGTCTGTTCAACTACAGCTACACCTTCCACACTAATAGCACTTACAGGAACAACTGGCACTTCACCAGCAACCACTGTCACTTCACACTTAGCGGTCTTACCTCCATCATCAGTAGTAACCGTGATGATTGCCTGGCCTTCGCTCACAGCGTTAACTGTAGCATTTAGGCCATTGCCTGTAACAGTGGCAACATCAGTATTACTGGATTTCCAAGTCACTTTTTTGTTAGTGGCATTATTAGGATATATAGTAGCATTAATAATAGTTGTCTTTTGGTAGACTGACTCATAAACCGCAAGAGTCACTGATGACTTGTCTAAAGAAACTGATTGCACTTTTATTATTTCCGGTTTATCGCTGCCGCCTCCGCTTCCGCCACCTCCGCCGCTTTTAGACGAGGTCTTGTCTTCTTTGACTTCTTTGCCGGCAATCTCGGTGGTAACGCCTTTAGCAAGTTCCACCTTCTTCGGCTCAGTTTCTAGCTTTGCACCATCAGCATTGATTCTGGCCTTTTCTATAGTGCCTTTTCCGGTGATAGTAGCAGCTGCCTCCAAGGTTAGGTCTTTTACGGTTGCTCCATCAGCAAGATTTATATCTGATTTACTATTTACTTTCAGATTGTTGATGATTGTACCTTTCAAGACTTCTATCTTTGCTTTGGCTTCTATGATAACATTTTCGAAGGCTCCGTCTAGGATAACATCTTCTCCGGATTTGAGTACGGTTACAGATACAATCCCATTACCTTCGATATGAGCGCCGGATTCCAGTTTCAGTTCACCGACTTTTGTATTGCCCGAGGCAACTATTCTGACCTTCCCGCCAACTTTCATTACTATTATTTCCTTACATGTAAAGTTTATAAGATGGATGCTGTCTTTTCCGCCCCCGCGGACTGTGGTTATACCCTTAACGGTTACATTGTCTAAAGTAGCATCTCCTTCACCGATGCCTTCATTTAAATACAAGTTGCCTTCTATAATCATATTTCTCAAGGTTACCCCTGGGACATTAACGGCAACGTCTTGAGATATAGTTTCGATACCTTCTTCAGGCCCATAAACACCTGACACATCGTAGGATATCTGAAGTGTTGCTAATACTTTATCCAGCATTGTAACGGTTTCGGCCCTGGTGATGTGTCTTTCTGCCTTAAAGCTGCCGTCGGGGTATCCTCCCATGTAGCCTTTAGCTGCTAATGCAGCGATATACGGCCTGCTCCAGTTAGGGATGGCATCTTTATCGGTAAATTCAGTAGCATCGCCTTGGATTTCTAGATTCAAGGCCTTGCAGAGGGCTACCGCTGCTTCTTGACGGCTTATTTCCCTGTTTGGCTTTACGGTACCGTCTTGGTAGCCGGATATATATCCTGCCTTCACCGCTTTGGCTATTTCTTCATAGAACCAATCTGTAGATGTGACATCAGAAAATCCTATAGTGGCTTTTTCGCTAAAGCCAAGGACTTTATTCACCAATGTCATAAATTCTGCCCTGGTTATGCTCTTATCCGGTTTAAAGGTCCCGTCAGTGTATCCGCTTACAAGACCTTTTTGAACCCATTGACTGATTTTATCTTTAGCCCAATGATTACTGATGTCAGTTAATCCAGCAGCGGCCTTGGCACTTGTTGCCACTGCCGGAAAGGTAAGCCCTATTACGAATGTAAAAACGAGAATTAAACTTACCCAGTATCTTATTCTTTTACTCGCCAAACTAAACTCCCCTTTCAACGATAAACGATATTTAATAAATATCACATGCAGCAGGGTCTTTTTTTGATGACTTGAATTTTCGACCTCCTTGTATAATGTATTTAGGTTATTTATTAGGAAAACCTATAAACCTATTCTTTACATCTCCTATCTGTCAGGAGATAATTGTCTTATTAGATTG
>MPOT01000087.1 GCA_001896545.1 Tepidanaerobacter sp. EBM-38 | reverse complement strand
GATTCCTGCATTGGGTAAGATCCAAAGAGAATATTCTTTAGGTAGAATTATTATTGTTGCAGATAGAGGGATAACCACGGGGGATAATATTTGGTATATTCTTTCTGCTAAAAACGGCTATATATTGAGCTACTCTGTTCGATCAGCCGATAGGGAATTTAAGGATTATGTCCTTGATGAGGATGGATATATCCATAAAGGCGATGGTTTTAAAATTAAATCTAGGCTTTATCCAAGAGAAATAAAGGTGACTTCGGTGAGAGGAAAGAAGTTAAAAAAGACGGTAGATGAAAAGCAGGTGATTTTTTATAGCCCTAAGTATGCAGCCAAAGCTAAACAAGAGCGTGCTCAAGCACTGATTAAGGCAATGGATTTGATTAAGAATCCTGCAAAATATAATAAATCAACATCTTTCGGTGCTGCTAAGTATGTAAAAAACCTTACCTTCGATGCTAAAACCGGTGAGATATTGGAAAGTGTTTACCAACACTTATCTTTTGATGAAGAAAAATTACGTGAAGAAGAAAAGTTCGACGGATATTATGCCATTGTTACTAGCGAATACAAGGAGTCTCCTGAGAAGATCATTGAGATGTACCGCGGTCTTTGGAAGATTGAAGAATCTTTTAAGGTTACAAAAAGCGATTTTGAGAGCAGGCCAGTTTATCTGTCGCTGAAAGAACATATTGATGCTCATTTTTTAACTTGCTTTATATCACTTGTAATTATCAGGATACTTGAGTACAGGTTAAAGTGGAAGTATTCTGTGACAGAAATACTTGAGAGCCTTAGTAGGGCATCCTGTTGTAATATTAAGGAGAATTATTATCTTTTTAGCTTTTATAATGATGTTCTTAAAGATATCGGTAATGAGTTGGATATTGATTTTAGCAAAAAGTATATGAAACTCGGAGATATTAAAAAAATTTTAGGTGAGGTTAAAAAAAGGTGATTTTCACTACAACTTTTTGACAAAAATAAAAAGCCCAAAACCCTTTGTATTAAAGTGGTTAGGGGCTTTTTTTGTCTCGTTTTACTGCAAAAGTCAGGACTAAAGTCAAGCAAAATATTTTTTGTCCAATAAGCCGCATTAAACGGGGTAAGAGCCCAGTACCTTGCAAAAACCTGTCAACTGCTTAAGCTCGACTAAAGCAGTCTTTAATGGTTCATCCAGCCTGTGACCCTCCACTTCTATAAAAAAAATGTATTCACCCAGGATTCTCTTTGAGGGCCGAGATTCTATCTTAGTTAAATTAAGCTGCTGTTGTGCAAATACCTTTAAACACTTAAAAAGGCTTCCGGGG
>MPOT01000029.1 GCA_001896545.1 Tepidanaerobacter sp. EBM-38 | reverse complement strand
GTGCCGAAGGCGGGAATCGAACCCGCATGGTATTGCTACCACTGGATTTTGAGTCCAGCGCGTCTGCCAGTTCCACCACTTCGGCTTGCATGTGTTTATTATCTTAGCATATCTTTTAAAAGATTTCAAGAGGATTGTTGCAAAAACTGAGTTTTTTTGAGTTGTAGCGTTTTCCCATCGAAAAAATTATGCAACATAATTGCCATTACTGATACAGAATCAACTCGATAAAGATTTTGATTATGTTTTCTCCACTTCTTAAGGCCTTTATAAATCTTTCAGTATCATCATGGGAATATTAGTATTTGAATAAAAATTATTCTATAACGCTAAAAAGTTCAATCGGTGTTTTTATTATTAAATCAGCACCATTTTCCATTAGTTCGGCTGCATCTCTAAAACCCCAAAGCACTCCAACTGCATACATGCCTGCAGATTTTGCAGTATTCATGTCAATACCGCTGTCACCCATATATATGAATTCTTTAGGAGGAATATCTAAAAGTTTTGCTATCTCCATGGCTCCCGCCGGGTTGGGCTTTCTTGGAACACCTGGCCGTTCTCCAAATACCGCATCAAAGCTCCAACGTTCAAGTAGTTTTTTTACAATTAATTGTGTAAATTCATGGGGTTTGTTTGAAAGCACTGCTCTTTTGTAGCCTAAGGTTGTAAGCCTGTCAAGCAACTCGGGAATACCTTCATACGGTTTTGTAGTATCAGCCCATCTTTTTTTATATTCCTCTTGCATTAAATTTTGGCAGTGTTTTATAAAAGATTCGTCCCTCTTATCTGGAGGGAGAGCTCTCAATGCAAGGTTATACATCCCGCTTCCGACAAACTGCTTATATTTTTCTGTTTCATGCATGGGTAACCCCTGACTTTTAAGCACTTGGTTCATGGAATTTGCCAAATCCTCCAGCGTATCCAGTAAAGTACCGTCAAGGTCAAAAATAATTGCCTTATATTTCATATAAAACACTCCTTGTTTTAATTGTAATTATTTTTTATAATTGATTTAATTTATATTTATTTTTTGCTTGACTAAAATAATTAAAGTGTGTTATCATTTTAGTGAGAATGGATACTTCAATATAAGAAAAACTTTTATTGTAAAAAGTTTCTGGGGCTCGTGGGACCAATCCCACAGTTTTTTTATATCCAAATTACTTTTGTATCAAAATTGTTTTTTTAGTCATAGCATAGTAGCATAGTATAGTAATGGAGGCAATAGTTATGGGTATCAAAGAAAATTCCAATAGGATTAGGGAAATCAATAAGGTGCTTTGGATTATTCTTGCTCTTAATTTCGCAGTTTCTATAATGAAACTTATCGTTGGTTATACTATATCATCAGCCAGCATGGTAGCTGACGGTTTTCATTCTTTCTCAGATGGCAGTTCAAACATAGTTGGCTTGGTCGGAACCGCCTTGGCTTCAAGACCTGCTGACGAATCCCATCCTTATGGACATAAAAAATTCGAAACCTTTACTGCAATAGGAATAAGTTTCCTGCTGTTCATAGTCAGTATTAATATTATAAAAAGTGGAATAGCTAAATTAACCAGCCCGATTATACCTCAAGTTGACGTTTATAGTTTTGTGGTGATGATTATCACTATGGCAATAAATATTTTTGTCATAATTTATGAAACACGAGAGGGCAAAAAACTCAATAGCGATATTCTTGTTTCTGATGCTATCCATACCAAAAGTGATGTTTATGTTTCATTGTCAGTCATACTGAGTTTGATTGCGGTTAAACTGGGATACCCCATTCTTGACCCTATTATTTCTTTTATTATATCAATTATGATTATAAAAGCAGGTATTGAGATACTGGCAAATTCCAGCAAAGTATTATGTGATGCAGCAGTAGTTGATTCGAAAAAAGTTGTGGAAGTAGTATCCGGCATCAACGGTGTTCTAAATTGTCACCAAGTTCGCTCCCGCGGCAGAGAAGATGATTTTTCTTTGGATTTACATATTCTTGTAGACCCCTCGATGTCAGTCGAAGATTCCCATAAGCTGCATCATGTAATTGAAAAAGAAATCAGAAAACACTTTTCAGGAGTCCATTATATTAATATCCATATAGAACCACTTAAATTTAATGGCATTTCAACAACTCGTTAAAAGCTCTAATCCGTGGGTATATTGATTCTGCACTTAAAAAATGCTGATAAATCCGATATTTTTTTGCGAAAAATTGCCGTATATCCATATTTGTCAGTAAAAGCCAGAACTGCTAACAAAATAAAAAGACGTAGAATGATGCATCTCGCTCTACGTCTTACTTTCATACTGGTGCCGAAGGCGGGATTCGAACCCGCACATCCTTGCGGACACTAGACCCTGAATCTAGCGCGTCTGCCAATTCCACCACTTCGGCATAATGCATTTGTGATTAGCCAAATGCATTATTAATATTACCATATCATATACAATAATTCAATAGCACGATTAATTATTAATTTTTTATTTTAAGCAATAAGATGAATAAGTTAATTGTCCGATATCTTACTTTTTATTCCATTGCCATCATCTTTTTTTCGCAAGAACTGTTCTTAGACCATAGTACTTTTTTGAGAAATTTTCCCGTATATGAATGCGTATTTTTTGATACTTGTTCGGGAGTCCCTGTGGCAACTACTTCACCGCCACGGTCACCGCCTTCCGGACCTAAATCAATTATATAATCCGCTGTTTTTATTACATCTAAGTTGTGCTCAATGACTATGACAGTGCTGCCGCCATCTACTAATCTCTGGAGTACATTCAAGAGTTTTTGTATATCGTCCGAATGAAGGCCTGTAGTAGGCTCATCCAGAATATATATGGTATTACCATTACTTTTTTTAGAAAGTTCGGTAGAAAGTTTAACTCTTTGAGCTTCACCACCTGACAATGTAGTTGAAGGCTGTCCCAATTTTATATATCCGAGACCTACATCTCTTAGTGTTTCAAGCTTGCGTTTTATTTTAGGTATACTGTCAAAAAACTCCAAAGCTTCATCTACCGTCATATCCAACACATCAGCTATATTTTTCCCTTTATATTTTACTTCTAGGGTTTCTCGATTATAGCGTTTCCCTTTACATACTTCACATGGTACGTAGATGTCCGCTAAAAAATGCATTTCGATTTTTATTATACCATCACCTTTGCAGGCTTCACATCGGCCGCCGCGGACATTAAAGCTGAATCTTCCCGGTTTATATCCGCGCATTCGCGATTCTGGTGTCATAGAAAAAACTTCACGGATATCATTAAATACATTAGTATAAGTAGCCGGATTAGAGCGTGGTGTCCTTCCTATGGGCGACTGGTCAATATTTATAACCTTTTCTATTTGTTCGATGCCAAGTATCTCGTCAAAATCTCCCGGTAAGCTTCTGGATTTATAAAGTTTCTCTTTTAGTGATTTATATAAAATCTCATTGACTAAGGTGCTCTTGCCCGAGCCGGATACACCGGTCACACAGGTAAATAGACCCAATGGAAATTTTACATTGATATTTTTTAAATTGTGTTCTCTGCAGCCTTTGAGCTCTAACCATGACTTCTTTGGCTTTCGCCTAATAACGGGAACAGGAATTTGTTTTTTCCCGCTTAAATACTGTCCGGTAATAGATTCCTCACTTTTTTGTATATCTTCTAGAGGACCGCAGGCAACTACTCTCCCGCCATGTTCCCCTGCGCCCGGACCAATATCTATTATATAGTCGGCAGCTCTCATAGTATCCTCGTCATGTTCGACAACAAGCACCGTATTACCTAAATCTCGCAAATCCTTCAAGGTTTTAAGTAGCTTTTCATTATCTCTCTGATGCAACCCAATACTTGGTTCATCGAGTATATATAATACACCTACTAACCTCGAACCAATCTGGGTTGCTAACCGTATTCTCTGGGATTCACCACCCGACAAAGTTCCTGATGCACGGTCCAATGTGAGATAGTCAAGGCCTACATCAACTAAAAATTGTAAACGGTTTCGTATTTCTTTAAGAATTTGATGTGCAATCATTTCTTCCCTTTTTGTAAGTGAAAGGCTTTCAAAAAAAGCAATAGCCTCCCGAATCGACAATGATGTCACTTCAGCTATAGACTTATCTCCAATAGTCACTGCCAGGCTTTCGGGTTTAAGTCTTGAGCCGTTACATGCCGGGCAGGGTTTTGTACTCATGTATTCCTCTATTTCTTCCCGAGAATATCCGGAGCCTGTTTCTTGATAACGTCGTTTCAGATTATTTACAACACCTTCAAAGCGTCCCCTGTAACGTCTGGTATTTTTACTAAACCTGCTCTTATAATAAAACTCGATAGTATCTTCAGAGCCAAACAAAATCGTATCTACAACACTTTCAGGTAATTCTTTTACTGGAGTTTCAGCACTTACACCATAATGATTCAGCACAGCTTGAAGCATTTGATAGTAGTATCCGTCCGGTGTGCTGCTCCAAGGTTCCACGGCTCCATCCGCTATGGATTTTTCTTTATCCGGTATAATTAACTCCGGGTCTATTTCCATATTTATCCCTAAGCCGCTGCAAACCGGACAAGCTCCATAAGGACTGTTGAAAGAAAACATTCGAGGTGTAAGTTCCTCCAAACTTATATTACACTCTGCACATGCAAAATTCTGAGAAAATAGTATTTCTTGCCCGCCGATAACATCCGCAATCACCAAACCTTCGGATTGAGCAAGTGCTATTTCAATAGAATCTGCCAGGCGAGATTCAATTCCAGGTTTTATAATGAGTCTATCTATAATAATTTCAATATTATGCTTCTTATTTTTTTCCAGCTTAATTTCCTCGCTGGTTTCTCGCATTTGACCATCGACTCTTATCCGCACAAAACCATTCTTTTTGATTTTTTCCAGCAGTTTCTGGAATTCCCCTTTCCTTCCGCGCACCACTGGAGCCAAAATTTGAATCCTTGTTCCTTCAGGTGATTCCATTATTGCATCAACCATTTGATCAACGGTTTGTTGAGATATCTCCTTTCCGCACTTGGGACAATGCGGTTTGCCTATACGGGCATAAAGCAGTCTTAAGTAATCATAAATTTCAGTAACAGTCCCCACTGTTGAACGAGGATTTTTACTCGTAGTCTTCTGGTCTATGGATATGGCAGGTGAAAGCCCCTCGATGTAATCAACATCGGGTTTATCCATTTGCCCCAAAAACTGTCGGGCATAGGCAGAAAGTGATTCAACATAGCGCCTTTGCCCTTCGGCATATATGGTATCAAAGGCCAAGGTAGATTTCCCCGACCCGGAAAGGCCTGTAATTACTACCAATTTATCTCTTGGAATTGCAATATCTATGTTTTTTAGGTTATGTTCTCGAGCACCTTTAACTATAATCTTATCCATTTATTCACATCACACTCACTGTACTGTGTTTATTTAGTCTTAATTACGCTGAACGCCTCAGCTTTTATTTCAAAAATAAGATCCCTAAGCTCGGCAGCTTTTTCAAATTCAAGTTTCTTTGCTGCGTCATTCATCTGTCTTTCAAGATTTTCAACAAAGGTTTTAAGTTCTTTCTTACTCATTTTTGTTATATCTTTTTCAGGCAGGTAATCAGTTTTTTCCTCGGCAACTTTAGTAGCCTCTATTAAATCCCTTACCGACTTTTTAACCGTTGTAGGTACTATACCATGCTTTTTATTATAATCTAATTGAATTTTGCGCCTGCGGTTGGTTTCACTAATCGCCCTAGCCATAGATTGAGTTATGGTATCCGCATACATAATAACCCTTCCGTCTACATTACGTGCAGCACGGCCTATAGTCTGAATGAGTGAGGTTTCAGAACGTAAGAATCCCTCTTTATCTGCATCCAGAATAGCCACAAGGGATACCTCCGGCAAGTCTAAACCTTCCCTTAGTAGATTAATGCCTACAAGACAGTCAAATTTACCGAGTCTTAAATCTCGAATTATCTGAAGCCGTTCCAATGTATGAATCTCCGAATGTAGGTATCTGACGCGAATACCTGCTTCCTTTAGGTAGTCGGTAAGATCCTCCGCCATTCTCTTGGTAAGGGTAGTTACTAAGACTCTTTGGTTCTTTTTCGCTCGGAGCTTGATTTCCCATATCAAATCATCGATTTGCCCTTTGACCGGACGAACTTCTACTTCCGGATCTAACAAGCCAGTGGGCCGGATGATTTGTTCTACGACTTGAGCACTTTTTTCAAGTTCATAAGATGCCGGTGTAGCTGATAAAAAAATTAGCTGATTTACACGTTCTTCGAATTCTTCAAAGACCAGCGGGCGATTATCAAAAGCCGAAGGAAGCCTAAAACCGTGCTCTATGAGCGATTCCTTCCTAGAACGGTCTCCAGCCCACATAGCATGAATCTGAGGCAAAGTCACGTGGGACTCGTCAATTATTATTAAATAATCTTTTGGAAAATAGTCAAGCAGTGTAAATGGTGCCTCCCCGGCCTTCCGCCCGGAAAGATGTCTTGAGTAATTTTCAATACCTTTACAATAGCCCATTTCTCGAAGCATTTCTATATCATATTTGGTCCTTTGCTCGAGCCTGGCTGCCTCCAATACTTTACCTTGGTCTTTCAGTTCCGCTAATCGCTGCTCAAGCTCCATTTCAATTGATTTTATAGCAGCTTCTATTTTATCTTTTGGTGTGGCATAGTGGGAAGCTGGAAATATCGATACGTGATTTCGTTCACCTATTATTTCACCGGTTAAAGTATCGAATTCAAGGATGCGATCAATAATATCTCCAAAAAATTCTACTCGAACAGCCTTTTCGGTAAAAGAAGCCGGGAATATCTCCAATATATCTCCGCGGAGCCGAAAAGTCCCTCTGTGAAAGTCTATTTCATTTCGATTAAATTGTATTTCCACAAGCTTTCGAGCCACATCGTCCCTATCCATTTCCATGCCCGGGCGAAGTGATACAACCTGGTTTTCATAATCTATTGGTGAACCTAGGCTGTAAATGCATGACACGCTGGCGACTATGACTACATCACGGCGTTCAAAAAGTGCGGCCGTTGCAGAGTGCCGCAATTTATCAATCTCATCGTTTATTGAAGCATCTTTTTCTATATAAGTATCCGTTTGAGCAATATATGCCTCTGGTTGGTAATAGTCATAGTAACTTACAAAATATTCTACCGCATTGTTGGGGAAAAACTCCTTGAGTTCACTGTAGAGCTGCCCGGCTAAAGTCTTGTTATGAGCTATTACTAGCGTCGGTCTTTGTACCTGTTGTATAAGATGGGCTATAGTAAAAGTCTTTCCGGTACCTGTTGCACCTAGCAGCGTTTGAAATTTGTAGCCCTTATTTATTCCTTCAGCTAATCTTTGTATTGCTTGTGGCTGATCACCGCGCGGAATATACTCTGAAACAACCTCAAATTTCCCCATTTTTTACACCTTCCAAATGAAATTGAAAAAATTTATTTCTTACAAGGATTTTATTTGACTTACCTTGTAATATAATTTCATGTGCAAGATGTATTATATCATATAATAAAAAGTGATGAAAGATAAAAACGAAACTTTGTTCGCTATTTAAAATAAAAAAAACCGGGCTTTTTATTTCCCGGCTCAGTTCATATATATAATCTTGTTTCTTCGACGAGTGAAAAAGCCACTCGATTTAGTGCCATAAGTATCTCCATCTCGAGATTGGGTATCTATGTTTACTATTTTCAACATGATATCCCGCTTTTCTTCTTCTGATGCAGTAGTATAGGCTTTAAGCAGCATATCTCTCTCGCGATCCAGGTATTCTTCTCTAGTCATCGAAATTCCTCCTTTTTATGTATTTTGCATAGAAACTAGTAAAAATATGAGTGCAATTATAATTGAGAGCGTTATTTCTTTCACAAGCATTATATCATATATGAAAATTTCTATCAAGTATATATAGTTTGAAATGTCATCTATTTTCTAAAAACTCTTTTGTTTTATTCATTTTCCTATGCTATAATATATCTTTTCCTATTTCCGTTGAATTATTCAATAAGTAGTAAAAAGAATTAAAATGCGACTAAATAATTAACCATAGATTATTTTTATCTTAAAATACTTGCTACTCTTATATGATAGACATATAATAAAATTGAGGTGATAAACATTGACTGCAAATGTTGCAAATAATATTATAAAAATCGGTGTTATCGCTGGCACCCCGGTAGACACTCAAATGGGAGTTGATTTTATATTAAAAAAGGGGTTCGAAGCCATAGGATGTCCTACTGCTGCAAACCCCGAAGAACAAAATCTTCTTCAGTTTTTAAACCCTGATACTTTAACAAAAAAAGTATTAAGGATTATTCAAGATTTCGAAAATCATGATATATTTCGAACTATGATTTACTGCAATTCTTTATCAGCCGCAATAGATATTGGATATATACGAAATACGCAGACCCGATCCTTGGTAATAACGCCATTGGATATTTACAGAAATCTTGCTGCAAGGTACAAAAAAATAGCCCTATGGGCTGCTAATGGTCAATGTCTTTCAGCAATCGAACATATATTTTATGAGCAAAATCCTTCAATTGATATTATTGGAATTTCCATGCTGCCTATAGTCAAAGCTATTGAAGAAGATCAATCAGCAGCATCGATTATTGACCAATACGATCTTGTTTCTCTATGTGTTGAAAGATTCGCCCCCAACAGCTTGATTCTGGGCTGCACTCATCTGCCTTATTTGCAATCGGAACTTTCTAAAAAAATCAGCATTCCTATTATTGACCCTGCGGAAGAAATGTTAAAAATATTGGTTTTGGATTCTTAGTTTTATTGCTTTTTTAATCATTTAGCTCTAAGACTCTCATTTTTTACTTATGCGTTCTCATCCCTCTTTTTAAAAAACCTTTTTATCCTTTTCATTATATTATCATCATCCATAACTACATATGTCCCTGAAAAAACCTTTGGAACAAAGATAGCTCCTATGTTATTTAAACCGTTCGGAAATGCACTTATTTCAACATCTTTTATCTTTCCTTCAGAGGTCTTTACTGTCATCCATATGAATGTAGGATATTCCGATAGCACTTCTTGCAGTTTTCCAGGTTCATCCAGGTCTTGCCCATTTATTGACATGATTATATCACCGGAATTTAGACCCGATTTTTCCGCAGGTGAGTTTTTTATTACGTCAAGAATCATCTCACCTTGTTTTGGTGGAACAAACAGAGGCTTGTTCGCCTGTTCGCTTTTCTTTCCGGTAATTATTAGAAATTCATGTCCGGTAGGTGCAAAGATTGCCGCCATATAGGCAAAAGGCAAATACCTTGATGCCAAAACCGATAATAGCAGAAGTATAAAACTAAAGGCAAATAAATTTACCGCTGATGATTTACATCTGTCCTTTGGTGTCTTTGTAAGAGCTATATCCCCATACCCTAATGCTGCTACTACCGGCAGCATCAAGTATATAGCCTGAGGATTTTCCAACACATATTCTGGTGGTCTTATTAGCGGCCACCAATCCGGCATTTGAATTACATCCATTGACGGAAAATCCCCTACAAGAATCGTTAATAACATAATGGGGACAGGCCAAAACTCCTGCAGTGAAAATCCTCCTACAATACCATAGCTGTCATCTTTGACAAATACCGGTGTTGCATTTATATGTCCTGCAAAATATATTAAGAGACTTTCTACAAAATGCAGCACTGCTACAAGACCCATAAGGCCAGCCACATCTATTTGTAAAAGTCCTGTCATCAATGAAAATAATGCTACTAAGCCACCGGCATATGAAAAACACATTAGGTGTGGATGAACAAGAGCAAGAATTAAAGCTAACGGCCATACATATACTAAACCAGCTTCGGTAATACTTATACCAAGCAGCATAACTATAAAGCTGCCAATGATTCCACCAAGAATTCCATAAAATATTGCATAGAGCAATTTATTGCGCGGATTAATCTTTGCAGTTCCAAACAGGGTTTTTTCTAAAGTCTCAGCTTTCTTATATTGTTTCCACACAATGAAAATTACCAGCCAGAAAAATGGATTTAAAACGGCCGATGGAATACCTTGCAATATTAGGATTATAATTTTCCCAAGAGGAAACACATTCATCTCTCCTGTCTTTGCATGTAAGTCGGAGATTTAACTATATCAAGAGCCTTTAACAATTGAGAGTCTTTTTCTCTGGGAATATCAAAAGGACTGATGCCCTCGCCAAGTTCAACCTCGATATCAGGCTCTACACCTATGCCGTCAATGCTTCGTCCACTCGGCAAATAATATCGGGCAATAGTCAATTTCATTCCTGTTCCGTTTTGAAAAGGTTCAATCTCCTGAACGGAACCTTTGCCAAAAGTTTTTGTGCCTATAAGTACGCCTGCTTTGTGGTCCTGAATAGCTCCAGCTACTATTTCTGATGCACTGGCGCTGTTTTCATTGATAAGCACTACAAGCGGCAATGAAATTCTGTTATTATCAGAATAATATTCTTCTAGTTTATTTTTATTCCTGTCCTCGGTATAAACTATCATTCCTTTTCCAAGTATCTCATCGGCTATCCTCACTGATTCATAAAGAGAACCACCGGGATTATTTCGCAAGTCCAATATTAAACCTTTTATACCTTGCTTTTGCAAGCTGTCTACCGCAGCTTTAAATTCATCATAAGTCTGTGAATCAAAAGAGGTAATTTTTATATAGCCTACATTATCGTCAATAATTTCATGTTTTATTGTTGTAACTCGAATATCGTCCCGCGTCAATTCAAATTCCAATAAATCTTCATTATCCTGTCTTTTTATATATACAACAACCTTTGTGCCCTTTTCACCTCTGAGAAGTTTTACCGCTTCATCAAGGCTTTTTCCGGCAAGCTCGATATCATCGACTTTAACTATTATATCTTTTGGAAGAATTCCGGCTCTCTGGGCAGGAGTTCCTTCGATGGGGGATACAACTATGATATCATTGGTGCGCTCATCAACACTGAGCACCATTCCTACACCGCTGAAGGAACCATTAATAGACGCAATAAAATCTTGAAATTCCGTTTCATTCATATAAACAGAATAAGGATCGCCAAGGGATTCCACCACTCCCTTAATAGCTCCTTCAATTAATTTTTCAGGTTCCACATCCTTTACATACTTGTCTTCTATGAGTTTCATCACATCGGCAATCGGCTTTAAGCGCTGTAAATCTGTCTGCCCATCAACTGCAGCAGTAGCAATATTTTTATCATCGCCTTTACTTATTGTGTAGAATGGTTTGCTTCCCGCTGCAGCTCCCGCAAAAAACGAAAGCAGCGATATTGCTATGCACAATACCGCTACTTTAAACATATGTTTTACATTCTTGTTTTGCATATGTATTCCCACCCGGTAAAGTTTTTAGTCTTTACCATTATATCACTTATTTTAGCCAATTCCAAGGGTTAACTACTTCTCCATCTTTGATTACGCCAAAATGAAGGTGCGGTCCCGTAGACCATCCGGTACTGCCAACCAAGCCAATTTTATCACCCTTGAGCACTTTTTTGCCTTCTGCTACGAGCAGTTTTGAAAGATGAGAATACTGCGTAGAAATACCTCCACCATGGCTAACTATGATTGTATTGCCATAACCCCCATAAGAACCTGAAAAAATTACTTCACCATCATCCGCTGCCAGCACGTCAGCTCCCATAGAAGCACCTATATCTATGCCTTCATGGAACCGCCGTGTTTTAAAGATAGGATGCGTTCTCCATCCAAACTCCGAAGTAATATATGTTGAGCTTGGCGTCGGCCAAAGGAATTCCCCTGTTCCAAAAAAGCCTTTTTTGTTTTTCATTTCCCATTCAAGAATTTGCCGGCGCAGATTCTCCGAATCTTTTTGCAGCTTATCCTCTTGACGCTCATACTCTTTTTTCTGTTTTTCCAGCTCCGCCATGAGTCTTTGGCGATCTCCGCGATATGAAACTATGCTGGCTCGCCGAGCATTTATGTCATCGCGCTGCTGAGCTATAATCCTTTGTTGTTCTTCCAGTTCCGCTTTTTTCTTTGCTACTTCTTCCTGTCTTGCCTTAAATTCCATAAGGAGATTTTTATCAGACTCAATAATACGTTTAACCAAATCAAGTCTTGTTAAGAAATCCGAAAAACTGGAAGACGCCAAAATTACCTCTATGTAATCCACCGGCCCGGTTTTGTAAAGAGTTCGCATGCGAACATTTAGATCATCTTTTTGTTCTTCTACCTGTTGTTCGGCTTGTCTAAGCTCTTCTATAGTATTTACTAATTTCGTCTGATTTTCTCTGAGCTTGGCTTCCGTTTCAGCCAGTTCTTTTTGCGCCAAGTTTAATTTTTTTTCAAGCTCTGCCAATTCTTCACTTATATCCTTCTTATTCGCTTCAACTTTCTTTATATTGTCTTTTAAAATTTTTATTTGGTTGCTTATATCTTGCTGCTGCTTTTTTAAATCATCGATGCCACCCAATGCAGTCGGAGCAGTTGCCATTAAAATAATAGCCAGCAGCAAAATGCTTGTAATTACTTTGTGTTTTTTCCAACTCATCACCTTTTTCAACTCCTTATGCAATGCTAAACATTTAAAAATTTCTTTATGGAAAAGCTACTGCCAAATGCCCCGATGAACATACCAATACCTAAAAATCCAAAGGCATAGTTATAAAACTGTTCTATTGGCAGTAACGAAATCATAGGAATATTTAGCTTCACCGTTACATAAAGATACTTGTAAGCTATTCCCAAAATTGCTACAGCTAGCGAAGAACCAATTAATCCCAATACCATGCCTTCTATCAAAAACGGCCAGCGTACAAACCAATCAGTGGCGCCTATATATTTCATAATATTTATCTCACGCCGCCGCGCAAAAACCGTAAGCCTGATGGTATTTGAGATAATAAAAATTGAAACTGCGGCAAAAACTACCATTATCGCCAAACCAATCATCCGAACCCAGTAAATTATGTTGAATAGTTTTTCGACAATGCCTTTGCCGTATTTGACTTCATCAACGCCAGAAAATTTCTCGATTTTTTCAGCAACCAAAGCCACTTCATGAGGATCGTTTACCTTAATTCGGAAGGAATTGGGAAGTGGATTTTCAATACCCTCTAACAAGTCTTCTCCAACTTGCTCTTTGAATTCTTCCAGAGCCATTTCCTTTGAAATAAATTCTACTTCTTTTATCCCGGAAATAGCGGCAAAATCCTTTTTTAGTTGAGATATCCTTTCTTGTTCCAAAGAGTCTTCAAGATAAGCCGTAATCTCTACTTGTGATTCCACATCTTTTAAAATATGATCAAAATTTACCGAAAGTAATAAAAAAGAGCCTAGAATGATGAGTGCAGATGCTACCGCTCCAATGGATGCGAGACTCATCCATCTGTTTCTTACAAGACTGGTGAAGGATTCTTTGAAAAAATATTTGATGGTCCTAAGTCTCATTACTGTATACCCCTCTTTCCTCGTCTCTTACTAAACTACCTTTTTCGAGCTGAATTACTCTTTTTTTCATAGAATCTACCAATTCTCGGGCATGCGAGGCAACAACCAATGTAGTCCCCCGCTTATTGATATCATCTAGCAAATTCATGATATCCCTAGATGTATCCGGGTCAAGGTTACCGGTAGGTTCATCGGCTACGAGGACATCGGGATTATTTACCAGAGCACGAGCAAGTGCGACTCGTTGTTGTTCGCCTCCGGAAAGTTCCGAAGGTTTTGCCTTGGCTTTATGAGCCAAGCCTACTCTTTCAAGAACATATGGTACTCTTTTCCTTATATCTCTGCCGGGGGCTTCCACCACTTCCATTGCAAAAGCTATATTCTCATAAACGGTTTTTTCCGGCAGTAGTCTAAAATCTTGAAAAACAATACCAATACGCCGCCTTAGGTAAGGTATTTCTCTCGGTCTTAATCTGGTAATGTTTTTACCTCCGAAAAATATCTGTCCCCTTGTCGGAAGTTCTTCTCTGAATAAAAGCTTAATCAATGTCGATTTTCCTGCCCCACTGGGCCCGACAATAAATACAAACTCTCCCTTTAATATCTTTAGACTAATATCTTTAAGGGCGACTTGACCGCCCGGATAAATCTTAGTAACCCCATACATTTCAATCAAACTGCTCACTCCAAATTCCATTTAGTTACATATATTTTTAACTTCGACGTCAATACCGAAAATCCTTCATAAAACACACTTAAAATATGTAATTTCTTAAACTTCGTCGACATTATCAAATATATCATTAAATATTTTCATTCTCAACATTTGTATATCATTTTCAGACAAGCTAAGGCGAAATAAGGGGTTTAAGCAATCAATTTTTCTCCTTTTTCACAAAAAACGATATACTTCCCACATAACGGAAAGAATGAATTATGTTATAAAATTAAGGGGTTGACATTTTACAAATTTGTGCATATAGTAATAAAAAGAATTATAGTTTTACAGACAATGACAGAGAAGATAAGCTTCGACACTGTAAATACAGAAAGCTGGGTTTGATGAGAGCCGGTGTTACAAGACGAAGTGCATATTCACTCTAGAGTCTTTGCCCTAAAAGGAAACGAGTAGGGGCAAAGGGTTGTCCTCCCTTACAAAGGACTATAGTTTAGCATATCGCAGACTAGAAATGAGTTATCCCGGATATTTTTTATATTCGGGATAAGAGTGGTACCGTGAGCAAAGCTCCACCTCTAAAATGAGGCGGAGCTTTTTTTATGTGAGCGATTAATATTTGACGGTAATTCAAAATTATTTTAGGAGGTCATATATCTTATGGAAACTAAAACAAGGGAAAATTGGTCCTCAAAAGCTGGTTTTATCCTGGCTGCTGCAGGTTCGGCCATAGGTTTGGGTAATATATGGAAATTCCCTTATAGTGTTGGTACTAACGGTGGCGGAGCATATGTTGCAGTATACCTTTTGTTTTTAGTGCTTATCGGAACTCCCCTTATGCTGGCTGCCATCACTCTTGGCAGGAAGACACAGCTTTCGGTTTTCGGTGCATATAAAAGCATAGATAAGCGTTGGTCATTTGTGGGCTTTCTCGCTGTAATTTGCGGTTTTGTCATACTGGCCTTTTATTCTTCCGTTGGCGGTTGGGTTTTGTATTACTTTAAAAACGCTGTTACGGGAAATCTTAATACAAAAGATCCCCAAGTTCTTGCCGGTATTTTTTCCAATATGATGAACTCTCCTGCAACCTTAATAGTTTATCAGTTAATCTTCATGGCACTTACTATGCTTATAGTAATAAACGGCATTAAAAAAGGAATTGAAGTCACTTCTAAAGTGATGATGCCCGGCCTCTTTATACTTCTTATAATCATAGCTATTAGGAGTGTAACATTGGAGGGTAGTATGGAGGGAATTAAATTCTTGCTGGTTCCTGATTTCTCTAAGATTACCCTTGAAGTAGCTAAAAACGCCATGGCACAAGTGTTCTTCTCTCTCAGCATAGGTATGGGTGTCATGATAACCTACGGAAGTTATTTGGATAAGGAAGTTAATTTGCTAAGCACAGCGGTGTCGATCCCAGCTTTGGACACATTAGCTGCATTGATAGCCGGATTTGCCACTATCCCGGCGGTATTTGCCTTAGGCTTTGAAGTTGGAGAAGGGCCCGGACTTATGTTTATTACACTGCCGGCAGTTTTTGCATCGATGCCTTTAGGGCAAATCTTTTGTATCGCTTTTTTTCTGATGGTTACTTTTGCGGCATTAACTTCTTCAATGTCTATGTTAGAAATCAGCGTTTCTTATTTTGTGGATGAACTGAAAAAGGACAGGAAAAAATCTACATTGGCAGTAGGGATTGTAATATTTCTAATGGGAATACCCGCTTCCCTTTCCCTAGTTCAAGGTAGCAGTTTCTATATAGGAAGTTTGAGCTTTTTCGATATATATGACAAACTGTCTTCCAATATACTCCTAACCACCGGTGCATTTTTGCTTTCCATTTTCGTGGCTTGGATACTTACCACCAAAGAAGCAGTGAAAGAAATAGAGCTTTCGGGAATCCGCTTTAAGTTAGCTCCCGTCTGGAGTTTCTTAGTAAAGTATGTTGTTCCGATAGGCGTATTTATTATATTATTTAATTCCTATAAGGATTTTATAATTGCTCTGCTTAATTGATGGCACAAACGGCAGCAATACCTCTAGATAAAATACCTTAAATATGGTAATATAATTATGGGAGGTGTACAAATGAAAAGATTATATACATTAACATTAATTTTCTTATTTTTACTTACTTCTTCTGTTGCATTGGCAGCAGAATACGGCAGTGTCTATGTATGGTATAACGGAAAAAATTCTAACCTTGCTCCACCAAATCAACTAACTTCTGACATTTTCACTGTAGGAAAGAAAGAAACAATTAAATCACTAACCGTAAAAGGTTATGGTCAATATGCTAAAAGACTATACATTGTTTTCTATGATAAATATGGAAATAAAGGATTTCATTTAGTTGACTTGACTAACTGTCCCCAAGATGACAATGATGTTTATACTTATGAGTACACACCAAATTCAAAAGATAAAGAGTGGAAATCTGTCTCTTTGGAATATAATATTAAAAATTTTAATACCACAAATCGTAACTATAATTATGATTCATTATTCTGGATAGAGAATGTTAATGATTATCAGCTTGAACCTCCATCAAGTGAAGATGACTTAACTCCATAATATATTTTAACAACAACCCCCACCTCCACTATATAGCATCAATAAAAGAGGTGGGGATTAATATTCACCTGCGATTATCTATTCTTTCTCTTACTTGTGCGGGAATCATGTCGCCGACAGTACCTGTGGCAAGACAAATATAGGTATCGGAGGCGCCGTAATATACTAAAATTTCATCATCTACATCAAGAATTTCTTTATCTTCGGCTGCAACGGCACCACAAGTAAATACCACGTTCGGCACCCAACACTTATCTTTTTCTCCCACCTCGCACTCGGTTTCAGGAGATAGTGTGGGGTTGGGCGACCTGTATAGAAGTCGGCCGGGATCTTTTAGGTCAGCCAACATCACTCCTAACCGATACACCATGTCCTTATCCACCCCGTGATATATGAGCAGCCAACCATAACGTGTTTTTATAGGTTGTGCACCAGCTCCTATTTTTAGAGAGTCCCACATCATACCAGAGCGCGGTCCCATTATTATCTTATGACCGTCACGAGGCCATGGAAAAGACAGCTTATCTGAATATGCAATCCATATGCTTGGTTCAATACGATGATATATGACATACTTACCATTGATTTTTTCAGGAAACAATATGGCATCCTTATCCCATAGGCCCGGAAAAGCCAGCCCTCTTCTTTTCCAGCAATTATATTTTCTGTTGAGAAAATCCTCTATGGTAATTGATGCTGCTGCTATTTGAGCTACCACACCATCATATGCGGTATAAAGCATGAAAATTTCATCACCAATTATGACGGTCCTTGGGTCTTCGCAACCTTTTTTCTCTTCTTCCATCTCCGGAGAAAATATAGGGTCTTTTAATCTTTCAATTATTCTATAACCATCAGAAATAGCAAGACCAATTCGCGAAATCTCATCTTCGCCAAATGCTCTATATAGCAGGTATACCTTATCTTTTATCCTTAGCGACGCCGTATTGAGCACAAAACGATTTTCCCACCAGTGCTCATTTATAGGCTTAAGTATCGGCACTTCGCTATAACGCTTTAAAATCTCTGCCTTAGGCCAATAATCCAATTCTTGAATTATTACTTGTTCCCGATGTGGTTTTACTCCCAATAACACCTTTGCTAAATCTATGCTTTCGCGGCCTTGACTTATATATTGAAATACTTGTTGCAAGATTTCTTCAGGATTATATCCCATTTCCTTATAGATTTCTTCAAGCAAATCGTGATTGAACCAATCCCTTTCCACATGTAGGAAAAGCGGTGTAGGTATGCCATCTCCGCCTTTAAAGCTGAAACTGGCCCAAGTCCATGCCGAACACGGTATAAACGTTCCATCGTTTAATACCATGCTGAGGCCATACCCTTTGACCATAGTATCGATATTTTTTGCATCTGTTTCATTATTTTTCTGTCGAAGATTATCCGCAATTACTTGTAATTTTGAAACCAACACCCTATGGTGCCAGTTTTCAAAAATATGATGTGCGGAAAATACAGCCTTTCCATAATGACCTAGAATAGAATTAACAAATTTTCTACCTACTTCCTTCCGTTCCCTTGTATAGGTCTTCCATAGGTCGGAAAAATGCTCAGCCTCAACTATACTTTTTGCTATGCGTGTAAAATACCACAACTTAGGATAGTTGCCACCCATGCCTTTGCCTAAGTTCATAACAGGTATATATGCTGTCAAACGATTTAAATCAGATATTTCTCGAAGTTCACTAGAACCGTGAAAATCATTACGATTTACCACTATTGGAAGTATTTCTACTTCTTCAAAACTATCGGGTCTTAAATTGTCCTTAAGCCAGTAAAATATACGATCAAAATAATCCTTGTCCTCAGTAAACGAAGCCAATGTAAGAATCTTTCGTTCATTCATATTGTCAAGGAGTTCTCTCAAGTTTCTAAAGCCCATTCTTAAAATTAAATTTCCCGGAGGATATTCATATAATAATTTCCGCAGTATTTCCCATTTTACTGCTATAACTTTGCTATGTGGAATAATATCAAATATGCTTTTTACTACATCATTGGTACCTTCTAAGCTGTATAAATTCCCCGGGCATAAGCCATCGATAGTGTTTTCCAAATCTGCCATGAATTCGGTTAAACACCGGTAAATGTCTTCAGAAGAAGCATTATTATGGATGTTTAAAGTCTCTAGAAAGGATATAAAAGCATTATTATACTTTTTTTGAAGTCTTTTAAAAACTTTACTGGTAGTCGCTTCGCAACGATTCTTTCCTATAAGTTTTTTAGGCAACACAATTGGAACCCCTGGAATAAACTCAAGATAATCCAGTGGAGTAAGCACTGGACTGGTTTCATCTAATTTTCGACGCCAATTCTCCGAAAATTGAGATTTATTACTCATGAAAGCATTTACGGTATTTTTATAAATTGTTTCAGTTTGAGCTAAAACAACAGTGTCGACATCCACATTCAAATCACTTAAACCTTCGTTTGCGTTCATGATTTCTAGTATCAGCGCTGCGAGCATTCCTTTACATATAGCTATCATGGTTTCCAATAGGTCTTCCTGCAATATTTCTGAATTAAAATTATAAGCAACTATAAACTCATAAACTGCTCGTGACCAGATTTCTGGTGAGTAAATTACATTGTCTTTCGATTTTGTCATAAATTCAATATGACTAAGCACTTCTTTGCTTAATGTTTTTTGCAATAGATTATTGTAATGACAAGTTCCTTTAATAAAGGAATCTAAAAGCTCCTCATGGTTATAAACAATTTTTAGCGGTACATCCTTAAATTCACTGCTGTACATATCAGGGGTTTTAATAATTTTAAAATCTTCCAACCAAATATCCTCGTCCCGTATTATGCATTCAAACAGTGCTTTAAGCATTTCTTTTTCAGAAATATATCTTTTATCAGGGGGTATTGAGGAAATTTTTGCCCCGAAATTTACCTCACATATCCTTTTACCCCATTTCAAGGCAGTTGTAATAAGCCATGGGTTGATACCATAGCCGCCTAGATATTCTCTACTTTGATCGAATTCAGAGCAGAACTCTTCAACAAGATCGTGCGTAATAGCGACAACTCCGCTGAGAGGATCACTAAATTTAGTTTTATAAAGAGCTGTAATAAGCGGCAAAACTAATATCTTGTCAATGATATTTTCAAACGGATATCGTCTAAAACAGGCAACTGACATATCATAATCTCCAAAGATAGGAGCTGCCAGACAGTCTACCCAATCGGGTTTTAATCCTTGCTCTCCTTTGCTTTTTAAGTCTGTTTCCAGAAGTATCACATCTGACTTAAAAAGACGAGCAATTTCCAAAATGGCTCTTATACCAAAGCCTCGGCCATCGACACCCGACGGCAGTGAAAAACCTACTATTTCGTTTCCAAATCTTTCTTTTATATTTTTTATCGTTTCGACATCTGTTGGACCACCGACACAAACAATCAGCTTTCGGCCTTTTGCCTTTAAACTGTTCTTGGCAACTGTTATAATATTTTCTAAGGCATTTTTTTCGTCATGAAAAGGGACACCTATTATAATGTCAATATCTTTTTCTGATTTAAGTTCTGCTTTTGCATGGTCAATGGTTTCTTTAAAAAGCATTTCAATATGCCCCAACCAAGCCCCTCCTATACCGCCGGAATTAATATCCTTTGTTTTTTTTCTTTAATGTTCTGTAAAACTTGGTGTGCCATCAAAAATGAGATTACAGCTTCTGCACCTTGATTTAAATTAACTCCATGTGGAACAAGAGCATCATGACAGCCTTGTGTTTCCTCATTGTATAAGGGAAGGTTATTGAGATTTTTTCCCCAGTACCAATCATATGCTAGTTGAGCCATTTCTATATATTCTCTTTCACCCGTAACTACAAACGCCTGTAGGCAAGCAAGAGCTATAGACGCCGCATCTACCGGTTGCTGGTCATAAGGCGGTATTTGGCTTTTTTTAATCCACCACCCCTGATTACCAACAATATTAAGATATCCTTTCTTAAATAAAGAATCTGTAAGAAAATTCAGTGTAATCTTAGCTACTTTTAAAGCCTTTACATCTTTACTCACTACATAAAAGCCAAATAATGCATGGGGCAGCAATGCATTGCAGTACGTAAGTCTGTCCTCAAACCAATGCCAATCTTTACAGCGATTGGCATCGTAAAGTTTTATAAGTTTATATGCAATATGCTTTGCATATGGCAAGAGGCTTATCCTTTCTAATGAATCTATAAGTTTCACCATACCTAACAATGTATAAGACATGGCCCGTGGAGAATTGGTATCTATAGCCTTTGGCAGCACCTTTTTTAACATCTTACAGGCAGTATCCTTTGTTTCAGGTATATCGCAGTCCGCTGCAAAACTTGCTGCAAGTATACCTCGGCCTACACTATCCTCTGAATTAATCAATGTATAATATTTATCATGAACTTTTAAATTTTGCCATGTGCCGTCTGGCATTTGAGCTTCTTGTAAAAAACTTATAAAAGTTTTTATAAGTTTTTCGCGCTCCAATTCCTCCATTCCTATTGCAACAATCAGTGCCCGAGCATTATCATCTACCGTATAACCGCTTTCAATTAAAGGATTTGATATATCGGAAAATTGAATAATCCCCGTTGAATCGGTCATGCGTTTAAAATGCCTATACACTTTAGAAAACCTTCCTTTCAGCCTCTGTCTGCATAATATTTTCTATTATACTTACATATCTTTTGCCTACTTGAGGCCATGTCATAGTTTTACCTAATTTACTGGCCTTTTCTTCCAGATTCTCTTTTAATTGATGGTCGGATAAGATTTTATCTATCAATGATGCCAATTCTTCCGGATTGGCATCATTGGCTATAAGGCCCCTACCGTCCGCAAGAACTTCCAGAGCGTAATCATATGGAGTAGACACTATTGCCCTACCACAGCCTACAGCATAGGAAAGAGTTCCGCTTACAGCCTGATTGCGATGTGGATAAGGGGTAAGATAAACATCTGCCATATAGAGCACTTCTCCTAGTTCTTCAATGCTGAGATATTTATTGATAAATCTTATGTTATTATCAACTTCCAAGGCCTGTATTAAATTGACAAGAGAATCCCTGTAAGCCTCTCCCATCTTTTTCCTTAGATTTGGGTGTGTTTCTCCTGCTACCAAATAAATAATATCGGGATATTTTTCTTTTAAGAAAGATATAGCTTTAATTCCCAATTCAATACCTTTACCTGGACCTAAAAAACCAAAAGTAACTACTAGCGGATGATCCTCGACCCCATATATTCTTTTAATTTCATCTCTAGATTTTTCTTCAAATATCGGCACTCCATGATGGACCATATAAAGTTTATTGAGAGGTATATTATATACCTTGTTCAGCAGTTCTGAAGAGCGGTGGGTCATACATATAACAGCCATTGATTTTTGGCCCAATGTTGATAGTATCCTTCGTTTATGAAAATCCGGTGATGGTAGAACTGTATGAGTATTTAGGATAAATGGTTTTTCCAAGTTTTCGATAAAATCCAATACAAAGGCACCGTCATTACCGCCAAAAATACCATATTCATGCTCTACAAAGACCAAATCTATATTTGCAGTATTGACAAATTCAGCTGCAATCACATACTGATCCCTATTATCCTCTTCTAAGTCAAAAACTACTTCCGGCGGATAATTATAATAGTCGTTTTTGTCACTAACGGCAAGAATTGACACTTGCTCACCACATAGCATGAGATTGTTTCTAAGATCCTTTGAAAAAGAGGCTATTCCGCACTCCCTAGGAAAATAGGTAGATAATATAGCAATATTCATGTGCATTTCTCCTTAATATATTTATATAATCGTAAATTTATATCATAACTGTATTTCAATTTTATTAAAAAGTTTTTGCAAAATAGCTATATCTATTATTTGCCTGTTCATACACTAATATTATTGTAAATTTGCCATTATATTATCCATAGTTATTTTTTAGCATAAAATATGCCCTGTTTTAAACAGGGCATATTTTTACAGTTTTACTCTTTCAGCATTCAGCTCTTTTATAAACTCGCCTATATCAATCGTAAAAGTTCCCCGACCTGACCAATCTGTTTTAACATCAGGTCTGTTTAAAGGAATATTCAGTTCTTTTTTGTCGGAAAATATTTTTAGCAAAACATCTTGAACCATGATTCCCGGATCAAGCCAAATATTTGTTTCTATAATGAGTTTAATATCATCTTCCGGGTCTATAAATAAAAAATTCATAGGTGATGCCGGATCTGCCTCAAAAATTCTTCCCATTAAATAATTACTGTCATAATATCTTTTTCTTCCTAAAGCAGCTAGTCTTTTTCCGCTAAGAATCATTCCGAAAAATTCAAAAACATCCTCAGAACAGCTTTCTTCAATTATTTTACTATTGTACATAAGCTTTAAATTTATAAAACTGTTATCCATAACGCTCAAACCTCTTTGAAGATACAGTTCAATTGCTACCTGCATTGTAGCATGCCCCCCTTCTAAAAAATTTACCACTTCATTCCATGATATTCATAGGGCTTGTTAGTTGCTACATTTCCATGCAAATATTTATTTTTTTATAAGGCAGGAAAAATTTATTATTTCGTAGAATATAGTTCGTGTGCCAAAGTGTATACTTATATTAGACTTTATTATAATATAATGTAAAGGAGATGAAATTTTGAAGAATATTGGCGATTTTAAGCAAGAACTTATTAAAATAAATAATCAAGTAAATGAAGAAATGTATGGCCGAGGTTTAGATTGGCAGAAAATAGATATCATTGGAGATAAAATTATTATTTTAGCATTAAATCGAAGAATCTCTGTACTAAGGCATATAGATGAAAAAGACGCATTTACTGCTAGATTGATGGATCTGGCATTATTAAATGAATTTAAAATCAGAATTAAAACATATTTTGAAGATAAATTTCAATTAAAGGTACGCACAATATTAAAAGATTACGACCCTGTAAATCAATTGGCCGGTATGATAATAATTACCGTTGAGCCGGTAGAAGAGTTTTTTGAAAAAATTTTTTCAAAAAACGCTTGACAAACTAAAATTTATTTGATAGCTTGTAAATAGGACTTTGTGAAAAATTTTATAATTGACTGGATAAGAAAGATCTTAAAAAGATAGTTCGAGGCCGTCAAATAAATACCTTTAAGGGAACTGTTATGCTATTTTCATATCGAGAATGGTAGTGTAATTTTCCTTTAGAGAGGTATTTATTTGGCGGCCTCTATTTTTGTCCAAGTTAACTATCTATAAAAAGAACTTACAGAATTTATTTAGTTTCACTGAAAAAGTTTGAAATTCAATTTAAGCAATTTTATAAATTGAATGTTTGGAGTTTTTGTAAGATATGCACTGTAGAAATTTTTTATATTTTTACAATAAAATTGAATTATTGGAAGGACTTTTGTTTTAAATGTCGTAGTATAATATGTGTAGCTCATCACTGATGAGGGAATAAATAGGGAATAAATAAATATATTGGAACACATCCTATTTATAAACAAAATCAAAACCTTTAGTTTTTCGGCAGATTTTGGATTTTGCCAGAACTTTAATCTGTATTTAAAAAAGGAGGAACACTAGATGAAGGTAAAGGATCTAATCGAAGTACTGGACAATATAACAGGAGGGAGGGTAGTCAAGGATTTAGGCGATGTATTTACAGCTAAGAACCCATTTGTTGTGATGAAGTCATCAAATATTCCTGGAAAAGCAGTAATGGAAACTCCGGGTCTTGTTTACGGAAACCCTGAAGCAGAAATTAAAAAAGTTGCCGTAACAATGACACTTACCGAAGGAAATATTGAACTTGCTGGTGCAACAGGAGTAGACGTCATTGTAGCTCACCATCCCATTGCTGATGCGGCAAATTCAGGCGGGGTAACTCTAAGCTGCTATTTGGATCTTTATAATATTTCAGTATTTGAACTTCATGAAGCTTTTCACGGTTTACATCCTGGCATTTCCTATATTCATGGCCATAAGCCTTTTTATACGGATATAAGATATGGAGGTATCCCTGGAAATATTATGTATGTCGGTAAAACATTAGACGAAATAAAAACCTTGGGTGATATTTTAAATCGTCTAAACAAAATGATGGACATGGACAAAGAGCATCAAGTAATGGGAACAGAAAGAATCCACTTTAACTGCAGTGAAATTAAAGACTCCGCTACTGCTGTTCAGGGAGAAATATTGTTGGGCACAAAAGACACTCCGGTAAATACAATTTTGCATATTTTCCCACATACCGGATTTACAGCTGAACATCTAGAAAAAGCAAAGAGTGAACATCCTGAAATCGATACTGTCTTAGCTACAATAAGCCGTGTCAAAATGGACAGTGACTTAGTCTATAAAGCTAAAGAACTAGGCTTGAACTTTATTTGCGGCAATTCCCATGCTTTGGAAGTCTTTGAAAATGGACTACCTCTTGCATATGCTTTAAGACATTACTTGCCGGAAGATGTTGAGATTGTGATTTTCCGGGAGAGGATATGTTCCACTCCGCTTAAAGATTTTGGCTCTGCAACGATTAAAGATTATGCCAAGTTTATTACTGAAAACTACCTTATACACGACAAAAAATAAAATTTCTTTGGGGTGATGCTATTGTGGGACTTAGTTATTAAGAATGGTCGCATACTAACTATGGATTCCCCCCATGAGCAATATAAATCTGTATTGATTAAAAATGGAATTATTTCAGATATTGTTGATAATGAAACGGCTGAAAATCTTGATGCCTGTGAAGTAATAGATGCTACTGGGTTGGTTGTAATGCCGGGACTGGTAGATTGCCATACTCATTTATGCGAATATGCCACTGAAGGAGTTCATCACATCAGAGGTAAATCCCAAACAATAGCCGCTATATCAAATTACCTCGATTGTTTGAAAAGCGGTATTACCACGATAGGTGATCATCACCTGGGTCACCCGTTATTATCGGCTCCTTTAGAGGTACTAAAAGATGCAGCTCGGAATACGGTTTTAAATATTAAATTTGCTGCCGGGATGTGCTGTTTAGGTACTGAACCATTGGCTTATACTTCGTCACTGCGACCGGGAGGTAATTTGACCCTTGATGATTTAGATAACGAGCACTATGCTAGGCTGGCAGTTGAAAGTGAATTCCCAGGAGAAAATATATTCATAACCGCTACAGTAGCTAATCTGCCCTGTCATCTTGTGCCTAATGGTGGAAAACGTATTTTTGATAGTGAGGATATTTTCGAAATTGTTAATATATTTCACTCGCTGGGCAAAAAAATAGGGGCACATATCGAAGGTGCTGACAATATCCAGTTGTTTATAGATGCGGGCGGTGATGTGGTTCACCACGGTCATGGTGCCAACGCCAGTCAATTTGACGAAATGGCTCGAAAGAATATTTTCCTTGTTGCTACACCACATGGTGGAACAAGTAGTTCTCCAAATACACCGGAGGATATCTACAATGCCTTAAACGCCGGGGTAACAACAGCTATAGCCACTGATTCATATTTGCCGGTACATGCAAAAGCTGTTGGCTTAGATGATATAAAAATGGTCGGGCCTAAAGACTTTTTAAAAATCTGTAAACCCACTTTTGAATATTTAAGTAAGCATGGTGTTGCAAAGGCTGACTGCCTAAAAATGATAACTATAAATGCTGCTAAAATCATGGGCTTGGAAGCAGAGATAGGTTCAATTGCAAAACTCAAAAGAGCTGATATCATCCTTTCCAAAGGATTGCCTGTTTTTGACTTTACAGACACCGAATCTATTACCACAGTTATTAAAGATGGTTTAATAGAGTTTAATAGATGTTAATTAAAGCTTATAGATAAATCATTAATTTCTGGAGGTGATTATTTTCAAAGCAAAGTAATGTATTAATTATTATATTACTCACTATTATTAATTTTACTAATTACTAAAAATTTATACAAGGAGGTCTCTTTAATGGCTGTTAAGGAAAATGAGGCAACTAAAGGTAAGGCTCGTCCAATATCGAATATTGAGTATGTTGGTATGTCTCTTATTGCCCTTACCCTTATTATTCTTTTTGTTAAACCAGAAATTATCGGCGGTAGTTTTGATGCAATGTTGAAAAAAGCTGTCGGACCTGTAGTTAATGTATATCTTACAGGCACCCTAGGTACTGCCATCATATTGAGTGTTATGACCGGCCGTATCTTGGAACGTCTCGGTTTTACCGATGCCTTAGTGCGTATTTTTACCCCGCTTGCAAAGATTATGAAAATCACCCCGTTAATTATCGTTCCCGCTATTTATAACATACTCGGAGATATAAACGCATCAGGAAGAATAACCGGACCTGCATTAAAGAAAGCAGGAGCTACAAAAGATGAACAGAAAATAGCTGTTGCTACCATGTTTCAATCACAACAATCCTTCTCAACTTTTATGCTGGGCTTAGTAGCTTTTGCATCAAAGGGAATTTGGGCATTTCCTATTGTAATAATCGGAATACTACTTCCTGTTATCGTGATACCCTTTCTTCTCAGCAAGACCCTCTACAGAGACGTTCAGTACAAAGATATCAGCGAAATGCCAAGCTTTACACCTAGCACTCCTCTGTTTACCACTCTAATGAATGGAGCTCGAGAAGGTGCTGAATTAATGTTCTTATTACTAATACCAGCTGTCGTTGTAGTTTTCGCCATAATAGGATTACTTGAATATATGGGAATATGGGCACCTATCGAATCAGCAATGTCTGCATTCCTTAATGCTTTATCGATTGACCCTGCAACCGGTATGCAATCAATCCTTGTTGCACCAACACTTGCAATGAATACACTGGTCGAAACAATCGGAACTATGCCAACACGTTTCGCCATAGGTTCATTTATCCTTGCTGCATCAGGCCTGCCTTTGCAGATACCTTTTGCTCAAATTCCTGCTGTATGGTCACAAAGCTCTGACCTTACCGGTGGCGAAGCCATGCAAGCAGCCCTTGTAGGTTTGGCAATCCGTGTATTCAGTGCATTTGCTTTAGCTTGGATATTGACACCAATGGTATAATTCATCATTGGGATAAATTGACAAGTAACGCTGCAGAATAATCTGCGGCGTTTATTTTTATTGTAAAAATTAATGTGGCTTCCGCTTTGCCTTTTAAAAAGGAGCCATTGCATTATTGCAACAGCCCCCCTTCAGTTTTTATCTTTTTATTTCTTTTGCGGCTTTTACTATATCTTCTGCCGTCAGGTTATACAGTTTTAACAATTCTTCAGGCTTGCCTGACTGGCCGAATTTATCTTTTATTCCTATTCTTTTCATTGGTGTTGGCTTTTTCTCGGCTAGGACTTCTGCTACCGCACTGCCCAGCCCACCGATAATGGTATGTTCCTCAGCAGTGACAATCGCACCACATTCTGCAGCCTTTAAAATTATTTCTTCATCAATTGGTTTTAATGTATGAATATTTATCACCATTGCTTTTAAGCCGCTTTTTTCAAGAATTTCTGCAGCCTTTAAAGCTTCTCCCACCATTATTCCCGTAGCTATTATGGCTACATCATTACCTTCTCTAAGGATTTTGCCCTTACCTATTTCAAACTCAGAATCCTCTTCGAATATAGTTTCTACTGCCAATCTGCCAAAGCGAAGATAAACCGGACCTTCATGAGCGGCCGCAGCTCTCACAGCTTTTTTTGCTTCAACAGCATCGGCCGGATTTATTACTGTCATATTCGGCAATGTCCGCATAAGAGCTAAATCCTCAATAGACTGATGTGTAGCTCCATCTTCACCAACAGTTAGGCCGGCATGTGTCGCTGCAATTTTTACATTTAGCTTTGGATAACATATTGAATTTCTAACCTGCTCAAATGCTCTTCCGGTAGCAAATATTGCAAAAGTGCTGGCAAACGGTATTTTGCCGCAAGTTGCAAGCCCTGCTGCAGTACCCATTAAATCCTGTTCTGCTATACCAATATTAAAAAATCGTTCAGGATATTTTTTCGCAAAAATAGCTGTCTTAGTAGAACCCGAAAGGTCAGCATCTAAAACTACAATATCTTTTATCTCTTCACCTATTTCGGCCAAGGCCTCTCCATAGGCTTCTCGAGTTGCAATCTTGGTCATCTGATATCTCCTCCACAAATATATTTATATAGACTGTAAAGCCTCTTTTACCTGTTCAAGAGATGGGGCTTTTCCGTGCCAACCTACCTGATTTTCCATAAAAGGCACACCTTTACCTTTTACAGTTTTCGCAACTATGACAGTAGGTCTGCTTTTTACGGTCTTAGCTTCCTCAACAGCCTCAAGAATCTGCTTCATATCGTGCCCGTCTATATCGATTACATTCCAACCAAAAGCTTTAAACTTCTCTTGTATGTTTTCCGGTGACATTACTTTTTGAATTGGACCATCTATTTGCAAACCGTTGTTGTCTACAAAAGCCGTCAAATTATCTAATTTGTAATGCGCTGAAGTCATGGCTGCTTCCCAAATCTGACCTTCCTCAAGCTCGCCATCACCCATTACTACATATACCCTATAGGATTTGTTATCCAATTTTGCCGCAAGTGCCATACCATTTGCGGCTGATAAACCCTGGCCTAAAGAGCCTGTAGTCATATCCAGACCCGGAGTTGATTTCATGTCAGGATGCCCTTGAAGCATGGAACCTGTCTTTCTGAGGGTTAGTAATTCTTCTTTGGGGAAAAATCCCTTTTCTGCTAGGACTGCATATAGAAGCGGAGCCGCATGGCCTTTAGATAAGACAAACCTGTCTCTTTCCGGCCAATGAGGATTTTGAGGGTCTACATTCATTACATGAAAGTACAGTGCAGTAACAATATCTGCGCTTGATAATGACCCACCGGGATGACCCGAACCCGCTTCAGCAATCATTTCGACAATATGGCGGCGAATAATACGCGCTTTAGAGTTAAGTTCATTGATAGTTTCACAAGATATACTCATCTTGAAAATCACTCCTTAGAAAATAATCTTTTTTTAATCATTTTTATAGCTAAAACCTTCACCTAAAACTTCATGCACATCATGGATAATTACAAAAGCCCGGGGGTCTGTTTGATGAACTATATTTTTTAGCTTAGATACTTCTAAGCGGGTTATCACGCAAAGTAAAACATTTTTGTCCTGTCTGGTAAATCCGCCTTCTGCTTTGATAAAAGTGAGACCTCGCTCCATTTCTGTAAGTATTTTTTGTGATATTTCTTCTGTTTCGTTTGATATTATGTATACGGCTTTTGCATAGTTAAAACCTTCTTGAATTAAATCAATCACTTTGCTGCTCACAAACAAAGCAATCCATGCATACATGGCAAGTTCCCAATTGAAGGCTATACCGCTTAAGATTATAACAAAAAAATCTATTATTAGTATGCCCTGTCCCACACTTATTGACGGTATAAAGTGATTTAAAATCATAGCTGCCAAATCAGTTCCGCCGGTTGAGCCCCTTACTCTAAAAACAATGCCCAGGCCTATTCCCAAGATTATGCCTCCATATACGGCAGAAAGCATCAAATCTCTAGTTACTACAGGAAAATTAGCAGTTAGCTCTGTAAAAACAGAAAACAGGAGACTGCCTACTAGCGTTTTTATACCAACACTTTTGCCCAGGAAAATTATTCCTGATAAGAAAAGTGGGATATTAAACAGCAGCATTATCCACCCTACTGGTAGCTTAAAAAGATAATATAAGACTGTCGCAAGACCGCTGACACCGCCTGCGGCTACTTTGTTAGGAATAAGAAACATTGTAAGACTTAATGCGCCAATAAAAGATCCTAAAACTATTTGCAAGTATTCCAAAAACAGTTCCTTATATTTCATACACTCACTTCTTTATTTTTTGTCAGCCTGCATGCCGTCACTTTTAATAAAAATAATGGTAAAACACTTATTCTCTTTATTCGTGTCGGTTGGGTTAAAAGCCTGTACAGCCACTCCAAACCGGCCTTCTGCATAAATACCGGGGCCCTGTTCACATTACCAGACAGCACATCAAAACTGCCCCCGACACCCATAGCTACTCGAAACTTCAGCTTATCTTTGTTGTGCAGCATGAACATTTCCTGCCTGGGACATCCCATCGCCACCAATAAAATATCGGGTTTTGAATTATTAATTATACTAATTACTTTCTGAGTATCATCCTCATTGAAATATCCGTGATATGACCCAACGATTTGTATATTTTGAAACATTGATTTTATTTTTTCTCCAGCTTTTTCAGCTATCCCTGGTTTGCCGCCAAGCAAAAATAACCTCAGTGATTCCTTATCTGCCATACCCAATACTTTCATCATAAAGTCAAAGCCTGTAGTCCTTTCGGCAAGAGGCTTACCTAAAATTTTCGAAGCTATTACCACACCTATGCCGTCAGGAAGACAAATATCAGCTGCATTAAGCACAGCTTTTAATTCATGGTCTTTTTGGGCGGCCATGATAATTTCTGCATTTGGGGTAACAATTACTTTATTACTATAAGAGTTTAAAAATGCCGCTACTCTGTGGCAAGCATCTTCGTAATCGACACAATCAAGCAAAACATCGAGCACATTTATACGCTCTCTATCTTCAGCATTCATTTATCTTCCTCCAGCAGATTTATCGCCAACTTTGCATTTTTATTGGCTAAAACTGTCAACTCTTCTTTTTTCTCCTGGAGTTGTTTTTGACTTTGCGGTATATTAGCCAAAGCTTCCTCTAATAAATTGCAGAGTGCAACTAAATCTAAATCCCCTGGCTTGCCTGCCGATGGTTGGTCTATCCTGCTTAGAAAATGCTCCACTTTCGGGTCATATACCAATCCTACCAGCGGCACCTGCATCATAGCCCCGAAAATTAAGGCATGAAGTCGCATACCAAATATGAGATCCATTTTTCCGCACAGCCACAGTATTTCGCGGGGACCAATGGATTCAGGAACAACTGTGGCATTTTCCTTCATCAATTTAATTATCTCCAGGGACTCATTGTAATCCTTGGGATATTGCATTGGTAAAAATATGATATCTGCGTCATGACTTTTTACTAAGTAATCGCAGGCTTTAGCTATTATATCACGACTTTTATTTAGATTCCACGGTCTTACAGATACACCGATTTTAGGATGCTGTTCATTAAAACTGATATCCAGCTTTCTCAGCAATTCATATCCTGCTTTATCATCAATAGGCTCTAGTACAAATGCTGGATCTGCTGTAACTATAATAGGGGGCTTGGATACGCCGAGATTTTCCAGCTCTTTCCGGGATTGTTCATCTCTTACTGTTATGAGATCCACCATGTTTCCCACAAGTTTAATCATGCTCTTATTTATTTCCCTAAAGACCGGGCCTACTCCATTGGCATAAAACATGACTTTTTTATTCAGCTTTTTAGCCAAATATAAAATAAAAAGGTAGTAGGGAATCGACCGATTGCTGGTAACATCTTGAAGAAGACCTCCTCCTCCACTAATCACCAAGTCAGCCCTGGATATTTCTCTTATTATGGCAAATGGGCTAGTTCTCTGTACGGCATTTATGCCATAATATTCCCTGGTCTTTAAAGGGTCTGCAGAAAGAGCCGTGATTTCAATATCACTTTTCAGTTTTTTTAGTGAGTTTACAATAGCCATGAGTATAGCTTCATCTCCGGCATTACCAAAACCGTAATAACCAGAAACCAATACTCTTCGCATCAATATTTCTCCTTTTTTCATAGAGATAAATCCCCCTAATTGTGAGAACTCCCAGCATCTACTAGCAATGCACTTAAGCTTTCGGACAGCAGATGTAATCTTACAAGATTTTCAGTTTGCACATTAGACTCTTTGGAGAATCTCCATGTAAACCTTATTAGTTTTTTCAATCATAGCTTTTGAAGAAAATTTTTCATTAACCGTTTTTCGGGCCTCTGTGCCGAGCGCTTTTGCTAACTCCTTATCGGATATAGCCTTGATTATACTCTCAGCTAAATAATTATCACTTCCTGAAGGTACCAAAAAACCATTTACATTATGCTTTATAACTTCAGGTATTCCTCCTGTTGCCGTAGCTACCGCAGGTTTTCCCAGTGCCATGGCCTCAAGTAAGGCCAAACCTAATCCTTCGCTTATGGAAGAAAGTACAAAAACATCAAAATCAGCCATTATGTTTTCGACATTCTGCCTATAACCCGTAAAAACCACATGATCATCTATGCCTAATTGGGTGCACAGGTTTTTCAAGGATTTTTCCAGCGGTCCGTCGCCCACAATGACAAGTTGGGCTGACGGATATACCTTTAATACATGATAAAAGGCATTGATTGCATATTCATAACCCTTTTCAGGTACCAATCGAGCAACCATACCGATTATAGGCGTATTAGGAGCAATGCCCAGCTCTTTACGTAGGCTCCCTTCAATTCTACCAAATTGTGATAAATCAATCCCATTATATATAATTGTTATCATATCTGCCGGCACTCCGCTCTCTATAAGGCTGATTTTTACAGCACGGGATATGGCAATAATGCGATCGGTAAATATTCGCGAAACCAGTCTGGTGGTTGTCCTTTTAAGAAAACCGCCTCCACCGCCGCCCAAGCCGTGACGAGTCATCACCACTTTACAGCCGGCAATTTTCCCGGCTATGCGGCCGGCAAAGCTTGCATGTGTATGTACAATATCTACCTTTTCCCAGGAAATAATTTGCCTGAGGCTTTTTATCTGACTCAAGTTCGCAGAACTTTCTCCGCCTTCCAATGTATATACCTTTATATCTTTCGCCTTTAACTGCCTTTCGAGTTCACCGCCGCCCGGGCAAGCAACAACTACCTCAAAGCGATTACTATCTTGACTTGACAAAAGATTAAAAAGATATCTGCCGGCGCCTCCTATATTAGTATCGGAAAGTACATGAAGAACCTTTATCATGCTGCTTTCTCCCCTGTCATATCATCGATAAGATTGCCGGAAGCTATGGCTGACATCATTCCAAAATACATCCAAAATGCCATGACAATCCGCGGGCTGTACCATACATAATCAAATAGCCCATGAAACAAATGCCCAACCAGGCCTGCGAAAATCCCTGCCAATACGAATGACATCTTAGAATTGTTCTCTACGTAAATTAACGCCTCCGAAAACCCTCTAAAAGCCATCCAAAGCAGTGCAAAAAGACCCAAAATTCCCATCTCAAGTCCTACTTCAAGATATAAGTTGTGTGCATGAATGGCTGAAGCTCCTGCTATCATATAATCTCTGTAGACCCTGGCAAACGCTGTTGAACCCAAGCCTACGCCATTTAACCAGTAGTTCTTCATCATCCTCAAAGCTGCAATCCATATTGTTATCCTGTATGCATTAGAACTGTCCTCAAGGCTGCCGATGCTTGCAATACGATTAGTAACAACAGATGGTAAAAACATCGGGGCCAAAATAGCCAGTATTAACAATAAAATCAAAAGTTTAGGTTCTTTAATCAATGCAAAAGCCAAAACAGCTACAGCTAAGCCAAGCCAAGCGCCTCTGGAAAATGTTAAGACAAGACAAAGTGTTGATATTCCCAAAACTATAGTTAAAAGAAATTTTTGTCTGAATTTACCGGATGCCCAAAAGAGGCCTAAAAGCAGCGGTATTGCAAGGCCTAAATACTCTCCCAGTACGTTGGGATTTTCCAAAGTTGCATATACACGAGTTGCAAGTTCCGGAAACTGTTTTACATCCACCCAAGCTTCAGCCGTAGGTACTTTGACAAAAAAATACTGGTAAATACCTAGCAATGAAATCATCATAACCGATATAACCAAAAAAGCAAGCACTGTCTTTATTGTCTTAGAATCGCGGAATAAAACTGAAGAACAATAAAATATCATAAAATATGCCACATAAAGAGGAAGAGCTTTCAAACTTTCAGCTCGTGCAACGGAAAACGCTGCCGCAATGCCTGCAGATATCATAAACAGTATTGATGGTATAATAGCTGCAGGTAAACTTTTTTTAAACTTGTCATTCTTTAGTAAAACAGATAAAAAAGTTAACCCTATAATACCAACACTATATGTGGTAGGAGCCAGTGGTAATATTAGCGCAGTCAAGGCCAGGCCCAACCATGGCCATAAATATATGAGTGCAGGCATTAAAATAAGACCGCATAATTTAATAAACGTAAGTTTATGGAGATAATAATACAAAATACCTGCTAAAACTCCAATTACCGCTAAATTCAACTTATCTTGACGCGATAAATCACCTGTTTGGCTATGCTTAACAGGCAAAGTGTTAGAATCTTGTCCATCTAAAAACCATTTACATGATTTGTATGCTATACTGGAGGATAAAAGCGAACTTAAAGATACTTTCACCGATAATATAAAAAACAACATAATTAATAAAATTATATGATATATGAGTGCTTTAGGCATATAGCCTTCAAAAACAGCCCTTAGAATTAAAACTGAAGCTGCCGACGGCAATAAAATATGGGCTGTCGTTGCAAGCGGAACTTGAATAAAAAGCTTGACCGCTTTTGACACAGATTTAACTGGAAAACTGTTTTCTATAATATTATTCAAAATGTCCGAAAGTTTTTTTATTGGTTGATTAAGTTTTAAAACAGTGGACATAAATCTACTTTCTTTTATTGCGTTATTTTCCCAGCTTTTATTGGTAAAAAAGGCTCTAAAAGAACTCCCTTTAAAAGTTTTTGAAATAAAGTCACTTAAAACACAAATACCATTATACAAAAAGCTGCCTTGATAGACTGCAGGTCTTAAAAAAAATTTAATTATATTAATAAATAAACTGTTTTGCATCCATATGGTTACATTTTCCATTATAAATCTCCTTATGCTCACCGGAACAACTCACCGATTGATGCTAAAGTAGTTTTCGACTATTGTATATTGATACTCATTACAGTTGATGTTACCGAATAAAGATTGGTTTTAAGCTGCAGAGATGTGCCAACGCGAATCTCATTGCTGCCGAGAACTATGGCATTATCTCCGGCAGAACCTGACCCCACCAGCGTAATAAGCATATCTTTATATACAGGATTAGGATATACCACCACACGACCGTCGGCAGTTTCTACTAATGTCTCTGAGGGTTTCACTTCAATATTTGTCACTTTGCCTAAAACCGCATTTGTCTTTGTTTCTTTTACAATATCTCCAACTTTAACAACATCTACAGTAGCATCTCTTACCTCTTTTACATGCAATACCACTTCGATATTCTTTGTTACTGCTCCCGCCGACTTTTGATGAGCCTTAGTGCCAAACCTTCCTACGATTGCAATAATCAACAATATAACCAACAAGTCTATGATATTTATTAAACCGAAAATCCTGCCTTTGTTATCTATTAAGCTCATTTTTACCCTCCTCAATCACCTGATGATATACATTTAATACTTCATCAGTCATAGTTTCAATAGAAAAATATTTTGCAACTTTTTGCCTGCCAAAAGCCCCTAATTTCTTTCGCAGCTCAATATCACCTAATAGCTCTTTTATGGATTTAGCTATATTGTCTGCATCAGTCCTCATATTCGAACCTCTACCGCTAAAATTATGCTTCTTTGCTATTTCAAAGTTGTCTGGACTTAAAATCCCCATAAATCCTGCTTCACCCGCTATTATCACAGGTTTTTCCATGGCCATCGCTTCTAAAGCTACCCGACCCACACCAACTGCAACATCTGCCATATTCATTATCAGAGGTGTATCCAGACGTGCACCGGTAACAATCACATTATTCTCAGAGGTTTTTGAATTGTATTCGGCTGCCATTCGAACTATAGACTCGTATTTATCTCCCTCGCCTACAACTATTAGCTTAACTTTTGGAAAAGTTTTTTCTATCTGAGGAAGGGCTTCTATTAACCTCAAAGCGATTTCTCCTCGTGCACCCATAAGACGGCTGACATATACAATTTTTAAATCTTCATACTTTAGTCCTAATTGTCTTTCAACCTGAGAAGAGTCGACACCAGGATTAAATTGTTCAAGGTCTATTCCGTTGGGAATTACGAAAATTTTATCTGGGTTTACCTTAAAACCATTTATCAGATATTTCTTTACATCCTCACTAACGGCAATAACCTTTCGGCCCCATGTGGTAATAAGCCCCATTCCCCAGCCTGTAGAATAAATTCCGTGGGAAGTAGTTATGTAAGGACAACCGGTCATGAAACTAACCCATTGCGATACCCATGCCGGAATGCGCGCATGTGCATGAATTACATTTACTTCATGCTCTTTAACAATATTCGCAAGACCATTTACAGAATATATTAAATTCAATGGCGATTTTCTGTCAAGTGGTAAAGTATAATGCTTAATGTCACTGGTTTCTAGGACTTTGGTTAATTTCCCGCCATGTGAAGCAACAATAACTTCGACCCCTCGTTTTTTCAGTTGTTTGGCAAGAGAAACAACATGAGTTTCGGCTCCGCCGGCATCAAGAGCCATCAAAGCCAATAACACCGTAAGTCTTTCCATTAAAAAAGCCTCTCTCTCCGAGGAATTTGCTAAAAAAAGTATATCATCATACGAAAGTAAAGTAAAGTTTATTTGATTATTGTATAGCTCCCTTTAATAAGTAATATCACATTATTGTTCTCGGCCTTTACGCCCCTTCCATCATCCCGAGGTACAATTAGTAAATGGTTTTGCATCACATTTTCTCCGTTGATTATGTCTTTTCCTTCGGTTATATCGGCAAGGCCTCCATTACCTTCATCCACAACAGTAGCAATTCCGCTTCTTAAAATTATTTCTGTTCCCTTATCTCCAATCAGGCTCTGACCTTGTTCCATATATACTATCTCCCAACCAGACGAACTACCGGGTTTTGAATCAACATATTGTTTTAAATTCGATAAAACCTTATCAACATAACTTTTAGTAACAAGCGGATCACTTTCAGATCCCGGTTCCGCCACATCGGCTTGAACATTTAGAGCAAATACAGAAAAAACTACAACTGCCACTATGACCATAAAAAATCTCAATAATTTATTCATGCTTTTTCACACTCCCAAAATCATAGAATTAAACATGCATTTGTATTTTACATTCTTCCGGTTCGGATTATGGATGCTATCAGCCAAACACCCAGTAAACCAGCGGTTACAAAACCTGCAACACCAAGAAGCGGATAGTGTAGAAGAAACGGCTCAACATCTGCTTGAATTATTAAGGAAGAACCGATTATTAAAGATGCTACAATAAGGCTAAAAACCAGGCGATTAACCATTTTATTCAACTCCGAAATTACTTTTGATGTGCCTCTTGTATCAAAATCTATTTTCATGCTATCAATTTTTGTGCGTTGATATAAACCATTTAAAAGCTTTGGAATCAGCACTACTGATTTGTTAAATTCTTGCAATGTTGATACCGCAGTTTTCAAAAGATGTTGAGGATTATAGCGTTCGCGAAGCATCTTATTAACAAAGGGTTTAGCTGTTTCAAAAATATTAAAATCCGGATCAATTTCAAGCCCGACACCTTCAATAGTTATAAGGCTTTTTAATAAAAGGGTAAAATTTGAAGGTAAAATAATCTTATACTTAGCTACAATAGTAAAGACTTCGCTTAGGAGTTTAGACATGTCAATATTTTTAAGGTCTTTACCATAATATCGATCCAATAAATCTTCTACATCCAGTTCAATTTCAGATATGTTCAATTCTTGCTCAACTTGGCTTAACTCCAATAACACACCTATAATTTTCTTGGTATCCTTGTTTATAATGCCTATGATAAGGTCTGCAAGTTTATTTTTTGTATATTTATCAATACGACCAACTATGCCAAAATCTATAAATACGATTTTACCGTCAGGCCTTATTATAATATTGCCGGGGTGCGGGTCTGCATGAAAAAAACCATGTATAAATATCTGTTTCATCATGGCTTTAGCACCGTTTACTGCAATTTGTTTCCTATCTAAGTTATTATTGGTTATTTCATCTAACTCTGTAACCTTGTATCCCTTGATATATTCTATAGTTAATACCTTCTGAGCAGTAGCCTCCCAGAAGACCTTGGGAACATATATGGTTTCGTCCCCTTCGAAATTTTGCCTAAATTTATCTATATTAAAACCTTCTCTGGTAAAATCCAATTCCTTATGCATTGCATCAGCAAATTCCTCAATTTTACCAACTGGGTCATATATTCGTACTTCCGGTATATGTTTTTCAGCCAGGCGCGCAAGATTAAGCATGATTTCTAAATCGGCAGTTATTATTTTGTCTATGCCCGGTCTGCGGACCTTAACCACAACCTCCTGACCATTCTTTAAAACAGCACGATGCACTTGTCCTATGGATGCGGCGGCTAAAGGTTTTTCTTCTATGGATAAAAAAATATGGTCGGTATTATCCCCTAGATCCTCTTCTATTTGGTTTTTTGCTTCTTTAAAGCTGAAAGGGGCTACATTATCCTGCAGTTTTTTAAGTTCCTCTATATAATCCTCCGGAATCAAATCCGGCCTTGTACTTAAAACCTGCCCCAACTTTACAAAGGTAGGCCCTAATTCTTGGAGCATCATAACAACCTTTTGCGCTGTTGTCATTTTACCGGTTGGGTCTACATTTTCTCGCGTAATTCCTCTAGGCAGGATTATACCAGCTTTCTCAACAATATATCCGAATCCGTATTTAATTAACACATTCATTATTTGCCTATATCTTTTAGCGTGATGATAAGTGGAACTTAATTGAATTATAAACAAGAAAAACCCTCCCAGCAATGATAATTATATTTTACCACACTGTGGACTAATTATCTAATCTTGGGAAGGTTTATTGAAATAGTTAATCGCCAATTATTTGCTTTTCCTTTCGTGATTACTGCAATCTACATTTCAATCCCGACTCTGGCAGGCACTCCTATTTTAAAGTAATGCTTTATTTCCCTCATTTCAGTAACTAAGTCGGCTTTCATAATAATCTCCCGCGGTACATCTCTTCCTGTTAAAATTAATTCAACGGTTTCGGGTTTTTCTTCAATAAGTTTTTCTACCTCTTCCACCGTAAGAAAGCCTCCATGTATGGCTGCCATAACCTCATCTAAAATAACAATATCGTAATCTTTGCTTTTTAGTATAGTAGCAAGCTGATTGTATTCATCTTTTACATTTTGTTTTAAATCGTCGAATTCTTCTTTCGTAAGATTCCATGTGAATTTTTTTGATTCGGCAAATCTGCGTATTTCAAAATTCGGTTTAAGCGCTTCCGCTGATTTAAGTTCACCGGTATCCATTCCCTTTAAAAACTGAAACATTATTACCTTCATGCCTCTACCAGCAGCTCTAAAAGCTAGTCCCAGTGCCGCTGTTGTCTTTCCTTTTCCATTTCCAGTATACACCTGCACATACCCTTTTTCCAATAGTAACCTCTCCTTTAAAAAAATAATAACCCCTTCTTCGAAATAAAAGGGGTTGTATTTGATACGCTTTCCTGTTTTTCCTTCCCTCCGAAGGTAAACTCTGTAAATCTTATGGCAGGTCTCCTGGCTTGCGATTCATCTACTGCCCTACCTTCCCGTTCAATACCTAGCAGGTTCTTAATTAAACCAAGTATCAAACAGTGGTATATCAGGGCTCTATCCTCGCTTACAGTAGCGGGGGCTGCAGCGGATTTTCACCGCCTTCCCTTTTAACCTTTCGGACCATAAAATTTTTGTATTTAATTGCACAATTTTATTCTACCTTTACGCATTGCTTAAGTCAATACTCCTAAAATTATGTGCTCTTGCGGCTTCAAAAATAGCCTTCACATAACATATAAATACTTTTCAATCGTCTTATTATCAACCATTGATGATGAATCTTCATCAAGATAAAGAGTCCAATCATTATGTTGCTTTAGCAGTGTTGCGGGTATCTCGTTGGTTAATTCATTTTCCAAAGTAAGTTTTATTGCTTCAGCTTTTACTTTAAAGGGAACAGGAGAAATAATAGTTTTGCACTGCATAATTTGATGTGGAGTCATTGTAATGGCTTGGTCAGGTACATCTTCTATGCTATCAAACCAGCCTTCCCGAACTTGTTGTCTTTTACATTTGTCATCTAAGTTGACAACAATATATGCTTCTTTCGTATCAAAATCTGCCGGTGGATCGTTAAAAGCAATATGGGCATTCTCTCCAATTCCTATTATGCCAAGATCAATCGGCTGCTTTCTTAAAGCATCTGTTAATGTTTGAATGTTTTTCTTGATGTTGCCTTCTCCATTTACAAAATAGGCTTTTTTCAAATTTACATGATTCACAAACCTCTCTTTTAGATATCTTCGGAAGCTTGCAGGATGTGTTTCAGGCAAATTAATGTACTCATCCAAGTGGAACATCTCAACCTTGCTCCAATCAACATCTTTTTTTTGTAGGGCCTTTATTGTTTCAAATTGTGATGCTCCTGTAGATAACAATATTCTCGCTGAACCCTTTTCTGAAATTGCTTTGTTTAATACAAGTGCTGCTGCATCAGCTGACTTTTCTCCCAACTCTACAGGATTTTTGCATACTACGATTTTCATAAAAATCATCCTTTCTGTAATAAAAGTTTTATTGGTAAGTAAAGTATTAAATCTGCCTTATCCTGTCTACATAATATCTTATACATGTACATGCCACATTTTTTCAATAGGCATCAAATATAGTAGAATTTATAAAATATTTATATCCAATTTGTAATTTGTAATAATAAGCAATTACTATTTAAAATCAAATTATTATATAACTTCTTTTAATTAATGAGCTATTATACTGGGCAGCCACAACGACAATTGGGGTACAGCTATAATTATAATTAGCAAAATTATCATTGAAGCATAAAAAGGTATAAAAGCTCTTATGGATTTTTCTATTGGCAATTCAGCTATTGCACAGCCAATAAACAAAGATGTTCCTACCGGCGGAGTGCAAAGACCTATACCTAAATTCAATACCATAATTATTCCAAAATGAATTGGATCGATTCCAACACTCGTTGCTACTGGCAGTAAAATTGGTGTTAAAAGAAGGATTAATACTCCCATATCCATGACCATACCCAATAGTATCAACACTACATTTATCATAAACATAATTATTACTGGATTGTCAGATATTGATAGGAAAAAATTTGCGACCAGTGTCGGGACTTTCAGGTATGCTAATAAAGCACCAAAAGATGAAGAAGTTGCTATAATGGCCATTATCATCGCTAAAGTTTTCGATGAAGAAACAAGTACATTTTTAAGCTTTTGCAAGGTCATGTTTTTATAAACAAAAATTGTGAGAAAGAGTGCATAAACTCCTGCAACTGCAGCTGACTCCGTTGCCGTAAAGATGCCCCCGATAATACCGCCAATGATAATAATAACAGTAATAAGCCCTAATATTGCGTCTTTTACGATTGACATGCTTTCTTTTAAAGAAATTACTTTCCCAACAGGGTAGTCTCGTTTTACTGCAATGTAATATGCAGGTATCATTAGAGATACTCCTAATAAAATTCCTGGTATGTATCCTGCTAAAAAGAGCTTACTTATTGAGAGCCCCCCAGCAGCTAAAGAATAATAAATCATATTTTGGCTAGGTGGAATAATAACCCCTTGAACTGATGATGTTACCGTAACTGCCACACTATAGTCTTTATCATATCCTTCTTTTTCCATAGCAGGAATCAGCATAGCACCTATAGATGATACATCAGCTGCTGATGAGCCTGATATCCCACCAAAAAACATGCTAGCAATTATGTTTACCATAGCCGTGCCACCACGAATTCTACCGACGATAACATTTGCAAATTGTATCAATTTATCGCTAATCCCACCTTCTTGCATTATTTGTGCCGTTAAAATAAAAAATGGGACAGCCAAGAATGTAAAGCTATTCATACCACTTACCATTTTCTGAAAAATTATTAATAATGGTATTTTTAGATAAATAGCAGTAATTACTGATGATATTCCAAGAGCAAATGATATTGGAATTTTAATCATCATTAGGGCAAATAAAAGCCCAAATAATAGTAACGAGCCAATTGCTTCTGGAACCATTATTTCGTTACCTCACTTTCTTTTGGATTAACAAAGATACTGATTAAATGTACTAACGTATATATAAACATAAGTATACCCGATATCAGCATGGCAATATAAAGAATACTCCTGCTAATTTTGGATGCCGGTAAGTATTTAGTTATTGATGTTCTGGCCAGTTCCAATGCGTAGTATGTCATTAAAGTCGAAAATGCAAGCATTAGGACATGCCTGATAAAATCTAACACCTTTTTCCCGTTCTCACTGAATATCCCATAAAAAAATTCCAAAGACATGTGGCTGTCATCTTTTACACCTAGTGCCATGGCTAAAAATCCATACCAAATAAGCATAACTAATGTTACTTCTTCAGACCAAGCAATAGGATTGTTAAATACGTATCGTAATACAACTTCCATAAAAGTCAGAAAGAGCATAAGCGACAATATAACTGCCAACACACGTTTAACTATCTCACTTGTAAATTCCTGAAGTTTTTTGATTATCATACAGTTTATCACCACTTTTAAACTTATATTTGAGGGCAAGCAAAATCGCTAAAACGATTTTGCTTGCAGGATACAAACATCTAGTTCTAATCTATTTCGCGAATTGCATTAATTACTTCGCTCAACTCTGGATAATCATTATACAATGGCTCGACAGCATCTTGGAATTCGTTGATATCAACTTCATATATAGTGCACCCTGCTTCTTCAACTTTCTTTCTACATTCTTCATTATTTTCAACCATTGCTTTACGCTCAAACTCTTTTGCCTCATCCGCAGCTTCTTTAATAGCTTTTTGATACTCTGCCGGCAATTCATCCCAGACTTTTCTACTCATTATTATCAAAGCTGGAGGTGCTAAATGCTCATCTAATGTATAGTGCTTTGCAACTTCATAATGACCCGAGGTATAGTAACTCACAAAATCGTTTTCAGCACCGTCTATAACACCTGTCTGAAGAGAAGTATATACTTCACCATAATTCATTGGTGTAGCTACCGCACCCAATAATTTTACCATTTTTATCATGACTTCAGATTCTTGAACCCTAATTTTTTGTCCTTTTAAATCAGCTACTGATTTAATGGGTTTTTTTGTAGTATAAAAGTTTCTCGATCCTGCTTCAAGATATCCTAGACCAATTATGTCTTGTTCTTTGAGCTTTTCAAGTATTTCCTGACCGATCTCTCCATCCCATACTTTATATTTATGTGATAAATCTTTATACATATAAGGAAGGGTAAATACTTTCATTTCATCCACTATCTGTGCTATTGGTACAGAATTCACACGGGCTAAATCCAAAACTCCTAGTTGAACTTGTTCAATAGTTTCTGTCTCTTGTCCTAATTGCGCATTGGGGTAAACATCAATTTTTACTTTCCCGTCAGTTTTTTCTTCAACTAATTCAGCAAATTTATACATTGCTATAGTAACCGGGTTATTCTCAGGTTGGTTCTCTGCTAAACGTAATACTATAGGCTCGTCTGTTTTTTTATCTTTTATGGATTCATTGGTATTAGAATTTTGTTTACCTTGATTTGAGCAAGCAGTTAAATTGAGGACTAACAACAAGCACAATAGTGCCACGACAAAAAACTTTGTTTTCTTAAACATGATATAAACCTCCTGTTTCATTTTTTAACTTTTAGATAAAAAATTACAACATCATCAATCGCTCATTATTATAATTTGCATAAAATTCTCCTTTCTTCTGTAATATTGTGAGACTGATTCACTTTTTCAACCTTTGCTTTATAGTAATCGATTACTATAATAAAAAATAAACCTAACTTCTTTGGGTAGAATCTCTGATTATCAAAGAAGGTTTTAGACGTATTTCAAGATGTTTACCTCTTTTATTAGAAAGGCTTTCAAATAAAAGATTTGCTGCTAATTTACCCATCTCATATTGGGGCTGATCAACGGTTGTTAAAGCAGGTTGTACCATTTCTGAAATGAAAATATTATCAAATCCAACTACAGATATATCTTCAGGTACTCTCACACCATGAGATTTTAAGCCTTGGATAACTCCTATGGCGGTTAGGTCATTAATAGCAAATATAGCTGTAGGTCTGTCATCCAATTGTAAAAACCTTTTTGCCAGTTCAATACCATTTTTATACTCATATATTTCGTTATGAAACTCTTTTTCCAGTTCATTTAATAGTACATATTCTTTATTAAATTTGATGTTATATTTTTTTAGCGCCTTTAAATATCCGTCATAAATGCTTTTTCTGCTAGGTCTATTTATCGGTGCACCAATCAGAGCAATCTTTTTATGTCCCAGCATTATCAAATGTTCTACTGCTAAAAATCCTCCGTCTTCAAAATCGAAGGTTATCTTGTTACATGGAAATGTTACATCTTGGTCAAATGCGACAATATTTAAATCTTTTTCCACTAATTGCATAAATGTTTTATTGTTTTGGGAGATAGATGAAATTATGATTCCTTTGACTTGCTTTTCGACCATCGATTGCAAATATGCATTTTCTAACTGGGGATTTCTATATGAATCACATAATAATACATTATATCCTTTCTCTCTGGCAACATCTTCTACTCCCAATACAATTGAAGGATAGAACGGATTTGAAATGTTAGGAATTATAACAGCAATATCACTGGTTTCTTTGGTTTTAAGCTGTCTACCCACTAAATTGGGAGTATAATTCAACTTCTTAGCAGCATCTAAAACTCGCTGCTTCAATTCGTCGGATACAGGATAATCACTGTTGCTTAAAACTCTCGAAACTGTAGCAGTAGATGTTTTTGCATATTTAGCAATATCGTATATGGTAGCATTTTTTAAGTTCATCTTTAATCTCCTAATGCATAGTAATCGGTTACTATGTTTTATATATTCTACATTTTTTTCAAAAGTCCTTCTTTAAAAATGAAAATATTTTTTAATATTATATTTTATTTTTATATAATCTAAATACATTAATTACACACCAACAAATATGGCCTTACAAACTTAAGCTCCGCTCTTTTTAGGCACCACTGCGCATCAAAAAAGGCTTTAGCGATTTTTGAATATAATTAAATTTTCACTTTACATAATGCCTTGTAAATGTTATTATATGAGTGAAAATTGAGAATTCTTTTACGTTTATTATAATATCATTTATCAGGAGGTCGAGATATGAAAATTGCTGTTCTTATCGATAAGCCAAGGGCTGCGTTTTTGCCAAATGAAGAGGGTTTTCGAGAAGATGAACAAAAAAGGAAAACTGCTCTAGGTTTACAAGAAGTTATCTCAAAATATCATGAGTGTGTTATCCTTGAAGCCGATATTAATCTTCCTTTAGAATTAAGTGCAGAAAAAATTGATTTTGTCTTTAATCTATGTAATGGTATAAAAGGAGCGGACAAGCTCTCGCAAGTCCCTGCTTTTCTTGAGTTTATGGGTGTTCCATATACCGGTTCTTCTGTTCTGGGCCATGCTCTGGCTTCAAATAAGGTATATGCCGGCAAAATCATGAAAGGCATAGGTATAAATACCCCTGATTTTATTTATGTGCATAATGTAAATGAACTTGATTGGCATGATATAACTTTCCCTGTTCTTGTAAAGCCCTGCGATGAAGGGTCTAGCCGCGGTATTTATCAAGACAGCCTTGTATATAACATGAAATCGTTAAAGGCAAAGGTTGCAGAAAACTTAAGGCTGTATAACCCTCCTGTCATGATAACCGAGTTTATTGATGGAAAAGAGTTTCACGCAGGGCTTATCGGCAATGGTGATGATTTGTACTTATTACCTATAGAAGAGATATGCTTGGATAATCTTCCGGATTCCATGGCAAGATTTTACAGTTTCGAGGTAAAGGCATACCATAAAGACAAGACAACTTATATATGCCCTGCTATTATTGATGAAGGATTATCTGCTATGATTTACGATATAGCAAAATGCGTGTTTGAGGCTTTGTCACTACGAGATTATGCTCGTTTAGATATTCGTATAAAAAATGGCATTCCATATGTTTTGGAAATAAACTCGCTACCCGGATTGTTAAACGGGTATAGTGCTTTTACTCGAATGGCAAATGCCTGTAAACTGGGATATGAGGGACTTGTAATGAAAATCTTGGAAAGCGCCTTCAAGCGATATGAAATCACTACCTTTACTTAAACCTTCCAATTTATCAACTTTTGTAATATACTTATGTTAATAAATAATATGGGAGGTTTACCTATGCCGTTAGTAACTTCAAAAGAAATGTTTAAGAAGGCGTACGATGGTAAGTATGCCATAGGTGCTTTTAATGTTAATAATATGGAAATAATTCAGGGCATCGTAGAAGCAGCCCAGGAGGAAAAGGCTCCTCTCATACTGCAGGTATCTGCCGGCGCTAGAAAATATGCAAAACCGGTATATTTGAAAAAATTAGTTGAAGCCGCAGTTGACGATAGCGGCCTTCCGATAGTTCTTCACTTGGACCATGGCGAAAGCTTTGAAATATGTAAATCATGTATTGATGATGGCTTTACATCAGTTATGATTGATGGTTCAAAATATCCTTTTGAGGAAAATATAGAATTAACAAAAAGGGTAGTGGATTATGCGCATGAGCGAGGCGTTGTAGTGGAAGCAGAACTTGGTCGACTTGCAGGAATTGAGGACGCGGTAAAAGTATCCGAGCAGGATGCCCTTTTCACCGACCCGGATGAAGCAGTTGAGTTTGTAGAGCGGACTGGAGTCGACTCACTTGCTATCGCAATTGGAACCAGTCATGGTGCCTACAAATTCAAAGGTGAGCCCAAACTTGATTTTGAAAGGCTGGAAAAGATTTCAAATATGCTGCCGGGCTTTCCTATAGTACTGCACGGTGCATCTTCTGTACCTAGCGAATTCGTAGAACTTTGTAATAAATATGGCGGCCAGATTCCCGGTGCGCAAGGTGTTCCGGAGAGTATGCTTAGAAAAGCTGCAGAAATGGGCGTTTGCAAAATCAATATAGACACCGACTTGCGTCTTGCAATGACAGCATCTATTAGAAAATATCTTGCAGAAAATCCGTCGCATTTTGACCCGCGTCAGTATCTTGGACCAGGCCGGGATGCAATCAAGCAAATGGTCATACATAAAATGAGAAATGTCTTGGGATGCAGCGGAAAAGCTTAAAAACAATAATAATTTAACAGTGTTTAAGAATACTAAAAAGCTCTGCTCAGTCTAACGAGCAGAGCTTTTTTATATAAATTTCTCCGGTAAACATATCTTTAAAATATGACTATTATAATCCTAATGCTAAAGCCCTTTCAAAGATAAATATAAAATCAGAAAGCAGCAAAACTTTAAATCAGCTAGAAAATATTGACATTTTTAGCTTAAAATCGACTTTTTACTGCAAAATTAAACTTTATTTTTCTTTTTTAGAGTTTAGAAGGATTTAATGCTTTTACATAGAAATAAATATAATATACAATATATGGGAAAATATTAGCTTGTTTTTCATTTATTTAGGAGGATTTGTTTTGAAAAAAGTTGTTACACTTGTTGCTGCTGTATTGCTTATATTTTTGATGTTTCTTATTGTAAAAAACGTCTTTTTACATCCTATAGTAAAGACTGAGGCGCAACAGCCCGAAGAAAGCCATACTGTTTATCTGCCACCTGAGAGAAATGTTTACGACATTAAGGTCGAATATAACGGAATAAATAAGATAAAAGCCGTAATGAATTTAACATATGTAAATAATACTGAGGACATTTTTAAAGAACTCTATTTTCATCTTTATCCCAATATATTTTCAAGCTCTGCCCGTGTGCCTTTTTTTAAGGAAGACTTTTATCGCGCATTTCCTAAAGGCTTTAGCCCCGGTGGAATAAAAATACAGCAAGTTGAGCAAGATGGTAAAGATGTTGCCTGGTCTTTAATCGAAGACGATGAGATACTCAAATTAATATTAAACCATCCGGTAGACCCCGGTAATGTATCAATTATAAATATACAATTTGAGCTTACTGTCCCACAGGCCAAATTTCGTCTTGGCTACCAGACATTTGGAGATGGTAAAATAACCTTGTCGCTAGGTAATTGGTATCCTGTCCTGGCAGTGTGCAAGGATGGCAAGTGGAATCTTGATAAGCATTACGCTATAGGCGACTGCACTTACAGCGATATATCAGATTACACCGTAAGTTTTACAGTGCCGAAAGACTTTACAGTTGCTGCATCAGGGATTTTAGAGGAAAGCTACACAAAAGATAATAAGGCGATTTTTATTTATTCCATTGACAGTATACGAGAATTCGCCGCAGCTATAAGCAATAATTATCAAACTTCAACAGATATAGTTGATGGCATAAAAATAGTGTCTTATTTTCACCCGGAGGATAAGCGGGGTGGTTTTATGGCACTAAATATTGCAAAATATGCCCTTGGTATTTTTAATGATGCGTTTGGAAAATACCCATACCCGGAGCTCAGGATTGCCGAGGCTAATTATTATCTGGGAGGCATGGAATTTCCCACTTTTATAATGATGGATGCTACCAAATATACGGAACCACATATAGCAAGCACTTCCCTGGAAAGATCTACCGCCCATGAAGTCGCACATCAATGGTGGTATGGTTTAGTCGGAAGCGACCAAATAAACGAGCCATGGCTGGATGAAGGAATAACTGAATTTTCCACTGCCTATTATTTCGAAAAGCGCTATGGACAGCCCGGCAGAGATTCATATTTCGGCAGATATGTGAATACCTCTGTAGATTTTGTCATGAAAAATCATATACATATGCTGGACCCTCTTCCGCTTTTTAAAAACCAGCAAGAATATTTTACAACTGTTTATACATCCGGTGTATTATTTTATGAAGACCTGAGAAATCAAATCGGTGAAGAAAACTTATTAGACTTTTTGCGGTCATATCTAGAAACGTTCAAGTATAAAAATGTCAGCCTAAAAGAGTTTGAAGAATTCTTGAGAGGCAAAAAATATGAAGCTCTCGATGAGAGCTTCTACGACAAATGGCTTAATCCTTGATTACGACCGGAGTGCCCTGTGGTATGTTTTTATAAAACCATAGGGCATCATCTAAGGAAAGACGTATGCACCCGTGAGATGACTTTTGACCCAGTTTTTCCGCTTCTTCTTCAATAATCTTTTTGTTTTCGTCAAAGGGCACGCTATGGAAAAGATAGTTGTTATTAAATCTTACCCAATAGTAGCCACCTTGTTTATACTTAGGGCTGTAAAAAGAGTCCCCTCTTTCACCTATGCGGTACAGACCTTCGGGGGTACCACAGCCATTTTCATCTAGTCCTGTGGAACATGAAAAAGTTTTAATAATGTTACCATTTTCGTAAATATCTACCTTCTGTTCACTTAAATCAACTATTACCCCAAATTTTTCATCCAAATCAACTTCTTTTATGTATTCTGTGGGAACAAAACCGCAAATTGGTTTCATTGTTCTATAGTCCCTACAGCTCACTTCTGTATAGCCATTATCTAAATTCTTTATAACTTCTACATGTACCAAGTCTCCATAAACCACACCTAAGCTTTTGGAATCTGAAGACGGCAGCTCCCTGATGTTCACGGCTGTTATTTCATTGGCTTTTAAGACGGTTATCTTGCTTGGAAACTTGCTTAATGGTTTTGGTTCAATCTCTTGCAATACATCAATTTCAGGTTTTTCCAGTATGATATTTTCTGATTCTGCACCTTCTGTCGAAAGTGGAGCAAACTCAGTTTTTTCTCCGGTTATCCATGGTATCATTACAGCTGAGGTCAGCACAATCAAAAAAGTAATTACTTTGATAGGTTTCAAGTCTATATCCTCCTTGTTTCCAAGCTTTATAAAGTTCTATTATTACGCTACATTACATAATATCACACTTGTCCACAAATATCATCATATTTTAATCTATTTATGATGCCGTTGCAGACAAAAAGCAGCACAACTTAGTATTTAAAAGCGGCTGCTTGCAAAACTTGCGCTTATGAATTCTCATAAATAAAAGAAGCCATGCATAAGATAGCTTTTTAGCTACATTAATGCATGGCCTTGGATTTTATGATGAAAAACTAAGCTAATTGCTCTTATTACTAATCCATTGTGCAGCTTTTCTCATGCGTTCCACGGTCTTTTCCCTGCCTAAAAGCACGATAATGTCAAAAAGGCCGGGGCCAACAGTCCTGCCGGTGATAGCAAGCCGGGTGGGATGAATAATTTCAGCCGCTTTTAGCCCCATATCGGCCGTAATATTTCTAAATGTTTCTTCGGTTTTATCATGAGTAAAATCTTCCAATTTTTCTAAGGCTTCGGCACCCAGTGTCAAAAGCTTTGCGGCATTTTCCTTGGAAAAATGTTTTTTAACGCCTTTTTCTTCATATTCCGTCACATCCTTAAAGAAAAAGCTTATAGTATCCGCCAGCTCATCCAGGGTTTTTGCTCTGTCTCTGGAAATTTCAACTACCTTTTTGATATAGTCAAAATTATCCCGTGCCTCTTCTTCGGTAATAATACCCTTCTTAATCATAAATGGTATAGTCTGCTCTGTTATATACTCCAAATCTAACTCGCGCATATAGTGACCATTTATCCATGTTAGTTTCTTTACATCATAGATGGCTGCTGTTTTGTTAACTCTTTCCAGTGTGAATTCTCTTATAGCCTTATCCATGTCAAAGATTTCTTCAGTTCCCTCAGGTGACCACCCAAGCAGCGTTAGATAGTTTATTATAGATTCCGCAAGATAACCTTGATCTCTAAATTCTTCCACAGAGGTTGCTCCATGCCGTTTACTAAGTTTACTGCGATCCGGTGCTAATATCATCGGAACATGAGCAAACTTTGGTATTTCATAGCCTAAAGCCAAATAGGTCTGAATCTGTTTAGGCGTATTGGAAAGATGTTCTTCAGCTCTTATAATATGAGTCATTTTCATAGCATTGTCATCAACAACACATGCAAAATTATAGGTGGGAATGCCGTTAGATTTTACTATAATCAAATCATCTAAGACAGAGTTATCAAATACTACCGTCCCACGAATAAGGTCTTCTACTGCAGTTTGACCCTCTTCAGGCATTTTTAACCTTATGGTATATGGTCTTCCCTCATCTTCAAACTTTTTTCTTTGTTCCGGCGTAAGGTTGCGGCAGCGGCCATCATATTTAGGCGGTTTGCCGGCTTTAAGAGCTGCTTCACGCCGCTCAGAAAGCTCTTCAGGACTGCAGTAACAATAATAGGCTTTCCCTTCGGCCAAAAGCCTGTCTACTTCTTTTTTATAAAGTTCCAATCGCTGTGATTGAAAATACGGGCCAAAATCTCCTCCTTTTTCCGGCCCTTCATCCCAGTCAAGGCCAAGCCATTTTAGGGATCTTATAATCTGCTGCGTAGATTCTTCGGTGGACCTTTCGGTATCAGTATCTTCTATCCTTAACACAAATGTTCCGTTATTGTGTCTTGCAAAAAGCAGGTTAAAAAGTGCCGTCCTGGCTCCACCTATATGCAGACTGCCGGTAGGGCTAGGTGCAAATCTGACTCTTACATTTTCTGACATAAAAAAACACTCCTATCAAAGCTATTCAAATATTATTCTTAAAAAACAGTATTACAGTATTATCGCAAGATAATGCTTGCTTACATAAATTTAGTATAGCACTATGAACTTTGCTTTACAAGAATCAACCGATCATCCTGCTCATCCTGCTAAAAACTGATTTACAATTTCATAAGCCTTCAGTAAAGGCATCTTGTTGTTTTTAGCCAAACATTTCATATCTTCATATTCAGGGGTTGTTCTGATGATTTCGTCGCCTATTTTAGCTATCTTGACCCTTAGATTCCCTAAAGGTGTATTTATTTCTTTTATCTCTCTAAAAAGCTTTATACGATCCGACACCAATTCCCTTACACCCAAAGTAGCGGTTTCCCTAAGCATAGTTTCCGCCAAATGCTGCTTTTTATCCGGCGGACAAAGACAGGTAATCTTTATCCCGGGTCGGGTCTTTTTCATGATTATTGGTGTAAGAAACACATCTAATGCTCCTTTTTGAAAAAGGCTTTCAATAGCTCCCTCATATAGCTCGGGATTCATATCATCTACATTCGCTTCAAGGATTGCTATTTTATCCTTTTCCAAATCGTTTGTATGTATGTCGCCGGTATTGCAGTATTCTTTAAGCAAGACCGCCCTTAAAACATTTGGAGACTTTCTCTCGGCCTTACCCAATCCATAACCGGATTTTTCAGGAATTCCCAAGGGCATAGACCCGAATTCGTCAACAAATATGGTTAAAAGAAGTGCTCCCGTTGGCGTTGTAAACTCTCCTGATTCCTCTGCCGCATATACGGGAACTCCTTTTAGAAGTTCTATGGTAGCAGGAGCCGGTACCGGTAGGATTCCGTGGGCGCAGTTTACCGTTCCTGAGCCGACGTTGACCGGCGAAGCATAGACCGCTCCAGGGTTTAGCATGTCCATAAGAATACATGAACCTACGATATCCACAATAGAATCCACCGCCCCTACCTCATGAAAATGGATTTCTTCCGGAGGCTTGTCGTGAACCTTACCTTCCGCTTCAGCTAACTTATAGAAAGCTTCTTTGCTTTTTTGTTTTACATCTGATTTTAGTTTGCTGTTGTCAATTATCTCATATATTTGCTTTAAACCCCGATGCGGATGATGCTCATGAGTTTTCACCATAACATCTGTGCCTGTAATGCCGCCCTTCAACGCCTTTTTTATTTCCACTTCATAATCATGTAAAGGAAGTTTTGTAAGTTCACTTAAAAATTCTTCCTTGTCTAACCCCAAATCCAGCATGGCACCAAGGAACATATCTCCACTTATGCCGGAAAAGCAATCCAGGTATAAGATGGTTTTGCTGTTACCGTTTTTCACAGCGCTCACTCCCTCATATCTTAATTCGTAGTTGATTTACATAATTTATTTATCCTATTCACTCTTTTCTCCCAGCCGATTAATTTGATGGGCAACATATGCCGCACCAAAGCCGTTATCGATGTTGACTACCGATACACCGCCGGCACAGCTGTTTAGCATTGCAAGCAAGGCAGAAAGGCCGTGAAAGTTGGCTCCGTATCCTATGCTTGTGGGAACCGCCACCACGGGTTTGTCCACTAATCCCCCGACTACACTGGCCAATGCTCCTTCCATACCGGCCACAACTATTATTACTCTGGCTGATTGAATTACTTTCATATTCATCAACAGCCGATGGATACCTGCCACTCCCACATCATACAGCTTCTCTACCGGATTGCCGAACAGCTCTGCAGTTACAGCAGCTTCCTCGGCCACAGGTATATCTGATGTCCCAGCAGTTACAACCGCAATAATACCCTCGTTTTTCAAGACTTCTTCTTGCTGAACTGCAAAAATCCTTGCAGGTTCATAGTATTTTGCATCCGGGGCAATAAGCTGCACTTCGTGAAATGTCTTTAAATCCGCTCGAGTTCCCATAACATTGTTGCCGCTTTTCAGCATGTGCCGGGTTATTTCCACCACCTGAGTCGTTGTCTTGCCTTGGCAGTAGATTACTTCCGGCACTCCTCGCCTAAGGCTTCGATGATTGTCAATCCGAGCAAATTCCAGATTTTCATAAGGCAAATTTTTTAGTTCTTTTAAAACATCATCAACTGTTACATCTCCTGCCTGCAATTTTTCAAGTAATCCTCTTAATTTTTCCAAGCTGCTCTGTCCCCCTCTTTTAGCTCCTCATTCATGCTGCCTGTCCTATATCCTGTCAAATCCAAGGTAATATATGTGAAACCTAGTTTTTTAAACTCATTTGTTATTTTATCACGAAAGCTTTGCTCAAAAAACCTGTTTATTTCCTCCGGCAAAACTTCAATTCGTGCAAGGTCCTCATGGCTGCGGACGCGAAATTGATAAAACCCGAGGCCTCTCAATAAATCCTCGGCCTCGGACACCCTTTTAAGTTTTTCCCGAGTAATTTTTTCTCCATATGGAAATCTAGAAAAAAGACATGCATATGAAGGTTTATTCCATGTAGGAAGTCCCATTTCTTTTGAGGCTTTTCGTATTTCATCCTTGGTCAAGCCTACTTCTTTCAATGGGCTTATAATACCCAGTTCCTGTATGGCAACCATTCCTGGCCTGAAATCTTCAGTATCGCTAAAGTTCGAACCCTCCACTACAAAATCATAGCCTTGTTCTCTGGCAATGTTGATAAACTTATTAAATAAATACCGCTTGCAAAAGTAACACCTTTCGGGAGGGTTGTCTAGGATACCAGGGATATTCAACTCATCTAATTCTATTATTATTTGCCTGGCATTTAGGAGGTTTACCAAGCCTTGAGATTCTATAAACTCTTTTTCAGAGAAGGCCCCAGACCTGGCGGTTACTGCCAAGACATGATCCCTACCCAAAACATCCATACATACCTTTAATAGGAAAGTGCTGTCAACGCCCCCTGAAAAAGCTACCACCACCTGTTTGAGTGCCTGAATTCTTTGCTTTAGATTGGAGAGTTTCTGTTCTAACATATCATTTCCACCTCTCAACTAAGTAAAATATCTACACTGAATCAAAAGTGAATTAAATGGAACCGTCCCTAAAAATTGCTTGGGAAAATTCGTCAATTATCCTGTCACTTAGATGGCCATAGCGTCTCAGTGACCTGTTGTTTTGTATGGATATTGTCAGGGCTTGTTTTGTACCCACAAGTACTATTAGTTTCTTAGCCCTCGTAACGGCAGTATATAAAAGGTTCCTCTGCAGCATCACATAGTGCGAGGTTGTGATAGGCATAATAACTACCGGAAATTCGCTGCCTTGGCTCTTATGTACAGAAAGGGCATAAGCAAGACTTAATTCTTCTATTTCTTGACCTTGATAAGCCACTTCCCTTTCTTGCCATGCATCTGCAAAACTCACGATGACTACATCTTCATCATCAATTCTGACAATTCGGCCCAAGTCGCCGTTAAATACTTCTTTATCGTAATTGTTTTTAATCTGCATGACTTTGTCACCTTCACGGAAAACGCATGCACGATAATGATATTCCTTCTTGCGCCTGTTTGGCGGATTTAAAATCGACTGTAAGTTGTCGTTTAAATTAGCAACACCTACTAACCCTTTTTTCATTGGTGTCAGTACCTGAATATCCTCAAATGGATCAAAATTTCCGTAATTAGGTAACCGGTTTTTAGTCATCTCCAAGATAGTTTCCAATATATCCTCAGGTAGGAGAACCTGCTCGAAAAAAAAGTCCTTATCTTTCACGTTTATATATGGAAAATAACCTTTATTTATCCTATGTGCATTTACTATAATCATGCTTTCCTGTGCTTGCCGAAATATCTCATCAAGAACCACTACCGGAATTCTATCGCTTTCAATGATTTCTCTCAAGACACTGCCCGGCCCTACCGATGGAAGCTGGTCTTTATCTCCTACCAAAATAAGTCGAGCACCCGGTCTTACTGCAGACAGCAGATGATGCATGAGAATTATATCAACCATGGACATTTCATCTACAATAATAACATCTTCATCTAAAGGATCGTCCTGATTCTTGCCAAAAGCCATGCCGCCTTGCTCATATGCATTATATTCTAACAATCTGTGGATTGTCTTTGCTTCAACTCCTGTAGCTTCTACCATCCGTTTTGCAGCTCGACCTGTTGGCGCTGCAAGTGCCACCTTTAATTCTTGCTTTTTGAAAAATTCCAATAAGCTCTGAATTGTTGTGGTTTTACCGGTGCCCGGACCTCCCGTAATTACCAACACACCATGCTGTGCCGCTTTTTCAATGGCTTCCCTTTGACGCTTAGCCAGCCTTATATTGCAGCACTTTTCTATCTCATTTATAGTTTCATCGGTAATTTCCAACGGCTCGTCTATCATAGCAGCCAATAAAAAAAGCCTGCGAGCGACGGCCTTTTCCGAATAGTAAAAAGCGGCCAAATACACATCTTCCCTGCCCCATGCCCTCTCTACAACAATATCTTTCTTTTCCTCAAGCGCTAAAAAAGCTTGATTTAAAGGCTCTTTTTCTACGGATAAAAGTTCCGAAGCTTTATGCAGCAACTCCTCAAGCGGCATAAAAACATGGCCTTCATCTGCGGCCTTTACCATAGCATATTTCAAGCCGGCACAGAGACGTTCCATAGAGTCGCGTTCCATACCCATTTTTTGAGCAATATAGTCGGCTGTTTTAAATCCGATTCCATATACTTCGTCTGCTAAACGATAAGAGTTTTCCTTCAGTATTTGAATTGATTTTTCTTTATAGTTTTTATATATTTTTACCGCTACATTAGGACCAATTCCATATTCTTGAAGAAACAACATGATATCGCGAGTTTCCTGTTGCTGGCTATAGGATTCAGTTATCATTTTAAGTTTTTTCTCTCCAATACCGGGAACACTTAAAAGCTTTTCAGGTGAGTTACTTAAGACCTCCAAAGTTTTTTCTCCAAATTCTTCTACGATTTTCTTTGCCATTGTAGGACCTATGCCGCGAATTACCCCTGATGCCAAATAGTTTTCTATACCCCTGACAGTCGCCGGCATAATCGTCTCATAAAACTCGACCTTGAACTGATGCCCGTAATTTTTATGTATAGTCCAATTTCCCTTGAGTTTTAATACTTCCCCGACTTCAAGACAGTGAAAATACCCTATAGCCGTAATTAAATCATCGCTATCTTTTACTGTAATTTTTGCAACAGTAAAACCATTTTCCTCATTATAATATGTAATTCTCTCTACAACACCTTCCAGCTCAATCATATAAAGCACTCCATTGATGTACTAAAACACAGTTTTAGCCTTGTAATAATAGACCTGTTCGGTTTATTCTAACATTTTTTGAATATACGTGCAACTGCCTAACTTTCTAGTGTTCGAGAAGTTATTGGCATATTTTAAGTCCATCAAAAATAGAGGAACTGAAAGTTTTTTGTCGAATTATATCAATTAATTATTCTTTAATTGTCAAATAAATTATTTTTATCACGGAGGAAATAATGAGCGTAAAACCTGCTACCCAATCAAACTCAATTGCTTTTGTCGCTCTTTTTTTAATGATGTTACTGTTTTTCTGCATCTTCTGTTTTACAGATATTTATACAGTTTCACCGCTGCCGGATAATAAGCCGATATTGGTTATTGAAAACATGGTATTGTCAGAAGAAACTCCCTTCATAATCGAGAACAATCATGTGCTTTTATCATATAATATTATAAAAGAGTATCTAGACCCTTATATATTCTGGGACTTAGCGGAAAGTAAAGTTACTATTACAACACTTGATAAAACCGTTCGCCTCGCAACAGAAAGTCTAACCGCAATGATAAATACAAAGCCCACAGAAATATCCTTGCCTGCAAAAATCCTGGCAGCTCAACAACAGCCATACATACCCATTCGGCTTTTAGAGGATTTGTATGGCATAAAAGTTAAAGTAATTCAAGATAAAAACCGCGTAATTATTGATAAAAACCTTAATACCCATAAGATAGGTAAAATAATATCTGATGAAACTATTATGAAACTTTCGCCTACATGGCTTTCTGCAAGTGTAGCTAAAATTAAAAAATCCGATAATCTCACCGTATATTCTCTCGAAGACGGGTGGTTTCAAGTCAGAACTGAAGACGGCTTAATTGGTTACATCCTAAAAAATCATCTGGAGGTATCTGAAATGCCGGAAATGACCGAGCGTAAACCTGATTATCGGCGATATAGCCCCGGTAGAGGTAGGCTCAACATGGTATGGGACTATATTTACAAAGTTACACCTGATAAGAGTATGGAATCTGTTCCATTAGGCCTTGATATAATATCTCCCACCTGGTTTTCAATTATCGATGGTCAAGGAACCATTGATAGCAAGGCTGACATTGCTTATATAGAATGGGCACATAAAAATAATCTGGCAGTTTGGCCACTTATAAATAATAACTTCGACCCGGATATTACCCATGAATTTTTATCAAGTTCTGAAACTCGCGATAAGATTATCCGGCAAATTCTGATGTATGCTGAACTTTTCCGTCTAGATGGCATTAACCTTGATTTTGAAAATGTATATCTTGAAGACAAAGGACTTTTGGTCCAATTTGTTCGTGAACTTGTCCCTATCCTTCATGAAGCGGGTATTGTCGTATCTATGGACGTTACTGTCAAATCTACAAGTCCCAATTGGTCCATGTGCTATGACAGGAAGGAATTGGGTAAAGTCGTGGATTATGTAATTTTAATGGCATATGATGAGCATTGGGCAACAAGCCCTATCAGCGGTTCTGTCGCCTCCATAGGCTGGGTTGAAAAGGGTATTGCAACTCTTTTAGAAGATGTGCCTCCGGAAAAGGTTATACTGGGTTTACCTTTTTATACACGCCAGTGGGAGGAAGTATCTGATGATGGTGGCAACACAACAGTTAAATCTACAGCTCTTTCCATGGCTCAAGTAAAAGAAATACTCGAAAAAAATGAGGCTAAAATTAGTTGGGATGAAAAAGCCGGACAAAATTTTGCCTACTACAAAAAAGGAGATTCGGTTTTTAAAATATGGCTGGAAGATGAAAAATCCATTAAGCTAAAAGCTGCTCTTATAGAAAAATACGGCCTTGCAGGAGCCGCAGCGTGGAGAAAGGGGTTTGAAGAACCAGAGATTTGGGATGTGCTTTATAGCAGCTTAAAATTACCATCAAAAATTTAAGTTTCCATACTTATATTCTGCCGAAATATTACAACCCTGTTTCGGCCTTCTTTTTTAGCTCCAAAAAGCATGGCTTGGTCGGCCTTGTCAACCAAGTCTTCTACCGAAGCTGCATTAGTCGGATATGCCGCAATACCGGCACTTATAGTAATATATATATTTTCATTTTCTACTGTAGCCAGCGCAGTTTTTTCAACAATTTTTCGCATGCGCTCTGCAATAATCATTGCTTCAAGCGGCGGAATGCCCGGTAATATTATAGCAAATTCTTCGCCTCCATATCTGCCTATAATATCCTTATCCCTTACATTTTTCTTTAAAACATCGGCTAAATTCTTTAATATGATATCTCCTACAATATGGCCATACATGTCATTATATGTTTTAAAATGATCTACATCGATGATAATAAGACTAAAAATACCGCCGGCATTGTTTATACCTCTCATTTGCCGTTCCATCTCCGAGTATATATAGGTATGATTATATAAACCGGTAAGTCCGTCAGTAATTGCCATTTGGGAAGTTTCATCAAAAAGCTGTGCATTTGTCAATGCAACGGCAGCTTGGCTTGCCAGGATATTCATCAGTGTTAAATGTTTTTTGGTATAGATATTATTTTTTTTGCTGGTAAGCACAATACCGCCTATGAGCTTTTTATTTGTTGTAAGAGGCACTGCTAATATGGATTTTATGCCATCCGGGCCAATTGATATATCTTTTAAGTCTGTGCTCTTCTTATGACAGTTGTTAATTATTTCTCCTTTACGCGTAAAAATATTGTATCCAAATATTTGTTCATCAGGTTTTAATTTATGATATTTAAATGTTTCATTTTCAAAGCCTTCATAAATAGCCGGTACTAAATATCCGTTCTGATATACATATAAGCATATCGTATCCCAAGGTGCTATGCTCTGGGCATAACTAAGCACTATATCCATCACCATCTCAATATCAAGAGTCGATGCAATACTCGTAACCATATCATAAAGAGCAGTCAGTTCACAGTTTGTCTTGATTAGATTATGATACAAAATATATACATAAACTACAGCCAGATAAATAACCAAGACTAGCACAGTTTCGAAAAAATCGTGTTTATTATATATACTTACTATTGATATCCCGGCAGGTACTGCTATCAGATATGTCGAAAAATCCATTAGTACAGACTTTGAAATCCGCTTAGGTATTGGTCTCTGCTGCTTTAAAACTATGTAATATTCTACCAATAGATTGTTAAGTAAAAAATAAATCGTTATGGGCAAGCCCTGCACAACTATCTCATATGTAAGATTATTATTTATAAAACTCTTTTTGTTTAATGAATATAACTGTGTAGCACAGAAAAAACTTATCATATACTGGCCCACATTGAATACGGTTTTCTCCACGCTGTCGTCTAAGCAATTTTTCACTTTATAATATATTTGACAGATTAATACGCTTAAAACCTTCATCACAGCTGCTGATGCAGGACCAAAAATAAATGCCGCAGAATATAAAAAGCCAAATCCAGCACTTAAATAACTACTATCTACCTGCACAGTTTGCAGCTCCGATATAGTCATAAATAGCAAAAATATTATGTAACTTATGTTTGGATTTTCCTCAAAACCGAATACAACAACTAACACCCCTAAAAACGCAAAACCCAAAGCCCCTATGAGATATGCGTACTTTTTATGTGGTGACATCAGTTAAGCCCCCAAATAATATTAACTTTTATATAATATTTATATATTCTGTATATTATTCTACATAAAAACGATATTTCCTTTTATATCAAGAAATAAAAAAAAGACCCTTACTTCCAGGGTCTTAACCACGAAAGAAAGGGGGGCTTAAAAAAGAACTAAGGGGTAAATCATTTAAGAAGAAATAGGGCTTTCTTAAATTTTATTATATACTAAACTAGTAAAATTTGGTATATTCCACTTGTCCTATTTTACTAGTATTTTAGACCTATTATGACATTTTTTTACACTTTACGTGAAGTGTAGTCGTATTGCTTTTAAGAAAATAAATATACATCTTAGCTAAACAATCCTATTTTTGATAGCAAAAACCGCTGCTTGTGTTCGATCCATCAAGTCAAGCTTGCGCAGTATACTGCTTACATGGTTTTTTACAGTTTTCTCGCTTATACCCAGGTTGATAGATATTTCTCTGTTGCTCATACCTTTGGCTATATCCGCCAAAACTTCTTTTTCCCTAGCCGTAAGGTTTTTTCTTACATCATTATTTGATACAGGCTGTGTTAGCCGATTATATTCAGCCACCAGTGCTCGCGTTAAATTGGGCTGTATGTATGTTTCACCACGGCTTGCGCTTCGCACTGCTTCAATTAGACCCTGGGGTTCTATGTCTTTCAGCACATAGCCGGATATTCCAAGCTTTAATAATTCCAAAAGGTATTCCCTGTCATCATATATCGTTAGAATCACTATTTGTGAATCGACATCCTTCTCTCTTAGAGATTTTGTCACTTCAATACCATTTAACTTTGGCATATTTATATCTAGGAGAAGAACTTGAGGTTTTTTATCAATAACCTTCTCGATGGCTTCAATTCCATCAGAAGCCTCATCTATTACTTCAATATCCTCTTCCATCTCTAAAATTTTCCTAAGGCCTTTTCGCATCAGTACATGGTCATCTGCCAGCACTACAGTAATTTTTTCCAAAACTAAATCCTCCTTTAAAGTCCGTTAGTAAAAGGAATAGTTGCAAATAATTTTGTACCTTGACCCCGTTCAGATTCAATATTAAAAGAGCCATCAACAAGGGCAACCCTCTCTTTTATTGTCATAATACCAAAATGTTGTTCAGAGTCGTTACTATCTTTTGCACATACTTCAAAACCTACCCCGTCATCAGCTATAACTAAATTTGCTTTACCATCACCAAACTCTAGTTTCACAATACAGTTTTTTGCTTTTGAATGTTTTTTCACATTTGTAAGGGCTTCCTGAATTAACCTAAAAATCGTCACTTCGATTTCAGAATCAAGTCTCGTTTTATCCCCAAAAAATCGAAACTCCGTCCTTATACCGGTTTCTTCCTGAAATTCCTCACAATAACGTTTTGTTACTGCTTGCAGGCCAAGATTATCTAAAGATGATGGCCTTAAATTAAATATAATTTTCCTTAATTCTTGCAAGGACGAGCGAACAATTTCTTTTAGTTCGTTCAACTCTTTTTTAGCTTCATTCAAATCTCTATCTATAAGCCTTTCACAAATCTCGGTTTGGATGACTATATTAGCCAATGTCTGAGCCGGCCCATCATGAATATCCCGTGCCACGCGCTGTCGTTCTTCTTCCTGAGCCTTTATGATTCTAGCTGCGAGGTTGCGTCTCTCATTGATATCCGAAATATGGCCCGACATGTCTTTAAGATCACCTTTTAAAAAGCCTAAAGCAACCCCCAACTGCATTGTCAAATGATCTGATTGGTTTAATATATTAAGCATACTTCTTAGATTCCGCTCAAGGTCATCTCGTTTTTCTCTAAGCTGAATTTCTTTTTGACGCTCAATAGAAAGTTTTATCTGTATATCCTTAGTTTCCTCATAAGCAGCTTTTATATCTTCCTCCGAGTGTTTTTCAAAGTCCCGGCTTACTGTCATTAACTTAAATTTAGCTGCTTTTTCAAGCTTAACTAAGTTATCAACCTCTTTTATTCTATCTTTAACTTGAGCTTTTAAGTCTTCAAGCTCCCTTTCCATGCGTTCGCATTCTTGTTTTGCATACTCAAAAATGTTAAAAATCTCTTTTTGTCCTTTTTCAATTGCATCAATAGTAGAATTTATCACTTCATTTAGATATTCTATATTCATATGGGCTTTATTCATAATAAACCCCCATTTATTTTTGTACCAAATATCACAATATATCAGATATTATATTCGATGAAAATCTAGGATATCCCTTCTTTTGACATGCAAATCGTGGTTTGTCATATTTTGCCTTTTTATCTGCGTCTACAGTTATTGACAAAAACAAGTAAAAAAGCAGCCTACTAAAGGCTGCCGGCTTGTTTTTTTAATATTTCTGCTTTATCTACTTTCTCCCAAGGTAGGTCTAGCTCGTCCCGCCCAAAATGCCCATAAGAAGCTATCTGTCTGTATATCGGTCTTCTAAGATCTAAATCCCTTATAATGGCACCAGGGCGAAGATCAAAATTATTTATTACTAACTTTTCAATTTCTTCATCAGGCAAAATTCCCGTACCAAATGTATCAATCATTACCGAAACCGGTCTTGACACACCTATGGCATACGCAAGCTGAAGCTCACATTTGGAAGCAAGGCCTGCTGCAACAATATTTTTCGCCACATAGCGAGCTGCATAAGATGCGGAACGATCGACTTTCGTAGGATCTTTACCTGAAAACGAGCCTCCACCATGGCGCCCGTAACCACCATATGTGTCAACTATGATTTTGCGACCTGTCAAGCCCGAATCGCCGTGGGGTCCGCCGACAACAAAGCGGCCTGTGGGGTTAACATAAATTTGTGTTTTTTTATCCATTAAATGTGCCGGAATTATTTTTTTGATGACTTCTTCTATAATGCCTTCTTTTAAAGTCAAAAGTTCCACCGAAGAGCTATGCTGAGCAGAAACCACAATCTTATCAATCCTTACAGGTTTTGAATCTTCATACTGCACCGTGACCTGTGTCTTCCCATCAGGTCTTAAAAACGGAAGTACATCATTTTTTCTGACATCAGCAAGCCTTCTTGCCAACTTATGAGCAAGCGAAATAGGCATAGGCATTAGTTCAGAAGTTTCATTTACGGCATACCCGAACATCATGCCTTGATCGCCGGCACCAATCTTATCAAATTCATCAGCATTGTCCATGCTTTGCCGTGCTTCATATGCGCAGTTAACTCCCATAGCAATGTCAGGTGATTGCTCATTTATACTGGTAATTACTGCACATGTGTCACAGTCAAAGCCAAATTTAGCCCGAGTGTATCCTATTTGCTTTACGGTTTCTCGAGTAACGCTAGGAATATCCACATAACAATCAGTTGTAATTTCTCCCATAACCAGTACCAAACCTGTGGTAACAGCCACTTCGCACGCAACTCTCGCCAAAGGATCTTTACTTAAAATCGAGTCAAGAATAGCATCAGCTACTTGATCACATATTTTGTCAGGATGTCCTTCAGTTACTGATTCTGAAGTAAATAAAAAGTTTTTCCCCATTTTGTACCTCCTTTTTTGTTTCAGGCTCTTGACTATTCAAAGTCGCTGGGATTAAATCGCATGTCAAAGCCATTCTTCATGTTATTTAAAGCTACTTTTATACTTTCAACTATCATCCTCTGAATAAAAGGATGATGATACAATGGCTTGATATCCATATGCAAAAAAGCGCAAAGGGTGGTTTTTGCTATTTCTGTTTGACCGGCTTTGTCTAAAAAATCCGCGGACAGTTCCAACATCCTTTTTACCTTATCTGCATTAGGTTCAATGAGCTCTTCGGTAAATCTTGCAAAAAGCTTTTCCGCTTTTTGGTATGTCATTTTTTTTATTAAATATCCTTTTCTAGACTTGTTTTCTTCAGCATAATCATAAACTCGGGGGTGTGCTATAAACCAGTCATTAAAAAAGCTATGATTAAATAAGTCAAAAGTACTTTTAAAACATTCTTGGTCGTTTTCAATTGATTCCAAATCATAGCCTGTAAATTTCGGATAGTAAGGCTCGCAATTTATGCGGCAATTTTGCTCCAGTAGATGTTTCCAAAAATAAAATTGATATGGAATAGGATAATCTTTTGTTTTATTGAAAAATAGTGCGTCACCTAATAATGTAATTGCGTAATCCAAATCACATTTTGTTACGACTGTTGTCCTTGAAAAATCTTTCACCGAAGAATTAAATTCTCGAGTCGTTATATTTGAAACTCCCCAACAGTCCCTAACACCCATATCAGTGCTTATAAGCAAATTCATAAAGCTTAACTTTCGACTCTTAAAAGGGTTTTTCCAGGCTAGCCACAACACACGGCTTCCTATACCATCTATGGAAGAAATAAATACCTTTGTTGGGTTCTGAAGATTTTCCCAAGGCTCAAAAAATTCCATAGATATGCCGTTAAATTTCAACCTTTGAGATTCACGATGTGCTATCCTTTGTATATCTTCCTCAGCAGATTTAGTTGCCAATTTATATAAGACATACAGCGCTTTGCCTGATTTTATCTGGCCTAAAGCTTTTATAGCTTCATGGGCCACCGGATAATCGTCAACTGATGCTATGATTTCCAAAAGAGGGATTGCCCTTTCATCTTTCTGTGCTCCCAAATCTTTTATATAAGCAAGTTTCATTTCTAAGGAAAATTCATCCAAATCATCGAGTATGTAAGGTATTAAAAAAGGATCACTTTCAATATCCTCAAGCATTTCAGCCATTGAATCAGATGCCATCTTATCAAAATCTTCCATTATTATTTCAAGCGGAAGCTCACTGGCATCTATTCCATAATGAGTCAACACTGCCAATATCCGAGCTTTTATACGGTCGGAAACACTAGGCATTATTAATATATCCATCAAAGGTTCGACTACACTGTAGTCATTGGCAAATTCCAATGCATAGCAAACAATGGGGGCAATTTCCTCGTCATTTTCCCTGAGTTTGGCCAAGCAAACGGGTATTACCTGTTCCCCAATGCGGAAAAGTCTTTTCATGGATTCATCCATTTGCCATATTGTTTGCTCCGTATCCTTTAAAGATTCTAGATAGTCCAATATTTGTTTTTTATATAAAAGTCGGTAATCAACTTTGGGTGCTTTTTCCTGAATTCTTTTCTGCATTGCCCGCTCCTTTCCTTAATTTGAAAAATCATTTTATCTATTGCACAAAAAAGGTGAAATTGGCTATTTGTCGCAATATCATTAAAGGGAATTACTCAAAACCTCTTTTAGAAGGTCTAACGGCAGCTCAAATTATCTTTT
>MPOT01000071.1 GCA_001896545.1 Tepidanaerobacter sp. EBM-38 | reverse complement strand
CTTGCATACTATGATTCCTATCGCAGGCATACCTTACCTGCCAACTTAATTCAAGCCCAGAGGGACTATTTTGGCGCACATACTTATGAAAGAATAGATCAGGAAGGAATTTTTCATACGACTTGGATTTAACAAAAGTTAAAAATGTTTAAATAAAACTATTTCAAAATTACTTTTAATGTCATATAATGAAATTAGCACCAAGGAAAGTAGGATATTTATGCTTGAATTATTAAAGAGAAATAAAAGAGAATATGCAAGAGAATATGTAATAAGGGTTTTGCGCCATAATATTATAAATTTAAATCTAAAACCGGGTCAGCTTGTAAGCGAAAATGAGATTGCTGAAATATTGGGAGTAAGTCGCACTCCTGTAAGGGAAGCATTTATTGAGCTTTCCAAATCGTCTTTAGTTGAGATATATCCTCAAAAAGGAACTTGTATTTCACCTATAGATATGGATATTGTTGAAGAATCTCGATTTATGCGATGTGTACTGGAAAAAGCCGTTGTTAAGTTATGCTGTGATATTCTTTCTGATTCTGATATTGCTAATTTAGAAGAGAACATTCGATTGCAAGAGTCTTGCGTAGAGCATAAGGATTATGAGCGCCTACTTTTCCTTGATAACAGCTTTCATGAATATTTATTTAAAGCCTGCAATAAAAAAATGACTTATAGCCTTATTAAGAGTGCTATGGCACAGTTTGACAGGGTTCGTATACTAAATTTCGCAGAAATGGACATGAAAATCACTGTTAATGAGCATAAACAAATACTTAATGCAATAAAAAATAAAGATAAAGAAATGGCAGAAGACCTCATGGAGAAGCACCTTACAAGAGTCATCTTTGATATGTCTTACTTGATGGAAAAACACCCGGAATATTTTAAAGGAAGTTCAATTAAGATATCAAATTTGGCAAGAGAGTCGTAACTATTTTAAATTTAGCGTGAGACTATTTGTAAATAGGTTTATAAATATTATAAGAATCTAGGCTAAAGTTACTTTTCAATGAGTGGAGTTTAGATAAAATAACAAAAACATAAAAAACTATTGAAAAGTACAGAAATATCTGATATAATAAATTAAATTGAATAAATACTTCAACTTTTATACCAGTGTGTTACTGTTTTTGCAGGCATGAGCTGGGGAAGGATTATATTTTCCTTTCTCAGCTTTTTTATTTTCTAAAAAATATAGCAGCTTAATAAACGTTATTTATGCAGCACTCATTGGTTGAAAAAATAATGGGAGGTGAAAGCAATATGATAATAAAATAAGGCGAAAGAGTGGAAGGATTTAGAAGGCCCGACATCGACTTTTAAAAAATGTAAGGGGGTTAAAAAGTGAAAAATCTTATGGGTAATCTTCAAAAATTGGGGAAAGCCTTGATGGCTCCGGTGGCAGTATTACCGGCGGCAGCACTTTTGCTCAGGTTGGGTGCGCCTGATGTGCTAAATATTCCTATAGTTATGGCTGCAGGTGATGCAATATTTGGAAACTTGTCATTAATCTTTGCCCTTGGCGTATCTATGGGACTTGCCGGCGGTGCAGGAGCAGCTGCATTGGCCGGTGGTGTAGGTTATCATGTCTTGATTAAAGTATTGTATACTATGAATCCTGATATTAACATGGGAGTTTTAGCAGGAATAATTACAGGTGTAGTGGCCGCTTCCCTATATAACAAGTATAAAGATATCAGACTGCCGGACTTTTTAGGATTTTTTGGAGGGAAGCGTTTTATTCCTATTGTAACTTCTTTTACAATGCTCATACTTGGAATCATATTCGGATTCATCTGGCCACCAATTCAAGCGGCAATATATGATGCCGGTGAGTGGATTATACAGGCTGGAGCGCTTGGTGTAGGCGTTTTTGGCTTTTTAAATCGTTTGTTAATACCCTTTGGTTTGCACCATGTCATAAACAGTCTTGTATGGTTTATCTTCGGAGAATTTACAAATGCAGCGGGGGAAATAGTTACCGGTGACCTACATCGATTCTTTGCAGGAGACCCAAGTGCCGGAATTTTTATGACAGGGTTCTTCCCGGTAATGATGTTTGGCCTGCCTGCCGCATGTTTTGCGATGCTTCATGAAGCTAAAGATTCAGAACGAAAGGCTGTAAGCGGTGTGCTGATCAGTGCCGCATTGACATCTTTCCTCACAGGTATTACCGAACCTATTGAATTTGTCTTCATGTTTTTAGCGCCGGTTCTTTACTTGATACATGCTCTGCTTACAGGGATAGCAATGTCATTAACATATGTGTTGGGCTTAAGGCATGGCTTTGGCTTTTCTGCAGGATTTATCGACTATGTGTTGAACTTTAAGCTGGCTACACAACCAATATTGTTGTTGGTTATTGGTATTGCGTACGGTGCACTGTACTATGTAATATTTAGATATTTCATCAGAAAATACGACCTTCCTACTCCTGGACGTATTGAAGGTGAGGCTAGCGAAGCTCCAAGAGGAGAGATAAAAATCAGTGAAAAAGCCGAAAGAATTTTAGCAGGTCTTGGAGGACCTGATAATATCGAGAATATGGATGCTTGTATAACGCGTATAAGACTTACAGTTCATGACATCTCTAAAGTGAATGATGCTGCAATCAAAAGGGCTGGAGCTACCGGGGTAATGAAGCTTGGAGGAGGTAACCTTCAGGTTGTTGTAGGTACTGAAGCAGAACTTATAGTTGAGGAGATGAAAAAAATATTATAAAATACCTTAAAAAGTAAATTAAAAGGGGTTGTCTTAAAAGCCAGCCCCTTTTATCAAATGAGATTTGAATATATATTAAATGGGGTATTTTTAGTGCGACAGTTTTGCATTATAAAAGTTTTTAATAACAATGTTGTACTGGCCCGGGATAAAACAGACAGAGAGGAAGCGGTGCTCGTAGGCAAAGGGCTGGGATTTAATGCCAAGCCCGGAAACATGCTTGAAGATGATAAAGCGGAAAAAATATTTTATTTTATCGATAAAGACAAGGTAAAACAGCTTAATCGTTTCAATGAAGACATAATAGGGATTACTGAAGAAATTATATCAATGGTGTCGCGGGAGTTGAAAGAACCATTAAATGAACATATTCATGTAGCTCTGGCAGATCACATAGGTTTTACTCTGGAGCGATTGGAAACCGGGCTTGAAATAACAAATCCTTTCCTAGAAGAGATTAAAGGTCTTTATCCGAGAGAATATGAGTTAGCATGTAAATCTGCTGCGATGATTGAAGAAAAATTTGCGGTTGATATTCCAGATGGGGAAAAGGGTTTTATTGCCATGCATATTCATTCGGCTAGAATAGACAGAGAACTGGCAAAGACTGTTAAAAGCACATCAATGATCAACAAAATGGTAGAGATTATAGAACAAGAGCTGCGGCTAAAACTCAATCGTCAGGATACTAACTATGCAAGGCTCATAATTCATTTAAGATTTGCACTTGATCGCATTGACAGCGAAATGACTATCAAAAATCCACTACTTGTCAGAATAAAGGAAGAGTTTAGTGAAAGCTATAAAACCGCAATAAAGATTTCTGAATATATCAAAGAAAGAATTGGAAAGGCACCACCTGAAGATGAGCTGGGATATCTTGCTTTGCATATCCAAAGAATCAAAGATTCATCAGCTGAGCATTATACAAAGTAGAAATTAAACTTATATTTATAAGAGGGGGATTTACGGGTGTTCGGAAACATATTCAATAACAAAAGCTATGATGTTAATAATTATGTAATTATCAAAGCTCCCATAAGTGGAAAAATCATGGATTTATCCGAAGTAAAAGATGAGGTTTTTGCAAGCAAGATGCTCGGGGACGGCATAGCAATAGACCCTTCGATAGGCAGCCTTATAGCTCCATTTGACGGAATTATAAAACAGATATTTCCAACAGGTCATGCGGTAGTTTTAGAATCAAAGAAAGGCCTTACCTTATTAATCCATATTGGCCTTGATACGGTGAATTTAAAAGGAGAAGGTTTTGAGATTTTGGCAAAAGAAGGTCAGAACATAAAAACTAAAGATCCCATTATAAAATTCGATATAGATTTTATACGAAATAAACAGTATTACTTACAGACGCCGATACTTCTACCTGAAGGAAATAGTATAAAATCCATTGAACTGACCAAAGAAAAATACGTAAATGCGGGTGAAGATGTATTGATGAAAGTAAGTCTGAACAAGTAGGAAGGCTTGGAGAGGTGAATATGAAGAGGATTTTCGAACTGGGGTCTAAAGATTTTATGACTCTTGGCAAACAAGAAATATTGTCAACCATCAAAAATTCCGAAGGAAGGTCAGTTATGGCCGAAGTAGTTGTGACAGCCTTGCCGCTTATTTATGGAGTTAGCGGACTTGAAATGGCTGCCGCCTTTGGGGCCGATATGATTACGCTGAACCTTTTTGATTTTGATAATCCTTTCATTTTTGGTATTGACGAGATAGATTTAAGTAATGGAGTTAATGCCATCTCAATGATTGAGCAAAAAATAAGGGAAAATCAGAAAAATCCTGACTATATTAGAAATGCCAAGAATATTATAGGGAGATTTATAGGAGTAAATTTGGAGCCGGTGCCGGTGGGAATAAACTATCCCGAAGGTCGAAAGCTGAAAGCTGAAAATCTGATAAAAGCTAAAGAATTAGGCTTTGATTATATACTAATAACGGGGAATCCCAATACCGGTGTCACACATAGAGCCATACTTGAGGGGATAGAAGAGGCTGCAGAATTAATTGGAGATAAGGTCATTATTATGGCAGGAAAAATGCATGCTGCCGGGGAAGAAAATATTTACGATTCGTCAATATGTAAGGATTTTGTAAAGGCAGGTGCAGATGTGATATTGATTCCCGCTCCTGGAACGATTCCGGGTATGGATCAGAAAATGGCTCGATGCCAAATTGAAACTATTCATGAATGCCAAGCCCTAGCCTTAACTTCTATCGGTACATCTCAAGAAAGCTCAAGCGAAGATACCATCGAGCAAATTGCACTTATGTCTAAAATGGCGGGAGCAGATATTCAGCATATCGGGGATGCAGGGTACTGCGGGATGGCCTTTCCGGAAAATATAATGGCACTTTCTATTGCTATTCGAGGGAAGAGGCATACCTATAGGCGGATGGCATATTCATTAAAACGGTAAAACAATAAAAGGGCTTTTGCATTAAAAATTAAGCGGCTTGCAATAGCCCTTTTATTTTATGAGTGTTCAGCAAATACTGGCAAAAACTCGAAAATAATAGTAATATATATGTAATGGAGTAACATATATGCATTTCTTAAAGCATATATAGTCTCCGTTAAATATTATGGTGGTGATAATTTGGGGGCTTTCAGGTTGCGCATTGAATTTGATGACAGGACAGGTATGGTCTATGATACCAGTAGGGTTATAGCTAAATACAATATCAGTATTTTAGCGCTGGAAGTTTTACCAAATCTCATGTATTTTGAATTAGAATGTGATGATGAAGAAATAAAGAAAAAGATTATGCTAGATCTGGCACCTATTTCTAATATAAAAAAGGTTGAAGAGGTAAGATGTACTACCTTGGATGTTCCCAGAGATGATCCTTTTAATATCATCTTAGGCGAGAGCCGAGCTTTAAAAAAAGCAATATTTAGGGCAAAGCTAGCAGCAGACAGCAGCAGTACTGTTTTGCTTTTGGGTGAAAGCGGAACTGGAAAGGAGCTCTTTGCAAAGGCCATACATCTTTCAAGTCCAAGAAGTAAATTACAATTTTACCCTGTAAATTGTGCTGCATTGCCTGATACTCTTTTGGAAAGTGAGCTGTTCGGATACGAAGACGGAGCTTTTAGCGGAGCCAAAAAAGGCGGTAAAGCCGGGCTGCTTGAGGTTGCAGATAAAAGTACGGTATTTTTGGATGAAGTAGGAGATCTTTCCTTAAGTACGCAGGCAAAACTGCTTAGGGCTATTCAAGAGATGAAGATACGCCGGATAGGCAGTTATGAAGAAAAACCCATTGATGTGAGAATTATTGCCGCAACTAACCGCGACTTGGAAAAGATGGTTCAAAAAGGTGAATTTAGGGAAGACCTTTACTATCGTCTTAATGTCGTGCCTATTGCCATACCATCTTTAAAAGAACGCAGAGCCGACATTCCGCTGCTTGCAGAATATTTTCTTTCAAGATATGTAAAATCAACCGGCAAACCACCTAAAACGCTTACAGCAAGAGCAATGGCTTTTTTAGTGAATTATGATTGGCCCGGAAATGTAAGAGAGCTGCAAAATATGATCGAAAGGGCCGTAAATTTGACCCCCGGCAGAATCATAGATATAGATAATCTGCATTTTGAAGTAGATAATGAGCTCATCTTGCCGGATGCAGAGGATAAACCGTTAAAGGTCATGGTAGAACAGCTAGAGTCTAAAATGATTACCGAAGCTTTGTTAAAACATACTTCAATAAGGAAAGCATCTCAGGCATTGGGTCTATCGCATCCGGCGCTGATTAAAAAGATGAAAAAATACAATATAAATAAAGAGGAGCTAGATGATAAACCTCCCCGGTAGCAAAAGTTACCAGGGAGGTTTATGTTCAAAAGAATTACTTAAAAAACTTTATATAATATATAAGTATCCGGTTAATAGAAAATAGTGACTTTATTTGATTAATTCCGATATTAAAAAAACTTTATATTTTTAAACCATTTATTCAAAGCGATAAAGCAATAAATTTAATAACTAAGCCAAATTATCGGTAACATTAGTTACCGATTTAGACCTTAAATATTGCTTTTTGGTAACTATAGTTACCAAAAAGCAATATTTTTTTATAATAACTGCGCAGAGGCGCGGCTGTATTAGACTGTGCAGTTATGGCATGATTTTTGCAATATACTATTATAAGAATAAATTCTTAAGGGGGTTGCAAAATGTCTGAAGGGCAGTTTAGGGGGTTATCTTTCGGCATACCTAGAGAAATAATGAGTGGCGAGCGGCGTGTAGCTGCAATACCTGATACGGTAAAAAAGCTTGTTGATGGCGGAGCTAAAGTTTTTTTTGAAAAAGGTGCGGGAATTGGGTCTTATTTTTCTGATGATGAATACAGGAAAGTAGGGGCAACAATTATTGATGATATTCAAAAACTATATGATGAATCGGATATTATTTTAAAAGTCAAGGAACCGTTATTTAATGAAGAATTGGGAAAACATGAAGTTGATATGATGCATGAAGGTCAGGTTTTGATAACATTCCTCCATCCCGCAGCACCTGCTAATCATGAAATGGTAAAGAAGCTCATGGAGAAAAAGGTAACTAGCCTGACGCTAGATGGCATCCCTAGAATTTCTCGGGCTCAATCAATGGATGCTTTAACTTCTATGAGTACTGTAGCAGGATATAAAAGTGTTTTGATGGCAGCCGACCGCTTGCCGAAGTTTATCCCAATGATAGGTACAGCAGTTGGTATGATTCAGCCATCATCAGTTATGGTAATTGGCGCAGGTGTTGCTGGGCTGCAGGCTATAGCTACAGCAAAGCGGTTAGGTGCAGTTGTGCATGCTGCGGATATTCGTGCTGATGCAGCAGAACATGCAAAGAGTTTAGGCGCAAAAACAGTTGAAACCGGTGTGCCGGCTGATGTAGCAATAGGAAAGGGTGGCTATGCGCAATCATTGCCAAAAGAATGGCTTTTAAAGGAAAGAGAAGCTATAAAAGAAGCGGTAGTAAAGTCTGATATTTTAATATTAACAGCCTTGGTTCCGGGAAGATTGGCTCCGGTTTTAGTTACAGAAGAAATGGTAAAACAGATGAAACCCGGTTCTGCTATTGTAGATGTTGCCATAGACCAAGGAGGAAACTGTGAACTTACAAAGGGCGGCGAATTAATAGTCCAATATGGTGTGAGCATAGACGGCACCAAGAATATTCCCGGCATGGTGCCTATAAGCTCAACATGGATGTTTGCTCATAATATTTTTAATTATGTCATATCCTTTATTAACAATGGCAGGTTGGAAATAGATACCAGTGATGAGATTATAGCCTCAAGCCTTGTCACAAAGGGCGGCAAGCTGTATCATGCCGGAGCTCGTGAGGCTATTGGCTTGGATTAAAGGAGTGAAAAGAGTGAAAGAAATGTTTCTCATAATTATTTTTATTGTTGCGTCCTTGCTGGGGTACAGGGTTATAAAAGAGGTTCCCTCTTTGCTCCATACCCCTCTGATGTCAGGCACTAATGCCATATCCGGTGTGACTATATTGGGTTCACTGGTTTCTACGGCTTATGCCGTATCATCAGGCAGTAAATTCTTAGGTTTTATTGCCATAGTTTTGGCGACGATCAACTTAGTTGGGGGTTTTGTGGTCACAGATCGAATGCTAAAAATGTTTAAGAGCTAATGTGAGGTGTAGCAATGATAGGGACTTATGAAATAGTTTCCATTGTTTTATCAATCTTGGTCCTTGTGGGAATTAAATTGATGAGCTCGCCCAAAACAGCTGTACAGGGCAACCGAATAGGAGCCATGGCAATGCTTGCAGCTGTCATTGTGGTTCTTGCCTATAATGGGATTATTGATGTGCCTTTGTTGTGGCTTGCTATCTTTGTCGGTGGGGTAATTGGATACATCATGGCTATGAGGGTTAAAATGATTCAAATGCCGCAAATGGTAGCACTGCTAAACGGTCTTGGCGGTGGAGCTTCAGCTTTAGTGGCCTTGGTGGAAATCTTTGAGAGATATAAGCAAATGACCTTATTCGGCCGGCTTACCGGCCAATTGGCACTGGCGGTAGGGGCAGTGACTTTCAGCGGCAGCCTGATTGCTGCAGCCAAGCTTGATCGAAGGATATCCCAGAGGCCGATTATTTTAAAAAACCACGGTCTGATTTCAAACGCTGTTTTATTGATAATTATTTTATTAATCATAACCGCTTCTGTCGCTAATATATCTGGCATAGGATTTATCGCAATTATAACCGCATTTTTGGCGCTGGCCTATGGCGTGTTGTTTGCTATTAGAGTCGGCGGAGCCGATATGCCTATAACCATTTCACTGCTCAACTCTTTTTCCGGACTGGCAGGAGCTATTTGCGGCTTTACAATAGAAGACCCACTGCTGGTAGCCGTAGGGGCTATCGTCGGGGCTTCAGGGCTTATACTGACCCAGATTATGTGTGGTGCGATGAATCGGTCATTGGTCGATATACTTAGCGGATCACAATTAAATCCTGGAATTAATAAAAAAGAAGCCACGCCTCAAGAAAAGGTCATAGATGTTGAAAAAACCCCTGTGACAGCCAAGAAATCACCTGCAAAATCACCTGCAGAAATACTAAAAACCGCCAAAAAAGTGGTCATAGTTCCCGGCTACGGTATGGCCATAGCCCAAGCTCAAAGCCAGGTAAAAGCTTTGTATGATACACTAGAGTCTCAAGGCAAGGAAGTAAAATTTGCCATACACCCGGTAGCAGGCCGCATGCCAGGCCACATGAACGTACTGCTGGCGGAAGTGGATGTGCCCTATGATAAGCTTTGCGAAATGGATGCAATCAATCCGGAATTTTCCGAAACCGATGTAGCAATAGTAGTTGGAGCATGTGACGTAATAAACCCGGCGGCCAACACCGCCGAAGGCACACCTATCTATGGTATGCCGGTGTTGAAAGTGGAAGAAGCAAAGAACGTCATCGTATGCAACCTAGATACAAAGCCGGGCTATTCAGGAGTGAAAAATTCGCTGTATGAATTGCCCAATGTGCATCTGCTATTAGGTAATGCCGCAGATACTGTTAAAGAGCTGGTTGAGAGCATAAAGCAATAAACGGGTCTATACCATCTTAACTTTTGAAATATTAGGTAGAAAGTATTAAGAAAAATAGCTGCTGCACTTTAGCGAACGGAATAGTTCGAAGTGCAGCAGCTATTTTTTTATATTATTATGACTTTATTAGAAAATTTAGGATTATGGAAATGAAATAAAACTACAAAAAATTTTACAAATGATGAAGGAATAATACAAAATGTGACACTAGCGAAGCCAGTGTTGTAAGGTTTTGCCGCACATTGGGGTATAAGGGTTATCAGGATCTGAAGATAAAAGTTTCGGCTGATATAGCGTTTAAAACGAGGAAAATACGGGGTGTAGTTAATATCGATGATGATTTGGACGCTATTATTGCCAAGATTACAAAGAATAACATGCAAGCAATTGAAAGCACCATGGATGTACTCAGTCGGGGTGAAATAAACAAAGCTGTTGAGGCTATCATGAAGGCCGAAAGAGTTGACATTTATGGTATTGGTGCATCGGCTATAGTAGCCCAGGATGCCATGCATAAATTTATGCGTATAAACAAAGCGTGTACCGCTTATTATGCAGGCGGAGATGACAAAAAAAGGAATCTACCATCTCTATTTTGTTTCCACAGATGTCCCCGGAAGACGATTCTATGAACGGCATGGTGTTCAGGTATTCAGAACATTTATAGATTATGATAAAACGCTCTAAATAGAAGAGATCTTAAGGCGATACTTACTCAACAACCATAGACAGGGTTTAACAGATATTCTGGCGAACTTCAAATAATATTAAAAGATTTACCGGCCGATGAAAGGGTCAATGTAGTAGGTGAGATTCCAAAAGATGAGCATATATTAGCTGCCGAAATAAAACCGGGTAAAAAATTTCGATTTAGAAAGGAACTCAAGTAATGAATCTTTCAGAACTTATTACTGAAGAAAGAAATCTTGATACATTAGATATAGATACATTAGATACCAAAACCATGCTGAAAAAAATAAACGATCATGATAAAACAGTACCTTTTGCGGTAGAACCCCCTATGTTCTGGGTGCTTTGAAATTCTCAAATAATAAAGGGGCATTAACCATAGGTGTATGCTGTACCAATAACAGCCCTATGCAGCAATACTCGGATATTATGATAACACCGATTGTAGGACCTGAAGCGGTTATGGGTTCTACCCGCATGAAAGCAGGAACAGCTCAGAAACTGGTGCTTAACATGATTTCTACCGGTGTTATGATTAAATTAGGCAAGATCTATAGCAACCTTATGGTGGATGTACAGGCAACCAATGAGAAACTGGTGGAAAGGGCAAAACGCATTGTAAGGATTGCCACAGGTGCTTCGGATATTGAAGTAGAAAAGATTTTAAATGAAACAGATTATGATGTGAAATTGGCTATTATGATGCTTTTGACTCAAAGCGATAAGGATACGGCCCGCCAACTGCTAAAGGACAATGACGGCCATATAAGGCAGGCATTGAACCGAACTATAAAGGACAAAGCCTAACTTACAAAAGAAGAATATATGAATTCCGGGCATAATTACTCTATGCCCTACACCCTACTCAAAAAGATTTTTATGCTTATATTCTGTGATAATAGGAGCAAAGGCTAGTTATATGTAAGGAATCTAAATGCGAGCACTCGCTACATTGATTATTCAGACTTGACCATTAATAAGTAAAATTACTATAATTGAATCAACAATAACTGGTAGTGTCAAACAAATAATGAAAAAATGATAATTCAAGTTCATAAGCAAAAAAAAGAGCTCAGAACCCTGAAAACCAAAAAAGACAAATAAAAAATGTGCTGGAAAGTGCCCAAAAACAAATAAACCCTTCCTAAGCACATAAAGATACCAAAAAAAGGCATAACAAAACAACACCAATAGGTGCAATATTAAGCCATATAAACTATACAACCGCTATATACCATAACTATGCTGACCTTTGTAAATCCTCCAGATGATCATAAGAAAGCCTAAGCAACCTTAACCACTTAGACGGCATATCGGGCATCTCCTCAAGCTCCGGTATACTTACAGGAACATTATAAGAAAGAGCCTGATGCCTGCGCAAGAAATTAAAAAAAGCAGCAAACAAAGCCATGAACTATTTGCCCGTTCAAAAGAATTAAAGCCGTTCTTACCCCTGTAGACGCCCTTAAAAGTCCTATTAAGACGCTCGATGATTTGCTTTAGCCAGCGATATTCCTTCGACACCTCATCCCTATTAGTTAAATCAATAACCTGCTTAACATCAAAATAAATACCATGTTGTGCAAAAAAATGCTGAGCTAAAACATAAATAGGATTACCATCAAAAATAAGAGTCAAATCCTCAGGGAGATTCTTGAACTTAGACAAAGTAGAATAAATAGCCTTAATAGCTGCAACACCATCCCTATTTAAAAAGATAGAATAAGAAGTAATAATTTTCTTGACAGCATCCATCATAAAAAACACATAATGCCTTTTACCTGAAACCTTAATATAAGTCTCATCGCCACAAACCGATACAGAACTAGAAAGCTCATAAGGATAATCATCCACATAATGTTTAACAACCCTAGCAGCAGAAGCAGCGTAATTAGCAACAGTCTGGTGAGAGATTTTAATATTATGCACATCCCAAAGGATAGAAGATGTCTGACGGGTACTAAGACCATAATTAATATGATAAGTAAGAACAAGACCCAGCACATACCTCGCATTTCTAATACGAGAAAGATCAACAGCAGAAGGAATACTAGTATCCTTTTTAAGAGAATCCAATTTAACATCAAATACCCTATAGTAATAATGCAGCTTGTATTTATAAGGATTCTTACCAAAATCAGCCTTCTCATCCTTTGACATGGAAGTCAAATTGCGCACATAAAAAGGGCAGCACCTATTAACACATGTATAAACAAAGAACTGCTTGCGATCACGCTTTTTCTGAAGAGCTCTGCCACAATGGGGGCATTTAAGTGTAAGCTTTTCCAAATAAGCCTTATCAGGATAGAAAGTAGACTTACACACCTTACAGCCAAGCTGGCCCCTACCGCCTACGTTATCATAGATATACTCATAGGGGGCATTGCAAATAGGGCATATGGTACCAAGTGGTGGAAGATACTTACTCCTTCTATTAACAGGCTTAAGAGGCTTACCACGTTCTTTAAGATACTTACTTAATAACTGCCTATAATCAAGCAGCTCTCTTTTTTCGATGATAGGCATAGCATCGACCCTTAAAGCCCGGTATTTTTCAGAAACTGGGTTATCAGAAGGGGAATTTTGCAAGAATCTATCTACAAGAAAACATTGAAACTTAAAAAGAACTCTATTCAAGAATTTTATTAGCATAAGCAAATACACTGCAACAAGTTTCACGGTGGTTCCCTCACTTTCCATTTTTGGGTGGGAGTTACCTAATTATACCAAAGTTTTGGGAACCATCGTGAAGTTAAATAACATTTCAAACGAACAAATAAATAATTGTGGATTTGATGGAAAAGCACTTCTCAGTAGGTAATGCTAAGCTTTAGGTCATGGACAAATATGTGGATTAATTGTGGGAAACACGCTTTTTGTTTTCCACAATTAATCGCACAAACTTGCCCACAACCTAAAGCAAGCATTACCAGACTTCAAAGCACTTTACCACAAGCTCCACAATTACGGCTACTACTCTCCCTAGTATATTAAAGCAAAAAAATAGAATACAGGATTAGGGGGAGGGTAAAGACTTAAATACTTGAGTAAGCAAGGTGTATAAAGCATTATAGGTCATTAGTACATCAGTACTTTTGACACTACCCAATAACTTAGGAGGTTAGTTAAATGAGAAAGAAGGTTTATGCAATTGCCTTAAGTGTGGTACTTTTATTTACAAGTTTTCCATCAGCTATGCAGTGCTGACGCATGAAATTTCTTAAAAAAATCTCAAAGGTATGGAATTTGGTTTTCCCACATTTCTTGATATTCTTTCCATGGACTTTCAGTAATAT
>MPOT01000059.1 GCA_001896545.1 Tepidanaerobacter sp. EBM-38 | reverse complement strand
TCTTCTGTATATTGTTTTCTTGTCATTTAAGTTAACCCCCTGCTTTTATACTATCATATACAAAGATTTTCTCCAAGTTGGTTAGGGGGCTATAGAGAAAACTGTAGAAAAGAACAGAGATAGATTAAAGGATACAATTAAGAATATTAAACTATACAATCCTATAGATTTTCTGAGAAAGGAGATGGATATTCAGGTAAAGATACTTGTAAGGTGTCTTTTCTATTATCTATCGTTATTTTTATCGACTCCAGGGAAACGCAGCATTCTTGATTAAACCCTTGGGGATTAAATCCTCTAGGGCTTTTTCTATGCCTTAAATCAAACATGGTATATTTATATTATTACTGTTTACTGTATAATATAATTAAAAGCAATCTAAGTAGTAAAAGGATAGGCGCACGGAGGTAAATATGGCATTTAATATGGATGATAACGGCATACTACCCGAGTAAAAGCGAATGGTTAGATGATTTAAAAACTAGAAGGAGGCAGGTATCATGAATTGCATTATTTGCAAAGCTAATTTGATAGAGGGAAAAGTAAATCATATTGTTGATTTTGGAGAAGGAATAATCATTATAAAAAATGTGCCTGCAAATATCTGCAAGCAGTGTGGAGAGTATTATCTAGATACCAAAATAGCTTCAAAATTAGAATCCATTGTGGAAGAAATAAAGAAAAACAAAGCAGAAGTATTTATCGTAAACTACAGTGAAATGGTGGCTTAAATAAAGGTGTCAGGCACTCACTTATATACTTATTTAATGATAGGTAAATTTGAGAGATTAAAACATTAATTTCAAATTTGACCGTATCTTCTATAGAGTGGTATAATCAAAGAGTTGCTGCATCAGACGACGCAGATAAAGGCTATAATGGCACACAATAGAGACGAAGAAATTGAGCATGCGGCTATGTTAATCAAAAGAAATTTGGCAAAAGATATGATACTGCCTAAAATAAGAACGGATAACGGTCAGTAATTTTTTTGACGAAGCAGTAAAGATCAAACCTTTTACGGCGTAATCTTTAAGCTTTAAACAATTATTAAAGTTAATACAAAAGTACAATTTTATGAGAAATACAAAGATGAGGTAGAAAGTTTGATGATAATTAAATTGGCTTTTTCCTATATAAAAAAGCAAAAAGGAAAAACTATACCACTTTTGGCAGGTGTAGGATTAGCGGTTATGCTAATCTTTTCAATGCTTGTAATCAGAGATTCGGGATATGATAGTCAGATAAGAGAAGCAAAAAACTTACATGGAGATTATAATCTGTTTTTTGATGACATTGATATGAACTCAGTAGAAGAACTGAAAAAGCAGAAAGAGGTAAAAAAATTAATCAGTGTGAAATATTTATGCGAAGTAGTTAACACTGATAATGGAGTTGCAGTTGACTTA
>MPOT01000082.1 GCA_001896545.1 Tepidanaerobacter sp. EBM-38 | reverse complement strand
GAAAAATGTATACTGCAATTGTCTGAGTGCTTAAATGCGCCGCTTAAACTATATACCGGCGTACAGCTTGCAGAATACGAAAACCGTTTCCCTTGCTCCCCATTTGTCAAAAAAACCGTAGGCGCAGGCTGTGTGGCAAGACCGGCAGCTTATATGGCAAGCCGAGGAGGAGATGAATTGGGGTATTATACATCGAAGGGCATTACTTTGGCGGTATATAAAAGGAGGACATCATGAGCTGGATAAAAGCGGTGGGTATAGGACCGGGTTCTTTGGAACACATGACTTTGCAAGCCATGGATGCTTTAAAGGAATGTGATGTGGTAATAGGATATAATACATACTTAGATTTAATAAGGCCGATTATTCAAGAAAAGCAAATCATAGGCTCAGGTATGCGCCATGAAGTTTCAAGGTGCAAGAAGGCCATAGAGCTTGCAAATGAAGGGAAAAAAGTCTGTGTAATCAGCAGCGGCGATCCCGGGATATATGGCATGGCAGGTCTTTTGCTGGAACTTTCAGCAAAAAGGGACCTAGATATAAAAATTGAAGTGATACCAGGTATCAGCGCCGTAAATATGGCGGCGGCCCTTTTAGGGGCTCCCCTAATGCACGATTTTGCACTGATCAGCCTTTCAGACCATCTGACGCCATGGGAAGTCATAGAAAAAAGGCTGGATTCGGCAGCTCAGGCAGACTTTGTCATAGCCTTATACAACCCCAGAAGCCATGAGCGAGAATATCATTTGGATACTGCGCTTGAAATTATATCAAAATATAAGCCTAAGGATACTCCTGTAGGCATAGTGAAAAATGCATCCAGAGAAGGAGAAAAGGTGATATTTACAACACTGGAATCGGTGCCGATAGAGAATATCGATATGACGAGTATTGTAATTATCGGCAACAAGAACACATTTACGATAGGTGACAAAATGATTACACCACGAGGGTACAAGCTATGATTATGGTATTAGCAGGTACGAAGGATGGACGGATTTTATCTGAGAGGCTTTGCAAAAAAGGGCTTAAAGTCTTAGCCACAACGGTTACCG
>MPOT01000026.1 GCA_001896545.1 Tepidanaerobacter sp. EBM-38 | reverse complement strand
TTGACAACTGAATACCCCGAAATGCAAGAGATACTTCAAGCAGAATATGCCATGACGATAATTCCGAGCGTATTCCTTGAAAGATAACGAGGTTGTGTCCAACAAGGCAAACTCTCTGGAACAGTAGCGTTTCGGGTCATTTATAAAAGGCAAGGAGGTGAAATAACTGAATACACAATATTATAACTTGCCGCAGATGCTTAAAGATAAGCCACAGTTTTGCTGTTGGAAATATGAAGAACGAAGTGGTAGAAAAACCAAAGTTCCCTATAACCCGGTAACAGGAAAAAGGGCAAAAGCAGATAAACAGGGTACTTTTAAAGATTTTAGTTCGGCGGTAGCTGCTATAAGTGATTATGAAGGTATCGGATTTTTGGTGGGTAATGACATATGTGTTATCGACTTAGATGATTGCTTTGATAGCAGCGGTAAGCTTAAGCCTATTGCCCAAAGTATTGTAGACGCTTTTAGTGGTTGCTATATGGAACACAGTCCATCTGGAAAAGGGCTTCATATTTTCTTTAAGGCCACAGGCTTTAACTTTGACAAAACAAAATACTATATCAACAACAGAAAGCTGGGAGTTGAGGTCTATGTGGCTGGAGCAACAAACCGCTTTGTTACCGTAACAGGCAATGTGTTTGCAGATGGTGATATAGCGGAGAAATCGTATGAGCTACAGATGATACTAGACAAGTATATGCTACGTTCTACCCCTGTGAAGCAACTTCAGGATACAGAAAGTCAATCCTATCTGTCTGACAAGTCTGTTGTCGAGAAGGCATTAAAATCGGCAAACGGAGAAAGATTCAAAGCATTATGGCAGGGAGATACATCTGGTTATGCTTCTGCCAGTGAAGCTGATTTGGCACTTTGCGGTATGCTGGCATTTTGGTGTGGCAGAGATATTGGACAGATGGACAGACTTTTCCGAAAAAGCGGCTTAATGAGGGATAAATGGAATAGACCGCAGTCTGGCAGCACTTATGGAATGATAACCATAGAAAAAGCAATCGCAAATGCTACTGAAATATACAAACCAGGTGGTAAGCGTTCATCAGCTACAGAAGATTTTGGAGAATGTTCCCTTGCTGACTTTAAGCCTGAGAGTAACGATCGTTACCCTTGGACGGATATTGGGGCAAGCAGGCTGTTTGCTGATTATTATAAATCTTTAGCCCGATATGTTCCTGAAAGGAAAATGTGGTTTTGCTATGAGAATGGCATTTGGATTCCTGATGTCGGTAATCTCAAAGTAATGGAAATGTGTAAATCATTGGCTAACCAACTACTAACCTATGCTTTGACTATTCAGGATGAACATCAAAGAAAGGCATACATTGACTATTGCCGAAAGTGGCAGTCAAGAAGATACAGGGAAACGGTGCTTAAGGATGCACAGAGCGTATATCCCATATCAATGGCTGAATTTGACCAAGACCCGCTTATGCTCAATTGTGCCAATGGAACATTGTTTTTAATGTCTATGGATTTTCGTCCCCACAACAGCGAGGACAGGCTTACAAAGATATCTGGCGTTAAATATGATCCAGAAGCAAAAAGTGAGCGATGGGATAGATTTATTCATGAGATTATGAGCGGAGATGAGGAAAAGGCAAAATTCCTCCAAAAGGCCTTTGGCTACAGTATCAGCGGAGACACTCGGTATGAATGCCTGTTTGTTCTCTATGGTGCTACAACTCGAAATGGTAAAGGTACGCTATGTGAGAGCATTCTTAAGGTATTAGGCAGTTATGGCTGTACCGCAAGGCCAGAGACTATCAGTCTGAAAAAGAACAATAACAGT
>MPOT01000067.1 GCA_001896545.1 Tepidanaerobacter sp. EBM-38 | reverse complement strand
GGAGGATGTGGCAAGAGATGCAGCTCTTTTGCTGGAAAAAGAAGAAGGGCTCAAATGCTACAGAGTAGAAGTAGAAAGCCATGAAAGCATTCACAACCACGAAGCCTTTGCTTGGGTTGAAAAAGCATTAAGTTGAAGGGAGATAATTTTGATATGATATTAGAAATATCTCAAGAATATCTAGAAAATGAAATGAAAAAAGTCAATGCACATCCCGCATCTTTTAATATTTTTAAAGATAAGTCCCGGATAATTCCTCTGAAACTCTTTGATGTACCTGCACCCGGAGCAAATATCATAAAGCAAGAAATGCTTTCATCAGGCGGTGATGCCGCAGTTCACAAAAATGCAGTAGATTGCAATGTAGAAACGTCAGATGTAATCCTTCTCGGCACTAAGAAGCACTATAGTATCTTGATGGAAAAACTTCAAAAGATGCCTTATTTCAAACTAAATAATGTTTGCGGTGAGCTAAAAGAATTTTTTTCAGCCGAAAAGACAAATTCTATAAAATCTCCTTGGGGCAGAACTTTAAGCTTTGACAAGACTCGTGTTATGGGCATAATAAATGTCACTTCTGATTCATTTTACTCTGGTTCTCGAAAGCAGAGTATACAAGAAATATTAGATACTTCCCAGGATATGATACAATCGGGTGCAGATGTTGTCGATATAGGCGGAATGTCAACTAGACCCGGCTCCGACCCCATCAGCGAGGAAGATGAGGCAAAAAGGGTTGTTATGGCTATAAAAGCTATCAGGGAAAACTGCCAAGATATAATGATTTCCGTAGATACCTATAGGGCCAATGTAGCCGAAAAAGCTTTAGAGGCCGGCGCTGATATAATAAATGACGTAAGCGGATTTAGTTTTGACCAAAAACTGGTAGAGGTAGCAGCTAAAAGCAATGCACCATATATCCTTATGCACATAAAAGGCACCCCTAAAAATATGCAAGAAAATCCTACATATGATGACCTTATAAAAGAAATTGCACAGTATTTTATCGATAAGATTAACTATGCAATAAGTTTCAACATGGATGAAAACAATATAATTCTCGACCCGGGCCTAGGCTTTGGAAAAACCTATAAAGATAACATGGAGATAATGGACAGAGTTCGTGAGCTTCAAAGTCTTCACAGGCCTTTACTTATTGCCGCATCAAGAAAGTCTTTTATCGGTAAGGCTCTTGATTTAAAATCTGCCAACGATAGGCTGGAAGGCACGCTTGCCATTACCGCACTTTGTGCCTATCAAGATGTGGATATGGTGCGAGTGCACGATGTAAAGGAAAACGTCAGGATTATTGAAATGGTGGAGGCGATAAAGTGCCGCAGGTGATAGTAGCGTTTGGAAGTAATATGGGAAATAAAGAACAAAACATTAAAACGGCTTTGGAGAAAATGAAGGCTCGCGGACTTAATATAATAAAGGTTTCAACCATAATAGAGACAGAACCATATGGTTATGAAGACCAAGACACTTTTTTAAACGGGGCATGTATTGCAGATACAAATCTTTCTCCTCAAGAAGTTTTAAAAGAGCTGCTTGCTATTGAGCAAGAGATGGGAAGGGTGCGAAAAATCCACTGGGGACCGAGAAATATAGATCTTGATATTATCTTCTATGAAAATATTATAGTTGATGAAGACAATCTTAAAATCCCCCACCCCGATGCCCATAACCGCTCTTTTGTCTTAGGTCCTATATGCGAAATATCTCCCTCTTTTTTGCACCCAATATATAACAAATCCGTAAAAGAACTTTATGAAGAACTGAAAAAGCAGAATCATTAAGAAATACAGCCTTTTATTTTTCTTCTTTTGAGTATTCTGAAATATCACCCGGTTGGCAGTCCAACACTTCACACAGTTTTTCCAGTGTGGAAAATCGAATAGCTTTTGCTCAGTGGGATGTATTCTCCCATTAAAGTCATGTTTAAAAATACTTTGACCTGCCTGCCAAGGCACAATGGCGCAGACCTTTTTAGATTTCCTCACCGTTCGTTTCTATACATTTTTTATACCAGAAAAACGAATCTTTGCGGCTCCGTGCAAGGCTGCCCTTTCCGTCATCATCTTTGTCTACATAAATAAACCCATAGCGCTTTTTCATCTCTCCGGTAGAGGCACTTACTAGGTCTATGCAGCTCCACGGCGTATAGCCTATACATTCTACTCCGTCTTCAATAACGGCGGCTTTTATGGCTTTTACGTGTTGCCGTAGATAGTCTATGCGATAATCATCGTGTATGCTGCCGTCCTCTTCAACTGTATCTACCGCACCAAGTCCATTTTCCACAACGAACAGTGGTATTTGATACCTCTCATATAAGTTATTAAGTGCTATGCGCAGTCCAATAGGATCGATAGACCATCCCCAGGCGCTTTCTTCAAGGTACGGATTTTTCACCGCATTTAACATATTTCCGCCAGTAAATGCTGCATCAGGACGCGTGGTAGCCACATTGCTATTATAGTAGCTAAAACCTATATAGTCTACTATGCCTTCCTCCAGTGCCTTATCATCTTCCGGGTTAGTTTGTAAGGTAATTCCCTTATTTGCGAGATATCTTATAGCCTTGGGCGAATAGCATCCGCGCACCTGCACATCGGAAAAATAGTAGTGCTTGTCTATTGATTGCATTGCTATAAGTTGGTCTTCCGGATTGCATGTTTCTGCGTAGAACGTAGGATACAGCATCATCATGCCTATCTTAAAACCGGGGTTTATTTGGTGCCCCAACTGAACAGCCTTTGCACTGGCAACCAGCTGATGATGTGCCGCCTGATAAATAACTCTGTCGAAATCTTCACCCTCTTTTATCTTTATACCCGCTGCCATTATCGGGTTTAAGGTGATAACATTGATTTCGTTAAATGTCATCCAATACTTTACTTTTTCTTTGTATCTGTTAAAGATTGCCTCACAAAAGTGCAAGAACAAGTCTATCATATTTCGGCTTCGCCATGAGCCGTATTTTTTTACCAGCGCAAACGGAGTTTCATAGTGGGAAATGGTCACAACAGGTTCTATACCATATTTCAAACATTCATCAAATAAATCATCGTAAAATCTCAGTCCTGCCTCGTTAGGCATCGCCTCGTCTCCTAATGGAAAAATCCTTGTCCAGTTTATCGAGGTGCGGAAACATTTAAGCCCCATTTCGGCAAACAGTGCAATATCTTCCTTGTACCTGTGGAAGAAATCTATTGCCTGATGGCTAGGGTAATACTTTCCCTTAATTACCCCATCTGTATATTCCCGTTTGACCCCTAGGCCACCTGCGGTAGCAATATCTGCAATACTCAAACCTTTACCGCCGACGTCATAGGCACCCTCGCACTGGTTTGCGGAAACTGCCCCGCCCCATAAAAAGTTATCCGGCAAATGATTCATAGTATCTAATACCTCCTATATACGCGACGCGATAGTATACCCTTCGAAAACGGCTTCCATTATTTTTCGGGGTTTCTCGCAGTCTCCAATTGTAAAGGTATCCGGCGTAATACCGTAAAAACTTTCGGCTACCGTCCTATTAGCAGTCACCCCAGTAGAAATTATTACGGTATCAGCTTTTAAAAACTTCTCCTCACCGTTCTTGGGAACAACGATAACACCATCCTTTGTTATCTCTTTGCACGTGGTTTCTAGCATTCGCTTAAGTGTGCTCACTGCATCCATTTTTTGCCTTAGCGCTATCTTATACAGCATATTGCCCTGTGCGGCAAGTTCGCCCGTAGGCTCTACTATAGTTACTTTTTTATGCTTCAGTTCTGCCAGCTCCAGCCCTATTTCTGCACCTATTGTCCCACCGCCTATTATCACTACATCTTGTCCGATACAGTCCTGGTTGTCTATGGCCTCATAAAAATCAGTAACATTTATTCCGTCAATACCTTTTATAGGCGGTTTAGCAGGAATAGAACCTACTGCTATAAAAATGGCATCAGGGCACATGCTTTTTACCATCTCCGGGGTTGCAGCTATGTTCAGTCTTATATCGATATTATGCTTTTCCACCTGCCTGAGAAGATAGTCAAGATACAACCTGATATCTTGTTTATAATGCTGCTTCACGATATGGCATAACGCCCCGCCAAGGCGGTCGTTTTTTTCAAATAGAGTTACCTTGTGCCCTCGTTTGGCTGCAGTAAGTGCAGCCATAATACCTGCCGGGCCGCCACCGACAACAACAATATTTTTTACGGTTTCGGCCTTTTCTAGGTTTTTTATTACAAATGATTCATTTGTAAACCTCGGATTCACCGAACAGCCGACGTTTTTTCTGTTTGTAGAAATATGATAGCATTGAAGGCAGCGAATACACGGCACTATGTCGTCCGTTTTACCGTCCTTTGCTTTATCGGGCCAGTCGGGATCGGCTATAAAGCTTCTACCAAATGCAACCAAATCTACCGCACCGGATGCTATAAGCTCTTCCGCCTCGTAAGGATTCATCACTGCACCTACAACCGAAACCGGAATGCTTACATTCTGCTTTACAATCCGCGCATATTTTACATTTGGCATATGCTCTTTAAAATTAGTAGTAACCATATGCACATTGCCCTCATGGTTTATGTCAAGCCCGCAAGAAATCTGCACGGTGTCTATCAGAGGTTCCACCAGTTTGATGAACTTAAGCGTATCCTCGAACTCAATAGAGCCCTCCACCCATTCCACCGAGCTGATACGCATATCCACAGGATAATTCGGCCCAACCGCCTGCCTTACCTTTTCAAGTATCATTTTAGGGAACCTTGCACGGTTTTCAAACGAACCGCCATATTCATCGGTGCGCTTATTAAATAATGGCGATAAAAATTGTGGTGGCAGCCAACCGTGTCCAAAGTGCATGAATACCATGTCGAAACCCAAGTCGCGTGCGTCCTTTGCGGCCTGTGCATAACAATTGGCTACATGCTCCATCATTTCGGGAGTCATGGCCTTCACTTCCACACCATCTTCTCGAATGAAACCTACAGGTCCCACCGCATAGTCTATCACTCGAGCGTACTGGCCTGCGTGAAAAAGTTCCAGTGACGCCTTAGCACCTGACTGGTGACATTTGCGTATCCTTGATTGAGCTTCCTCCACCGAATATTTGTGGAATAAATAGGGCTCGTTTCCGCTGGCAAAACTGGACCTTCCCGGCTCTACAATGGTATGTCCGCATATAACTATTCCGGCACCTCCAAGAGCTTTTTCTTCAAATACATCACCTGTAGGAGCGGCCACTATTCTATTCCTTGAAACCATATTGTTTATTTTTATAGGGCTATACAAGTTTGGAAATTGCATATCGTTTCTCCTCACTTAAAAATTTTAGATAAAAAAGAATAGTTATAAACTATTCTTTTTTACTTGTTTTCAGCTATGCACTTATTTGGTAGCCTTATCGTCCTTAGTATCCGATTCACTCTCCTCGAAGGATATCTGTTTATCCACCATCTTGAAGAACGGAAACCATATCAGGGTAGTAACCGCAATCAGCACCACTTGCAGCACAGCAGCCTGCCAGCCCTGCGCAAGGAATCCGGAAACAATCTGAGGCATTGTCCAGTTGACCTCAACACCGGATAATCTTGGAACGATACCGATAGCAATAGAAACATAGCTTAAGGTTGTGCATACTATTGGGCAGAGTACATAAGGGATGAACAATAGCGGGTTTAGCAAAATTGGAATACCAAAAATCAACGGCTCGTTTATGCCGAATATTGCTGGTACAATAGACATTTTACCCAGTGTTTTAAGTCGTTTTGATTTAGAAAAGAACAAGAGTAAAATTGCTAAGCCGAATGTACCACCAATACCGCCCGGCTGACATAGCACAGAAAAGGAACTAGTAATGATATTGGGCAGAGGCTGCCCCGCGGCCAGTGCAGCCAAGTTTTCGGCGCTGGCTGCCATGGTGAGCGGAGTAAATGTGGCAAAAACTGTGTTGCCATGTATACCGCAAAACATCAGCAGAGTACACAAAATCTGCATTACAAGATAAGCCGGCAGCGACAGACCAAATCCCTGAAGCGGAGCCTGTATAACAGTATAGATGACATTGTGAAAGTTTTCGAAACTGGTAAGCATCAGCATTTGCGAAATAACAACAGCAATAATTAAAACAAACACAGCAGGAACCAGCGAAGCAAAGGAGTCTTCCACGATGGGAGGCACCCCTTTAGGCATGTGTATATAAATCTTTTTATCAAGCAAGAATTTGATAAGCTGGGGCACCAACCCGCCTACTATTATAGCACTGAACAAACCCGAGTATCCGAGCCATTCGGTTGGAATTGCAGTATACAGTTCGTGGGGAGTAAGTAGCAAAAATGCCATCAACGAAATAACTGATGCTGATATTGCGTTAATTTTAAGCTTTTGTGCATACTGAAATGGCAGCACTATAACAACATAAAGCGCTATGATGCTGAGTGTCAGCGACTGTATAGTCATAAGGATAAGCTGCAGCCCGGTAGATGTGACAAAACTTTGCCAAAATGGAATATCTAAAAACGCGCCCAGGCATGCAAACGAACCAATGATTATAATGGGTAGTAGCAGTTGAAATGTTTGCCCCAGAGAATTCATAAACTTGTTGTTAGACAGTTTATTTGCGATAGGCATCAGCTTTTTTTGCAGCGTGCCAATAAACTTTTCCATAAAATACCTCTTTTCTATTATTTTAATGATTCAATTAAGGCAATTGCGTCCTTTAGTATCTTTTCACCGTTCATCATACCAAAGTCTATGGTATTTATAACGGCGATTTTCCCCGCATATTTCGGGTATTCGTTCTTGAATTGTTCTTTCTTGAACATAAGCTGTGGTCCTAGCAGGATGCAATCCATTTCTTCAATAAGGTTGTCCATCTGGGAATCCGAATACGCTGCAATACTACTTTCAATACCAAGCTTTTCCGCAGCTTCTATCATTTTGCGCACGCACAAGCCGGTACTTGCGCCATGCTGGCAAACCAATGCAATTTTATACATGTTTAACCTCCTTGTGTAACAAAATCAGTTCCTTGGCAAGAACAAAAATCGTCTCCGCGGCATTCAGATGGTCCGCAGCATGTACCATAAAAATGGTAACCTGTAGATCCTGGTTTTTGGCGTCGTAGCTTAGCAGGTTAGTGTGCGCCTGATGGCTTTTGGTCAGTGACTCCTCAGCTTTTTTCATAGTAACTGCCGCTTCCTCGGACTTGCCTTCCCGCGACTGCTTGATAGCTAATAATGCAAGACTTTTCGCATCACCTCCATACGAAATCATCTCCATGCATTCCTGAATAGCATCCATTGCGTGCCTCCGTTCTTATTGCAAAAGTTTTTCAACCGGTAGATAGGTTGCATAATTTATTTTTATTATAGAACAGGCTTTGTTTAATTTGTATACCAGGTATTGCACTTGTCAAGTGCGAGTTCAAATATTTACTATCCTACAGTAATAGCATATACTGTATTATAGAGGTTGTACCTATAAGATGTTTCGATTGAAGAGGGTGCATTGGTATGACGAGCAAGGAACTTACTATACTAAAATTTCTAAGTACTCAGGACAGCTGGGTTACGTCTTTTTCTATGTCTGCATTTCTGGATATTTCGGTCAGAACCATCAAAAGCTATATTAGCAGCATTAACTCTGAATTTCCAAATCTGATCGAATCCTCCCGCAACGGTTATATTGTAAGGGATAAAAAGCAGTTGGCAAATGTTATAAGCTCGGCAAAAAAAGTACTCTATTCCCCACAAACCGTAATAGATCGAAAAAAGTTCATTTTGCAGAAGCTGCTGCTGGAAACTGACAGGTATGACCTTGACAACCTTGCAAATGAATTGTTCATTTCTCCGGCAACCTTAACAAATGAGCTGCAAAAACTGAAAAAGGAGCTTGCCGACTATGAGCTTACTATAAAGACAAAAGACAATCTGGTCTTTATTGACGGACAGGAAACAACCAAAAAAAAGCTGATAAGTAAGCTTATTTACGAGGATTCTAAAGACTCGTTCCTAAGCATAAATCTTATGCAAAGTTACTTACCCCATTTCGATCTGACTATCGTAAAACAAATAGTGTCGGATAAGCTGCGTGAACATCATTATTTTATGGACGACTTCTCATTGCTTAATTTGGTACTGCAAATAGCCATAACCATGGAAAGGAAGCTAATAAGAAAAACTGGTAAGGAAGTCACCGGCACCGACAGCTGGAAAAGCTTAGTCAACGCGCATATTCAAGAGATAGTAATGGATATTACCGAACATATAGAAAAGCAGTTTGGCATGGAGTTTGTCGATGGTGAGATTTATGACTTTGCCCTACTTATAATGACTCGAGCAATTTCTAACTCCATAAATGATATCAACATGGATCAGTTGAGCGAATTTGTCGGAGAGGATATTATTCGGCTAGTTTCCTTGATACAAACCCGTACCAAAGAAACTTATAATATAACAATAATACGCCAGGATTTCACAGTGAGGTTCGCACTGCATATAAAGAACCTGCTTATCCGGCTTAAACATAATATCGTTCTACGTAATCCGCAGGTATTGGACATTAAGAACTCATACCCATTTATCTACGATGTTTCTGTATTTATCGCTAATATCATCACACAAGAGGAAGGTTATGTGTTAACCGAAGATGAGATATCATATATTGCACTTCACCTGGGGGTTTTAATTGAAGAAAGGAAGGCAATAAAGCATGATGTTAGAGCAATATTAGTAAATCCTCAATACTTAAATAAATCGGTGGATATAGCGAATAGACTTAGTTCGATCTTTGAAGATAACCTACTGATAACCGAGATAGTTTCTACGCAGCATGAACTTGAGGCTTATTCCGATTACGACTTAATTATTACAACTATCCCATTTGAAGTATATCCCGGCAAACCCTACGTGCAAATATCTGCTTACCTCACCAATAAGGACATATTATCCGTTTCCAAAAAAATAGAAGAGGTACTTAAGGATAGGATAAAAGCAAAGGTGAAGTCTAAGCTGGAAGTAATGTTTAAGGAAGAACTGTTTTTTGTAGACGAAAGCTTTAGTGACCAAAATGACGCCATAAATGTTATGGCCGATGTACTTGAAAAACAGGGCATTGTTGACAGCTCTTTTAAAGAAAAGTTATTTGAGCGGGAGCGAGTCAGTTCCAGCGCATATATGAACATAGCCATGCCTCATCCGCTGGAAATGTGCGCGCGAAACTCCGCTATAGCTGTGTCCATCCACCCGAACGCCATTATGTGGAATAATAACAAGGTTAATATAATTTTTATGCTTGCTATTAATATCCGAGACAGTCTGTTTTTAAAAGATATTTTTGATTTCATTACCGAGGTGATTTCCGAAGAGAAAAAGCTGAAAACCATACTGGATGTAAAAACATATGATGATTTTATTGCAGCACTGGTATCCTTTGCCAAATAGGAAAAACTATCATTGCGGGCTAAACAGTTTCATAACCGCACTTAAAAATTTTTCACCGGTATCTGAGAAAATATCCAGTTTTAAGTCATATCACTTTTAAATTCTAATAAAAAACATGGCCTACAGGACTCTATTTAACCCTAATAAACCATGTTTCCTAAAATAACCTTATTAACTTTGCTGATACTCAACCTTTGATGGCATTAAAGATCGATGGCTGGGAGAAACTATTACAATTAAAGTAATTGAATTTAATGGTAACCGCTAGAAGGGCTGCCGACTCCCTAACCCCCGGATAATAACCTTTTGAATTTCTCTGCAGCTTGATGATGCGGTTTCCTTTTGATAATACCTCTTATTAATTACTCGTTTTATTAATAAAACCACTTTGTAGGTATTAAGAATGTCCATGGTGCCGTAAAAACAGCAATGGACAGTGCAATCTTACGTCTTAACGTGTGTTCCTGAATTTGATTTCTAAAAATCAATCTATAGTTAAATAAAAAAATCAATGCAGCCGATGCTACTATAGAACTTACTGTTATTACAACTGCTAAAGGATGGCTAAATGGATCATAGCATATTGCAGATACTAATTCATAGGGTAAGCCAAACCTATCCCCACATATTCCAAGCAAAAATAATATTGTAGCACCTATAAAATCCGCTAGAAATCCATATAGCCAGACTTTTAGTATGCACTCTTTATAAAATATTTTCAGGTTAAATCCTAAATTTGCTAACTTATACACAAAAAAGCAGGCTGTTACTACCAACGAATCTATAATGTAGTTGCCAAATAATGTTATAAGTATTACCGGTGGGAAAAACAGTAACAGCCAGACAGGAAAAATCATATTGTACAACTTTATGCCTCTTTTCATGGTTATGTAACCCCTCTCACTCTAAAGCCCTCTCACCCCAAATAATTTATAGAACTTTATCCCTTTCTCGCTCAGATTATCATACTTTAGCCATCCGAGCAATCCAATTCAATCATTTTTTAAAACAGATAAGAAAACTAAAGCTGAGTTAAATAACAATTAAATATTAGGTCGGATTCCTACTAGGATTCCTCATAAATACTTCTTTATTTCTTCCACTGTTGGAACTTTTCCTGCAATTTTAACCTGTTCATCTACCACCAAAGCAGGTGTTCTCATCACCCCATATGCTGCAATGTCCTTAAAATCTTGCACTTTTTCAATTGTGGCTTCAATTCCCATTTCTTTAACAGCCTCTTTAACATTAGCCTCTAATTTTTTGCAATTTGCACATCCTAAACCTAGAACTTTAATTACCATAGTTATCCTCCTCAATTGATTAATTCAATTTATTTATATAAAAATATACGAAAAAGCATTGAATAGATATCCAATAATTATAATTCCTACTGATACAATGGATACAAAGATTGATAGAAGTTTAGGTTTTACTACTTTACTAAGCATTATCATGGAAGGAAGTGACAAGGCAGTTACTGCCATCATAAAGGATAATATTGTCCCTATTCCTACTCCTTTTGTAAATAAAGCCTCTGCTATTGGTAGTGTACCAAATATATCAGCATACATCGGAATACCAACTGCTGTAGCCATTAAAACTGCAAATGGATTATTTTCCCCAATCACATTCTCTATTACTGATTGAGGAATCCAATTATGGATTGTTGCTCCTATGCCTACCCCAATTAATACATATAACCATACCTTATGGATAATATCCTTAACTTGTTCTTTTGAATAAGAAATTCTCTCATCATGACTCATTTCTATAAAATCAGTATCTACATTCTCTATCTCTCTAACATATCCCTCTACATATTTTTCAAGTCCCAACTTTTCAATTAAAGTACCTCCTACAACAGCAAGAATAAGGCCTACAGCCACATAGGCTATAGCAACTTTGGCACCGAAAAATGACATTAAAAGCATTAATGATGCTAAATCTACCATTGGTGAAGAAATCAGGAAAGAGAAAGTTACGCCTAAAGGTAATCCAGCCGAAGTAAATCCTATAAAAATCGGTATACTTGAACAACTACAAAATGGTGTAATAGTTCCAAGCAGTGCCCCCAATATGTTTCCTTTTATACCCTTTATTCCACTGAGTACTTTTTTAGTCCTTTCTGGTGGAAAATAACTTTGGATATAAGATATAATAAAAATTAATACCGATAATAAAATAAAAATTTTAATAGTATCATAGATAAAAAAGTGAATACTTCCACCTATTCTATCATTAATCGACAAGTCAAATACTTTCTCCACAAGAAGCCTTGTAAGTTCTGAAAGCCATTTCATTTTTAATAGTTGGTCATTTAACCAGCCAAATAACATTGTTAGTATATTCATATAATTCCCCCTGTTTTCCACAACTACAAGATAGCCTTCAACATTCGTACACTTTTTAATATCTCTTTTAAGTTTCAAATAATCGTCTATACTATCTTTTATCTCCTCCAGCATCGTCTTGCACACTTCCTCTTTAAGACTTAAAAGAAAAAGTGCACGGATTTTTCTCTCCGCTAACATCTTTTTTATATTCATTAAATTTGTTTGCTTTTTACCCTCTGTATCAAATGCATTACTTTTTCTTTAACAATATTCCTTGTTTTTCTGTAATCCTCTATTGGTCCGCCTGATGGGTCCTCAATACCCCAATCTTCTCTGTACCTGCATGGTACATAAGGGCACGCTACGTTACAACCCATAGTTATTAAAATATCTACTTCCTTTGGAATATCACTTAATAATTTTGGATAATATCCGCCCATATCTACCCCTTCTTCCTCCATTACTTGTACTGCCAGCGGTTTTACTTCAGGATAATTTTCTGTTCCCGCCGAATATGCTTCCAATACATCACTTCCCAATTTCTTTGCCAAACCTTCCGCCATCTGAGAACGACAGGAATTGTGCACACATACAAATGCCACTTTCTTTTTCATGTGTTTTATATTCCCCTTTCACCAGTTTATCTAAACCAGTATCTTGTGTTGTTGGCTATTCTAACAAGTGCGGGCATGACAGGAACTTCAACTATTACACCTACAACTGTTGCAAGATCAACTCCAGAATCCAATCCAAAAAGTGAAATGGCTACTGCATCCGCAAGGTAGTCTGTCGCTAAATACTATGTTCAAGAAAAAAGCTGCTATCGAAGAAACTTTAGAACTTGCTTTTTATCTTCTCTTAATTGCTCACAAGTAAAGCCGCTGCTTTTATATTTTTTAAGCCTTTCAGCATCTTTTAGGCATTGTACATTTTCGTTTATCTTGTTTTTAAGAAATTCATACAGTAAATTATTTTCCTTAATAAATTCGTTATTTATTCCATAATAAACCCATTGCGATTTCTTATCACTAGTTATAATACCTGCATTTTTTAATTTGTTTAAATGTCTTGAAGCGTTGGACTGAGTCATTCCCAGCATCGTTTCTATTTCACATACACACAGTTCTTCTCTCATTAACAGATTTAATATTCTAATCCTATTTTCATCTCCTAATGCCTTAAATATTTCTATGAAATCCAACTTATCACCACCTATATGACTATATTCGATTATACTCATATAATAGTGCTAATTTGTTTTTCTGTCAATAAATATATTATCCTTTAAACTTGCAACTTACGCCTTAATTATCAATGCTATTACTGCATGTTCACGACTTGAGCCACATCCAAAATTCGTTCCAGCTACGATTATATCCCCGTAAGACATACGTTCAACAAATGTAGGGTCTGCCCCTTCCAAGTTGCTTAATGGGCTCTCTATCTATGCCTATTGAAATAGCCCCGCCACCAATACTGCTCCAATTTTCATTATCGTCTAGTATATAAACATTTACATTTAAAGTTATTGCTTCTTTTGGTGCCAAAAAAGAAATAATTTGCGAACTATCTTCCATACCAAAAGATTGTAGGATATATTTCTCGCTTTCTGATAATTTGTAAGGCATAATTCCTTCTTTTGTTAAAAGTTTATGAGAATCTGTCTTGTTTGAACAAGCAATTAATGCAATTGCAAGAGTAAATATTAAAATTAGTGAAAAAAGTCGTTTCATTTTATAATAAATCCTTCCGAATGAAATATTAAATTCCTGTTCTTCATAAAGGAGTTTCCAGTTTGATTTGCAAATATGATAAACCATTGCACAATATGCTTTTCAGATAGTTTTGCTGTATTCTTGTAAGTTTCTTCTTTGGCTTTCTCCCTGTTCCCACTTTTTATTAATTGCAATTTAGGATACTAATCCACGACTATTGGTCTTTTTTCCATTAACCCTTCGGGAAAGCCTAATATTGGTTTAGGACCATTTTTCTTAAAATCTAAATTGCTTTTTACCTTAAGTGTTTTAAATTCGCTAGTAATTTCACCTTTTATATTTCTAATAACAGGCAAGGTAATTTCCCCTTTACCTTCGTTATTTGGCAAACCTTCTTCTTCCAAAGACTCTTTAAATTGCTGCATATAGTCTGCCCTTACACCAAAAATATTAAGGGTCTCAACTGGTTTAATGAATTTAGGGACCGGAACTTTCTTCATTAAGCTGTCGAAAAAGAGAGCTCTGAAATTCCCTAGTCTCCGTTAGTAAGCCATTATTATTGCATAGTTTAATAAGTTTAGTTTAAGATGTTTTTTATATGTTAAGTAATAAAATTCATTCTCCTTTAATAATGCTAGAATAAACCCGCCCGTATAAAGAGAATATGCTATCCGTCTGTGTCACTAATGCTATTGTAGCGAATATACAGAAGAAAACTATTATATTGTAACAATTACCATTTTCATCCGACATAATTCCTTTAACCCATATCCCTTATTATATACACCTTCCCCTATATGCCCAAATATTTTTCCCAACCATTTCTCTCAAATCTTATAAAGGCCTTTCCATATTGGTCTTCAAAGGTATCCCCAGTCGGTCGAGTTAAATTATCATTAATTGATTAAAAATATCTTCTGCCTCACTTTTTGTAATCTCGCCAAAATACACACATAAAGCCAAAATATTATTGTGTGTCAGGGTAATGAATTCATCTAACCACTTAAATTCAGTGTAATTATCTGATATTATTATTGGAATTCTCAACGCCTGAGCATATCCTGCACATTCACTTTCTCCTAGCCCGATTACCTTTTTCTTATCTTCAATAATACTTCTTGCAAGTATATTTACAGATACATCTTTCTTCCTATCTACTACCTTAAATATGCTCCCATCTTTATGAATGGCTTGATTAATTACACCATAACACTTTCTCGCATTTTTCTTTATTTCAATATCATACACAAATTGTGGAATGATGATTTCCTCAAATAAAAGTTCTAAAACATCCAATCTGTTAACTCTGGCTAAATTAATTAAAATATCTGCATCAGAAATGGCTCCTACATACCTCATTCTAATAATCCTCTTCTAGGGAATACTCATATCCGAATTGCTCTGGAGTCAGTCCTATAAATTCAAGACTATTTTTCATGTTCTTATATGAAATATTCCCTCTTTCGTAATTACTCTTTACAAATTCTATATATTCTGTAGGTACATACGTTTCTTTTGATGGAATTATCAGTTCAATGCTATAGCCTTCCCGTTTGGTTAGAGATTGGAGTTGCTCCATGTTTTCCAGTGAGCAGATATCTACAAGTTCCTCATATTTGTTAATAGAGCATAAATCAAGTTGGATAAGCCTTTTTAACATAGCCTTATAACTAACTTTAAAATAATTGTGCATTCTAATGATATGCCTTGGTAAAATACTGTCTTTATCTACATTGACAATTTTATAAAATACTTCTTTCACATAGTCCTCAGGCATTAAAAATTCGGAAGCAAATACATCCGCTTTCGCATCTTCCTCTTTATGCTTTTGGTCATCCAAAAGTATTTTTTCTTTTTTCAGGATGTTAGCATTATAAATAAGATGGTATAGTTCATGAGCACCAGTATAGCGCTCATGTCCCAAAGTAAAATTGCTGTTCAAATAGACAATAAACTGTTCCTCAAAGTAGGTAGTAAACCCTGATAACTCATCAGTCTCCAATGGCTTTCTTATTAAAAATGCAGCCTCTGATAGAATATCAAATATATCAGAAAGCCCTTTTCTCGCAAATTTTATTCTTACTTCTTCTGCCAAATCTTTGATTTGCAGTCTGAAGGATTCTTCTGGGAGATTCAAATTATTCTTTTGCAATCTTAACACTCCTCCCACAGTGGCTTTCTCTTTTGTGGTTTAAACTCTCCATCGTATATTTTCTTTTGGTAAATGAACATCTTTATCATATCCTGGAGTTTCTCAACTTCCTCAATCGTTTTTTCTGAAAAATTTTTCTTCCTGAATAGCGTAACTAAGTCATCGTCTTCTTCATCTTCAAAAAGAATGTTTATATCTATATTTAAAACCTTGCATAAAGCATTTAACTCCACAGCCGATACAGTCCTGTTGCCGTTTTCTATTTTGCTCAATGTTTCCCTGCTCATGTTAATTCCCTTTTCAACAAGTCTTTCTACTGCCTCAATCTGGCTTAATCCCCTTGCTTCTCTAATAGCCTTTATTTTAAATCCAATAGGAATATCCTTTGACATCTTTAATCCCTCCTTTTTGTAATATTATATTACACCAATATTGGTTTTGTGTCAATATTTTATGCATTTATGTAATATTTTATTACCTTTGTATAAAGTTATACTTAATTCGTTAAATAAAATTTTTGCACTGATTTTTTGATTTTCTATGAACTCACCTATATAATACCCGAAAATCTCTTGCGAGGAGTGGTTATAATGATAAACTTAGAAGTTTTTAGACTGGAACTGAATTACCTGAAGCAGGTTGTGGGGAAGGAATTAGGGAATAAGGATGCAAGGAAGTTAAGTGAAGCAATCACTGCATTAGTCACTTGTTTCCTTAACCCTGCTACCTATTATTCATTATCCTTTCCTTACATCGAAGCAGTTGAACAGTATCTAAGTCAAATTCAGCAAAAAATAGAACTCCATGAATACAAACTGTTACTTAACAACATCTCTACAATAATAACTTTTATAGAAAAAGTAAAAACTGAAGTGCCAAAATGCTGCTAAATAATCAAGGCTTTGCAGGATATATAACTATATCCCTCAAAGCCTTATTCCTTTATCCTAATTTCTCTATAAACCTTATCCCTTTTTTATAAATTCATATAAATCCGTATTATCCATCTCTTCAAAAGCAATAGCCTTTTCAACATTAGTTAAAACTACCTGGTTCCCTTTAATTTCTCCAATCAAAGTATACCTGAAGTCATCGTTGTGCGCAGTAATAAAACTCTCTGTACCTTTATCTATTTTCATAGACTGCAACTGATTCAGGATACTATCCGTGTTTAATTCATATTTATCAATAAGTTCATCACATTCAATTATAACCTTATTCATATTGTCAATCTCCTTTTCCCTATATTACTATTACCCTTCAATATCCTTCATCTATAATATCAAATATCCCATTTTTACACCTATAAACCTTATCTGAAACCTTATTTGGTTCATTATCTATCATAATCAATGATTCTATAATTCTTATATATTCATGGCGTAATTTAGCCACTATTAACGTAGTAGCAGAAGGAATTGCAAAGAGATAATCCCGCCCTATCTTTTTGCATATCTGATTCTGTAGTGCAGTACTTAACAACAGGGTCGAGTTATAATCTGTTGTAAATTTCAAAGTATATATTTCCAGCACCTTGTCTAATTTAACTAAGGGATTTCTCATTTTATTTAAATTTTCCCATGCTGCTTTTTTCACCATATCAAAATTCACATCATCGGTTTTTAATACAAATCTAAAAACTTCTCCTGCATCTGTAACATAAAGTGTATCTAAATCGGCAAAGGCTTCCTCTCTATAAAAATCTAAATCTTTTTCTCCTTTCCCAAACATCCTACTCTTTAGCATCGGGTAAACATTGGTATAGTCAATTTTGAATTTATATTGGTTCAAAATGTCACTAATAATTCTAATATATGATGTTAAAGTTTTTCCATAATCCTTAATTTCCTGATATTCCCTATAAATACTACTAACAGGTATAGACACACTGTTTGGGTCGGACTCTACAACAACATACTTCCCCTGTAAACTGGCTTTAGGAAACGTTTTATTTAAATCATAAATTATCTTCCTTGAAAAATCAGCAATAGTAAGCATTTCATACCTCCCCAATAACTATTTAAAACGCAAAAAGCATACTCTCTTAACTTATTCCAGCATCTGCTGGCTGTGTAAGAGAATATGCTCTCAATCTGTATACTTATATTTTACGTTATACTATTAGTAAGCACAATATATATTTTTGATTAAATATTGCCTTGTATCCCCTTTTACCCTTTACTCCTTAAATCTTATTCCTTATGAACTTGATTCAAGACCAAGGTTCTATTATTATAAATGCTTACTGGCTATTATCAATAAGTCCTAAATACGGTAAAATAACCTTCCACTGGTCTAACTCATCTTTGAATCGTGTGGCTTTTGCTGGGCTGGTAGACGGCAGTCTATAAAATAATAAACCTTCTTTAAGACACATTTTTCCTATTACCAGTTTTATAAATAATTCCTCTGCTTTACTTCCATTAAAAAATACTGCTTTTATATCAGGATACTGATTGAAAAAAGTTTTAAAATCATTAGGAACAGGGTTAATTATTTTGGAATCACTGCTCCCTTCTCTATCACAACTTTTCAACACATCCCAAATAGCAATGTGGTGGTTCAATAAGAATATCTTCCTATTTTCATAATTTTCTTCAACGTCTTTATTAAAAAGACTGTATATTATCTTCCAGAACTGATTTTGCTTATTACCATAATATTGTTGTTTTTCAAGAGACTTTACGCTCGGCATAGTCCCTAAGACTAGTATTTTGCAGTTTTTATCAATAATTGGTTCAAAAGATGTAATCATTTTCTTTCCTCAAGTCGAATATCATATCTACTCTGTAGGTTCTATAATCTCTAACTTAAAGTTCCATCCTTCACAAGACATCATCATTCTACCAAATTCTTCTAGGCTGTATTCCTGACCGTCTATGATAAATTTGGGTGTTCTATCATCATATCTATCATCCCATTCAATACGCCCTTCTACTATATTACCTTTAAAAGAGATAAGTTCATGTCCTTGAAATACTTCTCTTTTTATGAACTTTTGTGATAATCCTTTTCTTATCTTTTTATAAAGCCTTTTTAAGGCATAATTTGAATCTTCTTCAAAATCCTGATGTACCTCAAAGGAATATCCTATTTTATCTACCCCTGTAAACTCTACCGCCTCCCAGCAAATACCTGTTGGGTGAATTTTCTTTCTTATTTGAAAGCAGTGTTCTATTCCATCGCAGTCTGTAAAAGTTGCTTCTTTTTCATAATCTTTATAATCTTCAACTCCAAGTATATCTGCCATGTATCTATTGTAGCAGTCTTCACATATAGACTGAGACGGCTCATCTTCTTTTATAGTTAGAACTACCATGCCATAACCACTGGAGTTTTTACCACACCATTCACACCTATTCATGCAAATTCTCTCCTTAAAATCACCTTGAATTACCCTTGATTCCTATACTTTCCTATTATCCTCTTTGCAATAGAAATCAACTGCTCTTTTACCAATATCTTTTCCTTCCACCTGTCAGGGATAGCGTTATAGCCATAGTACACGCCAGCCATTCCGCCGGTAATTGCGGCTATAGTGTCCGCATCTCCTCCAAGGTTGGCTGCTTCACATACAGCATCCTCAAAGGTAGAAGTGTTAATAAAGCACCATAATGCACATATCAAGGTATCAAACACATATCCCGTTGGCTTCAGTTGGTCTTTTGATAACTGAAATACCTGCTTATATTCTGGATACTTTTCTATGTACTCTCTTATACAAGGCACTTTAGGTTTACCATTGAGAAATTGGTAAACTAACAGGTTGTAAAACTGGCAGGCATCCGTTGCTTTCTGGTCATAATGGGTAAGAACACTTTGGGAGGCAGTTATCTCAAGCATTTTTTTAACATCACTATAATATAATGCAACTGGTAAGCATCGCATAAGTGAACCATTTCCAGCACTCATACCACCTGTTGCCTGATGGGCGTAGTAGGCTGTTTTCATCCAGTCACTGCTTCGCTTATACTCACCAAGTGCAATTCGGATAATATTGCCGATATCCTTTGGTTTACTATCATACCATTTAATAAAGTGTTTTCCGATATCTTCGACAGGATTCTCTGGGTTGTCCAGGATGCCTTCTGCCACAGCAATAGTCATCATTGTATCATCCGTTACTTCCCCAGGTTCTAAATCCCAACAGCCACCACCGATAATATCTTTTAAATATCCATATTTCCTTTCAATTTCATACTTTGACATAAACTCAAGTGTTCCACCCAGAGCATCACCGCAAGCAACCCCAAAAAGCCCTCCGAGTATTCGTTCATATCTATCCATGAAACACACTTCCTTTAAACTCAGTATCTATGATTATTTATTTGTGCAAAAGTATTTTGCAATGCTGCATATTACTTCATCAAATTTATATTTCCAATGCTCATTTGTATCCTCTTTACTGTTAAGTGTAATTTCTTCTACCTTTTCTTCAAAAAACAAAGTTAACCTATAGTTGCTATAATCATCTAAAGGACATTCATAAGTAACACTCTTAATTTTGTTTATATTAAAATATTCTATAACTATATGCTTATCACCATTAATTGTATTTGTCAAGTGAATATTCCCCTATATTTTAATCCAAAATTCCTCTAGTTAAGGTAAAAAAATTATTGCTTTTCTAACCAAAGCTGTGTCTCTTTT
>MPOT01000041.1 GCA_001896545.1 Tepidanaerobacter sp. EBM-38 | reverse complement strand
GGGAAAAGTTTGTCCAGACTGGTTTTGCGAAAAAGTTTTTTTAGGAAGAGCTTTCATCCTTTGTCAGATATGGTTTATGTTTTTCATGCGTCAGCACTGCCCAATTGAAAGCGGTTTAGGAGCTATTTACCGCAAAAATTACTGTGAATCCGATAAAACAAAATGTGCAAGATTTACTGTAGCAACTACTTTAGGACCGCAATATGTTCCGATTGATTTATATCCCAATATGAATGAACGCGCAAACCAAATTATAGCTGAAAATACTAAAAATAAATAAGTATATTTCGCGGTGGTTTGCCGTTTATTTAGACATCATATCTGCCTTATTTAACTTTAATTTTATCCTTTATTTGTTCAAATTTTTTATCTCCTATTCCCGAAACATTCTTTATATCATCTATAGTCTTAAACAAACCGTTAGTTTTTCTGTAATCCATAATTTTCTGTGCGGTCACGGGACCAATGCCGGGCAATTGGGTAAGTTCTGTTTCGCCTGCAGTATTGATATTAATTTTGCCATCATTTTTGGAACTTAAACCTACCGTAGCCTCATAAGTAGTATCTTCAAATTCTGATTGTTCCGGTGTTTCCCCAATTTGGGGAACATATAATTTATCTTCATCATGCACCTTTTGAGCCAGATTTAACCGTAAAAGATCAGCATCGGGGAGGTGACCTCCTGCTATTTCTATAGCATCTTTTACTCTATTCCCTTCTTCCAATGTATATACGCCGGGGTTTTTTACCGCTCCGGTAACATAAACCACTATTTTCTCCGTTTCCGCAGCTGGAGCTGTAACAGGGATTGCAGGTTCCTCCTGAAGTTTAAATGCTATCTCAGGAGGTTTCCTGAAAAATACATAATATGTAATGGAACCTAAGGAAACAATCAATATCAGCAATATACCCAAAAGCATTTTTTCTCTTCTACTAAAATCAAACACTTTTATCACCTCACCCCCCTCGATCTTCCTATATTTCTATACCTATTATCTCATATAACTTTTTAATATCGATATTAGCCCTGACTATATCCGCCCAGCGATCATATTCAGCCTCTTTAAATTTATTAAAATCAAAAGATTTGGCATTGTTTATGATAACACTTTCATCATGTTTAATATTTTTTAAAAAGTTTATGAATTTCATGGTAAAATCAGGATTGTCAAATATTCCGTGAATAAAGGTTCCAAGGGTACGACCCGTTGCTGATATAAGGCCGTCTAATGAATTATCAGAGCAGTTATAGGTTTTTATAAAATTAATTTCTTTGCCTTGTTGTATAATATTTCCAGAATATATGCGATAACCTTCTATTTCTGATTCGCTTAAAACATCTGCTGGAGCCGGCAGATCGTTTGAAATTTTCCCTAACACACGTGCAGAGTCCTGTTGTTGCAGTTCTATGTGCACATCAAGCAGGCCTAATCCTTTTATGTTTTCCTTTATTCCAAAGTCCGAAGAAAAACTCAGGGTTTTTCCCAACAAAGGATAACTGCTGCCCATACCCAAAATTACCACACCTGTTTTAGAAAGGGCTTGAATCTCTTTATCCCAACCTCTTGATTGAATAAATTCCATGCTCTCTTTGGGATTTTCCGATCCTGGAATTAAAACCATATCAGCATCGCCAATAGGACCATTGGATACATATGATAGCTGAATACCCGGAAACTCACCTAATGGCACAAAGTCAGTAAAATTTGTGATTCGAGGCAGACTCAAGACTTTTACCTTTAATTGGCCTTCTTTAGCCATATCGGCATTATCGCTTCTATCATACTTTTGCATCAACCGTTCTTTTTCCGCTTGAGGAGAATCCTCCTCATCTATATAGATATCGGCATAAGGTACAACTCCTAAAACCGGCCGTTTTATTATATCCTCCAGCATTTTAAGGCCTGGTTCAAGCAGCTTTAAATCTCCCCGAAACTTGTTTATTATAACGGCTTTTACCATGGCTTTTTCATTATCATTCAATAAAAGCATTGTTCCTGCCAATGATGCAAAAACCCCACCTCTGTCGATATCACCTACAATAACTACCGGGGCATTAACCAATTCAGCCATACCCATATTGACAATATCTCTTTCACGAAGATTTATTTCCGCAGGACTTCCAGCCCCCTCTATAACAATTATGTCATTATCCCGAGCCAACTCATCATAACTTTCTTTTATCAGTTGCATTAGTTTCGGTTTGTATTCATGATAGTCCATCGCTGAGAAGTTGCCAAAAGGTTTGCCTCTAACTATTACCTGACTATTCTTGTCTGAACGCGGCTTTAACAGTACCGGATTCATTATGACCGAAGGCTCTATGCCGCATGCTTCAGCCTGGGTAGCTTGAGCTCTGCCCATCTCTAAGCCATCCCGGGTTATATATGAATTTAATGCCATGTTTTGAGATTTAAATGGCGCAACTTTAAATCCATCTTGCTTAAATAACCTGCAAAGTCCGGTAACTAATCGACTTTTTCCTACAGAAGACCCAGTTCCTTGAATCATTATACATTTAGCCGTCATTGTAGAAAACCTCGTAGTATTACATCCTCAGCTTCTTCTTCAGAAAGACCTAGAGTCATTAATTTTAGAAGTTGTTCTTCAGCTATTCTGCCAATAGCAGCCTCGTGAGTCAATTGAGCATCTGGATGCTCTGCAGTAATGGCAGGTGTCGAGCTTATTTTGCCTTGATTCATTATGATAGAATCACATTCAACATGTCCCTTACTGCTGGCCCTAGCGATAACTATTGGGCGAAATACCTGCTTGGAATTATCCTTTGCAACTGAGCGAGATACAACTTTTGCATTAGAACCCTGACCATTAAGCTCTATTGTCATATCAGATACCGCTTCCTGATTTTGGTGGGTCAGAAGACGTTCGGTTATAATCAGGCTTGCCCCTTCGGCTAATTTAGCCTTTGTATCACGGACAGTACTATCAACACCTTTTATTTGCACAAGTTCCATTTCGGCCATAGAGTCTTGTTCCATTATGACAAGTGTTTGTGGATTTAAAACCCTTTCACCGGTTCCTTCACCTTCACCGTAGTGTTTTTCTAAATACCGCATTTTGGCGCCTTTTTTAACAATTATTTCATGAATACCGTCATGCTGGGATTTTTTAGAGCCGGGATTATGAATCCCACAGCCAGCTACTACAGTTACATCTGCTCCTTCACCTATGATGATTGTATTATATACGACATCCACCACCCCGGACATGGTTATCAAAACAGGAATGTGTACCGCTTCATTTTTAGTGCCTGGTGCAATTATGACATCGATGCCAGGCTTGTCAGTTTTTGGACGAACCTCAATATTGGCAGAAGAGTGGCGTATAATGCCCTCACCATTCTTTCTGATATTAACAGCTCCTGATGGTATTTTATGCAAATCTGCAATATTTTTCAAAAGTTCGTTTTCAATAGCATTCAATTTCATTGTCATTACCTCCACAATTTGCCTGCCAGCAGCATCTTGAATCCTTTTGTATCAGTGGCAATATTTTTTCCTTCGAACCTCTTTCGGCTATTTTGCCATCGGCCAAAAGAATTATTTCATCCGCCAGCGATAAGACTCTTTCATGATGCGTGATAACCACACTCGTTACATTGCCTTTTTTATGGTAGTTTCTAATTAGTTGCAGTAGATTTTCAAAACTCCAAAGGTCAACACCTGCTTCCGGTTCATCGTAGATTACTAATTTTGATGGTCTTGCAAGAACCGTAGCTAACTCAATCCTCTTCATCTCGCCGCCTGAAAGGCTTGCATCGCATTCTCTGTCAAGATAATCCTGGGGGCATAAACCTACGGCTCGAAGCATAGCTCTTAACGAACTTTCGTCGGCAGATATTTTAAGAAGGTCTTTAATCTTCATACCCTTAAATCTAGGAGGATTTTGAAACGCATAACTGATGCCGACCTTGGCACGTTCGGTTATGCTTAGATTTGTTATATCCTCGCCATCAAAAATCAGTCGGCCTTTATCATTTTTATAAATACCCATGATGACTTTGGCTAGTGATGTTTTCCCACCACCATTTGGACCGGTCAAGGCATAAAACTTATTATTTTCCAACTCTAAATTTATATCTTCTAATATAGGAAAGTCCTCATGACCGTTTTTCAAGTGCAGGTAAACAGATTCGAGTTTTAACATAATTCCCAACCTCTTTCCTTCCGTGTTATATATATTGCATAAAGCTAAATAAAGATTTATTCAAAAGCTATTTACAGGTGATTGTTAACCTGTTAATATTTTACCTCACTTTCCTCTTTCATACAATAGTTGTCCTTAGATAATAGCTGTACCAAGATAAATCGGAACCGCCATATGAGTAAAATATTAAGGCGATACAGGGTAGAATCAAAATAACTACAGTATGTCTGTTGAAACATCTTGATTGTCTTTCAGGCTTTGAAGCACAAAAAGAGCACCAATCATCTCTGGTTGGCGCTCTGCGTAATAATGTTATATTGTTTTAACTGTCTATTTTACATGTAGACAGTTTATTATATGAGATTCTTAAAACATGTTTACTTTACCACTATATTTACAAGCTTTTTGGGTACAGTGATAACCTTTACTATTTTTTTACCTTCTAATAAAGATAAAAGTTTTTCTTGTTTTAATGCTGTTTCTCTCATTTCATCTTCTGAGGCTTCAACAGAAATTTTCATTTTATCTCGCACTTTTCCATTAATCTGTATAACAATTTCTATTTCATCTTCCACAATGGCATTAGCATCATATTTAGGCCAAGGCATTAGATGAACACTCTCTTTATGGCCTAAAGTATGCCACAACTCCTCCGTTATATGAGGGGCAAAAGGAGCTAGCAGCAAAAGGAGATTATCTAAAGCTTCTTTTAATACGGTTTTTGAAATGTTAGTATCTTTGTGGGCATTTAATCCGTTTACCATTTCCATTATAGCGCTTATGGCAGTATTGAAGTTAAACCTTTCGCTTACATCTTCGGTTACTTTCTTGATAGTTTTGTGAGTAATACGGCGTACATCCTTATCATATTCTCCAAAGTTCCCTGCATTACTTAATTTATTGGATAATTCTTCTACCAGTCGAAAGACCCTCTGAAGAAATCTAAAACATCCTTCCACACCTTGGTCACTCCACTCCAAATCCCTTTCCGGTGGAGCAGCAAAAAGTATGAACAGCCTTGCAGTATCAGCTCCATATTTTTCTATAATTTCTTCAGGGCTTACAGTGTTCCCAATAGATTTTGACATCTTTATACCGTCTCTTAACACCATACCCTGTGTGAGCAAATTCTCAAAAGGCTCATCAACGGCTACCAGACCGGCATCACGAATTACCTTATTAAAAAACCTTGAATACATTAAATGCAGTATGGCATGCTCCACACCGCCTATATATTGATCCACAGGCATCCAATAATTAACCTTTTCTCGAGCAAATGGTTCTTCTTCGTTTCTGGCATCAGTATATCTGTAAAAATACCAAGAAGAACATACAAATGTATCCATTGTATCCGTTTCTCTGCGAGCTGGCCCATGGCATTTTGGACAGGTCGTATTTAAAAATTCATCGCATTCTTGCAGTGGAGAAGTGCCTCGAGTATTAAACTGTATATCCTCCGGCAGCAACACCGGTAAATCCTCTTCAGGCACTGGGACCACACCGCATTTATCGCAGTAAACTATGGGTATAGGTGCACCCCAGTATCTCTGACGTGAAATCAGCCAGTCTCTAAGTTTAAAGTTTACTTCAAACTTTCCAATCCCTATATCTTCCATATATTGACCTATGGCTTTGATGGCCTCAATATTACTCATACCGTTAAATCTATCGGAGTTCACCAGGATGCCGTCATCTACAAAAGCCTCATTCATTTCATCAGGATGTAAGGTTTTATCTTGCGGAGAAATAACTACCTTTATAGGCAAGTTATACTTTTTCGCAAATTCAAAGTCACGCTGGTCATGGGCCGGAACCCCCATAACAGCCCCAGTGCCATAACCCAATAGCACATAATTTGCTATCCAAATAGGCACTTTTTCGCCGTTCATGGGATTTATAGCATATGCTCCTGTAAATACACCTTCTTTTTCAGTTTCAGTAGAAGTTCTGACTATTTCATTGTATTTTTCCATTTTCTTTTTGAATTCTTTAACAGAAGCTTCATACTCTGTTCCAGAAGAAAGGGTTTCTACCAACGGATGTTCAGGTGCTAAGACTACATATGAAACCCCATAGACCGTATCAGGTCGTGTGGTAAATACCGAAATTTTATCACCCGTTTTCTCAGCAGTAAATGAGAACTCTACACCTTCACTTCGCCCAATCCAATTTTGCTGCATGGTTTTGACTTTATCAGGCCATCCAGGAAGTTTTTCCAAATCATTTAACAGTTCGTCCGCATAATCAGTTATCTTAAAAAACCATTGTTCAAGTTCTTTTTTAACAACCTCAGTTTTGCAACGGTCACATATTCCATCTACCACCTGTTCGTTTGCCAAAACTGTTGAACATGATGGGCACCAATTCACGAAAGCCTTTTTGCGATACGCAAGACCTCTTTTATATAACAATAAAAAAAACCACTGAGTCCATTTATAGTAATTAGGGTGACATGTAGCAACTTCTCTATCCCAGTCATAGCTTAATCCTAATTGCTTTAACTGTGTTCTCATATTGTCGATATTACTCCATGTCCATTTAGACGGATGTATGCCATGCTTTATGGCAGCATTTTCAGCCGGAAGACCAAATGCATCCCACCCCATGGGATAGAGTACATTAAAACCGTTCATTCTTTTAAATCGTGCAACTACGTCACCTATTGAATAATTGCGAACATGGCCCATATGCAGATTCCCTGAAGGATATGGAAACATTTCAAGACAGTAATATTTAGGTTTATTATAATCTTCTGAGGTTTTGTATATCTTATCTTCTTCCCATTTTTTCTGCCACTTACTCTCGATCAGTTTAAAATCGTATTTCAACTTAATTGCCTCCTTCGTAAATAATATTCAAAAAGCAGCTAGGTTTATATTATATTAACAAAAGCTTATATTTTAAATGCATTAAATTAAAAAAAGTTTCTTATCCCTTGTTAGGGACGAGAAACTCTTCCTCGCGGTACCACCCTAATTGGCCTTGATGCCCAACTTAAACATTTTAACGCCTGTCGGCTTATCCGAAGGTGAGTTCAGAGGTTTGTTCTCCCGGATTTCACCTGTGTTCCGAGTCTCTGTTAAGAACAACTACCTCTTACTATTCCTTCTAGTATCTTTTAAATTAAGTAATGATTCAATGGAATAAATAATTATATTAGATTTTCCTTATTATTATATTGCAAGTCTTTTTTAGTGTCAATGCTATCCGACGGTAAATCAATCGTTTTTGCATCTGCCCAGAGTCGCTCCAACATGTAGTATTCTCTTTCAGAACGAGTAAAAATATGAACGATTACATCATAAAAATCTATAAGCACCCATCTGCCGTCTTTATAGCCTTCTTTGCTTTTAAATCTATATCCTTTTGCAACAAGCCTTTGTTCAACTTCGTCGGCCAGTGCTTGAACATGAATCGGTGATATGCCGGTAGCTATTACAAAGTAATCAGAAAATACCGCTATAGAACTTATATCCAGCACTAAAATATCCTGACCCTTTTTATCCTTTAAAATACCGGCCGCTTCAATGGCACAGGTTTTAGGGTCTATTATCATCCATTTCCCTCCATATATTAATTTGCATCCTTCCCAACTATTATCGTAGGAAGAACAATACTGTCATCTGCTTCTTCTTCCAGCCGTGCTTGTGCAAGCACTTTAGCGACTTCCTCCGCTTCACTCTTTTTATCCTTCGGATATATTATAGTGGTAGTTTCATAGTCGAAATTATCGGCATTTGCCACGGTAACTACCTTAAAGCCTTGGGATTCGAGCTTGCTTGCCACTTTAGAGGCAACACCCTTAGCGCCATTCCCGTTTAGCACGGCAACTTTGATGTTACCATCATCAAAAAATATCTCATCTATCATCTCGTCAAGCTGATTCTGAAAAGGTATAAAATAACTTATCCCCGAGATGTATTTGCCCTCACCCGGTACTATATACATTTTTATATCTTCTTGCTTTACCTGCCTTGCAAAATTAGCCAGGCTCGCCATCTCCAAAGGTTGTATGTCAGTTTCTACATTTTCTTGAACTATATCTATGATTTTAGGAAGCTTTAAAAGAGTAGCAGGTTTAAGAGCTTTCTTGATCAGAGCCTCCATGAACTGCTGCTGAGCTTTAACACGACCAATATCGGCATCTGCATAACCTCTGTATCTTACAAATTGTTCTGCCTTATCTCCGTCAAGAGTCTGCTGCCCGGGGTATAAATCTATATATATGCCACCTGCAGGGTCACTGTATTTCATTCGTTCTTTAATATCTATATCTACACCACCCAAGGCATCTACTATATTTTTAAAGCTTGAAAGCTTAACTACCACATAATTGTGAATAGGCACACCTAAAAAATTCTTAACAGTTTTTACCGCCAAGTCCGCCCCACCAAAAGCCGTAGCAGCATTTATCTTTTGGATTCCGTATCCCCCAAGTCTTACTCTTGTATCTCTTGGGATTGATAAAATCTTGACATCTTTATTTTTTTTGTCCAAACTTACTACTAAAATAGTATCTGAACGATGCCGGTTATGTTCTTCTTTAGCTCCTAAGGTACCTGCATCCATGCCCAAAAGTAATATATTTTGTCTGCCGCCTTCCACTAGTTCATCGGTATTTGAAGTATTAGGATCGCTGCCGGCTTCCAATGGTGCATTCAAACTCCTAAGCGTATAATAGAATCCGCTTCCGAGTGAAAGTACTATAAATAAAAGAATTGATAAAGCTATTTTCAAAGGCCTTTTCATACTTTCCCCTCGCTCTCCCTTTGCATAAGAATAAAATTCCTGCCTAAAATTGTCTTTGGATGTAATAAGCTTTTTTTGCTTAAAACATACCTTATTGTAGAATCAAAAGCACCAATAATTGCATCATCAAGGTCTTGAAAGGCCTTTACTCTTAACTCTTCAACGCCAGGAAAACATCTATTTGGCTCAATAAAATCCGAAAGAAATATTATCTTATCAAGCAGGTTCATATCTGCATCACCAGTAGTATGAACTTTTATAGCTTTAAGTATCTGTTCGTCAGTAATACCGTATTCTACTTTGGCTATCACAGCCCCTAAAGGTCCGTGTATTAGAACTTTTTCTCGTCTTTCAATATCATCTAAAAGTATACCAAAATATTTTACCAGTTTCAACTGACATTCCGTATCCAACCCTCTAGCACAATCATGAAGCAGACCTGCTACTTTGGCTTTCTCGATATCCCCTTCATAACGAACCGCTAATTTTTCTGCAGTTTGCATAACACCTAATGAATGTAAGAACCTTTTATCATTCATGTTTTTTCTTAATTTTTGTTTCATTTTTTCCAGCGTCATTTTCACCTATAAAGACCACTTTTCTGTATATATGTTTCTACACTCTCAGGAAGGAGATATTTGATGGAAAGACCCTCTTTAACCCTCCTACGTATTTCAGTCGAGGAGATATCAAGGCTTGTAACTTTCATAGGAACAACTTGCTGCCCATATATCTGCCTAATTTGCATCAGTTTCTGATTTAGCTGATCCATTGGGTAACCGGGCCTTGTTGCAGCAATAAAAGTGCAGTAACTTAAAACCTTGTCCACATCTTTCCATGTCAGTATATCAAAAACTGCATCTGCCCCGCTAATAAAATAAAGTTTTACATTCTTGCCTAGCTCGTTGTAAAACTGCTCTAAAGTATCAACAGTATAAGTTAAGCCCGGTCTTTCAATCTCCATTCTTGAAATTTCAAAAAAAGGATTATTGTTGATAGCAAGCATTGTCATAAGATATCTGTCTTCAGAAGATGTAACCGTATAACCTTTTTTGTGAGGTGGCCTTCCGGCAGGCGTGAAAATAACTCTGTCTAATTTAAAGTTAGTTCTAGCAGTTTCTGCTGTGACAAGATGGCCATAATGAATGGGGTCAAATGTTCCTCCCATTATACCCACCTTTTCGTTGTTTGACAATACAAAATCCTCCCTTTACAGCTTTAAATCACCAAAATTATACCACGCTTAACTCTAATCTTTCAATATAAAATTATTACATAGTTATCCTTATTCCATATAATAGAATTCTATATTACCGATTTTTACCGTATCGCCGGGCTTAATCCCTTGAGCTTTTAATTCATTATCAATGCCCATCCTCTTGAAAGTACGCTGAAGGCGTTTGACTGCAGACTCATTCTCAAGGTCGGTCATTGCTACCAATCGTTCTACCGTCTTACCTGAAATATAAAACACCTGACCACCCTTACTGATTTTAAAAGGTTCTTCCTCTATTATTCTATATTGCTTAATATGTTCTACCGGTTCTGCCTTTGGTATTTTTGAAAGCATCTCTCCAATATACTGCAAAAGTTGCTTTATTCCATGACCTGTCGCTCCTGATACAGGCATTATAGTATAACCGGATTTTTCAATTATCGGTTTGATTCTTTCGTAATTTTCCTGTGCTTTTGGTAAATCCATTTTATTGGCTACAACCACCTGAGGCTTTTCTGAAAGCTCCTTGCTGTATTTTACAAGTTCTTGATTAATCGCATAGAAACCCTCAAGCGGATCTCTTTCTATGCCTGACATGTCCAACACATGAACAAGCAGACGGGTCCTTTCCACATGTCGTAAAAACTCATAGCCCAAGCCCTGCCCTTCATGAGCTCCTTCGATAAGGCCAGGAATATCAGCCAATACAAAGCTGTTTCCTTTGCCTAACCCCGGGTCTACAACTCCTAAGTTAGGGGATAGTGTAGTAAATGGGTAGTCGGCGATTTTAGGTTTTGCCGATGTCATTCGGGAAAGCAGTGTAGATTTTCCGGCATTGGGAAAACCTATAAGGCCTACATCGGCTATTAGTTTTAATTCTAACACAATCCAACGTTCTTCACCCGGCTCACCTTTCTCGGCAAAGTCTGGAGCCCTGTGAACCGAAGAAGTAAATCGTGCATTACCGCGACCTCCTCGGCCGCCTTTAGCTACAACAAAGCTTTCTCCGTTTTCTACCAAATCCGCAAGTACTTCACCAGTCTCGGCATCCTTTACAATAGTTCCTGGTGGTACATTGATAACAAGATCTTCAGCACTTCGGCCAAATTTATTAGACCCTTGTCCATGTTCACCTCTTTTTGCTTTATAATGAATTTTATACTTAAAATCCATAAGAGTTGACAAGCTGGAATCTACCATTAGAATCACATCTCCGCCTCGACCTCCGTCGCCTCCGCTAGGTCCTCCACGCGGTACATATTTTTCTCTTCTGAAAGCTACAACGCCATTACCTCCGTCTCCTGCTTTTACATAGATTTTTGCATTATCTACGAACATTTATATCACACCTATCAATCAGTTTTTTACCGCAATAATTGGAAACCATCTCATTCAGCCACTTAAAAACGGGTGTTTTACTATCGCTTAAATTGATATGTTTAGTACTGAATACTACCCTTTCTCCTATAGTTTCAGAGCATATCTCTAACTTTGACTTTCCTAAAATAATCTTTATATCTTTTTTACCCTGAAACTTATCTAGTTGCAAGATATATCTCTGTAATTCTTCTGTTAACTTTGATAATTGTGGAATATAAGGTTCTTTATCAATTACTTCAATACTCATACCTATATTCTTTCGTTTCAAGGTGTATAACATTTCCAATAAGCAGCTTATAACCGAAACATCGGTCAAATTGTTGCAAATATAACTAACTTCTTTATCTCTGTTTTTTATACTATCTATATATTTTAAAGCATCTTCATATTTTTTCAACTGAATCATACTATATAAAACCTGCAAGTGATTTTGAAAATCATGTCTTGTCAATCGAAAAACTTGAAAAAGACTTTTTGCGGTGCTTGAATTTTGTCTTTGACCATAGAAAAAATTAATCATTGCAAAACTAGCTACAGTGAAAAAAAGACATATCAAAATAATCTGTATTTTTTCATCAAATTCTAGATTAAGTAAGGCAATTGCTGCTATAGTCGAAAGCATTTGACTTATTGTAATTATAATCGGGAAGCCTTTATTGTCCAACAAACCCAATCCCCTTTCACACTTAATTTCACTAATAGTTTCGTGTGCTTCTATAATTAAGTTTGAAGGTATAAAATTTGATATTAGTATTTTTACTTTTTATATATTTTATTTATATTCTATCCTTTTATCTTAAAATCCTTCTATCAAAATAGAACATTGATCTTTCTAATATTTAATTTATATTTAGAAAATATATTTCCATTTTATCCGACGTTGTTGCCACATTAGTAGTCTTGAGTCAATGATAAAAAACAAAGGTAACTTTTTCCATAGTTACCTTAAAAAAGCAGCTCCTATTTATAGGAGCTTAGTTTGCTGCATATATGCTTACAAGTTTCTTATCTTTTCCCTTTTGTTCGAACTTAACATAACCATCAGCTTTAGCAAAAAGTGTATGATCTACACCCATACCTACATTTTGTCCTGGATATATCCTCGTGCCTCTTTGGCGAACCAGTATGCTCCCGGCGCTTACAAACTGCCCGTCATACCTCTTGACCCCTAAGCGCTTAGCCTGACTGTCTCGACCGTTTTTCGAACTTCCTCCGCCTTTTTTCTGAGCAAAAAGCTGTAAATTCATCAGCTACACCTCCTCTATAAGTTCAGTCTGAATATTCGACGGATATGATTCTGCAATATCTCGAATTCCTAAAAATATGGTCTCAAGAATAATTGTCGCTTTTTTAAACTCTTCTGCTGTCATATCATCAGGAAGTTTTAGCATGAAACAACCTGGTTTTTTATCAACCACAGGTTTTATGCCAGCGACATTCTTTAGCCCCAAAACTGCGGTTTCTGCCAAGGCTGAAACTCCAGCACAAACTATATCTTTGCCATAATCGGCATACTCTGCATGGCCTGATATTTCTATTGATTTATAACCGCCAAAAGGATGGGACTTTATTCTTACCCTTATCATACTATCCTTCTATTTTTTCAATTTGAATTTCCGTAAATGGCTGGCGATGGCCTTGCCTCTTACGATAATTTTTCTTAGGCTTGTACTTAAAGACGATAATCTTATCGCTTTTGCCGTGACGCAGCACTTTAGCTGTCACTTTCGCATTCTCAAGCCATGGTTTCCCTACCTTAAGACCATTATCCGCAGATAATGCCATAACTTTGTCGATTTCAATTGATTCTCCTACATCTGCCGGAAGTTTTTCAACTTGAATTATATCACCTTCCGATACACGATACTGTTTTCCACCAGTTTCAATAACTGCGTACATAATTAATCTCCTCCTTATTCTCGCCGGAATCCAGGTAACTTGTTTTAAAACCCGTTCCGTGCGGTGGAAGGTATAATACAACCACCTACGATATTTTAGCACATGAAAAGCTTACATGTCAATGCAATTTAACGTTTTGTTATATTATTTAATTGGAAAGTGCCAAACTAATGGTTCTAGTGGCTGCTTAGCCACTTGTTTGTTATAATCTGTAGTTTCTTTAAATCTAATGATGTAATCTCTGTGTTTAGGTATTTCTTTGTCGATTTGCTCAATTGTTTGTTCAATTTGTTCTAACACCACATCTTTGTTTTTATCTTTATCTTTTTTATCTGGTATATTATCATCTGAAGTTAATTCATTCTCGGTGGTCAGCTCTGACATGATATTTTTATCATATATAGTTGGTAACGTTTTTACAATTTGCTTCATTGCGTGATTTCTAGGGTGATTCTTATATCCGTTTTTTTTAATAGAAGTATGTTTGCTCATCTTGTCATCAAGAAAAACCACCAGTCCTAAAACATTGGCCATAAGCAATAGGTAAATTACCGGCGTAGTAATTTCATCTTCATAACCAGGAGAAAAATTCTTCACGTCACCCATATCATATCCTCTCCCCTTACATCAATTCTCTTATTTATTACCTTATATCTATATTATGTTGTCAAAATTTTATTCGCCACAAAAATTTATCTCTGAAAGATTAAGGCTTCAAAAAATTTATATTTAGATATTCTCATAACCAAAAGCCATGCATGTAAGATGGTTGTACCACTTACATTAATGCATGGCTTTTGGTTTTGTAAGGGGCTTATTCAACTGCCATTTTTTACATAGTCATTGTGCCCTTGTCTGTTTCTACAACTTTTAAAATTTGTTCTTCATTGCCATTTTCAGCACTTATATAAATAAAATAGCGGTCAGAATTTAGCTCTGCATCCACCTCATAGCAAAGCTTTTCTCTTAACGCTTCATCAGGAATCAAAGCCAGTCGGATTCTTCTGATACTTAAATTTGGACTTAATTTATCTTTTACCTCTTGTTCGGTAATTTTGGGTTCAGGCAACTTACGCTTATTATGCAAGGTTAGATACGCCAAGGCATTAAACCCTACAACTTCACCAGTATCCAAGGCCACCTCAACTTTTATAAAATCAGGATATAATAGCACATCATTTTCTTTTGGAACGAATGATATTGTCACAGTATTGTTTTCCCTGATAGAACCGGTAGGCTCCATATTTTTGTAATCTATAGATTCTATATAGGTTTTTGCTTTATCTAGTGCTCGCTTTATAGGTATTTTAGAGCCCTCTATTTCCCTGGTATTTAAAAACCATATTACATGACCGCCAACTTCACTTACATCCATTATAATATTAGGGGTCGTATTTCCCTTTTTTGTAAATTCGATAGTGTATGCAGGAATATTCCCCTTTGTTCTCCCAACTACATCAGCTCTAAAATCCCCTTTTGCTACTTTATTTACAGCTTGTTGAGCAATTGCAGTAGCTTCACTCTCACTTATACGCTTACCTGATAAGGTTTTTGCAGTCACTTGTTCGACATGATCGGAAAAAGGTCCATCATAAGTAATAGTAGGCGCTTCCTTTTTAAGCTTTTGATCAATGGCTTCAAAATTATCTGCCATACCTTGAACTTTCTTTACGGCTATCAATCGATCTGGTTTATCTTCCCATCTTATTTTGCCAGCAGATACATCTTCTTGTAAGCGCCGAAGATCTTTATTTAAGCTTTGAATGTTTTTTCTGAATTGTCTCATCTTCTCCCATTCAGCATCAGATATTTCTTCCTTTTTTACTAATTTACCGGCAATATTATAAGAAAAATCACCCAACTGTGCAAAGAATTTTTGCATATTTGTCATATCCCTGTCGCCCAACGGCATAGTTGCTAGGCTGGTTCTGGCTCCTTCAGCCTGATGCCAAATCGTAGTCAACATCATAATCCTCTGTTCGTTTGATGACGTAACTTCACTTTTTGAAATTAAGATATTTAGATTGCTAACTTGCTCCAGCAGATTATAAAATCCTCGTTGATAAGAAGCCTCTAAAGCGTTTTCCGCCGAGAATGCCCTGCTGGACACCGACCAGTAACCAAATACAAGACCTCCTAATACTATCAGATTAATTATCCATATATATTTTTTTTTCAACATTAGGCCCCTCCTTTTCTACTTGGCAAACACATGTCGCCCTATTCTGGTTACTATTGAGCGCGACCATATCCATGGGCTAACAGGTTTATAAGGATTCCAGAAGAATATACTGCCATAGGTCGGATCCCATCCGCTCATAGCTTGACGAGCAGCGTCAAAATTATTTCTTGATGGATATCTTGACCATACTAAACCATTGCTGACCGATTCAAATGCCCCCGGCTGGTAGATTACATCGGCTATCGTCGGCGGAAATTTAGGATGCTTTGTACGGTTAATAATAACGGCTGCAACACCCACCTGACCAAGATACGGTTCTCCTTCTGCTTCACCGGCTACAAGCCGAGCTAAAAGAGTGTAATCGCCTTCCCATGATGAAACGGCATAATTTTTTGCTTTTGCATGAGCTTTGTAATTTATACTTAATAACCCTATTAAAACTACGACAGACAAAGCAATCGCCGGAATAATTAGCTTCTTAGTTTTGAACATTTTATCACCTCGTTTTAATTGCTATATTTAGTTTGCTTATTTTTTTAGCGCTTATTCCAGCACCTTTTTATATACTTTGTTCATATAATAACTTAAGGAAGTTCATGTTAAGGAGTGAAAATCAATGAATTCTACGGATATAGACCAAAATACCAGCTTTGAGAATCCCGATAACAATCCTAATCCATATATACTTTTTCTCATACTTATATTACTTATTATGTCATTTGGAACACTTGATCGCATGATAAAAATTATAAGAAGTTTTTTACTAAAGGAAGCGGAGGAATAAAGATGAAGACCTTTTCAATAAGTGATAACGATGTGCAGCTTTTAAAAGCTATACGACCTTTTATGAGTTCAAAAAGTCAGGAACTGCTTGATTTTCTAATTACAACTATTAATGTGTTTAGGCCGGAACAGCCAAATCAAAAAATGAATTTTGAGGCCTTGAACTCTCTTTTGACGATGATTCAAGAATCTAGACAGCCAAAAAAAAATACTCAAACAATAGAAATAGATGAATGCAAAAAAGATGCTTTAGCTAAACAGGCTGAGAATGTAGAGAATTTATTAAATACTTTGGCTGAACCAGAAAATAATATGTGATATTCATTAGGGGTTTTAAGAAAAACTTTCAAATATGATGGCTTATTATGCCATCTTTTATTTATTTAAAAATAATCATTTTTAGGTAGTCAATAGAATATATTTTATATAGTGCATTTGATACTTAGCTGTTTTAAACCATAAGGGAGTGGTAAACTTGGAAGAAAATGATGACTTGGGTTTTAGAAATGACTTGCTTGAAACAGTCTTAAAGGTAATCAATGGTCCGAACGACCAAAGTGCAAACGAATTAATAAGTCTGCTAGCTCTAAGTAATTTATTGGGAATTATTAGTTTTTTGAATGCACAAAACTTCAAGTCTGATACAAGAGGTTTCTCATCGAAATCCGAGGTATCTGAACTGAAGGAAATGGCTGCTGACCTATTAGACTCAATGGGAGGAACCGGTGATAAAAAAATTAATCCCGCCACTCTCATTAATTTAATGAAAACATTTTCTACATCAGAAGGTAGCGTGAATAACCCAAAAAACTCAGCTAAATCTGATGAAATCAAAAAAGATTAGGTCGTGCTCTATCGGCACGACCTAATCTTTTAGTTATCTGCAAAAAGCAGAAGGAGTAATATCAGAAACAGGATAAACGCCCATTTGTCTTTGTGATGACCAGTACCTAGAGAATCTGTCATTATAATTCCCTCCTTTTTATAAGCTACCTGAAATATATATTTCTCTTACATCTAGTATTTTTTTAAACCTGCTTCTCATTACCTGCTATAATATATGCAAAATACGGTTTTGAGGTTACAAAAAACAGGTGACAGAAAATATTTCTCCTGTCACCTGTTTTGCCAAAGTTTTTTATATCAGCCTCGCCTTTGCATAAGTTCTGTAAGTCTTATTTATCTGGACTTTTGCCTTTGCGCCTAAAAGGCCGGCACCTTCCTCCACATTGATTACATAGCCATCTACTCTGGCTATGCCATCATTGTGATTGGTTATATGCCTATCTTCTATAATCACATCTATTACCTGACCTTCTCTGACAGGCATAGCAAAGTTCTCCAGTTTAACCCTGCTTCCCACTGCCTTAATTCGGATTTCTTCAGGATGTAGGTCATCCTTACCTTTAATGAATATATATTTCCCATAACGCTGCTCTAATTGGCTTAGTCTTGTTCCGCCAGCACCTATAACCACCGCTGCCACCGATGGATGAACTTCTATAAGAATTGCTTCGCCTTTTCTAGTCCTGAATATTCGAGATATTTCTTGCTCGACTTTTTTAGCCATTGTTTCCTCAGATAATATCCTGCCTCTGCCGTCACAATACGGACATACTTTTTCTAGGACTTCATGCAAGCTTTGACGAACTTTTTTCCGCGTCATTTCTACCAAGCCTAAATTTGTAATCCCTAAGACATGTGCTTTAGTTCTATCCTTTTTTAACTCAATTTCTAAAGTGTCTATAACCATTTTTTGATGTTCTTGGGAGTCCATATCGATAAAATCTATAACTATTATTCCACCTATATCTCGCAATCTTAGCTGTTTTGCAATCTCTTTAGCTGCCTCCAAATTGGTTTTAACTACTGTATCTTCCAGGTTTATACTGCCGACAAATTTGCCCGTATTTACGTCTATAGCAGTTAGAGCCTCTGTATGATCTATAACGATATAACCGCCGGATTTTAGCCAAATCTTTCTTTCTAAGGCTCTTTCGACCTCTGATTCTATATTAAAATACTCAAAAATATCTTCCTGACCCATATACAGACTTACACGATCTTTCAGAGAATGTGATATCAATGAAGCAGCTTCTAATACTTTCTCATATCCATATGATGTATTTACATAAAACTTATTAACTTCCGGTGTAAATACATCCCTTACCATGCGAGTAAGCAGATCCATATCTTTATATATCAACCGAGGAGCCTTCCCATTCTTCTGTTTCATTTGTATATTATTCCAGAGGCGTTTTAAATACTCCATATCGGATTTTAGATTCTCTATATCTTCTCCTTCCGCCGCCGTTCTTACAATTATTCCCATATTCTGTGGCTGTATTTCCTCCGCCAGGGATTTTAAACGTTGGCGTTCTTCTTCATTCTCGATTCTTCGAGAAATTCCTATATAATCAACCGTAGGCATAAGGACCAGGTATCTGCCAGGCAGTGTTATATTGGTAGATACTCTAGCTCCTTTAGTGCCGATAGGCTCTTTTACGACCTGAACTAAAACCTCTTGGCCAACATGCAATATATCCTTTATCGGTGCTTTTTTTAAATCAACAATTGTATCTGCATCTTCAAGGCCAAGATTATAAGAATTCAAATCACCCACATATAAAAAAGCATTTTTGCCCAAACCTATATCCACAAAGGCGGCTTGCATACCCGGGAGTACATTTGCCACCTTACCTTTATAGATATTTCCTGTTATCCTTTCATCATAAGTCTTTTCTACATAATATTCTACTAGTTGTCGGTCTTCCAAAACCCCAATTCGAATTTGGTCCCGAGCAACATCTGCCAAAATCTCTTTTGACATAAAATTTTCAGCTCCTCAAATCTCCTCCAAAATTAAAGCGGACTTGCCAATGATCTGGGGGCTCAGATATTCCGCTAAATTAAAGTGGAAGAATTTTATTATTCTCATTTCTATAAAAAATTTCCTCCCTATGAATACTTACTATTTCAAGTTTTTTTGCAAGAACTTTTTCTAATTCCAAGATTATCAACTTTGGTGACACACTGCCTTGCTGACCAATCGAAACTTCCATGCAAATATCTGCAGTGCCATTAGTATTGCTTAATAATTTCATATTATAAATGAATGGAGCAATATTCACCGATTTGACGCCAGATTTAGTGGATTTTTCAATAATAATCTCTTTTCTGTTTAAAAGGTTGTTGATGCCTTTTTCTAGTTCACTTGGATTTTCCATCTCTAAAGCTGTCTTGACAATGTATGTAGCACAATTTACTGTAGAAAGAGGTATTTTTTCATCGGCAGTTCCGGCTTTTATTATTTGAATGCCTTCTGGCAAAACCGCATTTAGTCGGGCAACCGCATCATCAGGTGAAATGGTTTCCTCAAACTCCACATCCATATATTCACTGCTGCTGGTAATACCCACGGATAAAGCCGGGGTAAAAGATATTCTGGGTCTTGGATTGAACCCTTGTGTAAATGCCAAAGGCAAATCAGCGCGTCTGAAGCTTCGTTCGAAAGTCCTTATCATATCCAAATGAGATATGAACATTACAGGACGACCCTTTTTAAATTTCATTCTTAGTTTCACAACAACCACCGGCTTTCAGCTTACTTGCCCCGCAAGCATGACATCTTATCCTGCAGTCAGGTGTAATTTCTGCTTTTTGGGATTTTTCTAATTCTCTTAGTAAAAACTTCTTATCAATACCAGGGTCTATAATATCCCACGGGCAAAGTTCATCCTTAGACCTTTTGCGATAAGCATAAAATTCTGGACATACCCCTGATTCATTAAAGGCAGACATCCATTTTTCAAACGAAAACATGTCATTCCATCCATCGAATTTGCATCCTTTATCATGGGCGATTTTTAAAACTTGGCCTAATCTACGATCTCCACGTGAAAAAACAGCCTCTAGGAAGCTTAACTTGCCATCATGCCAACTATATGATATATTTTTATTTTTCCTGAACAGACTCCTTAGAAACTTTTGTCTTTCTTCGATTTCCGAAAGTGTTATCTGTGATTCCCACTGAAATGGCGTAAATGGTTTAGGAACAAAAGTAGATGTACTGACATTAACTTTTAAACCTTTTGTATTGCCATGGACTTTTTTGTATACATCCACAACAGCAAAAGCGAGATTTGCTATTCCTTCTACATCTTCATAAGTTTCGGTAGGAAGGCCAATCATAAAATATAGCTTAACCGTTTTCCAACCTGAAGAAAATGCATCTTTAACTGATGTCAGAAGGTCTTGTACCGTAACACCTTTATTTATTACATCCCTAAGCCTTTGCGTTCCGGCTTCCGGTGCAAATGTAAGACCGGATTTTTTAATTTCCTGTACCTTCTTAGCAAGTTCAAGTGAAAAAGCATCAATTCTAAGCGAAGGCAGTGACAAACTTACTCGACTTTGGCGAAATTCATCAGTCAATATTTCAGTAAGCTGTTTTAATTCAGAATAGTCACTGGTGCTCAGTGATGCTAGAGATAATTCCCCATAGCCAGTTGATGCAATGATGTCTTTCGCTAGTTTCTCTAGGCGAACTACTGACTTTTCCCTTACCGGCCTATAAATCATTCCGGCTTGACAGAAACGGCATCCTCTGGTACAGCCGCGGAAAATCTCCAGTACAGCTCGGTCGTGCACGATGTCCATATAAGGCACCACAAAATTCGTGGGGTAGTAAACATTGTCCAAGTCTTTTATCAGCCGCTTTTGTATCCTTCGAGGGATATCTGCTTGCTTTGGTAAGATGCTTTTTATGGTTCCATCATCATTATATGTTACATTATACAAAGATGGCACATACACTCCGGAAATTCCGGCAACCTCTTCTAAAAACCGTTGTCTGCTTTCACCTCTTTCTTTAAAACTTTTATATAAATCCATAATCTCTACAATAACTTCTTCAGCTTCTCCTATAACAAAAAAATCCACGATATCCGATAATGGTTCTGGATTATAAGTACAAGGACCGCCAGCTATTATGAAGGGGTGACCTTCCCTTCTTTCATTTGAGAAAATAGGTATTCCTGACAGTTCCAGCATATTTAATATATTTGTGTAACTCATTTCATACTGCAGGGTAAAGCCTAAAAAATCAAATTCAGCAACTGCAGTTTTGCTTTCTAGACTGAACAGCGGAATACCTTCTTTTCGCATTAAATCCTCAAAATCAACCCAAGGTGCAAAAACCCTTTCAGCATAAATGTCAGGATATTGATTAAGAAGATGATATAAAATTTTTATACCTAAGTGTGACATACCCACTTCGTAGACATCAGGAAATGCCAATGCTACATGAACTTTTATATTATCTTTATCTTTTTTTATACTATTATATTCGTTTCCCATATAGCGAGTTGGTTTTGAAACCTGTGGCAAAAGTTTTTCTAATTGTTTCTCTATGGTCAATGATGTGCCTCCTATGTTTAATGGTATAAAACTCCACTTATTTATTATATCAGGTCTTTCATCATTAAGTCTAATCCTTTTTCGACTACTTTATTAAATATTTCGGTTTCTGTTAGACTTTTTTTAATTCTCATATTCTCATCTAATACATATACAATAAAATATTTTTGTGGTGCAAATGAATATAGTATGTTTTTTGCCGGAGTATCTTCATTCACCACTATAATTTCTCCTGGCATATATTTGTTTTTACTAATCTTCTCCTTTTTTCCTGCTAAGTGCTTCATAAAAATCAAGTGTGCATTTTTTTCTTCTTTTGAAGTCTGTTGTAATAAAAAAATTCCTGCCACAAAAAAGCTTAAAAATAGCCTTTTAAAAGCAAGACCTATTAAAGCTAAGCTCAACATCAAATATGCAAGTATTTTGCCTGCTCTTGAAGCAATACGTATTGATAAAGTATAGGGGAAACGCTGTCTAAGCCATAATGCAAAAATTCTTCCCCCGTCGAGGGGAAGAGCAGGAAGCATATTAAATATCCCTAGCATTAATTGATAATGTATAAGTTGTCGAGCTATGTTTGGTGCTATAAACGCTTGAGTTACTAAAAAAAGAATTAAACCTGCTATTGCAAAGTTTGCAAGCGGGCCAGCCATAACCATAAGCATTTCCTTCTCCAAAGAAGCCTCATCTAAGCTTGACCTTATGCGACCGCCAAATGGCAATATTTCAATTTCATAAATTTCAATGCCAAGCCTATATCCTACAAATATATGTGCATATTCATGTATTCCCAAAGCCAACAATGCAGCCATTACTTCAAAGTACAATCCTGCTAATAAGGCAAGGGCAACAATTATAATAAAAAAAAAGCTTATACTTATTCTGAAATTAGAGACTCTTAAATTCATTTAACTCCTCCTGAGCATCATCATCTAAGATGTTCAGCCATTTTTTTGGATCTTCGGCTTTGTCATTATGCCAGATTTCAAAATGCAGGTGAGGAGTCTCTGCAAGGCCTGTCTTACCAACAGTTCCTATAATAAATCCCTGTTTTACTGCTTCTTGTTCCTTCACATAGACATCTTTTAAATGAGCATAAACCGTTACCAAATTATTGTCGTGACGTATTTTAACCACATTTCCCATCTCTTTGTCTTGCCCTACCGAAAAAACCACACCATCGAGTACCGACTTTACAGGGATTCCCTCTTTTTGAACTATATCTATGCCATTATGCATGAGCCGTTCTTTTAATAGCGGGTGATATCGCATGCCATATTCTGAAGACACTTTTCCATCCACCGGCATAGGTAACAATCCTTGTTTCTTTTGCCCTATTGCCGGAATACTTTTTGATACCTTCGAAATACTATTTACGACTTCTACTAAATCTTTAAATTCATATGAATAATCCGAAATAAAATACTCAATTTTTGCAAGAGCCGTTTTGGTTACCGGAATATTTATTTTCTTAATGCATAGCACTACTATTACAATTAAAATACAGATTACAACTTTTTTTAGATTTTCAGGCCCTAGCCATTTTTTTTCGGAAGGTTGTTCATAGTAGTACATAAAAGGCACCCCCTTGTATTGTAAGTCCATGAAAAAGTATAAATTCCCCCAGTATAAACCTCAGTTATATTAATTGTGAAAATCAAAGTCATTTATAATTAATTTATACGGCTTTTGTAAAAATCTTTGTTATATATATCTATTTCCTGTAAAGCTCGTTTATTACAACAAAAATGAGCTGCTAAAACGAGTAAATAAATGCAAAATACGGGTTCAAAAGAACCCGTATATATAATCTAGCAATTAAATTAAAACCTTTTCAACAGCCTTTTTAAAATAGGATTTTCTGTCGGCGCATTCCAACATTGATTACAAGTCCGGCTGCAATCATGTTCATTAAAAAAGAACTTCCTCCATAGCTCATAAAGGGCAACGGTATACCGGTCACCGGCATTATACCCATGTTCATGCCGATGTTGATTAAGATCTGAAATGCCCACATCGAAACTACGCCTACGACCATATAAGTTCCTAAAAGATCTCGGGCCTTAAATGCTACCCTTAAAGAATAGTAAAGCAGTATGAAATATAATATAAAAAGTATGATACCACCTATAAAACCTAATTCTTCCCCTAAAACGGCAAAAATAAAATCCGTATGTTTTACCGGAAGAAAATTCAGCTGATTCTGAGTTCCTTGGTAAAGGCCTTTTCCAAATATCTTGCCTGAACCAATTGCAATTTTAGATTGTATAACATGGTATCCTTTTCCCAGGGGATCTAGATATGGGTTTATAAAAACTAAAATTCGGTCCTTTTGGTAAGGTTTTAAAAAAAACCAGAGTATTGGTAGGGAAAAAAGGCCTGCTGTTATAATCCCAGCCAAAAGTTTATAGCTAAGACCTGCGATAAACAGCATGCCGAAAACCATCGCCAACAGCACCAGTGATGTCCCCAAATCCGGCTGTTTCGCTATAAGCAACATTATAGGTATCATATGCAAACCCACCGAAAATAAATCTTGCACGCTATTTAAAGACTTCTTTTTTTCAAGATGTCTGGCCAGTGTAATTACAACGGCTAATTTGGCAAATTCCGACGGTTGTAATCTAAAAGGGCCAATATCGAGCCATCGCTGAGCTCCACCACCTTCTTCCCCAATAAATAATACAAAAATTAATAATAGAAGATTTACAATATATATAATGTTAGCCCAATTAGCAAAAGAATGATAGTCTATCGAAATAACAAATACCATAGCTACTAATCCGATACAAAACCAAATAAGCTGATTACGAGCCGTATTGAAACTACCTCCGGAGCTCATGGCATGCGTTGCACTGCTTATCATTAGAACACTTATTATGGTTAGTAAAATAATGGCAATTAAAATAGGATACTCTATATTTTTTAACAATTTTCGATCCATGTTGATGGCCCCCTAAACCCGTTAACCATTATATCATAAAACCTCGCATCCATAAAAACTCTTTTATAAAATCATCTTGTTAAGTTTTCCCAATAAATATCTATTTCATCATTATCTTTTATTGGATCGGCAAAGCCGGCATCAATACCATTTATTTTCATAACCAGCTTACCTGCCATGCCTTCGGGTTTAAATGATATAATACTGAAAACATCACTTAAAATCATATCTCTTGGTTCTATGGTTATCAAGGCGTCATCGGGTATTTCCTCTTCAGGCGACATTGTACGCCCAAAGATTTTTATAACAGGATCTATGATAAAATTGCGTCCGTTTATTTTTAGAGAAATCCTATCTTCTTCAGATATATACTCCTTTATCTTAGAAGCCCCAGCCTTTCCGTCCTCAGCAGGTATAAAGCTTATGACCGCACCATCTTTAATCGGTTCGTTCAAATCGACATTTTTGCCATTCATTGTAACAATTGCCGGTTTCGCCATTTCACCTTTGACTATTTTAAGTTTTCCATTTAGCTTAAAAGTCTTGGCAAGACCCGGCCGTCCGAAAATTTCTGCCGATGATTTCCCTGCATAAAGCAATGCATTTAAAACCGTAGGATTGTCTTGTGCTAAAATATTTATTGGCTTTTCGTTTATATACACCTTGTAGGAGGACAAGTGAGCGCCCTTGAGTGAGTTTATGGCTATACCTATAGGAGTTACTGAAAAAGGTCCTGTAAAATCTTCGCAACCCTGTACATCAGCTAACCCTTCACGACCTTTGACTCCAACCCGTTCTTTAGGTATTTCCAAGTGTGCAGCCAAAAATTCCGATAAACCTGGCATCAGGCTGCCACCACCAATCATTAAAACAGCAGCAGGTGTTTTACCATTGAGTTCTAATATTTTTCGTGCTATCTTGGCCGAAAGTTCATTTGTAATTGGACTTATAATCTCTATTATTTTTTTAGTGCAAAGCTCCTGTGTATTCCCAAGAATATCTATGAATTTCACTGTTTCATGTAAAGACAACTCACGTTTTACTCTTTCGCCCTCATCAAAGTTTAATAAGAACTCTTCACAGATTTTTTCCGTAATTTCATCACCGGCCATAGGGACCATTCCATAAGCAAATATGCTTCCCTCGCGAGATATAGCAATATCTGACGTTCCTGCACCTATATCTACCAATGCAATATTCAGTTTACGCATACCGGGAAGAACCACAATATCACCTGCGGCAATAGGCTCTAATGTTAAGCTCTCAAGACCTAAATCACATCTATTAAGAACCGTAAGCAAACTTTCAACAACAGTGCGAGGAAGAAAAGTAGCTACAATCTTAACCGATATGCTACTGCCTTTTTGGCCCAGTAAATTTTCTAAAGATTCGTCCTCTAAAAACCATTTGATTGGGCTAAAACCTACACAGTAATAATTGTCGAAATCTCCTTGTTTATTTTTTTCGGCTAAGGATTTAATCGCTTTTGACAGAGCCTCAGTTTCTAAACTTCGAATATCTTCTTCGGTTACTTCTATAAAAGGAGAAGTTTTTCTTTCAGTTTCAGCTTCAACCGTATAAAGCGCTCTGCCTGCCGCAGCAACTGCAGCTTTCTCTAGTTTTTTATTGAGTTTCTTTTCAAGGTCTTCCTTAATCGCCCTTACACTTTTGGCCACAGCCTCAATGTCATGGATTTGACCATCATACATAACACGGCTTTCGTGTTCAAGAACTTTATGTGCAAGGATTTTATAGGTTTTGCCTTGCTTGCTTACAACCAAACCCGCTACAGTTCTGGTGCCGATGTCCAAAGCAAAAACTTCCTGTCCGACTTTATCCAAACAACTTCCTCCTTTAAATCTTAGCCAGGTGCTTCACTTTCTTTATAGGAATATTTGCTACTAATGCCGGAACTGTTACATCATCATCTTTTTCCATGCGAGTTAATTTTACCTCAAGGCCATTTTCATCAATTTCCATATAATCTGAAATCATATCTATCAGTTGGCTTTTTATCATCTCAAGAAATTTTGGTGATACATTAGCCCGATCGTGCACAAGGATTAACCTTAATCGTTCTTTGGCTATATCCTTACTTGAAACATCCTCTCTTCCGAAAATTTTTAAAAAATCCACTAAACTCTCCTCCCTTTTTATTTTGCCCGAGCTTTTAACCCAAAAAACACACGCAATTTATCCATAAAGTTGGGCTCTATGTTTTCTATTTTCATCAAGGGAACTTCCTCACCCTCTAAACGTCGAATCATATTTCTGTAGGCTTGGCCTGCTTTTGATGATTCATCAACAACTGCCGGTTCGCCTCTGTTGGTAGATATTACAATTTTCTCATCTTCTGGTATAACTCCAAGTAGCTCAATAGCCAAAACATCTATCATATCATCAATATCCATCATATCGCCGCGTTTTACCATATCTGGCCTTAGTCGATTAATAATCAGTTTGGGTTCTTCAAAACCGGCAGCCTCTAACAGGCCTACTATTCTATCAGCATCTCTTACGGCAGAAACTTCAGGCGTAGTGACAATGAGTGCTCTATCAGCTCCGGCGATGGCATTCTTAAATCCCTGTTCTATACCTGCAGGGCAGTCAATTAATATATAGTCATAATCGCGCTTTAGCTCTTCACATAATTTTTTCATCTGAGTCGGCGTTATCGCTGTCTTATCTTTGGTCTGAGCTGCTGGCATAAGATATAGGTTTTCAAAACGCTTATCCTTTATAAGTGCTTGTTTCAAACGACACATTCCATTTGCTACATCTACAAGGTCATAAACTATACGGTTTTCCAAACCCATTACCACGTCAAGGTTTCTTAAACCTATATCGGCGTCTAACATTACTACCTTCTTTTGCTTGTATAAAGCAAGACCGGTTCCAAGATTTGCAGTTGTTGTGGTTTTTCCCACTCCACCTTTGCCAGATGTGATTACTATTACCTCGCCCATATTATCCCTCCTGTTTGCTTTTGTAATTATCTTGGGGCATTATAAGGGTTCTATTACTATTACATTATCTTTCAAGCGTGCTATTTCCGGAAATGATGGTATATCTTCCTTCTCTTCCGGAGGTCTTGAAATAACTTCAGCAATTCTTAATTGAGTCGGTTTTAAACGAAATGCGGCTACTATAGCAGTAGTATCTCCCTGTACCCCGGCGTGAGCCATCCCACGAAGAGTCCCCATAACCAGGATGTCGCCGGTAGCAACTATCTCACTGCCTGGATTGGCATCGCCCAGGATGACTATGGTCCCCTTATAAGTAATTTTTTGCCCCGATCTCACAGTTTTTTTTAGCAGTAGCACCCTATTCCTATTTGGTTTTGGAAATATCAGGGTTTTCGGAGAACTTGCCTCCTGCAAGCTCATCCCAAAATCTGTAAAGATATTTTGTAGCTTATTATATTCATCTTTACTTAAAAATCCGTTTTTAATTTTTATACTAACCTTACCTCCTGAAAAAAAGTTCCGACTACGTTGAAGTTTCTCATAAATAGCTTTTTCCATATCTTCAAAGCTCGAATTTTCATCAAGTATGATAGTTATACCTTCTTTTGTACCTTTGATAATTACAGGCTCGTTCGTCATACTAATTCCCTCCAAGCAGCACCACTACAAAGTATTTTATTCTTCATAAATCAAGTAAATCCTTCTTTTGATGATAAAAAAACCAGAATCTGTAAAGATTCCGGTTAAGGTTGGACAAGATAATCTTCATTGTTATTGTTCTCATTTGTTAGATGGAAATATTCTTCAAAAATAGCTCTTGCAACAGGTCCTCCCGTAGTTCCACCTGAACCGGCTTGCTCTATAAACACTGCTACTGCAATTTCCGGGTCCTCATAAGGAGCAAATGCCACAAACCAACCATGCGGGTCTTTACGCAAATCCCACTCGGCGGTTCCGGTTTTTCCCGCTACAGAAATGGGAAAATCCGCAAAAACTCCGTAGGCTGTACCACCTGGCAGCGTAACACCTCGCATACCATTTTTTATTATTTCATATGTCTTGTTAGAGATATCCAATCTGCCGCCAATTTCTGGGTTTTTTTCAAGAACAACGTTACCATCAGCATCAACTATTGACTTTATTAAATGAGGTTTCATCCAGATTCCTTCATTTGCAATAGCTGCAATATAATCTGCAATTTGTATCGGTGTAAAGCTATGATAGCCTTGTCCTATGGATGCATCTAATGTTTCGGCAGGATACCATATTTTATCTTGGGAACTGCTAAAAGTATTCTTTTTATATTCACGGCTTGCTACGTTTCCTGCTTTTTCACCGGGCAGCTCAATTCCTGTAATTTCTCCAAGCCCATACATCCTCGCATATTTTTCAATATTATCTATGCCTAATCTACGCCCCATTTCATAAAAATAAATATTGCACGATTCCGCAATGGCCTTTTCAATATTTACTAGACCATGGCCTCCTGCCTTCCAACACTTCTTCGGCAAAATAGTCCAATAAACTCCGGTATCTCTAACAAGCTCACGCTCATTAGTTACTTTTTCTTCTAGTGCTGCAGTTGCAGTAACCATCTTAAAAATTGACCCTGGGGGAAACGTCCCGCTAATGGCAAGATTAACCATTGGATTGAGCGGATTTTTCGATATTTCCTCCCATTCTTTTTGGGTTATCCCCCGAGCAAACATATTCGGATCGAAATCTGGAACACTTGCCATTGCTAGCACTTCACCAGTTTTTATATTAATAGCAACTACAGCACCCCTTTTTGCATTAGGAAAAGGCTTATACTTATCAGTCTGTAATTTTATTAATTGCTCTCTTAACTTATTTTCAGCAATTTGCTGAAGTTTTATATCTAGTGTTAGATTTATCAAATGGCCGGGAATCGGCTCCTTTTGACCTAATACTTTTATAGGCTTTCCAGAAGCTGTAACCTCCACCTGCTGACCGCCATCAGTACCTTTTAAATAAGATTCTAATACCTTTTCCAATCCCATTTTACCTATAAGGTCTCCTGGGCGGTATCCGTTATCTTTTGCAGCAGCTAACTCCTCTTGACTTATTTCTCCTACATAACCAAAAACATGTGAAGCTGTGCTACCATAAATATAATTTCGCAAAGGTTCTACTTCTATGACCACACCAGGAAGACGACGTTCTTCAATTTCTGCTACTGTCTGGAAATCCACATCAGTCTTAAGTCTAACCGGTTTATAATCTCGACTTTGCAGCTTATTCTTTAATGTATCATAGTTATATGAAACTAACACCTGTGTATTCGGTGGCTTGTCAAGCGTAACAGTGCCGGTAGCAAAATCTACTTTGCTTGGTAAAACCGGCTTGCCTGTACCACTATCTGTAATCGATATATCAGCAATATCAATTTTGGCATTCCCATTTCTATCGACTATGGGTAATTTACTCAGAATAATCTTTTTATCTTTATCTACAGTATATGTTTGATTTGACACTTCTGTATAAAGAGGAATTTCTAGAATGTTTCTAAGAATTTCGAACACTTCTTCCTGTTCAAATTCTTCCGTTTTTACGCTCATATATGATACCGTAAAACTAGGGCGATTATTAACTAATTCTCTACCGTATCTATCCTTAAAAACTCCCCTTGGTGCTGTTATAGGAATAAGCCTTATCCTATTTTCCTCGGCAAGCTTTTCATATTCATTTCCTTTTACTATTTGCAGAGTTGATAAGCTTATCGTTAATACCACAAAAATCAAAATTACAATCCCCAATAGAACATTCAATCGTTTTTGGAGTTTTTTTACATCCATACAGATCCCTCAAGGCTATTAATATTTTATATCAAAATAATAATCAAAGAATCGTTCTATCCTATACGCCCCAATATAAATCAAGGGTGATACAAACATATTTATTAATGATGATGCCACCGTAATAGACAAAAGATATCGCCATGGATGAATGAGCTCACCTGTAAAAAAAGCAATTATCATAAAGATAAAATTAAATATTACAGAACCGGTAAATACAAGTAACATAGTTATAATGACTCTACCCTTGTAAAGATTCCGCGAACCAAGGCCAACAACATATCCTGCAATAGATTTTGCTATAGTATTAAGACCTATAAATCTTCCAAAAAGAATATCCTCTAAAAAACCATTCATTAATCCCATCAATGCTCCCGCTTTTTCATTCTTAACCATAGCCATACACAAAGCAAAAACCAGCGGCAGGTCTGGTTTTACTCCGAAAATTCCAATAAAATTTGAAAGAGCTGTCTGGACCAATATGAGAACACCTAATACTAAAATATATACAATAGTCCTCATTGATTGGCCTCCTTTTCACCCTTAATCACAAAAACTCGCTCAAGTTTGAGAAAATCCACAGCGGGCTTGATTATAGCATATTGCATTAATTCATAAGATTCTTTTTTAGTTTCCACAACTTCACCTATAACAATGCCCTTAGGCACTAAACCTCCCAAGCCAGAAGAAATAACTATATCTCCCTTTACTAAGTTAGCATCCTGAGATAAAAAGTCCATTTTTAGGTAACCCCTAGGCGCTGTATCAATACTTCCTTTGACGATTCCATTATCTCTAGTCCTTTGTAACATTGCACTAATAGAGCTACGCTCATCGGTGATTAGCATTACCTTAGATGTATTAGCAGTAGTGCTTATTATACAGCCAACTAAACCTTCATTAGTAATCACAGCCATATCTTTTTTTAAGGCTTGTTTTTCACCCTTGTCAATTAAAATAACATTAAACCAATTACCCGTATCTCTTGCTATAACTTCTGCTGCCTCAAGATCATATTGCAGATTTTTATCTTTGAAGCCTAAAAGGCTGCGTAAGTCTGTGTTTTCTCGCTGATATTCCAAAAGATTTTGTTTATACTGCAAAAGTTCTGCCACCTGCTTTTTTAAAGCTTCATTCTCTTCTTTAAGATAAAAAATCTGTGGTATGGTATCCAGCTTGTCTTTTATATCAAAACCTATTTTTGACAGGATTTTTTGTGCAGGACTAAGTACGGTTATTATTGGAATTTCAATTTTTTTAAAGATAGCTTCTTGATTCAATGTTATATTCACAATCATGATTGAGATGAATAAAAGTAAAACCAGAATTAACCATCTTCGGTTTTTCAAAAGGCGCCGCAACAACACCACAACCTTCAACCCACTTTTTTAGGTGAGATCAATACACGCTTTAAAATATCTAGTTCTTCTAAAACTTTACCTGTTCCCATTGCTACACAATTCATAGGTTCTTCAGCAATATGCACAGGCATTCCCGTTTCACTGTTTACTCTCCTATCTAAACCCGTAAGCAATGAACCTCCTCCGGTCATAACGATACCTCGGTCCATAATATCAGCTGCTAACTCTGGTGGTGTCTTCTCGAGTGTTACCTTAATCGCATCCACAATATTATTTACCGGTTCTGCCAGAGCGTTATTAATTTCTTCGGCAGTGATAGAAATAGTCTTTGGTAAACCGGTAACCAAATCACGACCCCGTATATCCATAGATTCCATATTTGCATCTAGTGCTGCAGAACCAATTGTAATCTTTATTTGTTCTGCAGTGCGCTCGCCAATCATAAGGTTATATTCTTTCTTGATATAATAGACAATGGCTTCATCCATCTCATCGCCGCCAACACGAATTGATTTGCTGGTGACAATACCTCCCAGTGAAATAATCGCAACTTCGGTAGTGCCGCCTCCTATATCCACCACCATATTTCCAGCCGGTTCATAAACTTCAAGACCTGCCCCTATGGCTGCTGCCATAGGTTCTTCAATTAAATAAGCCTCTCTTGCTCCTGCCTGAAGAGTAGCATCGATTACCGCTCTTTTTTCAACTTCAGTTACTCCCGAAGGAACTCCTACAACAACTCTAGGTTTAATAAAGTGTTTGCTCTTTAACGCCCTTGATATAAAATACTTCAGCATGTTTTCAGTCACGTCAAAATCAGCTATGACACCATCCCTCATAGGTCTTATTGCTACTATGTTGCCAGGAGTACGGCCTATCATCAGCTTGGCTTCTTCACCTACAGCTAAAATAGATCCATTATCTCGCTGAACCGCAACAACAGAAGGTTCTTTAAGAACAATACCCTTCCCTTTAACATGTACCAAAGTATTAGCCGAACCTAAATCAATTCCTAAATCATTTGAAAATATATTAAAAAACCTCATTAATTTTCCCCTTTCTAGTGCCTCAGCTTTTTGTCGAATTGTAGTTATGGATTTTTATTTTTACATAAGATTTTTTTCTTTAAGGCTTATAATTGAGTCACTACCAATTATAATATGGTCCAAAACATTTATACCTAAAATTTTACCTGCCTCAACCAACCTTTCGGTGACTTCAATATCCTCTCTGCTTGGTGTCGGATCTCCGCTTGGATGGTTGTGAACCAACAGTATAGAAGCACTACTTCTCCTGATAGCCGGTTTAAAAACCTCTCGCGGGTGAACTATGGAAGAATTTAAACTTCCTATTGAAATATCTTCGACGGAAATAACATGGTTTTTTACATTTAGTAAAATTGTTTTAAAGTATTCCTTCTCTAGAAATCTCATTTCTTCCATAAGAAGGTCTTTAACATCTAAAGGGCTTTTTATGACAACTTGCTTACGCTGGTTATATGAAGCTATCCTCCTGCCAAGCTCCACAGCTGCTTTTATTTGAACAGCCTTAGCTGCGCCTATGCCTTTTATCTTTGAAAGTTCTTCTATACTTGAATCGACCACATAAGCAAGCCCACTCTTGCCTATATCACCTTTTAGTATGCGCTGAGCAAGAACCAGTGCTGACTCCGACCTGGTTCCGGTCCGTATCAATACTGCCAGAAGTTCCGCATCACTTAAAGCTTGAGCTCCATATTTTTGCAAGCGTTCTCGTGGGCGTTCTTCAATCGGCAAATCCTTTATCAAGATGTCATTACCCAACGATTGTAGCCCCCTAAATCAGAGTATTTTTATACCAAAACGGATAAGCATTGTGTTTAATTTAAATAGCGGCAATCCTACGATATTATAATAATCACCATCAATTTTCTCAACAAACAATGCACCTTTTCCTTGTATTGCATAAGCTCCTGCCTTATCCAACGGTTCACCGGTTGCTATATAGTTTTGTATCTCTGAGCTGCTTAGATTTTTAAATTTAACTTGGCTTTCTTCAAATTCTTTTAAGCAATGATTTGTGGCTGCATCTATCAATGCCAATCCAGTAAAAACTCGGTGCCAACGGCCACTTAAACGACCTAACATTCCTTCTGCTGCCTCTAAAGTCGCAGGTTTACCAAGGACTTCCTCATCCAAAACTACTATAGTATCAGCACCAAGCACCAATCCTTTTTCATGTTTTTTTGCAACAGCTGCGGCTTTCTGAAAAGCAATCTCAGCTACTGAATGACCAAAATCCATTTTATGATTAAAATTTTCATCTATGTAGCTCGGCTCCACGAAAAAATTCAAACCTATATGTTTTAAAAGTTGTTGTCTTCGTGGAGAGGCTGAAGCCAGAATTATGCGTTCGTGCATAGTCTACATTCCTCCACTACATACGCTGATATAAAAGAATAGCTATAATGAGTCCCAAGGCTGCAGCCAAATTAAAACTTATATCAAGTCCAAATGTAATACTTATAATACCTAAGTCAAGCTTAGTTGTAGCTAAACCTATGTTCATACCCTTATTTAAAATCGGAGCAAAGCCGCCTAATGCCTGGCCTAAAGTACCTCCCACTAATAAACCAACTATTAGTATTATAACCAATATTGCAGGACTATGATAATTACGTTTCATTTTTATTTGTCCTTTCCTAAAAATTAGTTTTAGTAAAGAATGTAAAAAGATTTTGCTTTGCAAAATTAGCTGTCAAGCCTGTAAACATGCCTGTACAAAGACCTATTACCATCAAATACGGCAAGTAAACATAAAGTCCAAAAGTAGAAAGAACAATGCTCGCCATGGTCACTTGGACAAAATTGTGGGTAACTGCCCCTAAAATGCTTATTCCTACCAGACTAAATGTATCCTTAAAATGATGGTAGGTAAACGCCATAACCATGGTGCTTAAAATTGCTCCGGACAGACTATAAAGCAAGCTTGAAAGAGATCCTGCCAACAATGCTGCAATAATGCACCGCAGTACACAAACAATAAGCCCTTCCTTTAACCCATAAAATACGATGGTTAAAAGTGATATTATATTAGCAAGACCTAACTTTGCCCCTGGTATCGGGAAAGGTACTGGTAGCATATCTTCAATAATGTGTATTATAATACCAAAAGCTACAAGAAGTGAGAGAAATGACATCTTACTGTGTTTTTGCATGTTGATTCATCCTTTAGCCTAAAAGCTTACTGCATCGACTTCATCTTTAGCCGGTTTACTGCCTTCTATTTTTAAGACTAACTTATTAGGAAGACATACAATCATCTGCCCCGGGCGACTTATCCAGCCCTGCCTCACGCAATCTCTGTCGGGGCAATCTGAATACTGCATCCGGACTTTATTCCGGTTAATTTCCACTATGCTTTTACCATGAGCTACCGGGATAGTTAATCTAAGGTTTGGACCATTTTCTCCTAAAGAAATCTTTTGATATAGTTTCCCGTCAATTTCGATTAAAACATAAGTTTTATCATCAGTAAAACCATATATCTGAAAACCTGTAAAGATTATAAATGCCAGCATCAATACAAAAATAATTAGTAATTTATCACCTTTTGTAATCAAACTAATCCCTGCTCGCTTGAATTCATATATGTTTAGTGTAACATTTTATTCCATCTAAAACAAGTGGAAAAATTGGCTATAAAAGCGATTGAGGGTTGAGCCAAATTCTGTTAAAAAATAGAATTCTGCTTAGCTTAAACAAAATAAACGCAATACCTTAATCAAATATTTTTTATCTGCCATAATTAAATTTTTATAGTATACTAATATGTATGAGATGAAACCTTTTCATTATTAATTACGTCATTTCTTTTGAAAGGACTTTATGACAAATGAAGCTTCTTACTGCGATTAAACGGTCAAAAAATAAAGACAGCAATGCTTTTCAAGTATTATTTGAATTGTTTTATTCGGATGTATATAAAACCTCATATTTTATCACACAAGATTTTTCTCTTGCTGAAGATGCAACTCAAGAAGCTTTTTGCAAAGCCTTTCAAAAACTTGACACTTTGAGGGAATTCAACAAGTTCGGCTCTTGGATAAAAACCATCGCAGCTCGCTGTGCCATCGATATTATGCGTAAAAGACAGCATTTCACCGTAGTAGAAGATTTTGCTCAATTCTCCCAGGATAATTATGTAAACTCCCTACCTCAATTATTACCGGAAAATGAATTAGAAAAGAATGAGCTTAAATCCTGTATAAAGAGAGCTATTTATGATTTAAACCCCATCTACCGGCAGGTAATAGTAATGAAATACTTTTTAAATCTTACCAGTCAAGAAATTGCAGATGCACTCGACTTGCCTGTGGGCACCGTTAAATCCAGGCTGTTTAGGGCATTAAATCAATTGAAGATTTCCCTGCAAGATGAAAATAATAGTCTTGGCAAGGAGGAAAGCTTACAATGAAACCTAACGAACTGAATCTTGAAAGTTTAATACAAGAAATATTTCAGGAGGATGCAGAAAATGTCATTGTTCCTCCTCCGCAACACATATGGGAAAAAATATCTTCAGACCGACAAACGGCAAAAACTATTAGAAGAAGCAGTTTACATCAAAGATTTTCTACTTCAAAAGCGATTGCTTGCTTTGTAATTTCTGTATTGTTTATTGGGCTTTTTATATCTAACCAACCAGCAATCGCTATAAACAGCAACATCTTAAAAACTGTGGTTGACTTTTTTTCGTCACCGGAAACAACCGGTTCGGTCAATGTTTCAATAAGCAAAAATACTTTACCTGATTCTGATGCACCTTTGCCACCTCCGGATTGGCCGCTAGATACCGGAGAAAAAGTAGTGACATTAGAACAGGCTCGCTCTGAGGCCGCATTCAATTTTATAATGCCTTCTTACCTGCCAAAAGGTGTAAGCCTCGATATTATTACGGTTTTAAATGAATTTAGAGTTAATCAATACTACCGCTCAGATAAAAACAGACTTGTAATAGAACAGCATTATTTTTCAGGAGGGTTTGCATCAAGTTATTATTTTTCATCTTCTAAAGTAAAAAAAGTGAATATAAATGGTACCGAAGCAACGCTAATAACACAAAACAACCCTTATACAGGCCAAAATCAAATCTACATATTATGGTGTATAGATGATATTGAATTCAACCTTGAAACCGATTTGAGCGAAAAAGACGCCCTCAGAGTAGCTAGATCTATAAAATAAAAAAAGGGAACCGTAAGGTTCCTTTTTGTTATAGTTGACAAATTAAAGAGCTACCTTGTTCATGGCCTACATTTACAGGTCGAAATTTACAGGTCGAAATTAACTTTCCTCAAAAGAATCATCTTTTTCATACCTATAATTGAAAAAACATTCTCTACACAGCATTTTAAAAGAACTAATCAACGCTTAATCATCTTTGTTGCTTATTAATATTTATAAAATCTATTATTCGCATGATTGGGTAGCTTTTAGAATTTATTAAAAGTTCAAACGCATTTCTACCTTGTTTTAAAGTTGTATTGTTTACGAGGTAAAGATTTAAGAGTGATACATAAGCACTTTAGCCAAACCAAGGTATCCCTGTATTCTATTCATGAAATACTTATCTCACCATTTGGAAGTTTAGAAAGAATAATTTGCTTTTCAAAGCCCTTATCCATATGAGGATAATCTGCACGTATATGGCAACCTCTACTTTCTTTTCTTTCTAGTGCAGCAGTTACCATTATAAAAGCAGAAAGAGCTGTTTGGTAAGTAGCGGTATCACTCCTAAGTTGAAAATCCAACAACATTTCCTGCAGTGTTTTTTGAGCTTCTGCTAGATCTTTACCATTTCTAAGTATGCCCAAACCCTTAGACGCTAGTTTCTTAATTTGCGGAACATATTTTTCATAAACTTTTTTGTTTACTCGATAATCAATCAGCATCGAAAAATCATCTTCAGAAATATAAATATCTTCCTCTTTGGCTATTGCCTCTGCGCACAGAAGACCAGTTAACACTGCTTGCGAAGCTGCATTACCGCCTAGACGGCAAGCTCCATGAAAAGATCCTGCTGCTTCACCTACAGCATATAATCCCTCAATTGAAGACTGTAAGTTTTCATCTACTAATATACCTCCAGATAAACTGTGTGCCATAGGACCTACTTCGATTAATTCTTCTGAAGGATCAACCCCTGCAGACACCATGCGATTATAAAACCAAGGATAGCTTTGTAAAGTTTGCTTAGGAATGTGTCTTAGGTCTACATAAACACCACCATTTGATGAGCCTTTACCAATTTGTATTTGATGCCAAATTGATTTATTTAAAAAAGTCTTAGGTGCACCAGCTTCGCCTTGCGGCCTGTCGTTTAGTATAAAACGCTCCATATCACTATTTAGTAAATATGCCCCTTCACCTAACATTGCTGTTGGACATGGTTCGCCTTTTGCACTATCTGGTGAGATTACAACCATTGGTTCATACTCTAAGAATTCCATATCAACTAGTTGAGCACCAGCTTCGTATGCAATAGCTATTGTTCTTCCGCAGATGTCGTTAGGATACGTAGAATCATAAAATAAATTTCCTACTCCGCCCCATGCAGCAATCACTATAGGGGCATAGACGTTTTGAATCTGACCTTCTGCATTTTTTATAGTAATACCATGGACTTTATTATTTTTTACTAAAATTTTTAAACATTCACATCCAGTATGAAACTCAATTCCCTGTTCAATAAGCCCTTTGGTCAATTTATTGATCATTTCTTCGCCTATTAATCGCGTTGTAAGACACAAAGAGCGAGGATAAGTGGAACCTGAAGCATGCCTAAGTTTTATACTTTTGTCTTTTTCTGTCGCAAATTTTACTCCCCAGCGTTTCAACAATTGGTATCCCTCTACTGTAGAATTACACATTAAATCCACCAAAATACGATTATTAATATTATATCCTGCATTCATCATATCTTCAGCATATTGCTTCGGAGTATCATTATAAGGATTATCCTCAAGGACAAAATTAATCGCTGCTATATATGGAGTTGCTCCATCTCCCAATGCATAAATCGATATGTCTTGTTTTCCTAGTTCAGTTAGCCTAGCAGCTGTAGAAAGTGCTGCAAGACCTGAACCAACAATAATAATGTTATTGTGCTGCTTCATTATAAGCCCTCCCGTGCGTGGATTTACTTTTTCGTTTCTTTGTATTAAAAAAAAGTATTAGAACAATACCTAAAACTATACCAATTATTGAGGTAATAGTTTCTGGAATGATCAATAGAATTGCCGTTCCAATCAACGCTGTTCTTTCCCATATTCTTTCCAATGGTATAAAGAAGTAGCCTGCAACTCCACCCGCAAGAATATATGTGCCAAAAATTAAAATCAATGTCGATTTAATAATCTCAGTTACTGTACCTATGAGCAGTATTCCTGGATTGTACACAAATACGAAAGGAATCAGAAAGGCAACTATTGCATAGTTAAACGCAGTCCAACCCGTCTTCCAAGAATCTGCCCCAGCAATGCCTGCTGCCGTAAATGAAGCAACGCAAACAGGTGGTGTTATTTGTGCAATAATCCCGAAGTAAAATACAAACATATTAGCAGGCAATGGATCTACGCCTAATTTGATTATAACAGGAACAAAAAGCACATTAGATACTAGATAAGCAGCAACTGTTGGAAGAGCCATACCAAGAAGTATACAACCTGTAGCTGCAATAATTAAAGCTGTGGCAAGACTTCCACTTCCAATTTTAGCTATTACACTTGATAACTTTGTAGCAAAGCCTGATTGAATTACAATACCAATTATAATGCCACAAGCTGCTGTAGGTATTGCAATTTCTGAAGCCTGTTTTGTGCCTTGGATAAGTGCTTTCCCTATTTCATTAACACTTGCATAGTTCTTCCCGTCTGATACAAATTTGCTGATAAAATTAATAACTAAAACTGATACAATGCCAGCCATACCAGCCCGCATGAGCGAAGCACCCTTAAGTATATAACCAACTAGAATGCATACGGGAATTAATAAATACAAACGCGGAATAATTGGTTCAATATTAAAATCTGTCATAACTTCCTGTTCAGAGATTTTTTGTTTTCTTGCGATAAAATCAACAAGAAGAAAAATTGATATAAAATATGCACTTGCAGGAATCAAGGCAGACATTGCAATTTTTCCATATTTTATGCCAAGCATCTCCGCCATGATAAAAGCGCCAATCCCCATAATTGGTGGCATAATTTGACCACCTGTTGAAGCTACGGCTTCAATAGCAGCTGCCTGCTCGGGTTTATATCCAACTTTCTTCATCATCGGAATAGTCATAACACCCGTCGTAGAAACATTTGCAACAGCGCTTCCACTTACCATTCCCAGTAATGCCGAACTGATTACAGCCGCTTTAGCAGGCCCACCAGAAGTTTTGCCGGAAAACTTCATTCCAACGTCAATAAGAAGCCCACCTCCACCGCATACCGAAAAGAGAACTCCAAAAATTATAAAATAAAAAATAGAGTTTGCCGTGGTAGCAAGAGGTGCACCAAAGATTCCATCAGGCCCCATAATCATTAACTCTGTAAATTGATTTAGGTTCGTGCCTTTATAAGATAGTAATCCAGGAATGTATTTTCCAAACCATGCGTATACAATGAATACAGAGATAAAACTAAGTAATACTATTCCGAATACTCTTCTTACCGCTTCTAACAGTATTGCTACAACAACCAACATAGCTATAATATCCGTAGGGGTAATTTCTGAAATATATGGAACACGAGTTTGAAGTCTGTATGTTTGAGAAATAAAGTAGTAAAATCCGTAAATGATACCAATATATACAGTAATATCTATAAGTTTTACCCATTTTTTGCTACAACTTTTATCAATAGGATTGTTTATAAATACCAACGTTAAAGCAAAGAGAAGGTGTAAAGGGCTTTGCAGAATAGGATGAAAGGGTACAAATACAGCAATATACAGTTGAAATAATAACCATATTATGCTAACAATGATTGATGCTATAGCTCTAGGTGCTATTTTGTCTTTCATATCATAATACCTCCATTCATTTTCAAAAGTACATTTATTTAGGTCCGTAGAATAAACTAATCAATTTTTTACAAGCTTGTTTACGCTCTTCATTTTTGTTGTTTCTAGATTTTGGTTGTTTGTTTGTATGAATTCTTCCAAAAATTTACTATCTTTCAATGGTAGCTTTACTGATTTTTTCGAAAAGACTGATTTATATGCTGCAAGGATTATTTCCAATGATTTTTTACCTTCGTTGCCATTTACTTCAGGATCTCTATCATTTCGAATTGCTTCCATCATCTGCTCAAACTGCCTTTGAAAAGGAACATGTGGGTTTTCGGGACACTGTTTTTGTGTTTTATCAAACAAGGCTTCTTTATTTTTTGTATAAAGTTCGATAATGTCATCATTTTCTATAACTATTCTTCCATTAGTTCCATATATATCAATACGGGAGCACAACCCAGGATAGGCACTAGTTGTTGCCTCAATGACTCCTAATGCTCCGCTAGTATATTCTAGGTTAACTATAGCCAAATCCTCTACCTCGATGCAATGATTAACAGTCTTGCTGCGAGCGTAAACTTCTTTCACTGGACCCAAAAAATGCTGCATAAGGTCAATATAGTGACTCGCCTGATTCATTAACACTCCTCCACCATCCAATGCCCATGTTCCTCGCCAAGCTGAACTATCATAATATTCTTGACTTCTATACCATTTTATATAGCAGCCACCAAAAAAAATTCTACCTAGTTTTCCTTGATCAATTATTTTTTTTGCAATCATTATGTCATTTTTATATCGGCGTTGGAAAACCACACAAAGTTTCAACTTTTTTTCTTGAAACACTTCAATCATTCTGTTTGCTTTCTCGATGGTTATCTCCATAGGTTTATCTACAATGACATGTTTTCCTGCTTCAGCTGCCTTAATTGCTATTTCAGCATGTAGGCCGCTAGGAACGCAAATGTTTATAACATCGATATCTTGCCTTTTTAACATGTCATTGTAATCAGTATAATAATCACACTCATATTTAATTGAAAATTGCTTAGCATTATCCTCATTGCGAGATGAAACAGCAATCAATTGGGCGTCTTTAATATGGGATATTGCTAGCGCATGTGTATCAGCTATTGTTCCGCATCCAACTATGCCAAATCCTATGTCACCCATAGTATTACCTCTCTTTTCTTTTTAATTTCCACTATTTTCATAATTTAATCCTGCTTCGCACTTCTATTATTTAAGCATATACGCCTGAGGAAATAGATTCTTTTATATATAAAATAAATTGCAATATAGAACTAATATCATAAGGATTATACATTGCCGGCAGAAGCCGACAATGTATAATTTGCTTGAATAATCAACTTATTTCATATATCCCATTTCCTTATAGTACTGCTCTGCACCTGGGTGAAGCGGAGCACCACATTTCGACTCTTGCCAAGCAATCGTAGGATCAAAAACAGACATAGCATTATGAGCACTAGCGAGTATTTCCTTTCCTTCACATATGGCCTTTGTCATAGCATACACAATATCATTTGGAAGATTTTTTGAACACAAAAGCACTTGACCTGAACCTACCGTTTTTATATCTTTATCTTGACCCTTCCATGTGCCAGCTGGCATTATTGTACGATCCCAGCCTGATTCAACTAACTTGTTAATTAGCTCATCACTTAATTGTGGGAAAAACATATCAGTAGTCATACAAAGTTCAGTTGTAGCAGATTGACCAGCAGCAAGATGATCTATAGTCATATCAGCTTTGCCATCTCTTAGTAATGTTACAATCGCATCAGATCCAGTCTGTGTTACAGAACCTCCCCATGACTCAATAGTTTTATAATCTATGCCCAAAGCTTGCAAAACACTAGAACAAGCTAATTCACCAAAAGAACCAGTAGATTTTATAGCAATTCTTATCGGATACTTGTTTTCAACAACTTCTTCAAGTGTTGTATAACCTGTTTTATTAACAAAAGACTGCGTAAACATTACATTAATAAATGGAGCATCTAAACCGCCTACGATCGATGCAACATTGGTAACAGGCGGTTTGCCTAAAATACCTTCTGTACATGCCCATTTTGCAGGAGCAGAATTACCTAGACACAAATCAGCTTTACCTTCTTCTATAACAATAGGTGCGCCTACACCGCCCGGAGAAGTCGTTACAACATCAATCGTTGAACCCTCAGGAAGAACCGGCTCTATAAGTTGAGTTATACTAGATGCATAAACATACATACCTGTGCCAACACCCATAGTAGCGAATGTAAGATTAACAGGTTCAGAAGTTTCGCTACTTGATGTTTTACCATCTATTTGCTCTTGAGATGTACCCCCGCATCCACTTGCCATTAAAAGCACAAAAATTAAACACATGACAAGCACTAAAATTTTGGTAAATCTGTAATTAGTCATAATTTTCCCTCCATTTTTAATTTTGATACATTTATGTTCTTAACCAGAGCGATTTCTATTAGGCCGCTCTTTTTGATGTCTTTATATTATAGCGTTTTACATCAATCTTAGATATATATTCCTTATATCATCTTTTGTCATTGATTTGGGATTATTATCCAAAAGCCTTGTCACTTCGGCAGCTCCTTCGACAAGAATGTCGAGATCTGCTTTTGTTATCCCATATTTCTTTAAATCATGTGGTATTTTTAAGTCATCTGTTAACTTGAATATTTCTTCTACAACTTTTTTGGAGATATTGCTAGATTCATCAACATCTAAACCCATAGCAATGGCAACCTCTTTAAACTTATCTTCAACATAATCTGCATTGTATTCCATAACATAAGGAAGTAAAATGGCATTCGATATTCCATGAGGTATGCGATATTTGCCACCAAGGGGATAAGAGAGAGCATGCACTGCAACCGTGCTCGATGATGCTATACACATCCCTCCGTAAAAGGCAGCAAGCAACATATTCTCCCGTGCAGAAATATCGCTACCATTGGTATATGCCCTTCTTATATTTTTTGAAATAAGGTTGATTGCTTTTAATGCATACATGTCACTGAAAGGATTGGCCTTCTTAGAAATAAAACATTCGATAGCATGGCAAAATGCATCTAAGCCGGTTGAGGCAGTAACCGAAGGTGGAAGCTTCAATGTCATTTCAGGATCAAGTATCACATAGTCCGGTATAAAGTTTGGATTAACGATCCCAACTTTTAATTCTTTTTCTGGAACGACTACTATGGAATTAGGCGTTGCCTCGGAGCCCGTTCCTGCTGTAGTCGGGATAAATGCTGACAATTTACCTCTGTTTTTAATTAATGAGGGATTTAAAATATCTTTAGCATATTCTGGGTTCGTCACCAAAACTGAAATTATCTTGGCAGTATCCATAACACTTCCACCGCCTACTGCAACAATTAAGTCGAATTCTACATTTTTAATTTCATCATATATTTTAAGTACCTGGGCATATTCCGGCTCAGATGGAACATCTTTTACAATCCTTGTATTACATGAAGTAAGTATTTTTTCAATCCGCGAGGTAATGCCGGTTTCAAATATACCTTTATCTGTCAAAATTATTACATCTTTTGCTTCTGATTCTTTTGCTAGTTCAGATAGCTGCGAGACGCTTCCGGCTCCGCCTATGACCATTCTTGGAAGCCTCATCTGATAAAAACTTGTCATACTTATTCTCCTTTATTTATTGCTTCTCAAATTTACTTAAAACTTCTTTTAATGCAGCATCAATTTTAGAATCATCTAGATTAAATGGCGCTCGGCAAGGACCTACCTCGTAACCCATTAATTCCGTTGCACGTTTGATAATTGAATTAGGATTCCCCATTTTAAATACCTCTCTAATCGGTCTTATACTGACCTGGGCTTTTTTGGCGCCTTCCAAATCTCCTGCGATAAATTTTTCATATATAGCAACTAATTCCTTAGGAACTATATTTGCACAACCAGCTATTCCTCCCTTGCCCCCGGCTAATAGATTCCATAAAATCAAAGAATCATTTCCCGAAAGTACTGAGAAATCCTCCGGTGTTGCTTCTATATACTTAAGTATATTATCAAAATTTCCGCTGCTGTCTTTTATCCCAACAATATTATCTATCTCTGAAAGTTTTTTTACTGTTTCTACCCCTAAATTCACTCCTGTTCGTGGAGGAATATTGTAGAGGATAATTGGTATATCAACTGCTAAAGCTATATCCTTAAAATGATTGTAAAGCATTTTTTGATCACTTGCAGCATAATATGGGCATACAATTGATACCGCATCCGCTCCCATTTCTTTAGCTTTTCTTGTTAATCCAATGGTCTCTTTTGTAGTAATGCAACCTGTCCCTGCATAAACTGGCAATCTGCCCCTGTTTTCATCTATTACAATTTCCATCACTCGCAGTTTTTCTTCATAACTCAACCCATAGAACTCCCCATTTGTGCCGAGACAAAAAAGGCCATGTATTCCGCTATTTACAAAGCGGTTTACCTGATTTCTTAATTCTTTTTCATTTATTGTTTCGTCAGGAAACATAGGCGTCAACATAGCAACTATAATACCTTTAGGCTGGAACATTAATATATCACCCTCTTAATAAATTTTCCCACCAGCCATCACAGCTGCAAGATTTATGGCGTCAATCATGCTTTCGGGGTTTGCTGTGCCTTTACCGGCTTTGCCGAAAGCCACACCATGGTCTACCGATGTCCGAATTATTGGCAATCCTAAAGTTGTATTGACGCCGGAGAGGGAGCCCCATTTTCCTAACTTGTCATCGTATTTAAAGCCAACAAGTTTTATGGGGATATGGCCTTGGTCGTGGTACATAGCTACTACCGCATCATATTGGCCTCCTCTAAGTTTGACAAATACGGTATCAGGCGGTATGGGACCTTCTACCTGTATTCCCATTGAAGATGCTTCTTTTATCGCAGGCTCAATTTCTTCTATTTCCTCTCGTCCGAAAAGGCCGTCTTCACCGGAATGTGGATTAAGACCCGCTACAGCTGTGCGAGGATTTTCTATGCCCATTTTTGTTACTGCTTCATTCGTAAGCTGGATTACCTTAAGAACTCTGTCCTTCGTAACTAAATCCGGCACTTGCCTAAAGGCCACATGTGTTGTAACATGTGAAACTCGAAAATCTTTGTCCACAAGCATCATGCAGTAGTCTTTGGTCTTAGTATAATCGGCAAATATCTCCGTGTGGCCCGAATACTTATGTCCTGCAAGATTTATGGCTTGTTTGTGTATCGGACCTGTTGTAACTGCATCTACCTTGCCTTCCAATGCCAGCTCGATACCTTTTACTATATACTGAAAGCTTGACTCACCTCCTAGTTTCGTTACTTTACCAAATTCAATTTTCTCGACATTTACATTTTTTAAATCAAATACATCGATTATTCCATGCTCGTATTTACAGTCTTCAAGATTAGTCACAGGGTTTATTTTCATATTTACTTTTGCAATTTTTACCGCTTGTTTCATGACCTCGGCATCACCTATTACAACAGGGTTGCATTTATTATATATTTCAGCTTCACTCAAGGCTTTAGCCGTTATCTCAGGTCCGATACCGCAGGGATCTCCTACCGTAATGGCTACTATGGGCTTTTTACTAGACATTATTTATTAACCTCCTTGGCAACAAATTTAAGTATTATGGATTATTATGCTTCTTCTAAAAAACTTAATGTTTTTTCTACTTCGATATTATTTTGTAGATGTTTAATTACCTCCAAAAGTGCCGTTGGTGTTCCAAAACCTCCGGCTTTAGTCACAATGGGAATATCATGGGCTTTACCTCCGATTAATCGTCCCAATGGAATACCGGCTAGGATTTCATCTTCCAACTCTATACCCTTCGCTTTTAATGCGCTTAATACATGAAGAGCCGTATCGCCACCGGTTATTACAAGGCTTTGAACTACTTTCTCATCAACCAGCTTGACTACAATTTCACCGATAGCAGATGCTATAATCTTTCCTTTCTCATTTATTGAGGAGTCTTTTTCGTTTATTGGCTTAAAAAGCGTATCAACCGCTATTATGAATGGTTTAGCTGCTGTTTTTTGAGTTTCAATATTTATTTGAATCTTTTGCACAATGTCTTGTACTTCTTCAGCTGCCATACCTTTAATTATTTTTTCTGTATTGATTTTTGCAAAATCAGCATTTATGTTTTGCAATACTTCTTCTATCTGCCTGCGAGTTGTCGGGTTGCATGTTCCGGCTACCACTAGTATAATTCCTTCCTTAGATGGCAGCTTTGCAAGTTTATTAGATGATAGACCTATGACCTTAGGTAAATATGCGGCAAATCCGGCTGCGCCTGCCATTACTGTTTCTTCTGGCAAGGACTTGCAAGCAAGTGCAATATTGTTAAAATCATCTTTCGTGACAGCATCAATTGCTATTATTTGGTATCCATTTTCCTGGAGATCTTCAACTGCACCTAATATTGCAAAACTTCCTTGACGGACAGTTTTCAAGTCTATGTTGGCCACTTTTCTTCCTACTTGTTTTTGAATAATCGTTGGAACATGGCATAATTCTTGTTCCGTTTTATTGGATGGACATGCGTTTTCAACATTATTATCATTACAAACAGGTACTGATGTAACTTTTAAATATCCATTTACCATGTAGCGTCCATTATCTGGATAAGACGGGACTAATATTGCTAAGTTTGAACTCAGAGCATCCATCACAGCCTCCAGTTCAGCTCCCGGATTGCCTCTAAATGTTGAATCTACCTTTTTGTATATACGGCTAAAACCAGCATTTTTTAGCATGTTGCATATATCAAAAACTCTTCTGTAGGCTTTTTCATTATTTAATGGTCGGGTATTTGAATTAATTGCTAAAATCTCATCACTGTCTAAAAACTCGTCTAATGTATCATAATTTACTACAACCTTAGTCTTTAATCCATATTTTCGAAATTGAATGCCTGTATCACTGGCACCGGTAAGATCATCTGCTATTATTGATATGTACCCCATAGATCTACTCCTTCCGATAGCTTTGCTTTTTAAAGTGCAGCGAATGTCAAATGAATTTTTATTTTCACTATTTAATAACATGCAATATCTGTGCCAACATTGATTAAAAGTTGATAAATAATTTTAAAAGCAGCTATATCTTTGTAATAGCAAGGGTTTAAAGAACTTACTAATTTAGTTTTATAGGTAAAAATGCTTTTTTTATTTTAATTTTATTTTTCAAAATGAAAAATAGGCTGTCTTAATAAACAACCTATTTTCATTGAGTGGTAATAAAATAACGTATTTTTTTAATTTGAAATGGATATTTCATTTTGCAATATCCCATTTTTTTAATTTCCGCCACAATGTGGTCTGGCTTATTCCGAGTTTTTTACAGGTTTCCTCTTTATTGTAGCCCGTAAGCTCTAAAGTTTTACATACTATTTCTTTTTCCATATCTTCCATGCTACCTTTTAGTTCTATGTGAACACTGCCAGATGTTTCTTTGTTTTTCATTTTATCTTCTAGTATCCCTTTTATTCCACCTATATCTTCCGGAGTAACTTGCAATCCTCCCTTAAGCACTACTAATCGTTCAAGCATATTTTCTAGTTCTCTCACATTTCCTGGCCAATGATAGGCATTAAATATCTGCAATACTTCATCAGTAATTATAGGCCGTGCCTTGTTAGTTTTACTGCAAATCTTTTCAAGTAAGCGGTCTATTAGCAAGGGAATGTCATCTTTTCGTTCTCGTAAAGGGGGCAGCAATAATCTAAGCACATTTAACCTATAATATAAATCTTGACGAAAGGTGCCTTTTTCAACATCTTCTTCTAAATTTCTGTGAGTTGCCGCAATAATGCGAACATTAACCGGGATAACTCTGTCACCGCCTACTCGTATAATAGCCTTTTCCTGAAGAACTCGAAGAAGGCGGGCTTGTAATTTTAGCGGAAGTTCTCCAATCTCATCCAGGAATATAGTACCATTGTGAGCTAATTCAAATAATCCTTTTTTGCCTCCGCGGCGAGCACCGGTGAAGGCTCCTTCTTCATAGCCGAACAGCTCGCTTTCCAACAGATTCTCGGGGACCGCCGCACAGTTAACGGCAACAAAAGGGCCGTCTTTTCGGAGGCTCGCATTATGTATGCTCTGCACAAGCATTTCCTTGCCTGTACCAGTTTCCCCGGTAACTACCACTGCTGCCTCAGCTTGTGCAAATTGTTTTGCCTGATTGATAACTTTTTTCATTATCGGCGAACAAGTTATAATATCTTCAAAAGTATGTTGAGCAACATGTCCTTTTAAATAAAGTTCCCGTCGCACTTTATTTTCAACAGCCTGTAGATGGCCGGCATCTTGAAATGTTATTACGGTTCCGGTTGTTTCGTTGTTCGTTATTACCGGGACTAAATTGTGAACCACCATAGAGTTTCCAACACGATGAAGTTCTCCCAAAAGGGGCTTGCCCTGTTCTTGAACCCTTTTTAAAGCTAGGCTTGGCAGCACGTTTCCCGCAGGCTGGTTTAAAAGTGAAGTTTTTGATTTACCTAATATCTTCTCTGCTGCAGGGTTTACCAAGGAAATTTTGCCTTCTGCATCTGTAGCGATAATTCCTTCATACGTAAAATCAAGTATTGCTTTAAACTGCTCAGCTTTAGCTTTTTCCCTTCGACGCACGGCAACTAACTCTTGAGCTTCTCTTAATGCCATACTTATAGACTCTTTACCGGAAGTTACAAGCACAGACTGTAAACCCAACTTTTTACTGTATCGAACAGATACCGCATCTCCCACTATTACCTGTATGCCGTCTTGCTTAGCCTTTTTAATAACACTTAGTGCATCAGCTTCAGTTCTTATCTCCAGTTCCTCAATTTTTACGTCCAATACTTCCTCTAAGCTCCTACTGCCGTATATTATATTTCTAAACCCAACCACACCTATATGATCGCCGCATCTTTTAGCGCTGGCTACAGCTCTTATAATATCGTAGGGACTTACTATAATTTCCACTACCGGCTCATCTAGTTGCCGGGTTATAGCCGTTGCAGTACCTCCCCGACTAATTATTACTTCCGCACCATCATCGATAAGCTTTTTTGCAGCTTTAACACCTTCTTCTAAATCACCTACTACAATTTTCGCCGCAACTTCAAGTTCATCACATGTGTGTCGAGCCACATCCGATAACTCAACATACGGTGCTACAATGGCTATTTTATATGGCATGATTCTTTTCACCTCTTTGAGAATCGCTTAATAAAACACAGATGGGAACCTTGCGGTTCCCATTATTCTTCAACTTTTTCTTCAGGCTTTTCTTCCTGAATATCTTCAGGCTTTATAATTCTTTCAACAACAAGATCAACTTTTTCTACTGTATATCCTGTAAGGGTTTCTACTTCACTGATAATCTTTTCTCTTGCCTTTTCGGCTACTTCAGGAATCTTAACACCATATAAAACGGTAACTTTTACCTCAAAAGACACAGTGCCTTCCGATTCCTCAAACTCCGTCGGATCGGTTTTCTTTACTGAAATCTGTGGTGTAAACCTATCTACAAACATTCTGGTGAAACCTGCAAGGCCTCCCTTTTTATCCTGCTTATAAACTTCCTCAACTTTACGCATAGCCTCTTTTGCTATCTCAATAAAAACCGAATCACTTATAAAGGTTTTGCCACTCATAGAATTAGCCCTCCTTTGTTATATAATTTATTATCATCTAAATTATATATTCGTTATAAACCGCAAATAACCTCTTTATTTTTTATTTTTTTATTTTTTGACATTGTGTATTTTTTACAGAAAGGATTTCCCATTTTTATGTAGAATTAATATGCTAAATCCAAAAATAGATTTTATCAGAATTATGAGGAGATGTACTATGAAATACATTGATTTGAGGAGCGATACAGTAACTTTGCCAACACAAGAAATGCGGGATTCAATTTGTCATGCTTCAGTAGGAGATGATGTATACGGTGAAGACCCCACCATCAATCGGTTGGAAGAAATGGCAGCCGACATTTTCGGCAAAGAAGCGGCTATGTTTGTCACCAGCGGAACCCAGGGTAATCAGATATGTGTAATGTCACATACACGACCGGGTGATGAAATCATTCTTGAAGAAAAATGTCACATAATAACCTATGAGGTTGGCGGCATAGCTCGACTTGCAGGAGTTCAAGGCAGACTTCTTCGAGGCAAAAAGGGTATTATGAACCCTTCGGATATCGAGGCAGCTATACGTGAAGACGATATTCATCAACCTAAAACCAGCCTTATATGTCTTGAGAATACCCATAACCGAGCCGGCGGTACTGTAATCCCTTTAGATGTGCTAAAAGGCACTTATGAAGTGGCGAAAAAGCATAATATTCCTATACATATGGATGGAGCCAGAATTTTTAATGCAGCCTCATATTTAAAGGTTTCGGTAAAGGAAATCGCAGGCTATGCTGACTCAGTAATGTTTTGTCTTTCAAAAGGACTGTGTGCCCCTGTAGGATCTATAGTTGTCGGAAGTAAAGATTTTATTTTAAAGGCTCGTAAATTTAGAAAAATGTTAGGCGGCGGAATGCGGCAGGCTGGTTTTTTAGCAGCTGCAGGTATTGTTGCATTGGAAAAAATGACTTCTCGATTAAGCGAAGACCATGATAACGCTAGGATTTTAGCCGAAGGGCTTAACAACATACCAGGTATTAGTATAGACATGGAAACTGTCCAAACCAATATAGTCTTATGTGATATCAGTGGTCTTAAAATATCCGCTAATGAATTTTCAGCTAAACTTTATGAAAGAGGTATAAAGATAAACGGCGGAAATACAGCAACTGTAAGGTTTGTAACCCATTATTGGATTACAAAAGAAGATATAAATACAGTTTTGGAAGCCGTAAAAGCTATTGCTATTAAATAAAGTGCGATATTTTTGAAGGGAGGATTTACTGTTGCAGTTTTTTAACATGGTAAATGAAAATTATATTACGGCTACTCTTTTGGCAGTCGTTATTCTTTTCGCCATAATACACTTTATAAAAAGTAAAAAAGAAAAAGATAAGATTGGCAAAGTAATAGAACGACTCCAGCAATTTAACGACGGGCTTTTATGGCAAAATTTCGATGACATTAAAGGCGGTAAATTAGGCGAACTTTGTCAAGAAATTAATGCTGTAACACAAAACACGAGGCATCTCGTAGGCGAACTTTCTATAGCGTCCGAGCAGTTGCAAGAACTGTGCAAGAAATTCTCTTCAGAAACCGACACATCGGCTAAGGCCTCTCAGGAAGTTGCTGAAACCATAAGTCATATAGCTCATAGAGCCGAAGAGCAGGTAAAAGCATGCAGCAATGCCGTCAATGAAGTTGGAAATCTCAGCAACCTTTCCAACCGCATAGCTTCAGAAACTGCAAGTGTTGTTTCGGGAAATATTGAGGTGCAAAAATCGTTAAGCGAAACCTTTAAAATGATTGAAAATCTTGTCCATTCAGTTGAAATGACCTCACAGGAAAACAGCGTTACCGCCGAAAGGGTTCAGGGTTTAAAACAGGAAACCGATAAAATCGGCGGGATAATAACTTCTGTCGAAAGCATCGCCCAGCAGACGAATCTTCTCTCATTAAATGCAGCAATTGAAGCTGCTCGAGCCGGCAATGCCGGAAAGCAATTTGCTGTTGTCGCCGATGAAATACGAAAGCTTTCAATAAATGCTCAGTCTGCTGCAGGAGAAATTAAAAATAACATAAAAAATATTAGTGACAGGATATTGAAATTATCAGAAGAAATTGTATCAAGTTTTAATAAAATAAAAAAAGAGGCAGAACATGCAAATACTACAAAAGATTCACTGCAGGCTACTTCTGAAATAATTGAAAACACGCTCAAGTCTATGGACCACATAAATGAACTTACAAAAGATGAGGCTTCGGCTACCGAAAACATCAAAAATTTAATTGTTGATTTTTCATCACTGACCGAGAATATATCTGCTGCTTTTCAGGAAACCGCTGCCGTTTCTGAAGAGCAGGCCGCTGTAATGAGTAATATAAACAACACTACAGAAAGCCTTGTAAAAGTATCTTCAGAAATATCGGGTTACGTGGAGAAAGTTCTACAAAATCGGAATTACGACGTATCTGCAGAAATCAAATCAAAAGTACTAGATGCGCTTAAAAATCATGTCAAGTCAAACGAAATACTCTCTATGCAAAAAGAAAACCATCTTAAAATCTTTAATGAATTAAAAAGAGAATTCCCAAACCTTACAGGTATAATTACTGTTGATGCTTACGGAAAGAGCGTAGCAAATTCTAATCCTTCGGAAGTAACCGATTTTTCTTTTCGAGATTGGTTTAAGGCTGCAAAAGCAGGAGAGGATTTTACATCACAAATGTATATTTCGGCTCTTACCGGAAAACCTACGGTTACCGTAGCGACTCCAATTTTCAAAGAAGGCCGCTTTATCGGAGCTGTTAGTGCCGGTATATGCCTAAAATAAGAGTAAAGAACTGTTAATATTGATTTTTTGTCAAAATAAATTCTTTACAGAAAAACTTTTCTAACTATGTAAACTGAAGCCACAAAACTTGCAAAATCAGCAAGCAAACCTAATAAAACTGAATATCTTGTTTTTCGTATACCTACTGAACCAAAGTATACTGCTATTATATAAAATGTGGTATCACTCGAACCGAGCATTGTTGATGCTAATCTTCCAATAAACGAATCAGGACCGTGTGTATCAAAGATTTCCATCGTCATGCTTAGTGCTGCAGGCCCCGAAAGACTGCGAATTATAGATAAAAGCAGAGCATCTGTCGGGGCCTTTATTACTTTTAAAATGGGCGACAAGAGTTTTACAAGGATATCAACAGCCCCCGACTCTCTAAAGATTCCTACGGAAATATATATCCCAATAAGGTAAGGTATAAGTTTTACAGCCATTATAAATCCTTCTTGAGCTCCTTCGATAAAAACTTCAAATATCCTGACTCCTTTTATGTGCCCATATAAAAACACTATAAAAATCAAGCCCGGTATAAACCATGAAAAACTTTCTCCCAACATTTCAGAGGTCAATTATATTTCCTCCTCCGGTATAGATTTCGAATTATCATATCACTTATAATAGCCGTAATAGTAGAACAAGTAGTGGCAAACAGAACAGTCCCTACTATTTCCGATGGATTTTTAGACCCGGCCGATGCCCTTAATGCTATTAATGTTGTAGGAATTAAAGTAACGCTTGAAGTATTGATTGCCAAAAATGTGCACATAGCCTCAGATGCGGTATCAGGGTCATTATTGAGTTTTTGTAGTTCTTGCATAGCTTTTAGGCCGAAAGGGGTTGCCGCATTTCCAAAGCCCAGTATATTGGCACTTAAATTCATTAAAATACAGCCTAATGCCGGATGGTTTTTAGGTATCGACGGAAAAAGCCAGCTAAAAAGCGGTGCTATTAGATGACTGAGTTTATCTATAAGACCGGATTTTTCTGCTACTCTTGCTATACCCATCCATAAACCGACAATACCTATAAGAGCTATGGCTCTTTGAACCGCACTGCCTGCCGCTGTCATAGCGGCAGTTGTAACAACATCAATCTTTCCGTTAATAGCTGCCGCAATAATACCCCCTAAAACAAAAAAAGAAAAAATATGATTCATTATCTCTTCCCTCCCTTAAATATCTATGAAAAAAAAACAGGAACTTTCCTGTTTTTTATAAACATTAGTATTAAACTTGCTTTTGTTGTGTTTAAATGCCCTTTGATATTGTGGTTTAAAGATAGTTAGTATAATAAGATTACCTGAATGCCTTTTTATTTTGAGATGCAGTGAAAATGTTCATATACTGCCTGTGCTGCTTTCTTATTCATGCCCGGTGCGCTCGCAAGTTCTTCTAAGGAAGCCTGCTTAATACCTTCAAGACCGCCAAATGTCTTGAGAAGTGCCAACCGGCGGGCTTTTCCTATACCCGGAATGTCTTCCAACACAGATTTTAGATTCCTCTTGGTTCGGAGACTTCGATGAAAGCTCAGTGCAAAGCGGTGCGCTTCATCTCTTATCCTTTGAACTAAATAAAGTGCCTCAGAGTTTTCCGGCAGTATGATGGGTTCGTCATTTCCTTCCGTAAAAATATGCTCGAACTCCTCTGCTAAAGCAATCGTGGGTATGAAAGATAAACCTAATTCCTTTAAAGCCTGGCGTGCATACTTGAGCTGGCCTTTACCTCCATCGATTAGAAGAAGATCAGGTAAATTGTTAAATTTCTTATCACCTGAAAGTGCTCGCTTAAACCGTCTGAAAACAACTTCTTTCATACTTTCAAAGTCATTTGGCCCTTTAACAGTCTTTATTTTAAATTTCCGATAATCTTCCTTTTTGGGCTGAGCCTCCTCAAAGACTACCATGGACGCCACCGATTCAGCACCTTGCGTGTTTGAAATATCGAATGCTTCGATGCGCCTGGGTACATTCTCTAGATTTAGATATTGCTTCAACTCTTCAAGTGCTTGAAGGTTTCTCAATTTTTCACGCTCATCTTTGCTATCAACTTGATCTAAATATATTCGTGCATTTTCCGCAACCATTTCCGCCAGTTTCTTCTTTTCTCCACGCTTTGGTATTATTACATAAACTTTAGACCCTTTTTTGTGTTTAAGCCATTCTTCTATTGTAGTTTTATCATCGATGTCTTCATCGATTATAATTTCATCAGGTACAAAATTAGCATTGTTATAAAATTGTTTTACAAAAGCCGTAAGGATTTCCTTCCGTTCTGCACCATTTGTATTGCTCAAAATAAAAGGTTCCCGCCCTACAACTTTCCCTTCTCTTACAAAAAATACCTGTATACATACCATGTCAATGCCTCTTGCCATAGCAATAATATCTTGATCTATCATATCTGTAGATACTATCTTTTGTTCTTCTAATACCTTCTCCAATGCCGCAATCTGATCCCTTAGCGCAGCAGCTTTTTCGAAATTCAAATTATCAGCAGCCTCTTGCATTTTCTCCTTTAGTTGTTTAACTAGGGTTTCCTGTTTTCCTTCTAAAAACATTATAATGTTTTTAATAATTTCATCATACTCCTCTGCTTCAATAAAACCTTGGCATGGAGCAAGACAGCGCTTTATGTGGTAATTAAGACATGGTCTTTCTTTTAGCGGAATTTGGCTTAAATCCTTTCCACAGCTACGAATTGGAAAAATCTTATTTATTACATCAATAGCTTCCCTCATAGCCCCTACATCAGCATAAGGTCCGAAGTAGCGAGCTTTATCTTGTTTTACCCTTCTGACAACCTCTAGACGTGGAAAGGGTTGGTTCAGTGTAATTCTGATATAAGGATACTGCTTATCATCGCGGAGTAAAATATTGTATTTAGGCCTATTAAACTTTATTAAATTACACTCTAGTATAAGCGCTTCAACTTCTGAATCCGTAACTATATATTCAATATTTTCGACTTTTGAAATCATCGAAGCAACTTTTATCGGAAGGTTTTTCGGGGACTGAAAATAAGACCTCACTCTGTTTTTTAGAGATATGGCCTTACCTACGTATATTATTCTATTTCGCTTGTCTTTCATTATATAAACACCAGGTTTTTCTGGGAAATCCGCTATTTTATCCGGGTTAAACATAAAAATTCCTCCCACCAATATTATATAAGCAGAAGGAAGGATTGTCACTTTTCCTGATGAATGTGATTCACATGTTCAAATCCTTCTTTTATGATATGGACTACATGCTCATCATCCAAAGTATAGTATACTTGCTTGCCCTCTCTGCGAAATTTAACAAGGTGAGCAGTTCGAAGTACCCTAAGGTGATGAGATACGTTGGAAACCGTAGAATTTAAGAGAGCTGCAATATCGCATACACATAATTCTTCCTTGGATAACAGGTAAACAATCTTCACCCGTGTTTCATCAGCAAGAACTTTGAATAAATCTGCCAAATCCAACATATCCGGAATAGTGTTTGCCAATCGCCTTACTTTATCTTCTTCAATACAGAATACTTCACAAACATCTTTTTCTTCATTTACATTATTATCCACTTGATTTTTCTTCCCTTATACCGTATTTAATAAAATTATACCAAAATGGCCACAATGTTTCCACTTAATAATATAGTATCACAAAAACATCACATTTCACACAAATTTCTACCAAAATTCATTGTTAAAATTAAGTTTATATAAGAGTTTATTTAAATCCCCCTTTATAATTTGTTTAAAGCCCCTCTTTAGCAGGTTCATCCTGCTTTTTTTTTTAAATTTTACTGGTTTAATTATTACTTTTTTGATATACTTTAAAATATATTATTTTTTATTAACGCTCGCAATCTTTTTGAGGAGGCAAAAAAATGATTATTGGTATTGTTAAAGAATTAAAAGAACAGGAAAATCGCGTGGCAATTACACCTGCCGGTGTAGATACCCTAACAGCTTGCGGCAATAAGGTTTTGATTGAAAAAGGTGCCGGTATAGGATCCGGTTTTTCCGATGAGAGTTACGCAGCCGCAGGAGCAGATATGATAAACAGTGCCTCTGACGTGTGGAAAAACAGTGAACTGATAGTAAAGGTCAAAGAACCCCATGAATCAGAATATAAGTATTTAAGACCGGGTTTAGCCTTTTTTGGCTACCTTCACTTGGCAGCCGATCTAAGCTTAACTCAAACTCTTATGGATTCAGGCATTACCGCAATAGCCTATGAAACAGTTCAGCGCCATGACAGAAGTCTTCCTCTTTTAACCCCTATGAGTGAAGTGGCTGGGCGTATGGCTATTCAAGAAGGTGCAATATACCTTGAAAAAACCCGTGGAGGTAAAGGTATATTATTAGAAGGTGTGCCTGGCGTAACCCCGGCATCGGTAGTAGTAGTTGGAGCCGGTACTGTCGGGAGAGGAGCCATCAGGAGGGCAATGGGATTAGGCGCTCGTGTAACCGTTATAGATATAAATGTGGACAGGCTCAGGTATCTGGAAGATATTTTCATGGGCAGAATTGAAACACTGTATTCTAACCGTTTTAACCTTTCCAAGGCTACAAAATATGCCGATTTAGTAGTAGGTGCAGTCTTAATTCCCGGTGCTAAAACTCCTAAGGTAATTACTGAAGAAATGGTTAAAAAAATGCAGCCCGGCAGCGTTATTGTTGATGTAGCTATCGATCAAGGCGGTTGTGTTGAAACTATTAAACAGCCTACGACACATGCTAATCCTGTATTTGTAAAACATGGCGTTATACATTATGCCGTTTCTAATATCCCCGGAGCGGTACCCCGCACATCTACTCTTGCCTTGACTAATGCTACTTTACCATATTTAGTCGAAATAGCTAAGAAGGGATGGAAACAAGCTGCTTTAGATGATCAAGCATTAGCAAAAGGTATAAACATCATGAACAATAAAATTACAAATCAAGCGGTAGCCGAAGCTCATAATCTTCCATATTATTCTGTAGAAGAAGTAATAAATGAAATTTAACAAATTTAACTTTTAAAAACTCTACTCTGTAAAGAAATTCTGACTTTACATAGTAGAGTTTTTTATTACACTATATAATCATAGAAAGCCATATTTTAGTTTAGCAATCCTGCAATAGCCGCTCCTATTAATGTTGCATTTTCTGCCTGCACAAATTCACAGTAAAAATCCTTTTTATCATTAAGATAATCCTTTATATAATAATCCAGTTTATCTTTAAACAGTTTGGATTTATAAAAAGTTGAACCTTCAGCGGTTATACATACAGGTTTACAAGGATTTATACCTTCACCAATTTTGAGTAATATGGCTGAAAGATTTATTGCCACAAGTTTTGCAGCCCTTTCTATTATGCAGTCAATAATGTGATATAGGATTACGGCGTCATCACTTTCCTTGGAGCAGCAAGTAGAAAGAACACTTTTTGAATAAGGATAATAGAGGAAATCATTTATATCCTTAGCAGTGAGTTCACTTATTTTATCAAATTTCTTAGAAAATGCTTCAGAAAGCAAGCCTTCTGCTGCAGCTTTTTTTATGGCAGTGGCTATTAAACCGCCTTGATATTTGCCTGAAAGCATTTTTTCAAAAGCATATTCACCCGGATTAACTGTTTGAAGGTCATATTCCTCATCGATTAAACCCCTTGGTGCCTTGGAATACCCCCCTGATTCTACGTTAATAATTGTGAAACCCGATTTTTCCACAAGAGCTTTAGCTTTTTTTATATTACTATTTTGCTCAATATAACATGTATTTGTTCCCGTTCCCAGGATAAAACCTACATAGCTGGAAAATATTCTATCCGGATATTTGACCTTACCTCCAAGTAGTGTTGCAACAGTATCATTCAAGATTACTATATCCTTATTACCATCTAATCCCATATCCCTTAAAGTTTTTAACAAATTCTCACCAATGACCTCGCCTATCAAATCTTTAACTCTTACCTCTTTGCTAAATTGAAGCAGTCGTCCGTCTTTATTCGGAAGAACTTCTGTCGGATATGAAAAACAAAACCCTATTTTCTTGCTATACTGCAAAACCGGCTTAATGTAGTTGGCCATTGTTTCAAAAAACTCTTTTTTTGATATCTCTCCGTAGGTTCCAGGCATGCGATATGATTTATAATTTTCAATAATTGGTTTTTCCTCTCGGTCAAAATAGCAGGTGGCCACTCGAAAGTTTGTACCGCCGGCATCCAGCACTATAATAGGTTCTTCAAGAGGTATTTCCTTATCTACAGTTATGTATGTAGGTATCATTTGAAGAGAGCTAGGCTTACCTTCAAGACCATTTTTCATCTCATCAATAAATATTTTGCAATTTTCTTCTATATCTATATTTTCATAATCCATATGATACCTTTTTAAGAAATCTTTAACAAGTTGCTTTTGTTTTGACATTCATATCACCCTTTTTAAATTTAGTTTTCTATAAATATTCGATTAAAAAAAGAGAAAACCCTCTTATTTATATACTAATGCTCAAGCTCATGCATCCCACGGCATAAGAAAGGAAAATTCTGTCCCTCCTTCCGGACAATTTTTTGCCCAAACTCTACCCCCATGCAGTTCAACAATTTTTTTTACAATAGCCAGACCCAAACCTGTACCGCTTTTTTGCCGTGTTCTGGATTTGTCTACCTTGTAAAACCTTTCCCAAATAAAAGGAAGTTCATCCTCTGGTATACCGCTTCCGCTGTCTTTTACAGAAATAATGACACCCTCTTTGCAAGGCTGTGCTTTTATTATTATTTTGCTATCATTAGGAGAATATCTTACAGCATTATCTATAAGATTTATCATCACCTGCTCAACACGATCTTCATCAGCTGTAATCGCTGGAATATCCTCTATTTCTATTTTAAGCTCTATATTTTTATCATCGCAAATAGGTGAAACCTTTTTAGAAACCCTTTCAATTAAGTTTTTAATTGATACACGGTCTTTTTTTATATTTAAATGACCTGCCTCAATATGCGAAAGTTGTAATAGTTCGTCCACCAGCCTGCGAAGTCGCAGCGTTTCTTCAAGAATAATATTAAGGTATCTGTCATGTTCTTCACGATTTTCGACTAAACCATCCAGTAGGGCCTCAGTATAACCTTGTAAATACGTTAAAGGTGTCCTTAATTCGTGCGAAACATCACCTAAAAATTCTTTCCTTAAGTCTTCCAGTTTTCTTTCTCTAGTAACATCCTTTAGCACTACAAGGATTCCCCATAGCTGCCGGTCTTCGTTAAAAAGCGGCGTCAACCTTGTGCTGATAATCCTTCCATCAATTCTCAATTCTCTACTAACATATTCTCCACTGTCTTTAACTTGTTTTAGCAGAGGCTCTAGGATATTAAGGTAACTGTTATCATGTTCTTTTATATTTGGCATAATCTCAAGTGCTTGAGGGTTAGCCATTATAACCTGATTTGCAGTATCAAATGTTATAACACCGTCACTCATGCTTAAAAGTACATTTTGAAGCTGCTTTTTTTCCTGGTCTAGTGCATTAATATTTTCATTTATTACATCAGATAAATAATTTATAGTTTTGGCCAAAGTCCCAATTTCGTCCTCAGAATCCACATCAACTTTGCTTTTGAATTCACCCCTTGCCATTTCCTCTGCCGCCTTCTTCATTTGAACCAGTGGTTTAGATACAGTTCTTGATAATGCAAAGCTCAAGCCTGTAGAAATCAATATTGCTATAACCGCCGCAGACAAAATCAAACGTCTTATCTGCCATACAGTGTCTTCAATGGACGACATAGGAGAAAACAAAATAAGGCCACCCGCTACCCCTGCCTCAGTTCTTATAGGTAAAGCCACAGTAAGCATAGAAGCATTAAACTGAGGCATATGGCCTTTATGCACAACAATATTACCTTTTAAGACCTCTGACAATTCTTTTGGTCCAATAGCAATGCCGTTGAATTTTACCACATTTGAGCTGGCTTGAATCAAACCTTGTCGGTCTATTAATACAGCATGAGCATTGATAAACTTACTTACATCAAGCAGCTCTGACGGATTTGCTCCTCCTAAAATTAAGGATATAAGTTGTTGCCCTTCGTTTATCATCTCATTTTTTCGCATATTAAAATAAAAGTCTTCAAATACGCTGGAAAGCACTAGGCCCGAGAACAAAAGAGTAACGATAGCTAAAACCGTCATATAAAGCCATAACTTTGTTACGATACTTTTCTTCAGATTCACTTTTCCACCTCAAATTTATAGCCAATGCCCCAAACAGTATTTATATATGAGGCAGCCCTGCTGCGGCCAAGTTTTTCCCGAAGTTGTTTTATGTGCGTATCCACGGTTCGCAGACTACCGTAAAAATCATAGCCCCAAACTTCTTTTAACAGCTTTTCTCTATTAAATGCTCTTCCTTTATTTTTAGCTAAAAAATATAAGAGGTCAAATTCCTTAGGTGTAAGTGCAACTTCTTTGCCATCAACCTTAACAACTCTAGCTGCAGGGTCAATTAACAATTCTGGGAAATTTAAGGCTTCAGCTTCATCATCTTCCTTAGATGCCATACGCCTCAAAAGTGCTTTGACTCTAGCAGTAAGTTCCCTAGGGCTGAAAGGTTTTACCACATAGTCATCTGCTCCTAATTCAAACCCCAAAACCTTGTCAAATTCTTCGCCCCTAGCCGTCAGCATTATCACAGGCGTATCATATTTTTCTCTGATTTTTTTACAAACAGTCCAACCGTCAATAACCGGAAGCATCAGATCCAGAATAATTAAATCATAGGATACATTTGATATCATATCTAGAGCCTGTTGGCCTTCAAAAGCCTCATCGACAATAAATCCTTCCCTTTCTAAGTACAATCTCACTAAATCTACAATACGTTTTTCATCATCAACTACAAGTATTCTTGCGTCTCCTTGCACATCTAGCCCCTCCCTAGTTAGAACAAAACCTTTAAATCTACTGCTCAAATTCTTATTTTGAGTCTAGCAGGTCTTTTTAAAGTCAAATCTTTATATTCCATTCCCTAACCATATTATAGATTTAACCAGTATGCCAGTCAATATATGAATGTTTAAAGTTATTTCAAAAATTTAAAAAGGTCACTTTATTGTCATCAATACGTAAGAATAATTACATCTTCCCCCTTTTCATTTCTCCACTGGACTTATCTATGTAGTAATCTCCTTTTATCAAAAGCTCTGATACAGGTACAATTTCATATCCTTGATGATTAAGCTCCTTTATAATTGACTCCAAGGCATCTTTCGTATGTTTTCCGTTATTATGAAAAAGCACTATGGAACCTGGTTTTACTTGATTTATTACTCTTTCATAAATTGCATTAGCACTCAAATCCTTCCAGTCCAGAGAATCTACATCCCACTGTATAGCGTAATATCCTAACTCGTTACAAGTAGCTATAAGTATGTTGCTATAATCTCCAAAAGGTGGTCGAAATAAAGTGGCATTTTGACCTGTAAGTTCTTTGATTTTATTATGTGTTTCAGTTATTTCTTTCACAATTTCATCTTTCGAAAGGCTCCCCATATTAGGATGGGTTGCTGAGTGATTTCCTATCTCATGACCTTCTGCGGCTATGCGCCGCGTCATATCCGGATATTTGTCCATCCAAAATTCAACGAGAAAAAAAGTGGTTTTTATGTTATATTTCTTCAATATCTCCAATAATTTCGGCGTAATATCCGAACCCCAAGCCGCATCAAAAGATATAGCTACCTTTTTTTCCTGTGTTTCTACCCGATATATGGGCACAAGCCGATCAGCTCCGGCAAAAACAGCAATAGCCTTGGGGAAAAATGTATAATAATTAGCGAATATTACAGCTGCCAATGTTAAAAAACATATAAGCTTAGTTATACTAATCCTGCTAAAAGATAACCGTTTGATTTTTCCCACCTCCCTCTTAATACTTCAAACTTCTTTATTTTATTCATAATAAAAGCCTGATATGAATATTAAGCAAAAATATCATTGCATCGAATATAAGTTAAAAGTTTCGAATACTATTTACTAATAAATTGGGAGGTGGATTTGAATGATTACCACGAGGCAGCGAAAAGGAGTTGTCCTAGGAATAATCTGGAGCTTTATTTCATGGATACCTTTTTATACTAAATACCTAAGTGGAATCAGAAGTTATGTTGGAATACCGGCAGCGCTGGGACTTAACCTTGAACTGGCATTAAATCGCGGCGATGCTTTTGTTTTTAGTATTCTATTGGGAGCTGGTATAGGTTTTTTTACAGCAAGCCTATTGGACTTTTTTACTAAAAGTGTTAAAATTATTGGGCTGTTTCAAACAAAAGGGAAAAAACTTTCTCGAAGGGGGCTGTGATTTTGCTTATATGGAAAACCTTTGTGACAACTTTTACCTTGGTTTTTTAGCAGAGCTGGGAGATAAGACTCAGTTGTCTACAATGCTTTTAGCCGCTCACAACGAATCATATCTAAGTGTCTTTCTCGGAGCAGCTTTGGCTCTTATCTTAAACACTATTATAGGTGTGTATTTAGGCTCGGTTATATCAAAATCACTGCCTATGCATTATATCCATTTAGGGGGAGGTATTGCTTTTATAATTATAGGTATACTACTCATTACTCAAAAGTTCTAAAAATCCATTTCAAAATGTCACATTAATCATACTTATTTTCAGGAATACCGATATCAAAGACTATAACTTAATAAAAAATATTTTAGCATCAATTGCGTTTTATCCTAGAATCATGGTAGAATTAGTAGGCATTAATACATATTTAAATTATTAAGATTTTGATTAGACCAAGTCGCATCAAAATCTTCATTAATAATACATATTTAAGTTGTTTAGATTTTGATATAATTAAATCGACGCATCAATTTCACAAGGGGAGGATACTTTGTCACTAAATTCATTCTTTACATTATTAGGAGGTTTGGGCCTTTTTATATATGGCATGCGACTTATGGGCGATGGGCTTGAAATGGCTGCCGGCGATCGATTGAGAGGTTTAATGGAGCTCCTTACTCGCAACCGCTTATTAGGAGTTTTAGTAGGTACTCTGGTTACCGCAATAATTCAAAGCAGCAGTGCCACCACTGTTATGGTGGTCGGTTTTGTAAACGCAGGGATTATGGATTTTTCTCAAGCCATAGGCATTATAATGGGTGCTAATATCGGCACTACAATGACAGCTCAACTCATCGCCTTTAAACTGACTAATCTTGCTCTACCGGCCATAGGCATCGGAACCGGAATATTCCTTTTTGGCAGGAATAAGACTCAAAAATCTCTTGGACAGGTTATACTGGGATTTGGTCTTTTGTTTTTTGGCATGCAGACTATGGAAATAGCCCTAAAACCTCTTGCTCAAATACCGGAATTTACCAAATTCATAGCGAGCTTTAGTAAAAATCCTCTTCTGGGAGTTTTTGCAGGATTTCTAACCACCGGCATAGTCCAAAGCAGTAGTGCTACTATAGGTATTCTGCAGGCTTTAGCCGGTCAGGGCATTGTTAATATATCCGCAGCATTGCCTATTTTATTTGGAGATAATATTGGGACATGTGTTACAGCCTTGCTTTCCAGTATTGGCACGAATATTACAGCTCGGAGGACTGCCTTATTTCATCTTATCTTCAATATAATCGGAACTATAATCTTCATGCTGCTTTTGCCGCTAGTTCAAACGGCTGTAGCTTTAACTTCCTCTGATCCAGTAAGGCAAATTGCAAATGCCCATACTATTTTTAATGTGGCAAATACCATTATTCAACTTCCTTTTGCCTTTTTGATTATGAAGCTTGTCATTCATCTTGTTCCCGGGGAACCGGAAATAATCGAACACGGTTTAAAATACATTGATGACAGGCTACTTGAAACACCTTCTTTTGCTTTAGCTCAAGTTAAGAAAGAAATTGCAAGAATGGGTAATTTAGCCTTAGAAACTTTAAGGGATTCTACAAATACATTTCTTTATTACGACGAACAAAAAGATAAAATTGCAAAAGAAAAGGAAACTGTTATCAATGATTTAGCCAGAGAAATCACGCGTTATCTCGCCTTACTTTCGCGCACATCCTTACCTGATGACGAACATGTTTCTATAACCGACTTAGTAAGCACAGTAAATGACATGGAGCGTGTTGGAGACCATGCCATGAATATACTGGAACTTGCTGAATTTCGCAATGAACATAGATTGCCTTTTAGCAATGAAGCCATTCAAGAATTAGTTGAAATGTCTTCTAAGGTCATGGAAACCTTTGATCTGGCAGTTTATACGTTTTTGCATTGGGATAAGCCCTCGGCTCAAAAAATTGTGAAAAATGAAGAGGAAATTGACAATATGGAAAGCAAATTGCGTCTTAACCATATAAAGCGACTTAGTGAAGGAGCTTGTGATCCTAGTTCAGGTGTTATATTTCTTGATCTTTTAACTAATCTTGAGCGTGTAGGAGATCACTCCTTTAATATTGCATCATACGTTTTAAAAATAGATAAGAACTACAAAAGACTGTAAAAATAATAAAATCATATTAGCAACTCCTTTTTGGGTGTAAATAACAGGCATAGTAAAATCATAGAGCTTTTGCTAAAATTAAACTAGGTCATCTTTTTGGAAAGGAGGGTATCTGTTGTCTTGGAATTTATTTTTTACAATGTTTGGCGGTTTAGGACTTTTTATATATGGCATGAGATTGATGGGTGAGGGTTTAGAAAGGGCTGCCGGCGACCAGCTTAAAAACCTGGTGGAAATTTTAACGACAAATCGTCTAATGGGCGTTTTTGTAGGTGCCCTGGTTACAGCTATAATTCAAAGCAGCGGTGCTACTACTGTCATCGTAGTAGGTTTGCTCAATGCAGGAATTATGGATCTTTCTCAAGCAGTCGGTGTTATCATGGGTGCAAATATCGGAACTACTATGACAGCACAACTCATCGCCTTTAAACTTTCTAATATCGCTTTACCGGCCATCGGTATCGGAACCGGTATATTTTTGTTCAGCAAAAATAAAACTCGCAAATTTATAGGACAAGTTATATTAGGATTCGGTCTTTTATTTTTTGGCATGCAGACCATGGAAACAGCCCTAAAACCTCTTGCTGAACTACCTCAGTTCATCGGATTTATGACGAGTTTTAGTAAAACACCGATTCTGGGCGTGTTAGCAGGTTTTATACTCACCGGTCTTATTCAAAGCAGCAGTGCCACCATTGGCATACTCCAGGCACTAGCCAGCCAAGGTCTGGTAAATTTATCAATAGCCCTGCCAATTTTATTCGGAGATAATATTGGTTCATGTGTCACCGCACTGCTATCAAGCATCGGAACTAATATCAATGCTAGGCGAGCCGCCTTATTCCATCTTTTATTCAATATCATTGGAACGATAATTTTCTTGCTAATGCTTCCGTTAGTTCAGATGGTTGTTGCCTTAACTTCTTCTGACCCCGTTAGGCAAATCGCCAATGCTCATACTTTTTTCAATGTGGTAAATACTGTCATTCAATTTCCTTTTGCATTTTTACTTGTAAAGCTAATCAATTATATTATTCCAGGAGAACCTGAGGTCATTGAGCGAGGTTTGAAATACATTGATGACAGGCTGCTTGAAACACCTTCTCTTGCTCTAGTCCAAGTAAAAAAAGAAATTGCCAGAATGGGCAGCTTAGCTTTAGAAACTCTTAAAGATTCAATAGATACATTTCTCAAATATGATGAGAAAAAAGATAAACTTGCCAGGGAAAAAGAAACAGTTATTAATGAGCTTGCTCGGGAGACTACCCGTTATTTAGCCTTGCTTTCACGAACCTCTTTACCAGTTGATGAATATAAATCTATAACATATTTTATAAGTGCGGTAAATGATATGGAACGTGTAGGAGATCATGCTATGAACATCTTAGAATTAGCGGAATTCCGCGAGGAACACAAATTGCCATTCAGTCAAGATGCCATTAATGAGTTACTTGAAATGGCTGTAAAGGTTCAAGAAACATTTGATTTGGCTATTTATTCTTTTTTGCATTGGGATGAAGAATCTGCTAAAAAAATTCTTGCAAATGAAGAAGAAATCGATAGTATGGAAAAAATATTGCGCAGCAATCATATAAAAAGGCTTAACGAGGGAACATGCAATCCAAGCTCAGGTGTTATTTTCCTTGATATGTTAAGCAATTTTGAACGTGTGGGAGATCACTCATTTAACATAGCTACATATGTTTTAAACATCGATAAAAACTATAAAAAACTATCTTAAATTCTTGGTGATTATATTCAATTAATGATATTTTATTGCTATAATTTTGAAAAACTATTACGATTAAAGGTCTTTCCGGCATTATTTATTATATGGTGTCGGAAATTTTTTTTAAGTTTTGGGCATTATTATAATAGACTGCAATAGCCCCTAGCATATGCAAAGAAAGAACAGGGCTATTTTCCCTGTTCTTTCTTTGTGTTCCCCTTTTCTTCTTCTTTTTTTATATCTTTATTGCAATACGGGCAAGTCCAAACGTCCAAATTCGCTGCAGAATATGAGCGTTTGTTGCAATGTGGGCATATGATATACGGCAATATAACCCCCCCACTTAAATGATTACCCTGAAATATCCGCTCCGCTTATTGTATAATTCACTAATTCTTTTATAAATCCTGCTTTGTTATTAAAATTTTTTAGGTGGTATAGAGCAAATGCATACATTTTTTAAAATACTATTTTTTAGTTCTATTTCGGGTTTAGCTGTAGTTTTAGGCGGTTATCTCGGAACAAAAAATATTCCGGACAAGATCCTTGCTTTTATTTTGGCCTTTGGATCAGGAGTTTTATTATCGGTGCTTTCATATTCTCTGATGCATGAAGCTTACCAACTGTCAGGGCCATTTTTTACTTCCTTTGCTTTTCTAATCGGAGGTGCCTTTTTTTATATTGTAGAAAGCTTAATGGCTAAATTTGTGGCGCCAGGTACCGGTGCAATACTCGGTACAGCTCTGGATGATTTACCTGAAGCTTTGAGCATGGGAATCGGATTTGCCACTGATGAAGGTAAGTTGGGAATAGTAATAGCTCTGTCAGTTCTACTCCATAATATTCCCGAAGGTATATCTTCCACAAGTGATCTTATGGATAAAGTTGGACTTACAGCAAAATCAGCCATGGTATTGGCCATAACTATAGCACTTTTGGACCCGTTAGCCGCTTTAACCGGATATTATCTGCTAAAAAATTTAAGCGATGTTTGGTTGGGAATGATAATGGCCTTCTCGGGTGGCTCTATATTGTTTATGACAGGTACATCTCTCATTCCAAAAGCTCATAGTTTAGGAACGCATTTAGAAAATGCAGGATTATTATTTGGATTTTTAGCTGCTTTTCTAATAAGCAGATTAATGTAGTAAGGTGGTTTATTCTATGATATAATAATAAAAAATATGCAATTAAAGGACAATATACTTTGGGTAGGGAGGTTTTCTTTTTGGAGAGTACTGATGTAGCAAAAGCGGCTATAAAAATGGCTCTTTCTACACGGTCTGAAGAAGCTGAGCTAAAACAGGTTTTTCGAAATATGGATGTAAAGGTTTGTGCCGTAGATTTTGGAGGTAATTTAGTAAATTCCATTGAAAAAATTATTGAAAGGGCATTGGTTGCCGCAAAGCGAGAAGGGGTTATAAAGGAGAATGTTCACGTATTGGAAGGTGCTCTCATCGGTGCCACCAGAGAAGCTCTTTCACAAGTCTTGCAAAAAGCTGTTGGCTTTAATGTGGGTGGCAAAATCGGAATTGCCCGCTGGGGAGAACATATAAGTGTAGCTATGTTTTTTGGCGTAGGCTTTTTGAGTTTTAATGAAGTGGTTATCGGTTTAGGACACAGGTCCTTACCTGGCAATGACTACTAATCAAACCCAAATAGTTTCAAGATTAAAATTGCTATTGACAAATTCTGATTATAGTTATATGATTTATGCAAAATAACTTGTAGAACGGTAGTATGGTAGGAGATGGGTTTTGTTTGTACGAAAACACTCTTACTGGGTGTTTTTTTGTGTACTCTTTATTTGTCCATATCCCCCCCCATACTGCTAACTAAGATAAGGGGGCTTTTTTAATTGAAGAAAATTTTCGTAACAACATTAATCCTCATCATTGCTTTATCATTTATATTGGCTGGATGCGGCAGTCAAGATAGCAGCAGTTTAAATTCTGATAAATCTTCTCCTGAACCTTCCACTGCCGACAAGATATTCAAAATAGGCATATCTCAATTTGTCGAACATCCGGCATTGGATGCAGCTTGCAAAGGCTTTATTGACGGATTAAAAGAAGCCGGCTTTGAAGAAGGTAAAAATCTAAATATTTTAATAGAAAATGCTCAGGCGGATTTTCCGACTACTCAAGCCATAGCCAGTAAGCTTATAGCAGAAAAAGTAGATCTTATTTTGGCCATTGCCACTCCGTCGGCTCAAGCAGCAGCAAATGCGACCAAAGATATACCGATTTTAGTAACTGCTGTTACCGATCCAGTGGATGCAGGTCTTGTCAAGAGTTTGGAAAAACCGGAAACAAATGTTACCGGTACCACTGACTTAAATCCTGTTTATGAGCAGTTAGAATTGTTAAAAGAAATCCTTCCAGAAGCAAAAAGCATAGGTATAGTCTATAATGCTGCTGAGCCTAATTCAGTTATTCAAGTCAATATTGCTAAAGAATCGGCTAAACAATTAGGACTTGAAATACTTGAAGCTACCGTAGCTAATACCAGTGAAGTAAATCAGGCGATTCAATCTTTAATTGAAAAAGTCGATGCTATATATACTCCGACTGATAATACTGTGGCTTCAGCCATAAGTAATATTGTAAAAGTTGCGAACGACGCAAAAATCCCTGTTATAGGCGCTGAGCGGGGCCATGTAGATGGTGGAGCCTTGGCCACATTAGGAATAGATTATTATCTCTTAGGAAAACAGACAGGTCTAGTAGCTGCAAGAGTTTTAAATGGTGAAGCTCCTACAGATATACCCGTTGAGGGATCTAAGGATTTAAAGCTCATAATAAACAAAAAATCCGCCGATATATTAGGTTTAAGCGTTCCTGAACAGGTGCTATCCAGGGCAGATGAAATTATAGAAAAATAATAGGGGTGTTTTCCACATGTTGCAAAACTTACTCTTGAATTCATTGGAGCAGGGTATGGTGTACGGTATAATGGCTCTGGGAGTATATATAACTTTTAAGATACTGAAGTTTTCCGACCTTACCGTAGATGGAAGTTTCCCTTTGGGAGCCGCAATAGCTGCTGCCCTTATAGTAGGAGGTTATCATCCTTTTTTCGCTACTCTGGCGGCACTTCTTGCTGGAGCATTGGCAGGATGTATAACCGGAATTTTAAATACTAAGGCCGGTATCAGCGACCTCTTATCCGGGATTCTGACCATGACATCACTATATTCAATAAATCTTCGTATAATGGGTCGGCCAAATACACCACTGTTAAATCAGCCGACAATTTATTCAGTAATAGATACTTTTGTAAAAGGGATTTGGCCGGCATTTCCGTCAAAGCATGTTTATTTGATATTTTTTATAATATTTGCCTTATTAATTAAGTTTATAGTGGATGCTTTTTTAAAAACGCAAATGGGATTTGCACTTAGAGCTACAGGTGATAATCCTCAAATGATACGAAGTCAAGGTGTAAATACCGATCTTGCAAAGATAATCGGCTTAGTTATTTCTAATAGCTTGGTAGCTTTGTCCGGCGCCTTAGTGGCACAGTATCTTGGATTTGCAGATGCCGGAATGGGAGTTGGCACTATAGTAGCAGGCCTTGCTTCAGTAATAATCGGCGATACCCTTTTAGGTGGAAGAACTGTATTTATTAGCACATTGGGAGTGCTGTTTGGCTCTTTCCTGTACCGATTTAGTATTTCGTTAGTTCTTTCTTTCCGTTTGGCTCAAGCCTCGGATTTAAAACTTTTTACTGCTATCGTTGTAGTTATTGCTTTAACAGCACCCCAGATTAAACAGGCCTTGAAACTTCGTATAAAAGGATGTGATTCTTATGGTAATTCTTGACCATATACAAAAAATTTTTTATCGGAATACTCCTAACGAAAATCAAGTTTTAAACAATTTATCGCTTAAAGTTGAAGATGGGGATTTTATTACCGTAATCGGCAGTAATGGTGCCGGTAAATCTACCATGCTTAATGTTGTCGCTGGGGTACACCCTGTTGACAGCGGTAGAATTCTTCTAGACGGCATAGATATTACTCATCTTCCGGAATTTAAGCGAGCTGCTTTTATTGGTCGAGTTTTTCAGGACCCCATGCTCGGTACTTCCCCTTCAATGACAATTGAAGAAAACCTGTCCATGGCTTATGCACGACCCAATAATATGACACTTTGCTGGGGTTTAGATTTTCAGCGTAGGAAAATATTTAAAGATTATCTGAAGAACATTCCTCTCGGGCTGGAAAATCGACTTTCTACTAAAGTGAAATTACTTTCAGGTGGTCAGCGACAGGCTTTAACTCTAATCATGGCTACTATGAAAAAACCAAAACTTCTGCTCCTAGATGAGCACACAGCTGCTTTAGATCCAAAAACAGCACAAATGGTAAATAGTCTTACAGAGGAAATCGTGCAAAAGAATAATATCACTACAATCATGGTAACTCACAATTTAGAACACGCTATAAAAATGGGCAATCGGCTCATTATGATGCATAAGGGGCAAATTGTCATGGATTTAAGTGGTGAAGAAAAATCTACCATGACCATCCCCCGCCTGCTCAATAAGTTTGAGCAGCTGCAAGGTGAAAAATTTGCTGAAGATAGAGTTATGCTGGCTTAGATGTCAAACTCAGCATAGTAGTTTTCCCCATCTTTCTGTAAAAAAACTATACCCTTCGTTTTTTTATTGGTACTGTTTGGAACATCATGCCTGAAAAGGCCGTAACTCAGTTGTTGGGATAATTTGTGATTTGATAAACCCATGGCTTGAAACAAATTTGTTTCAAGCCATTTTTTATTGTATGCGTATTCTTTGGCCTTCTTTAAAAATTCTCGAGTTTCGATAGGTTCAATACACTCTGGTAAAGCTGCTTTACCGCTAGTTAGCATAAAATCAAATTTAATTATATCCTTGAAAGCATCTGTATCAATGCCAATATTTTCTGCAAAGGAATATAATATATCATATTGATTTTTTAAAGAATGTCTGGTTCTAAAAAGGTTTCTTTCTTTACAATAATTGTAAAGAGACATAAAAAGCGCAAATGGCCGTTCAAATTTTGTATTAAGATAAGTCATCGAGTATCTGAATCGACCAGTGTTATAATACTTATCCACTAAATGAGCTATTCCCTTAAGTATGCAGAGCTCTTGATAGCTTATATCATTGTTATAAAGAATTTCGTAAGGAGGTCTTGTGCGATAGACAATGCCGTATTTATGGGCATATTTTCTCAGACTGGTACCTTTTAAAAGCTTTAAAAATCCTAACTGAATCTCAGCAGGATGAAGATTGTATACCTCATCAAAGGAATAACCAAACCTTTCAAAGCTCTCATGCGGCAGCCCTGCTATCAAATCCACATGAAGCTTTATACCGGTTGTCTTAAGCAGCTTAATTCCTTCAATTGCCCTTTTTACATTTGGTGTCCTTGATATTTCTTTCAGAGTTTCCGGATTGGTACTTTGGATTCCCACTTCAAACTGCAACTGCTTTTCAATGCCTGACAAAGCTTTTATAAAACGGTCATTTACCAGTTCTGGATTTATTTCACAATGAAATACTGTATTACCAGGAAACTGACGAATGATATCCAACAAATCCAGTGCTCTGTCTAAATTGCAGTTAAACGAACGGTCTACTAATTTTACTACCTTTACTCCCATCTGGGTGAATTTTAATAAGTCATTTTTAACTTTTTCCAGATCTGCTGTTCTGACGTGGGTTTCCAGTGAAGAAATACAAAATGCGCATTTAAAAGGGCATCCTCGAGACGTTTCATAATACACTAATTTATGTTCCAGGTCTTCATCGATGTAGGGAAAGGGAATGTCATTTAAATCCACATACTCCTTTGGAATGTTTACCAATATATTATCATTGATTCGATATGCTAAACCATCAATGCTTTCTATAGGCATCTTCCCATTAAAAGCTTGAAGTAATTCGCAAAAGCGCTTCTCTCCCTCACTTAATATTACATAGTCTACATGCGGAACCCTTTTTAATAATTCTTCTGTTTCATACGAAACTTCCGGCCCGCCTAGAACAATCACAGTCTCACTCTTTATTTTTTTTATATTTTCAGCGATGTACAACACGTCTTCAATATTCCATAAATAGCAGGAAAACCCAATTAGGTCAGCATTGTAAGACATGATATCTTCTAGAATATCATCAAAATTGTCATTTATTGTTGCCTCGTAGACGCTAATATCTTCATATCTGCAATAGGCAGCAATGTCCCGTATAGCAAGATTTGTATGAATGTATTTTGCATTTATTCCTACCAGTAATGTTTTCATTTCTACCCCTCGGTTTATATTTTAAAATTGGCATATAAAAGTGTTCCAGTAAAAACCCACCGTAATCAATATCATTATATCATGGTTTTGGTGTAAAAGTTAAAAAAGCTCCGGCAGTATAAGTATACATACCGGAACTTAGCATATATCCATGGCTTTTTATCTGTTAGAATTCAACAGTTCAATATGTTTGCCTATGTGTCTTTCTAAAGCTTTATAGTAATCATCCTCATGGAGATTTAAGGTTTCGTAAAGTTCATCCCTAAAAAGAAATTTGCCGTTCGCATCTCTTGCAGTTAGAATCAAGCCATAAGTTATGTGAAGCATCTGCCGTGCATCATTCTGGTTCAATACCTTATCTAATTCCTCGTCACATAACTTTGTTATGTCCGGAACTTTACTTAAATCTGTAGTTACATGGTAGTACTTTGTGGCTTCTTTAAAATGTTCTAATGCAAATGCGTATATTCTTCTAAAAAGGCTGGGGTTATTTACAGCTATAACCTTTAAAGCTTCAAGCCAATTGGTGCCAGCAGTTTTAACATGAACCCTTCCTTTAGTGTAATAACCAATTATAGGAAATACTTTAAATTTATCGCTACCGGAATGGATGCTTAATTTATAATCAAAGTGCTCTGCAATCTTTGCATGAACCTTAAACTCTTTCTCGAACTGGTCTAAATCTCCTATATAGTCAATTCCCTTCTGAAATTCACCACAAAATCGAGGGGCAATACTAGTAACCTCAACTTTCATCTTTTCAAGCTCTGATGCAACAAAAAAGTGTGCCTCCGGAGTGGTAGGAGTTTGGGTTTCATCTATAGAAACCTCAAAATCAATCGTTCTTCCTATAGGCTTAACTATATCAAAGAAAATATGTGCAATAAAATCCAAGGCTTTTCCATATATTAAAGCTAATCTTTGAAGGTTTTTATCATCAAACTTTATCTTATACTGGTCAATAACAAACTCATTATCAAGATAATCTTTTTCAATCCTTTTCCTATAATCTGACTTAAGTTCGTCATATGCTTTTACTACTTCATCATCGTTCATTAAAGGTACATCATTGTTTATTTTTTCTGAGCAATCAAGCGTTATCATAGTAAAGCCAAGATTAAGTGCCATTTTAACTTCATCTTCAGTTTTTAAGTGGTCGCCATCTGCGCCAAAGCCGCTATGGTATCCCTCTTGCAAAACCGCCCAAGAGGCAGCATCCATTACTTCTTCATAAGTCCGTTCTGTCAAATCAAGCTCTCTTATGGATTGTTGAGCAAGGACAGGCTTTACAGCAGTATTTTTAATAAGTCTTAGATGACCCGGTGATGCTAATCCCAGTCTGTCGCCCAGCCCCATACTCATTCCATTTTTGCCAAAAGTTACCGGTGAAGTAAAAGGCAGGAGTTTGCGCAAAACGTCAGCATTCTTATGACTTAAAGATGCAAATTTTATCTTTTTATCCTTAAGGTTTATTTTACTCTCAGTTTGAAACTCATCAGTCAAAGCTGGCGATTTATTCTCAATGAGAACTAATTTCTTACATCCTTCAATTCTAGCTAAAAAAATCATGTTTGCATCAATTTCATGAATAGAATCTGGATAAATATCGTCAAAATTATTAACCGCCTCGGCTTTTGCCTCTTCTATATTCAACCCATTCGATATAACCTTGCTACAAAATTTCTCAACAACTGTTGTCAATTTATCTCCTCCTGTAAGCGTACAAGTTACAATGTAACTCCATTTTTAAAAATGGCAATCTCCCTAAATCCCATCTCCTCAGCTTTATTTTTTTGTCCTGAAGCAATATCTGTAACGTAGTCTATAAGTTCTAAAGTTAGTTTTTCCATTGTTTCACCGGATAAAAGCCTACCTGCATCAAAATCCATCCAATTTGATTTCCGATTATAAAGGTCACTATTAGTAGATATTTTTATGGTAGGCACTGCAGTTCCCAAAGGTGTTCCCCTTCCTGTTGTAAACAGAATTAAATGACACCCTGCAGCAGCAAGCACCGTTGATGCTACCATATCATTACCGGGACCGTTTAGCAAACTAAGACCCTTCTTTTTTACCACATCGCCATAATCCAACACATCTACTACATCACTTGTTCCGCCCTTTTGTATACAGCCTAAAGATTTCTCCTCTAAAGTTGTAATACCACCCTTTTTGTTGCCTGGTGATGGATTCTCATAAATTGGCTGGTTATAACTCATGAAATACTCTTTAAAATTATTTATCATTTTTACTATATCTTCAAATACATCCTGATTTATAGCTCGGTTCATAAGGATGGTTTCAGCGCCAAACATTTCCGGTACTTCAGTTAAAATCGTACTCCCACCATAAGAAATCAACTTATCTGAAAAAGAACCCACTAACGGATTTGCAGTTATACCTGAAAATCCGTCAGAACCACCACATTTAAGTCCCACTACCAGCTCTGATATTGGACAAGCCTGTCTCTCGAAATGTGATGCATATTCGACTAATTCTCCTATAAGCTCTACTCCTGCCTGGATTTCATCCTCTACTTCTTGAGCTGCTAAGAACTTTACTCTATCAGGGTTGTATGGTCCCAGTACTTTTTTAAATTCATCGATATTATTGTTTTCACAGCCAAGACCTAACACTAAAACTCCGCCTGCATTGGGATGTTTGACCAGATTTGCCAGAATTGTTTGAGTGCTTAAATGGTCTTGACCCAGCTGCGAGCAGCCGTAAGGATGAGTAAATTCGTAAATACCCTCTATGTTTTTAACGTCTGCAAATTTTCCGGCAGCTATTTGGGCTATAAGAGTAGCATTCCGGTTTACACAACTTACTGTGGGAATAATCCATATCTCATTTCTTATACCTACCTTGCCGTCTTCACGAACAAAACCGCGGAAAGTGCGACTAGTTTCGATGATATCCATATTAGAAAGATGAGGGTTATATTCATAGTTTGATATTTCACCTAAATTCGTTTTCAGGTTATGGCTATGAACCCACTCACCCGCCTTTATATGGGTCGTAGCATGGCCTATTGGGAATCCATATTTTATAACATTTTCGCCTTGCTTTATATCACAAAGAGCGATTTTATGACCTTGGTCTATATTATCTAGGGCTGTAATCGAAAATGAATCTACTCTTACAACTTCGCCCTTGTCTATCTTGTCGATGGCTACTGCCACATTGTCCTTTTCATGTATTCTAATTACCGTCATAAAACTTTCAATCCTTTCGCATGAGTGCAAAGATAAAAGCAAGCTTGCCGTCGCCTTAAGCTTTTCCGGCAAGCATAGGGACTGCTTTCCTTTATTGCTCCGTTTCTTTTATCTGTCTATATCTATGTTCACATGCTTAAACTAATCGTTCAACAGTAGCTTTTATACCATCATTGGTAATTTGATACAGATAATCAGCCACTTTGTCTGTAAGACCATCAATATTATTAAGGTCTTGCTCCCACATCTTGCTGTTAGCAAGTACCGTTTCGGCTACCTTTTTAGCGGCTTCTTTACTACCGTCAAATTCACTCCATGTTTTCTCAAAGAATTCCAGAGCCCACAAATCATCTTTCATGATAAATTCGCCTTTATCTCGGCGAGCTTTCATTTCACTGCCTTCGACCTTTCCATCTTTGTATACCGAAATCAAGGCTGCCAAAGAAAATGTAAGTTTTTCCGGAAGCTTGCTGTACAATTGCTGATATTCGATAATTGACGGCAATACCCTTGTTTTAAATTTCGATGATGAGTTAAGCAGTATGCTTATTAGATAATGTTTAATATATGGATTTTGGAATCGCTCAACAACAGAATCTGCAAATTCAGTCAGCATGTTTTTGTCTAAATTTATAGAAGGAATTATCTCATCATATATAACCTGCCGTGCAAATTTACCTAGAACTTCATGATCCATCATCTCACCAACAGTTTCTAGACCATATAGGAATGCTGCAGGCACCGAGGCTGTATGAGCACCGTTTAATATTCTGACTTTCCTTGTTCTGTATGGTGCCATGTCATCAGTCCACAATACATTAAGCCCTGCCTTGGTAAAGGGAAGTCTTTCAGAAAGCTCTTTAGGACCTTCAATAACCCATAAATGGAAAAGTTCTCCAGTGTCTACCAAGCCATCTTCATATCCTAGGTAATTTAAGATATCCTCTATCTCATCTTTCGGATAGCCGGTTACTACTCTATCTACGAGTGTGTTAAGGAAAATATTATTATCCTTTATCCATTTTTTAAATTCTTCAGGCAAGCTCCAATCATCGGATAGCTGCAAAATAATTTTTTTCAAATTATCGCCATTTCTATCAATAAGTTCACAGGGTATAATAACCATGCCTTTTGTTGGATCGCCCTTAAAGTGGTTAAATCTGTGGTATAGGTATGCTGTAAGTTTTCCCGGATAGGAAATGGGCGGTTTTTTATTAAGACTATCATTTTTATCATATGAAATACCGGCTTCAGTAGTGTTGGAAATCACGAATTCAATATCAGGATTTTCCGCGCATTTAAGATATTCATCCCATTGAGTATAAGGATTTATCCCGCGACTTATCGAACTTATAATTTCCTTTAGCTCAGTAGGCTTTCCATCTTTTAGACCTCTTAAAATTAGAGTATACAAGCCGTCTTGCTCATTTAACCTGTCGACCAAACCCTGGGCAATCGGCTGAACAACTACCACACGGCCGTTAAATAAGTTCTGCTTGTTCATCTGATGAAACATCCAGTCAACAAAAGCTCTTAGAAAATTGCCTTCACCAAACTGGATAACCCGTTCAGGTAAATCATCAGGAAAAGGCTGCACCATAAGGTCTTTTGGAAATTTAAAATCACTTTTTAATAATTCTTTATTTAGTTTTACCATAAAACCTGACCTCCCTTAAGGATTAATTTTATTTCAGTAATGGAGCTACATTGTTAAGCCAAGCTAATTTAGGATCATCTTTTGGGACAAGCTCCCTTCCGTAATCTCCTGCCATTACCCACAGATAATACACCTGAAATCCAGGAGCTGCTGCTACAGGATGATAACCTTCTGGAATGATAACTGTATCTCCATCTTTTAGCATATATGCCTTTCTTAGTGACAAATCATCATTATACATTACTTGAATTCCAAACCCATCTTCAGGCTTTATCTTAAAATAGTACACTTCTTCCATTTTAGCCTCATAGGGAGGATTATAATCGTCATGTTTATGAGATGGATAGCTGGACCATTGTCCGGGACAGGATATAGTCTCACCAACTACTATGCGATGAACCTTGCCTTCACCATTTGCCACAATAATATCTCTGACATCCCGCTGATAGTTTAAAATACCACGATGATTGCATACCACTTCCTCCGGCCTTACCAAAAATGGCTCGAATTTTTTTTCAGCTTTGGCAGAAACCACTGCAGCTTCCAGGGCAAACCCTTGTGCTTCTTCTACTTTAAATGAACTTTGAATTGGTATATAAACCGATGTGGGGTTGCCTGAGAATACATCCTTCCTTTCTCCAAGATTGGTAAATTCTTTTCCATTTACGACCACATTACACTTGCCTGATAAAATAACTAATACTGCCTCTTCATCATCTGTCTTCAGGTTGCATACCTCATTTGAGCCTAATTTCAGCAAGCCCAACCCACAAAATTCAAGGTCTTTGCCTGCTTTTACAACTTGGCTGTAACCTTTTACGTCATTGCTAGGATAAAAGTAGTCCACATTCAAAACCTCCATTTTAAGTTCACTATCTTATAAATACTTAACTACCTGACTAAAATATCTGGCCTATACATCGACTCTCCCTTAAATTCGACTTCTGTAACAGGATAGTTTATAACTTCAGTTAATATTACAGGTCCATCTTCAGTAACTAAGATTGTATCCTCGGATTTTGTTCCCGCTATGCTGGGATTCCATGCATACGCTTGATTTAAGGCGACTGTTACCTCACAATAGGAAGTTGCCCTAAACTCTCTTGAATTGTACCCGGCCATACCACCTTGATGATGATAATGCCATTCATTTGCAAAGCCCACCTGCTCATAGGCGGTTTTACCTATTTCGAATATGTCCTTAACTTTGACGCCCGGCTTTGTCGCTGTTATAAATGCAGTATCAACTTGTAGCACTGCTTGATGTCGCTTTCTCAAATCTTCGGATACTTTTCCAAAATGAACAAGACGAGTAATCGATGTCATAAGGCCATATTTATGACCAGAAATTGCAAGTAATACGTACTTTTCAATAGGCTTTTTTGTAGGCAGCGGATGTCGGCAAGTATAAGCCCGTTCATCCGCACCCACAAGATTTACGAAAGGATAAAAATCATTCCCTGCCGAGACCTTCTTTATCATGCTTGCTACTTCTAATTCAGTATCGCCCGGTTTTATACTAAAGGCTACCTCCTCTAAAATTTTCGACGCACATTTTCCGGTCTCCAGATATCTTTCTTGTTCCTCAGGAAGTAGTTCCCATCTCAACTCGGAAAATTTATCGCTTATTTGAGAATCGGTATAAACACTGTTACTTCCAATTATTTCCTTCAAAATATCATCATATGCTGCAGGTTCCCACCAAGGATATTCTGCAACCTCTATTGGAAGGCCATCTAGCTCCTCGTTTTTTAATCTCTGAGCCTCGATATTACTCGAAAGTAGATATATTTTATCGTAAGTTACCAATAAATCGGCACAGGATTTAGGTGATGTAATATTTACGTAAGGCCTACCACCTGTTAACCATAAAAAATTTATCAGTCCACTGATTAATAGATTAGATGTTCCAACTTCGTTCATGAGAGCACGGACCCTCTGAACTTTTATCTCAAATTCTGCCATTGACCAACTCAATAATTTGCCTCCCTTTATAATCTTTACGTTTTCTTTAACTATCTACCTAATTGTTAGATTTTTACATACCAAAAGCAGGCCTTATATATAACATCGGACCGATTTGGTTGAGATTTTGTAAAAATCGGCAAGTTCAAGTTTTAGAACTATAGGTTCTTGCCCAACAATTATTCATATGAAGCTTGCTGTACATCTTCAAGCATGTCTGAATTTGATTTAAATAAATGCTTTAGCACTAAGGCACATGCCCCCATTACTCCGGATTTATCTTTAAGTGTTGAAATTTCTATATCTGTAGAAAGTGCTATTTCAGGAAATGCATGAGTATCAACGTTTTGCTTTATAATGTCCATGAAATAATCTGCTACTACTGCCATTTTCCCACCGATAAAAACTATTTTGGGGTTATAAAAGTTTATAACATTTGCTATCGCTTTACCTACATATACAGACATTTGCCTTAAGAGTTCCCAAGAATATGAATCTTTAATACATGCAGATTTTATTATATCTTCTATGGATATTTCCTTATTAGCCATCCACGCCTTTTTTAATGCATCATCATCAGGGATTACAGGCAACTCCGCCTTGGCTTGCCTCACCAATGCTGGGATACCGCATATGCTTTCCAGGCATCCTCGGTTTCCGCAATTACACAAAGGGCCATCTTCCTGTATTGACATATGACCGATTTCACCCGCATGGCCTTGAGCCCCCTGCAGTACCCTATCGTTAATCACAATCCCTGCACTTATGCCTTCGCCTAAATTAATATATACTAAATCTTTACAGTCAGATCCCCCTCCAAACCATCGTTCGGCCAGAGCTGATGCATTGGAATTGTTTTCTATAAAAACCGGTAGTTCAAGCTCTCTTTCTAAAATCTCTTTGACTGGGAAATGATTCCAACTTGAACCTAAGTTGATTGAACGTTTAACACTGCCCTCGCAAATATTCAGCAGACCAGGAAAAGCCACTCCAATTCCAAGAAATGTTTTCTTAATGTATATTTCTTCACTCATAATCTTTTTTATTTCGGCAGACAATTGCTTAATACCTATTTCAGGTTCTGTCATATCGATCTTTAATTTTCTAAAATCCGTGGGAGGATTTTTTAAATCCGCTGTCCCTATAAAAGACTCGAATCTCGTAACCTCTACACCCATAACATATCCCGCATCAGGATTAAAACGCAGCTTAACCGGTCGCCGCCCTCCTCTGGATTTGTCAAGGCCTACTTCCCTTACAATACCCATATCCAGTAATTCGCGAACTATACCTGTTATTGCCGGAGGGGTTAGACCTGTAACTTTTGCAAGCTGCTGGCGTGATATAGGTTCATGTTTTTTTATTGTATTTATAACTGACATTCTATTCAGCTTTTTTACATACTTACTGTTACCTGGTTCTTTTGCCAAATATATCACCTTTATCCTTATATCTTAAACAATTAAATGATACTTATTTAAATTAATTAACTATCTTTTTATATTTTATATTCGCCATAAAAATATAAAATCCTCTTTTCTTAAAAACTTTTTTAGTATTTTATAACGAATGTTTCGCACCGGCATTTTCTTTGCCTTTAAAAGGTTTTTGCAGTTTTTCTACTTAGAAATTCTAATTAAATCCATTCCCGATACCTTCATTTAAAAACAAACTGTCTGTTAGCGGCAGTTTGACAGGCTTACCGGAAAGGGATGATTTGTATATTGCCAAGATTATCTCCAAGGATTTCCTACCCTCTTTGCCGTCTACTCCTATATCCGACCCGGTTCGGATTGCTTTAATCATTTCTTCAAATTGCATCTTATGGTTTTCAAATAAAACAGCGGGACTGTTCGCACCAGTTCCCTGCTTTTCTGTTTTATCAACTACATCTTCACCGCCTATTATGTGAAGACTTGTTATGGCATCGTTTTCTATAACCATAGTACCATTAGAGCCGTATATATCTATTCTGGACATTAAACCCGGGTATGCATTAGTAGTAGCTTCAATAATTCCGAGAGCGCCATTGGCAAATTTCAAGTTTGCTACTGCTAAATCTTCTACTTCAATTTTGTGATTGAATGTGCCGCAATTTGCAAAAACTTCCTGTACCGGACCTAGAAAATGTTGTAAAAGATCGATATAATGGATGGCTTGATTCATCAGGACACCCCCTCCATCCAATTTCCATGTTCCTCGCCAATCGGCACTGTCATAATATTGTTGGTTTCTGTACCATTTTATATAGCAGCCACCGAAACAAATCTTGCCTAATTTTCCTTCATTAACTATTTCTTTAGCTGTTAGCATATCTTTTTCATATCTTCGCTGAAAAACAACACATAATTTCAATTTATTTTTTTCGAAAGTTTTTATCATTTCATCAGCTTTTTCCAGAGTAACATCCATTGGTTTTTCAACAATTACATGTTTACCGCTTCTAGCCGCAGCAATCGCCATATCTGCGTGAAGGCCGCTGGGAGTGCAAATATTTATTACATCAATATCGGGTCTTTTTAACATCTTATTAAAATCCGTATAGAAATCACATCCATATTTCACGGCAAACTCTTTGGCTTTACCAATACTCCTTGAGGAAACAGCAACTAATTTTGCATCTTCTATGTGGGATATGGCAAGTGCATGCGTATCAGCTATAGCACCGCAACCTGCTATTGCAAATCGTATTTTTTCCATTCAATAGTCCTCCTTATGCTTGGATAATTAAATGACTTTAATAAGTATATATTCTATAAAATATTGAAAATTCCTTACCTCCTTTGCCTATTATTATACCTCATAGTCTTTATTTACATTGCATTTTCATTACCTGACAAAGACCCAAACCTCGAAGGGCTTAATTTGCTTACATCCATAAATGTTTTGCCTTCTGTAATCAAGTCAGAAATAATCCTTCCCGTAACCGGAGAAAGTGCTATCCCGTCGCCCTCATGCCCAGCAGCCATTATAAACCCTTGTACATTTTCAACAGGTCCTAATAGAGGTAGCCCGTCAGGAGTATAAGGTCTAAGGCCTGCAAAAGATCTGATAGCATGAATATGCCTTAAGGCAGGTACTAAACGCACAGCATTGTTAACAATGGCATGAAGTGCTTCATGAGTAGTATTTTTATTATAACCTGCAAATTCACGAGTAGCACCTATTAATATCTGGCCATCACGGGTCTGGCTCAGCGAAAGGCCTACTCCAAGCCGGGTTTCTGGATTATCCGATTCTTTGAGTAGATTTGGATTATATTTTGCCGCTATGTATTTTGCACAAAGCACATCCGCCATAACCAGTTTCGGTACAGGCTCCGTCACAATTATCTGGCCTCTTCTGGGTTTTATGGGAAGTGAAAGGCCTGCCATTTCACCGATGAATGGAGCATAAACCCCTGCTGCATTTATAACTATATTTGTTTCAATTTCTCCTCTATTAGTAATAACTGACTTTACTTTACCATTTTCTGCTCTTATGTCTAAAACCGAAGTGCCCAGATATACTTTTGCACCTAATCTCTTTGCGGCTCGAGAGAATGCGAAACAGAGCCGCATTGGGTTTACATGAGCATCCTGCAAGCTGTATGTAGCTCCCACTAAATGCGGTGAAAGCCCGGGTTGAATCTTCGATGCTTCCTTAAGACTTAGAAGTTCCACTTGAAGACCGATGTCTTTTTGCCGTCTGACAAAATCCTTCATAACTTTCAATTGGTCTTCATTTTCGATTAAAATCATGCCACCGGTAGCATTGTATTCTATATCAAAGTCCAATTCATCTGCTAGAGTCTCATACATTTTTGCACTTTCCATAGCAAGCTGTAAGTGGATACCCGGGTTCTTAGATTGCAAAATTATGTCTATATCACAAGCTCCTGAAGAACCTGATGCCAAGTCGTCTTTTTCAAGAAGAATTACACCTATACCCTTCTTTGATAAGTAATATGCTATAGAAGTGCCTATTACCCCACCGCCTATAACTACTGCATCAGCATTTTTCTTCACTCATCTTCCCCCTCCACGATTTCTCCGATTTTTACAGCACGTACCGGAGGTCTGGAGGTGGGTGGTTTTATTTCAGCCGGATCCTTGACCTTTGACAGCATTTGAGTAACCAAACGCTGGCAAGTTCTACCCTGACACAGACCCATACCGGCACGAGTTCTGCGCTTAACTCCGGCTAAAGTTGTAGCTCCATCATCAATAGCCTCCTGAATTTCTTTCCTGGTGACTTCTTCACAACGGCAAATATATTCTTCATTCATTATTATTCAGACCTCCCTAGGCGTTTTATACTCCGAACTATGTTCATATATTGGACAGGCACTTCAACCGTTATAACGGCAGTAGCATCGTATTTTGGAGATTTGATTATTCTTAATACTTTACCCTTAACCACTACACTGCCTTTTCGATCAACACAATCAACTTCATCGCCCTTATTAGGTAGTGGATAATATTCAAACGGAAAACTGACTTCAGCTTTTTCCCCCGAAATGTTTAATAGAAATATTGCAAGTCCCGGGCATGCCGCTATACATGTTCCGCAGCCAATACACTTATCTTCATCAAGTGCCGGTAAATTAGTAATAGGTTTACCGACAGTAATGGCGCCATAAGGGCACGCCTCTTCACATGGATTGCACGGTATCTCCTGGACACATTCTATGCAAGCTACCGGGCCCTTTTGAATGCGGTCTTTTGACGGAACTCCAGGAATTTTAGAAAGCTCCTCTTCCGAAGGAAACCCTTGATAAATTACTCCCGATTTTTGTGTCATGCCAGTTGCCTCCTTGCACTTATCTGCTTAAGCTTAGCTGTAAATCTTCCTTCACCAAACGGCCCTGTACGCAATGCATCCAATCGGTCCCAAATTTGATTTTTCAGCTCTAGAGCCTGTTCTTCATCATAGTATCCTAAACTTTCGGCACACGCTACACCGGCTAGTCGTCCTTCTTCCATAGCAGAAGATGCTTCTTCAACGCCTGTGATGTCACCGGCTACATATATACCCTTTAATGTTGTTTCCATATTTCTGTTGTGAATAGGGACATGACCTCCCAATGCAGGTATAAAGGTAAACTCACAACCTGCCATCCAGGCAAGTTCTGTTAGAGGCGAAAGTCCAACAGCAAGGCAAACAGTATCAGCATCAAATTGCTTTTCAGTTCCTTTAACTTGCTGCCACTTTTCATCAAGTTCTACAGTGATAACTTCCTCTACCTTTTCTTTTCCTGCCACTTCTTTAATTGTAGTAGAGATGTATATCGGAACACCAGCCCTTCGAATCTTCGAGGCATGAACTCCATACCCGCCTATTTTAGGAGCCGCCTCTATCAATGCAACCACATCAGCTCCTGCCTGCATCAATTGATATGAAACTATAAGACCAACATTTCCAGACCCTACCATTGCAATTTTTTGTCCCGGCAAAACGCGATTTACATTAATCATGGTCTGCGCCGCACCCGCACCCATAACTCCGGGCAGTGTACATCCCGGAAAAGCCAATGCATTTTCTGAGGCACCGGTTGCCATCACTATCTTTTCAGCTTTTAAAGTGTGATCTTTCCCATCGGTAATAAAAGCTATAAGGCGGTCCTCATAAATTCCATAAACAGCAGCATCAAGCAGTACTTCTACACCAAGTTTTTCGGTTTCTTCCAAAAGCTGCCGACCTATGCGAAATCCTCGAGTTCCAGCTCTATGTTCCCTTGATCCGAAAAACTTATGGATTTGCTTAAAGAGTTGTCCCCCGGGTTTTAAGTTTTCATCCAGCACCGTTACCTTTGCCCCGGCCTTTGCAGCTTCCACGGCACACGAAAGACCAGCAGGGCCGGCACCTATTACGGCGATATCCGTTGTTTTCATAATCTGTCACCCCACTCCCCAAGACCTTTCTGAGTGCTTATAATCATTCCGTCTTTAACCGGTGTAACACATGTTCTGACATTGGGAATACCGTCAACTGTCATTACGCAATCAGTACAACGGCCAATTGCACAAAATATTCCCCTGGGTTTATGATGTTTCTGAGTTTCTCTAAATTTTTTTATGCCTGCGGCAAGAAGGGCTGCGGCAATCGGCTCTCCTTCAATAGCTTGTATTTTTTTCCCATCCACTGTAATCGTAGCATTAAATTGTCTTGTCTCATCCCCTAAAATGGGATGGTGCATTACACGCAATTAATCTCCCTCCAATTCTTATTTCAAATAATATTTAGCTACTAGTTTAAAATATCTGACCATTTTATCTGTTTTACACCCTTAAAATAATGCAAGAAATATGCCTTTAATATTCTCTTAAATGTTTTACGCTTACTATTTAGGGAAACCTTTGTCAAATATACTTTAAGGACCGTTTTCGACAAGAAGTTCTTCGCTAAAAAAAAATTATCATTTTAATACATGTTTATAGCTTTTAGAAATATTAAAAAAAATCGCCTCATTATCATTTAATAATTTTTCTTTCAAAATTATTTCCCATAAAAGCAAAGACGGTTTTTGAACCGTCATTTGGTATATTTATAATTCTTAGAAATTATTTTATAATAATTAGAACATCTTGCAGTTAAAACTATGGTTGCACATCTATAATTTCAATATCAGCAAGACCTATTTCTGTCAATTTTTTTACATCAACTCCACTCTCTGCCTTGTGAACACTTAAAAGGTCCGGACGCGTTTTAGGATGATGAGGTACGAAAACCGTACAGCAATCCGCATATGGCTCTATGGAAATGTCATATGTCCCTATTTCCTTTGCAATGTCCATAATCTCTATTTTATCATAACCGATAAGCGGGCGAAATATCGGCATTGTAGCAACTTCATTGGTTGCAACTAATGCTTCCATAGTTTGACTTGCTACTTGACCCAAGCTCTCTCCTGTTACTAGCGCTCTTGCTCCTACATTCTCAGCAATTTCTTGAGCTATTCGTATCATCATACGCCGCATAATTATAGTTAAAAATTCATCAGGAGTATCTTTACTAATTTGCTTTAAAACTTCCGTGAAATTTACCACATGCAATCGCATTTGACCCGAATACCCTGCCAAGACTCTGCAAAGGCCTATTACCTTTTCTTTTGCCCTATCACTTGTAAAGGGAAAGCTGTGAAAGTATACCGGTTCAATTTCAACTCCTCGCTTCATAAGCATATAAGCAGCTACCGGACTATCAATACCTCCGGAAAGCAGCAATACGGCCTTTCCATTACATCCTAGAGGCAGCCCTCCCGGTCCGGAAACTCTTTCGCAGTAAACGAAAGCCTTTTCCCGAATTTCGATATCAACCCTTATTTGAGGATTATGAACATCGACTTTTAAATTTCCCAGATTACTTAAAATATGTGCCCCTACTTCTCGACTCACTTCAGGAGATTTAAGCGGAAAAGATTTATTAGGTCGTCTGGTTTCTACTTTAAAAGTTTTACCTTCAAATTTTTGGCCCTTGACTACTTCAAGAGCAGCTCTTTTTATTTGTTCTAAATCATTTTCACAGCTTAACACAGGGCTTATGTAAACTATACCGAAAACTTTTTTTAAGGCATTCATTACTTTTTCTCGCGGGGCTTTTGTAAAACAATAAATTCGTCCATGAGTTTTTTGAAGACGGACGTTTTCATCATAAGGTCTCAACGCTTGTTTAATTCGCTGCATCAAAATTCTCTCAAAAAAAGGTCTATTTCCGCCTTTTAAGGCTATTTCACCAAAACTTATCAAGTAAAGACTCTCCATTTTTACCTCCTTACAAACTTTCTTATTTCTTTTACTTCTTCAGTAAGGACTTGTATGGTGTAATCCATGTCATCCAATGAAAGAAAAGGTGATAAGCTAAACCTTAAAGCACTATCCTGTTCTTCAGGACTCTTACCTAAGGCTCTTAATACATGACTTGTTCCACTCTTGTGGGAGGAACAAGCCGAACCTGTAGATACATATATGCCTTTAGCTTCAAGCGCGTGTAGAAGTATTTCTCCCCTTGTACCGAGGAAAGAAATATTTAGAATATGTGGAGCCCCTATCTCAGGACCATTTAAAACCGCACCCGGAATTTCTTTTAGTATACCATCTTTTAAGTATTTTTTAAGTTCCTGCATTTTACTTTGCCAATTTATCATATTATTAAAACAAGCTTCGGCTGCCACACCTAATCCGGCAATTCCTGGCATATTTTCCGTTCCTGAACGAAGGCCTGATTCTTGACCACCGCCATGTAAAAGGGGTTCTATGCGCACTTTATCTCTTACAAAAAGAGCGCCAATCCCTTTAGGACCATATATTTTATGACCACTCAAAGACAATAAATCAATACCTTTTAAATTAGGAACAAGAGGCATTTTCCCAAAGGCCTGTACCGCATCAACGTGAAAAAGTATATTTTTGTTATGTGTTTTAATAATTTCGGCTATATCTTCTATGGGTTGAATCGATCCCACTTCATTGTTTACATACATAACACTTACAAGAATAGTTTCCGGTGTTAATGAATTTTTTAACTCATTTATGTCTATAAAACCTTCTTTATTTACTTTAATATATGTAGCTTTAAAGCCCTCGTTTTCAAGAGCCTTAAACACCTCTAAAACCGATGGGTGTTCAATATATGTGGCTATAATATGATTGCCCTGCCGTCGAAGGCTGTGGGCAGCTCCCTTAATAGCCCAATTATTAGACTCTGTTCCACCTGAGGTAAAATATATTTCGCCAGGGTCTACACCTAATACTTGTGCTACCTTCTCACGTGCCTGCTTCATTATTTTCTCGGCTTCAATTCCCTTTCCATGCAGAGAAGATGGGTTGCCAAAATACACTGTCATTATATCAAAAACAGTTTGCGCTGCTTCATCCAAAACCTTAGTTGTAGAACTGTTATCAAGATATACCTGCCTCAAATTCATCACCTGCTATACTTTCTATCCTTTTAGTAATATCCTCGGATACTTGTTCAAAATAAAGTTTAACATTTTTATTATATCACAAGTTCATCCTATGTCATCAACTTTTGCCCTACTTATTAACAGAAAAATCCTCAATTCTTTCTTGCTCGAACAATTACTAATACAAAGTAAGCTATCTAACTCACCGATGTTTTTGATATTTTTAAAAAATCATCCTCCCTATTGTTGCTGTTATTAGTATTCATCATTCAACCTTTTTTAATTATATTTCATCAAAAATTTCATCACCACAATTTGAAAATATGTACTTGTTTTGAAAAATACAATTAAGGCATAGTAACTTAAATTACGGGATAAAATAAGACTGTTGAATGAAAGTTATTGGAGGTGAATCAGTTGCCATTAACTCAAAAGGAGACCATGCTGCTAAAGGATGCCTTAAGTCATGAGCAGATTTGTGTTGTAAAGTATAATAATTATGCAAATCAAATGCAGGATACAGAGCTTTCCTCTATGTTTAAAACCCTTGCCAGTCGCGAGCAGCAGCACATTGACACTATTAACCGGCTTTTACAACAAAGTTAAACTCAATAGTAAAGCCAATAATTTTTTCTACAAGGAGGTATTTTAGTGAATCAAGCGCAAAACACAAATATAGCCGGAACTACAATCGATAAAGATATCCTAAACGATATGCTTATGACAGAAAAATATGTTTCAGGAACTTATGAAACAGCAATAATGGAGGCCGCCAACGAAACTGTAAGAAATGCACTTCGGCAGATTCAAGATGAAGAACAACAACACGCAAAGATGATTTTTGACGCAATGAATCAGCGCGGCTGGTACACACCCCAATAATCAGTCAAAAGGTGGCAGAAGGCATTTCTTTTGCCACCTCTATTTATAAATTCCATGGATGAGCAGTTTAAAAACAGAGATTGCCGCGTAAAATATCAACTTGCAGGTGCCTGCCAGGATATGATGTCTCTTAAAGACATGGATAATTCTGTAATGACCAACGAGCTTGTTCTCTTACAATTTCCGACGGATCCTTGGTTAATGTCTCCAGTAATTTTCTAGTATTTTTATCTCTCAGGTTCCCCAATGCACATACGGCATTTCGGCGAATAACGTTTCTTCCGCGCCAGCCGGCAGCTATATTATTAAATATCATATTAAAATCTTGCTTGCTCAATATTGCAAGCTTTTCCAAATCTCTTTCTACCGGAATATCAGGTATAAACTCTTTATGATTGGGGATTTTTACCTTTTGATTGCAAGGACAAACCTCCTGACATGTATCACATCCAAAAATCCTATCACCCAAAACTTTTCTAAATTCTTCCGGAATATGCCCCCTCATCTGAGTAATATAAGAAAGACATCTATACGGATTTATTTGAAAAGGTGCCGTTAGTGCCCCTGTAGGGCACGCACTTACGCAGCTGCCACATCCGTTACAGTTACTTTCAATAGGGCTGTCCGGTTCGATTTCAATATCTGTTAGAATCTCCCCTAAAAATATCCACGAGCCCAATTCTGATGTAAAAAAACATGTGTTTTCGCCCATCCATCCTAAACCCGCCCGTCTGGCAGCAGCTTTTTCAATGAGGCTGCCTGTATCAACTATAATTTTAAATCTGCCGGACCGTTTTTTTGAAATAAAATCAACGACATTTTTTAATTTTTCAGTTAGTACGACATGGTAATCCTTAACCTGGGCGTACCTAGAAATTTTACCCTCAAACCTGCTTTCTATGTGAGATGAAACAACCTCTAATGAGCTTTGCGGGTATATAAGATACCCCATGGCAAAACATATAATGGTCTTAGCGCCTGGCAGAGATTTTTCCGGATCGCATCTAAATTCAATATCCTGTTCTTCGAAGGGGGATATTAGATTTTTTGCCTTTCTTTCTAATAAAATTTTCTTTTCATGCACAAACGGCTTAGCTGTTGTAAAACCGACTTTATCCAAACCTATTTCCTTTGAAAAACAAATTATGTCTTGCTTTATATCCATGTTTCTCTCCGATTTGAATTTTTTATGAAAATCTTTATAATTATATTATACATTATAATGAAAGTTCACTTCAAAAAACTTGAAAAGGATGATTTTTTATGGTATCAAAGGAACAAATCGCTCGCATCAACGAACTTTATAAAAAGCAAAAAAATGACGGCCTTTCCGAAGAAGAAAAAAAAGAGCAGGCATACCTACGCCGGCTTTATATCGATTCTATGAAGGCAAATTTAAAATCACAGTTAGACAGCATAAAAATTGTAGACCCTTCAAACTACTGTAATCATCAACATAAGGATAAAGACTGCGGTCATTCTGACCATAACAAGGGATGCAACTGCGAAAACCATTAAATAATCAAGCAGCCTAATGTGTTTTTGGCCTCTTTTAATGCAAAATTATGTGCCTCTTCATCAAAAGAAGCTACCCCGTCTTTGTAAATATTCACTTTATATGCCAAATTTCTAGCATCAGCAGCCGTATAAAGCACACAAATATTTGTACAAACACCCGCCAGAAATATCTCATCAACTTTATTTTCCCTTAAATATAGATCCAAATCAGTTCCAAAAAAGGCACTGTAACGTCTTTTTGCTATTATTTTATCATCATCTTTTACATCTAAATCTTCGATTATTTTTGCACCGTAAGTTCCGGCAATACAGTGAGGAGCAAACATCTCAAACTCCTTGTCGTTTTTTTCGTGGTTATCACAAATAAATATAACCGGATAGTCATGCTCCCTGAAATTGTTTATTTTTTCCTTTATAAACCCTATAATGGCTTTACCTTGCGGCCCCACACTCAAAGCACCGCCTTCATCAATAAAATCTTTCAACATATCGATAACAAGTAAGGCTTTCACTTTCAAACTCTCCCTTCTTTTTTAAACCTAAACAAATAATAATGAAACAATGAGATTTGAAAAAATCGCTTGGGATGTATTGACATAAAAACGATAAGAAGGTATAATGTTTATTGTCATATGCGGGGATGGCGGAACTGGCAGACGCGTACGTTTGAGGGGCGTATGGGTTATCCCGTGCGGGTTCAATTCCCGCTCTCCGCACCATACTGAGTAAATTTTAAGCGAGCTATATAGCTCGCTTTTTAGTTGTACTTTGAAGTCTACTGGCTATGCCTATGATTTCAAAAAGCTTATAGCTATTAGTAGAAAAACCGCTTATCTGATAAAACAAAATAGCCAGGAATTTCAAGCTATCAAAAGCTTGAGCATATAATATATCACCATAACGGCACCAAATATAATAAGCACTGGAGGCAGTAGTAACTCAAATGCTGCTATTATCATTGCTAAGATATCTTTTGCATCTAAATTGGGTTTTTTAGATGAATTCATTGTTCAACCCACCACTCATTTATATTATTGAACAGGTTTATGGGGTCAGGCTTGACTCCTTTTAATCTTTTGTTTAAAGCCAAAATTTCATTGGGACTGTAAAGAAACAGATATGGTAAATCACGGTTTATAATTTCTTGAACCTCATACAAAAGTTCCTTTTTACCCTCATAGTTTGTCTTAGCTCGAATTAAAATATCATCAAGTTCGGGATTTGAATATGATACAAAATTATATCCGTTCTTTATTTCACTGCTGGCAAACATAAACTGCAAATCTGGATTAGGTGCAAGTTTCCACCCCATAATAGCAGTATCATATTTTTTGCTCATAACCTTGCTTTTCAATTCATCCCATGTGACATTTGTCAGTTTAACAGAAATACCTAACTCTTTTAAATCCTTTTCCACATGGGATGCTGTTTGATATCTAGCTCCGTTTGAAGTATTGACCAGTAATTCAAATGCAAGTTTATATTTCTTTTTACCAATGGTTTTCTCTAAAATTCCATCATTATCTTCGTCTTCCCAGCCTGCTTCTTTAAGTTTTTGCGCTGCCGTTCTCTTATTATACATTATATGTTGCATATTAGAATTAAAAGCCCATGAATAAGGTAAAATTGGACCGTCAATCACTAAACCCCGCCCTAAAGTCGTATCCTGGAGAATTCTGTTGCGATCAATTCCCATAAGTATAGCTTGACGCACCTTAACATCACTTAATATAGGATTAGTTAAGTTTACTGCAATAAATTCAAAATATCTTGAAGGATATTGAAGCAGATAAACATCTTCCATTTCATGAAATACATTCCAGTCCTCTGGTTCAATATTAATCATATCAATTGCCCGCTTGTTAAAGGCTTCTTTGATAGCAATATTATCCGGAAAATTTTTGATATTTATTTCTTCTATATATGGTTTTTCACTAAAATAGTCATCATTTCGCATTAAGCTTACTGAATCGCTTGACTTGTTAACTACTTTAAAAGGCCCTGTACCGATATACTCTGAAACTGTTTTTTCTGTACTTTTATTTGCTTTTAATGTTTCAATAAATGATGCTGAAAGAATGCCTCTAGTCATGCCATATAAAAAATCAGCATCAGGTTTATATAAAGAAATAATAAAAGTATTTTTATCTAGCGCTTCGTAGCTTTGGACATTGTCAAATTCAGTAAAATCCGGCCTTTCGCCTTTTTTTACAGACTTTTTTAATTCTTTTATTCTATCGAAGGTAGCTTTGACATCTGCTGCTGAAAATGTTTCCCCATTATGCCATTTTACATCAGTTCTCAGAGTAATAGTATATGTTTTGCCATCTTCATCAATTTGCCAACTTTCAGCAAGAGCAGGTTGCAGCATGCCTTGACCATCGATTCTCACAAGTCCTTCGTAAATAATGCTTAGAATTGCCTTTGTTTCCTCATCATTTGCCATTAAAGGATCTAGGTTTAAATTCGAAGTTGTGGCAAGACTAACCGTTCCGCCGCTTTGAGGAGATTCATCTGTTTCTTGTTTCTCAGGTTCCTTTGGCTCAATGGGGTTTAAATGCTTTGTATCGGAACAAGCTGTACTAAAAAATACTGTTATAAGTATTAATATTGCTATCAATTTTCTTTTCATTTACGGCACCCCAATAAAATCATCGCTAAATCGATAATAAGGTTGGAACTGTTTTTTAAGTACAATTAGCTTGAATTTTGCAGCTCCTACCATCAAAAATCTTATTCATGCTTAAGCTAGGAATGTTCAAAGCTTGAAATAATGCTTCGGTTTCCATGCTTATTATATTAGATCACTTCATTCTTTTAAGTTTAGGATTATCCTTTAATCCGGGAATTCGACCTCGTTTGGCAACAGGTGTTCCATCTACCATTTTTAGATCTAGTGTCATATCTATAGGTGTGGCTCCGGATATATAGCTACCCACACCAAAAGCATCTGCTCCAGCTTCAATAAGAATCTTTATTCTTTCAGGGCTAAGACCTCCTGATACAAATATTTTTACATAGTCATAGCCTTTTTGATCTAATCGCTTTCTGATTTCATATACAAGCTCCGGTGTAACACCCCCACGCTCACTTGGAGTATCCAGCCTCACACCTTCCAAGTCCTTTCCTAAAGCTGTAGCTATATTTAATGCTTCCTCAGCTTCATCTTTAAAGGTATCTACAAGAATTATTCTCGGAGAATCGGGCGGCATAATTTCATCATACGCCTTTGCTACTTTAACAGTATCTCCTGCCATTATTATAGCCGCATGTGGAATAGTCCCGGAGGGTTCTCTGCCTAGAAGCTTTGCCGCTAAAATACAGCTGGCATTATCGGCACCACCTACTACTGCCGCTCTTTCCATAACCGGTGCAACAGCCGGATGGACATGCCTTGCCCCAAAGCATATACAAGTCTTCTCTCCTGCAGCTTCTCGACAACTGCGTGCTGCTGTCGCCCACGCACTAGGATGCGCCATCATCCCAAGAAGAACTGTTTCATATATACCAAACTCTTCATAAGAACCTTTTATTCTCATAACCGTATCTTTTGGCTCAAAGGTCTCGCCTTCCGGAAGGGCATATATTTCAATGTTTTTATCTCGTAAAAGGCTTACAACCTCTTCAACGCCGCACATAACGCCAGATTTTCTGGGGAACACTTCAGCCACCACTTCTTTTGTTGAAATATTCATATGCCGCAAAATTTCCATGGTTTTAATAAAATATATATCTGTTGTCATTCCGGCAAGTATCTCGTCGTGATTGGCTGAGAACAATCGCCTTTTTGAATCAATTTTAATGTTTTTGACATCATTTAATGATTTGATTTCTTCCATAAAGCAAACCTCTCTCTTATTATTTTATGTATTTCATAATTACTGCAACTATGCCCGCAGCTGTAAGCGGGCCAACGGGAACACCTTTGAAAAATGCTATACCTATGAGAGAACCAAGTATAATACCCACAACCACCTGAGGACTTTCCGCTATTAAATTGGTCCCTTTACCAGAAAGAATTACCGTAAGAGCTCCTGCTAATAGTGCTGCAAGAGCTGAAGGGCTTTTTAAAGCTCCATTCACATCTTTTACAGTGATTTCACCTGTTGCAAAAGGAGCAATAATTCCCATGGTTAAAATGATTATACCCCATTTCAATGCATTTTTGTCAATAAAAATTAATACTTGCTTTAAATTAATAAGTTTTAAGCCAAGAATTACAGTAGCAGCTAAAGCAAGCGAATTGTTTTTTGAAAGTACCCCTAAAATAAGTATTACTAAAATTATTAATACTCCTTGATCCATAAAAATGTTCACCTCACAGCTTATAAAGTCGCTTGTACCACTTATAGGACTTTATTACCTTTGCAACAAAATTTCTGGTTTCTGAAAATGGAATTTCGTCTATTGTTTTTTCTTCAAAACTACCTTGCGCTTGCCATTCGGCTACATTACCTCGGCCACCGTTATATGCAGCCAGAGCTAAAATAATATTATCATCAAATTCATTAAGCAGCGAGGCAAGATACCATGTTCCAATTCTTATATTAAGATCCGGGTTGTTAATATCTGATATATCGATGTTTTGTATTCCTATTTTTTCTGCAGCCCAAAGAGCAGTTTCGGGCATTAACTGCATAAGACCTATGGCGCCCTGTGTTGATACGGCTTTAGGCGAAAAATTGCTTTCTACTTTTATTACCGATGCCACAAGATACGGATCCACATTATATTCTGTCGCATAACGAATGACGGATTCTTCATATTTAAGTGGGTAAATGTATTTCATGAACCAAGATATATTGTTGTATAAGGCAAAAGCGCCAATAATTATTATCAATATTATTGCAGATTTTTTAGACACAACTATGAAATTTCCCTCCAGATTTCATCTATCTGTTCCCTCGTTTCTTCTATACTAGAATTATTGTCTATAACCCTATTTGCATATTTTAATTTTTCTTTTAATGGCATCTGAGACTTTATCCTGTTTAAAGCTTGAGCAAAATCCATATCCTTTTCTCGCATAACTAATCTTTCTAGTTGGGTTTTTTCATCAACAACTACCAACCATACTTCATCTACAAGGGTATCTAAACCCGACTCCAAAAGCAGCGCCGCATCAATAACTATTACTTTTCTTCCAGCTTTTTTATAGTTTTCCAGTTGTTTTTTAATTTCTTTTAAAATTTCCGGATGTGTAAGACTGTTCAGGGCCTCTAGTTGGACTCTATCTGAAAATACAATATCGGCAAGTTTTTTTCTGTCTATATCGCTTTTATCATCATTTAATATCTGTTCTCCAAAATGATTTATAACACTAACCCATACAGGCTTACCCTTTGACATTGTTTCTTTTGCTATTTCGTCTGCATCTATTATAGCAGCACCTTTATCCTTAAGCAATGACGATACTGTACTTTTTCCACTGGCTATTCCACCGGTCAGGCCTACTACGGTCAAAGCCATCCCCCCTTCTACAATTCTTCCCAAGTAAAGCCTTGTTTAAAATCCACTACCAGTGGTACACTTAAAGGAATAGCATTTTCCATATGCTGTTTTAGTATTCCTTTAACAATAATAAGCTCTTCTTCAGGTACATCTAAAATAAGTTCATCATGTACCTGTAACAGAATCTTAGCCTTTAAATTGTTCTGCCTTAAATTATCATATACTTTGACCATGGCTATTTTGATTATATCGGCAGCACTGCCTTGAATAGGTGTGTTTACAGCCGTCCGTTCTGCAAAGGATCGCAGGTGGTAATTTCGACTATTGATGTCAGGAATATAACGGCGGCGGTTAAGCAGTGTGGTAACATATCCCAAGGTCTTGGCCGACTTTATGGTTTCCCTTATATAATCTCTTACTCCTGGATATCTTGCAAAATACGCATCTATATATTCCTTTGCTTCCTGATTTGATATTCCTAAGTTTTGAGCTAGACCATAATCACTTATTCCATAAATTATTCCAAAGTTTACTGCCTTGGCCTTATCTCTTAGCGATGGAGTTACTTCTTCTGGTGCCACGCCAAAAACCTCACTGGCTGTACGCCTATGGATGTCCTCACCGCTAACAAAAGCCTCAATCAAACCGGGGTCTTGTGACATATGTGCCAAAACTCTAAGCTCAATCTGGGAGTAATCTCCGGATAAAAGTATATGACCGGGCCCATCAGCGGTAAAGACCCCGCGAATGTGCTTGCCTTCTTCAGTTTTTACAGGTATGTTTTGAAGATTTGGTTCTGTGCTGCTTATACGCCCTGTAGATGTCACTGTTTGATTAAAGCTTGTATAAATCCTGCCTGTCTTTTTATCCACCAAAGCAGAAAGCCCATCAGCATAAGTCGATTTCATTTTCATTAAAAAGCGGTATTCTAAAATCTTTTCTATTATAGGATGAGACGGTCTTAATTTTTCTAAAACTTCAGCATCGGTAGAGTAGCCTGTTTTAGTTCTTTTGATAACAGGCAATGAAAGTTTTTCAAATAATATTTCACCAAGCTGTTTAGGTGAATTTATATTAAATTCTGTGCCAGCTAGATCATATATCTCTTCAGTCAAAGCAGCAAGCTTTTTACCAAATCTTTCAGATAGTTCTTGTAACTTAGCAAAATCCACCTTTATTCCTGCATGTTCCATATCTGCTAAAACAACGCTAAATGGTATTTCAACCTCATAAAAGAGTTTGTCCATTAAATAATCCTTTATTTTCTCATCCATAATTTTCTTCAATTCAAAAAGATATGAGGTTTTTTCATCAAAACCGGAAGTATCTGCAAGTGTCTTTCCTAAATATTCCATAACAAGTATCGGTATATCATAACGAGGTTTTGATGATTCCAAAAGATAAGCAGCTAACATAGTGTCAAACTGGCACCTGAAATCTATGCCTAACTGTCTCAAAACATTTCTTGTAAATTTACCGTCATGAGTGATTTTATATATAGCAGTATCCTCTAAAATTTGCTTCAAATATGAAATACTGCTATTTTCTTTCAATAATTTATGACTAATGGAATAACACTTGTCTTCAACTGAAATATATATACCATCCATCGCATATGATACCAAGTCTTTTTTTTCAGCATCAACAAGAACCGCAATATTTTTTGTGGAGTTAATTTTTTTCACTAATTTCTGTAGTGCATTATTGTTTTCAATATTTTGCGTTACATTATCATCAAACTCTTTCGTATCTATGGCAGTTGCAGGTATTTTGACCCTGTCAATTAAGCTGTAAAACTCCAGATCCCTAAATAAGTTTATCAATTTATCATAATCCGGCTCACAGTAAGCAATATCGTCAGGGTTGAATTCCAAAGGAACATCTCTAACAATTGTAGCTAGGTATTTACTCGCTTCAGCTTGCTCGGCATATTTTTCTAAATTTTCTTTGACCCTACCTTTTAACTTATCAGTATTCTTTAAAACATTATCTAATGTTTTAAATTCCTGAATCAACTTTGTAGCAGTTTTTTCACCTACTCCCGGCACTCCAGGTATATTGTCGGATTTATCTCCCATCAAACCCTTCATATCGGCTACAGCTTCCGGACATATGCCATACCTTGATTTTACCTTTTCCAGGTCATAGGTTTCCATTTCGGAAATGCCTTTTTTTGTAAGTAGAACATTAGTCTTTGAAGAAACTAATTGCAAAGCATCCTTATCGCCAGTTACAATTATGGAAAAAATCCCTTCCTGCTCTCCTTTTTTTGAAATTGTCCCCAATATATCATCTGCCTCGAAACCATCTGCTTCAATAAAATTAATGTTCAGTGCTTTTAGTATTTCTTTCAAAATATCAAACTGCCCTATTAACTCATCGGGAGTCTTAGGCCTTGTAGCCTTGTAAGCCGCATATTCATCATGCCTGAATGTTGGACCTTTTTTATCAAAAGCTACCGTTACATAATCCGGATTTTCCTCTTGTAAAATTCTAAATAACATATTGAGGAAACCATATACCGCATTAGTATGTACACCCTTGGACGTTCTCAGGGGCGGTAGTGCATGAAAAGCTCTGTGAAGTAAACTGTTTCCGTCAATCAATAGCATTTTCTTCATACTACTCAACTCCTATTTTACTACTATTATTTCACCAAAAATTATTAAAAACCTGCAAGGAAACAAAAAAATCCCTATATCTTTAGGGATTTAAGGCCGGCTTTTCTTTTTCCGATTAGTAAATCTTTTAATAATCGAGTAAATGCCTTTAAACAAAACACCTGCTATAATTGCTATAGGCAACAAAGCCCCAATGACTTCCGCTAAAGATGCCAATAGATTTAATAAAAAGTTTATCGCTATAATAAAGCCTTGCTTCGCCCTTCGTGACAATTCCTGTAAATTTAATGCGCCAAGTTTTTCTTTTGAAGGTTCCTGTTCAATTAAATTTAAATTTACAAGAGACATTTCCACCATCTTATCCCACGCAACAAGTTGACCCGTCAGTGTATCAATATCTGTTCTTACACGATTAAGTTCATTTTCTATTTTCAATACTTCGTCGACACTTTTTGCCATTTGCAATATTTCAAGAAGCCTTTGTTCTTGCTGCTCAAGATTACGAACTCTTGCGGCTGTATCGTAATATGCCTCGGTAATGTTCTCTCCGCCTATGTGCTGGCTGCTGACCTTCCCCATAGCTTTGAACACATCTAAAGCTTTTGTAAGTTCAGCTTGGGGTATTCTTAGAGTAATATAAGCTCTTCGAGATGAGTCGGCAGATGCCGAACCCTCAATTTGGCTGCTTTCTATATAGCCTCCTAATTCATCGACAAAATTTATAATTTTATCGACTTTTTCATCAAAATTCTCTACATATATAGATATGTCGGCATTTTTAATGATTTTTTGGGCTCTTTCCTCAGCTGCAAATGTCTTCAAGCTCTGCCCCGCCATATTCAGCTCATTGGCTCCATCAAAACTTTCATCTTCAATCTGATCCTGTGGTAGCATCTTGGAACTGCTCCTCATCTCATAAGGTTCGGCAGCAGGTGCTGAAATCTGCGGTGCTTCATCCTTTATACTGTTTTCAGTATAATTCATACTAAGAATTCCCATTTTGGATAAAGTAACCACAAATACACCGATGATAAGTACGCTCATCACCGCAGTAAATGCCTTCTTGTTATAATAATATGAATTTGATATAAATGCGGGAATACTTCTTAAAAATCGTATAAAACGCGATGATTTATCAACCGGTCTTTGCTCGGAAGCAATGCTGTTAATTTTTTCCATTAGGTTGGGTGCAAAATTTGGTGGCAACTCAATTTGTTCCAAAGAACCAGCCGTTTTTATTATTTGTTGAAGTTCTTTTACTTCTTGCCGGCAATCAGAGCAGACTTTTATATGTTCTTCTAAAATATTCTTTTCTTCAGCAGTTACCAGGCCTTCGACATATTTGTCAATCAAATCTTCGTAAATTTTGCATGCCACGTTGCTTCCCCCCTCTTTATAAAATTTAGACGTCATTTGCTGAAAAAAGTTCCGAATCCTTAAGGTTTTCTTTTAAAGCCCGGCGGCCTCTGAATAATCTTGATTTTACTGTGCCGAGGGAGCATGATAGTATATCGCTGATTTCAGTATAACTGAAGCCCTGGACATCTCTTAATATAATACATATTCGCTGTTCTTCCGGTAAGGTGCTTATTGCTTTCATAATGGCTTGTTTAGCCTCTTGCTTTTCCACAAATTCTTCCGGCAATTCAGTATGAAATCCTAACTCTATTTTATCATCCATGACTATTTCCTCTTTTATAGGAAGAACATCCTCTCTCTTTTTCCTTAAAAAATCTATGCACGTATTTACCGCAATACGATATAGCCATGTTGAGAAGCTTGAATCTTCCCTGAATCTACGAAGGGAGGTAAATACTTTTATGAAAATCTCCTGACTTACATCCATAGCATCTTCTGCGTTATTAAAAAATCGATAAGCAGTATTATATACTTTCTTCTCATACCCGGAAATTAGGTCTTCAAAGGCTGAAATATCGCCTCTCTTAGCCCGGCGTACGAGGTCTTTTTCTGCACTCAATTTGTAATATGCCCTCCCCTCACTTTATTCTTCTAAATATTCGACTTTAGTATTTAAAATTCCTTCAAAGAATTTATATTGCCACAGCTTACAGGAGAATTATTTAGAATTCTTCCTAATCTTTCAATTCAAGTAAGTCTTAAATTTTTCGGCAACTAAACCGCACCCAAATAAGCCTTCAACACCTTGTCATTTTTAAGAAGTTCTTCTCCGGTTCCGGTAAGTGTTATTGTTCCGGTTTCGAGGACATAAGCATAATCTGCTATTTTTAAAGCCATACGAGCATTTTGTTCAATTAAAAGAATTGTTACCCCATCATCATGAATCTTTTTTATTACTGAAAAAACATCCCTTACAAGTATTGGTGCAAGGCCTAATGACGGTTCATCCAACATTAAAAGCTTTGGCCTTGACATTAAAGCCCTACCCAAGGCCAGCATCTGCTGCTCACCGCCTGAAAGCGTACCTGCCATCTGAGTTTCCCTTTCTTTAAGCCGCGGAAAAATTGAGTAGACCCATTCCATGTCTTTCTTTACGTTTTCTTTATCTTTTCTTGTATAAGCACCCAAAATCAGATTTTCATATATTGTCAAATCACTAAATACCCTTCTGCCTTCGGGAACCATGGTTATTCCCATCTTTACAATATCTTTTGTAGGTATTTTGGAAATGTCTTGACCCATAAATGCTACATTGCCGGTTTTCTTAACTAGATTGCATATTGCTCTAAGAGAGGAGCTCTTACCGGCACCATTTGCACCTATAAGTGTTACGATACTTCCTTCAGGAACATTAAAATCGATGCCTCTTACCGCATGAATACCACCGTATCTTACATTCAGATTTTTTACTTCAAGCATCCAACTCCACCCCCAGATATGCTTCTATAACCTTCTGATTGTTTTGAACTTCATCAGGCGTGCCTTCAGCTATGGTTATTCCATGATCAAGTACTAGAATTCTTTCACAAATCCCCATAACTACTTGCATATGATGTTCGATAAGCAAAATTGTCAGGTTAAATTTATCCCGGATTTGTTTTAAAAACTTCATTAACTCTTCCGATTCCTTGGGGTTCATTCCGGCAGCCGGTTCATCCAGTAAAAGAAGTTTAGGGCGGGTTGCAAGAGCCCGTGCTATTTCCAAATGTCTTTGTTGACCATATGGCAACGAACTTGCCTTTTCATTAAGGTATTCCGTGAGATTTACTTTTTCCAGCAGTTCAAGGGTCTGATCTCTCATCATTTTTTCTTCTCTATTATATTTAGGTGTTCGCAAGGTTGCATCAATAAAACTCGATTTTATTCTAAGATGATGGCCTACCAGAACATTTTCAAAAACAGACATGTTTTCAAAAAGTCGTATATTTTGAAACGTCCTTGCCACTCCGAGTTTTGTTATTTTATCCGGTAAAAGTCTAGTAATATCGTTTCCTTGAAACATTATACTTCCGGATGTAGGAACATATATTCCGGTTATGGCGTTGAAGGCGGTAGTCTTGCCTGCACCGTTTGGACCAATTAAGCCTACTATTTCACCCTCGTTTAGATTTAATGAAAAATCAGAAACTGCGGTTAAACCTCCGAATTTAATGGTTATTTTATTGACTTCCAAAATTGCCACGATGACCGCTCTCCTTTCCCAGCAGCATATCCCATGATATTTCATTCTCACCCATTATCCCATGCCTCAGAAACAATACTACCAGAATAAGAAGAATAGCAAAAACCACCATTCTCATTCCAGAAATTCCAGGTAAGCTTATAAATCCTAAATCCATGGGCGATTCTACTACTCGAAGCAATTCCATCAGAACCGTTATTATGCATGCCGAAATAACGGATCCCGTAATACTCCCCATGCCGCCAAGCACAACCATCAACAGAATCTGATATGTGAAGAAAAATCTAAACATGGTAGGATCTATTGTTGAATTCAGATTTGCAAGAAGAGCACCGCCAATGCCAGCAATAAACGCACTTACAGTAAATGATAGTGTCTTATGACTAAAAAGATTAATACCCATAGCCTGTGCAGCTATTTCATCTTCACGTATGGCTTTGAAGGCTCTACCATAGCTAGAGTTTACTAATGATTTTAATCCTAAAATAATTACGATAGCTACACCCCAACTCCAATATTGGTCGGTATATTGAGGTATCCCCTTTAGACCTAAGGCACCGTTAGTAATCGTCTGGGTATTTGTAAATACAACTGAAATTATTTCTCCAAAACCCAATGTAGCAATAGCCAGATAATCACCCTTAAGTTTCAATACCGGTGCACCAATCAGAAACCCAACTAAGGCCGACAAAATACCGGCTATGAGCAGCGCAAAGAAAAAGTGGACATTGATATTTAACAGCATTGGGTTTATAGGCTGCATGAAAAAATTCATGGTTTTTATACCCGGAGGCATTGTCAAAAGAGCGCTGGTATATGCCCCGATAGCCATAAATCCGGCTGTACCTAAAGAGAAAAGACCTGTAAATCCATTGGTTAAATTTAAACTCAGCGCAAGAATGGTATTTATCGCACAAAGATTAAATATTCTCATTACATAGGCATCTAAATGAGTTTTAGTCCAAGATAAAAAAATAAAAAAAGCTGCTATCAGAACAGTGGTTAAAATAGCATTTCGATATTTTTTAGCCATATTTTTCACCTACACCTTCTCTGCCACTTTCTCACCCAAGATACCGGTGGGCTTAAACAGCAGAATTACTATCAAAATAATGAATGCAAATGCATCCCTATATCCTGAAAGACCAGGCAAAAATGCTACAAGCAAAATTTCTCCAAGTCCCAAAAGGAATCCCCCAAGCATAGCTCCTGGAATATTTCCGATACCGCCTACAACCGCGGCTATAAAGCACTTGAGTCCGGGCATAATGCCTATGAGCGGATGAATCTGAGGATATTTTAGTGCCCACATAATGCCGCCTACTGCTGCCAAGGCAGAACCGATTCCAAATGTGAATGATATTATTCCATCCACATCTATACCCATGAGCTTGGCCGTATCCATGTCTTTGGAACATGCTCTCATTGCCATTCCGGTTACGGTATGGTTGACAATATACACCATACCGATCAATAAGATTGCAGAAATTATAGGTATAATTATGCCAAGACTTGTGATTGAAACACCTGATATGTTGATAACACCTTTAAAAATAGGTGGTACGTAAAATGCTTTTGCGCGGCCTCCAAACACTACCAAACCCATGTTTTCTAAAAAAAACGAAACCCCTATAGCTGAAATTAGTACAGAGATTCGCGGTGCCTCTCTTAGCGGCTTATACGCGGCCTTTTCTATGACTATGCCGACCAAGACCGTAAGTGCAATGGAGACTACGGCTGCCAGCCACCATGGAAGTGAAAACATCCCTACGCCAAAAAATACAAAATATGCCGCCAACATGATTATATCACCATGAGCGAAGTTTATAAGTCTTACAATTCCATATACCATAGTATATCCTATAGCAATAAGGGCATAGAGGCTTCCAAGGGAAATACCATTGACAAGATGCTGAAAAAAAAGTCCAACTGTCATATGAAAAAACCTCCAGTTTCATGAATCTGCCCGGGATACCCCGGGCAGAGCTATTTTATTTTATTGTTTAAAGGTATGCTAAATTTTACTTTAAAAAATTCTTATGTTTAATCGGGTTGAACTGTTTCAATATAAACGAACTTACCATCTTTTACTTGTTTTATCACTGCGCTTTTATTTGCATCTCCATTTTCATCAAGGGTAATTATACCGGTTGCGCCTTCAAAGTCTTGAATTTTAGCAATTGCATCCCTTATAGCCTGTGGATCTGTAGAACCGGCCTTTTCAATTGCTTCTCTAGCTACAAGATAGGCATCAAAACCTAAGGCTGCAAAAGCGCTCGGGGCTTGACCATGTTTTTTCTCAAAGGCATCTAAAAATTCTTTTGAAACTTCGGTAACGGGAGCTTCAGCTGTGTAATGGGTACTAAACGATACTCCTTCAACTTCTTTGCCGCCTATATCTATAAATTCCGGTGCTTCATAGGTATCTCCGCCAAGGAATGGTGCGGTAATTCCCAGGTCTCTTGCCTGTTTTATAAGCAAGGCGGATTCACCATAATTACCAGGAGCAAAAATTACATCAGGTTTTAAATCTTTTATTGCAGTCAGCTGTGCTGAAAAATCCTGGTCATTTGTCTTATATTTCGTTTCAGCAACAATGGCATCTTTATCTCCGGTTAGCTCTATAAAAGCCTCTCTGAAGAAATTAGAAAGACCTACCGAGTAATCATTGGCCATGTCCATTATTATGGCGGCCTTTTTGGCTTTTAGTGTATTAAATGCGTATTTTGCCATTACTTTACCCTGAAATGGATCTATGAAACACACCCTAAAATAATAGTCATTGTCAAGGGTAACGAGAGGATTTGTTGGTGAACATCCAATTACCGGGACTTTTTTCTCTTTAGCAACTTGTCCTCCAGCCATTGAATTTGAACTACCGTAGGAACCGATTATTACACAGACTTTATCTTTTTCAATCAATCGTGCAACGGCATTAGCAGATTCAGTTTTATCTGTCTTGTTATCTACAATAAACAACTTGATTTCTTTACCAAGCACTTCTGGATACATTTCCTTTGCCAACTCAATACCTTCTACTGTCATCTGGCCACCAGCAGCACTAGCCCCTGTCATGGGTTCATAAACGCCAATTCTGATAACATCTTCATCTGCAGCTTTTTGTTCAGCACCATCATCTTTCTTTTCTGTTTCAGCCGGCTTGCTGCCACAGCCTGACAACGCAAGTGACATTGTTAACAAAAGAATTACAGATACAACAAATAGTTTCCTCATTCGTTTTAAATTCAATTTACTTTTCCCCCTTTATAATAACATCATATTCAAGTAAGGAATACCGTTTTACAGCTAATCTAACCTCCCCTCTTGTACGCGTCTTGCGAATGCATGTCTATGATATATAGAGTACCATCGTTTAATACAAAAATCAAGAAGTTTTTTTATAAAAAGCAATCTTCATACAGATTGTAATATTTATTAATAAGGTAACTAAAAATACAGATATTAAAGCAGCAAAAAGATTAGATAATGTATTGAAAAACGATATGTAGGTTTTTACATATAATATGTTTTTTGGTGGTCAAAACTAAAAAAACAGAGTTTTGGATTTTTGTTCCAAAACTCTGTAGTCATTGTCATATCTGGTGCCGAAGGCGGGAATCGAACCCGCATGGTATTGCTACCACTGGATTTTGAGTCCAGCGCGTCTGCCAGTTCCACCACTTCGGCTTGCATGTG
>MPOT01000079.1 GCA_001896545.1 Tepidanaerobacter sp. EBM-38 | reverse complement strand
GCCCCAAGGCACCATAGATGTGCGGAAGTGGCTCAGTGGTAGAGCATCGCCTTGCCAAGGCGAGGGTCGCGGGTTCAAATCCCGTCTTCCGCTCCATTTGTATCTTCAGGCGGCATAGCCAAGTGGTAAGGCAGAGGTCTGCAAAACCTTTACCCCCAGTTCAAATCTGGGTGCCGCCTCCAATTAATTAGTTCTGCCGGGGTGGCGGAACAGGCAGACGCACAGGACTTAAAATCCTGCGGGAGTCAAATCCCATACCGGTTCGATTCCGGTTCCCGGCACCAATGATGTGGGCGCTTAGCTCAGTGGGAGAGCACTTCCTTGACGCGGAAGGGGTCGTAAGTTCAATCCTTACAGCGCCCACCATTTTTATGCAGAAAAAAGACTGAAAATTCAAAATGAATTTATTGGAACTACTTCCTTTGTTTTGTTGTATATGGTATAAGCTACAGACATATAATATATACTACAAAAATAAAAGGAGTGGTTGAGGTGAGAATACTGTCAATTGGTTCTATTAAACCTGTAGAAGGTTTTGAAGATAGATTGAAACTGGAATTTGATATTTTAAGTAAAAAAGGATTTAATGTAACCCTGAAAAAGAATTATAAAGGTAATGCTGTATTTTTTTATTGTTATATAGAAGATGAGATAATATTAAAAGAAAATCATTATAAAATCATGCGGCAAACATTTGTTAATTCCATAGCTAACGCACTTTCAGATATTGTAATGGATTATTGGGAACCAATTTTGATTAAAAAAATAATAAGAGATAACTGCTTTTATTTCAACGAAATCGAACAAAATCGAATATATGATTTCACGTTGGATATTGCAAATTGCGGCGAGTTAAATTTAACTCAAGATACCTCAAGCAAAATAAAACGTAAGATTTGTGTAGTACATAAAATCAGAGAATATCTTGCAGATAATAATATAATCATGCTGGACGGTTTTATTGACTTTCGCTTAAGAGAATATATGGAACAGTTGGAAGAGTTAGTAGACACAGCTATTGATGAATACCTTATTGATAGGGAGTATAAAGAGTTTATCGACTTACTTCGTTATTTTGTCGACCTTCAAGAACCTAAAAGAGATTTAGTAAATGTGGTATTTTGCAATACCAAAATAATACTAATGGATGAAGACTCTAAATTTATAGAGAATGATTTGAGTTTGGATTTACTGGCACAGGAAAATGATGAAGTGAGTACAGATGACATAGTTATAAGCACTTTGATAAATATAGCTCCAAGGAAAATCATTATCCATGGGTTTACGGGAGAAGATAAAATAGAGGTTATTAATACCATTTATAATATTTTTGAAGGCCGGATACACTTTTGCAATAGCTGTAATATATGCCTAAAATCAAAACCTTTAACGACAAAATGAGGGCCAAAGGCTCTTTTTTTTCTATTGAAAGTATGCTATCATAGTTAAGGCTGTGTTTAAGCTAATTTTAAATACTTTGTTTGAATTTTAGTTATAGCTTATCTTATTTATTTAGAATGCTAAATCGGAAAAATGGTGATACTTTTATGAATGCATACATTCAGTTGGCATTGATGCCGATAATCGGAGCATTTATCGGTTGGGGAACTAACCTTTTTGCTATAAAACTTATCTTTCGGCCTTTAAACCCCATTAAAATTCCCCTTCTTGGGATTGAAATACAGGGTTTAATTCCGAAGCGAAGGCTGGATATATCTAGAAGCATTGGAGAAGCTTTAGAAAATGAGATTATTTCTATGGAAGAAATTATAGAAAGCTTGGCTTCCGATAAAAATAAAACTGAAATAATAAAATATATAAAGGATGTTGTAGCAACAAAGATTGATGATAAACTTCCCGGATTTCTACCTTCCGGTCTTCGCGGGTCTATAGCAAATTATGTTGGCGATATAATCGATCGTAATGGAAATGAACTTTTTGATGAGATGAAGGCAACGCTCATTCAAAAGGCAAAGAAAGAATTTCAGCTTAAAGAGCTCGTGGAAGAAAAGATTAATTCATTTGATTTAGAAGAACTGGAAGATTTGATTATCAGACTTTCAAAGCAAGAATTAAAGCAGATAGAAGTTCTAGGAGGTGTAATGGGATTTTTTGTTGGTATAGTACAAGCACTGGTTTCTTATTATTTCTTATAATATATATAGCAAAATTCGTTGGCATTAGTTGTCATAGTATACGGCAAGTGCGCTCTTGACAATAGTAATCAATAGAATTATAATAAATAAAATTCTATTTATATAAAAACTATGAAGAGAAGAGTAAGTTTACGATTTTCTCTAAAGAGAGGGGCCGGAAGCTGCGAAAGCCCTGGGAATAGTAGACCGAAGACCAACTCGGAGTTTTATGGCTATAAGCCTTATTAAAATGAGTTTAAATTAGGGTGGAACCGCGGGAAAACCTCTCGTCCCTTAAGGGATGCGAGGTTTTTGATTTTAAAAAATAAATTATATTTGTAACATATCTGTATTTAAGGACAAAAGGAAGGGATATTATGGAACAAGTAAAAGTGAGTTTAAAAGATGGAGTTGAAAAAGTATATCAAAAAGGTATTACATTACTTGAAATCGCCGAAAATATAAGCAGGAAATTAGGCAAGGAAGCTCTAGCTGCTAAAGTTGACGGCGTTATTAAAGACCTTAGTTCGAAAGTTGATAAAGATTGTAATGTACAGTTTTTGACATTTGAAGATGAAGAAGGGCGAAAAGTATTTTGGCATAGCTCGTCACATGTTATGGCACAAGCCGTAAAACGATTATTCCCCGAAACTAAATTAGCCATAGGTCCGGCTATCGATGAAGGATTTTATTATGATTTTGACCGGGATGAAAGCTTTACCCCATCGGACCTTGAAAAAATAGAGCAGGAAATGGCTAAAATAATTGCTGAAGACTATGCTTTTTGTCGTAAAAATGTATCCAAAGAAGAAGCTATAGAAGAACTTAACAAAATAAATGAACCATATAAGGTAGAATTAGTAGAAGCCCTTCCGGAAGGAGCACCCATTAGCTTTTATCAGCAGGGCGAGTTTAAGGATCTTTGTGCAGGGCCTCATATTCCTTCCACTGGAAGGATAAAGGCATTTAAACTTACGAGTCTGGCAGGTGCTTATTGGAGGGGCGATGAACATAATAAGATGCTCCAGAGGATTTATGGCATCTCATTTCCAAAAAAATCTATGCTGGACGAATATTTAACACGCATAGAAGAGGCCAAAAAACGCGACCACCGAAAACTAGGTAAAGAATTGGATCTTTTCAGTATTCACGAAGAAGGTCCTGGATTTCCGTTTTTTCATCCAAAGGGCATGATAATATGGAATTTGTTGACAGATTTCTGGCGCAAGGAACATAGTAAAAGAGGCTATCAAGAAATAAAAACTCCAATCATATTAAATGAAGAGCTTTGGAGAAGATCTGGCCATTGGGATCACTATAAGGAAAATATGTATTTTACAAAAATTGATGATATGAATTATGCTGTAAAACCCATGAATTGCCCTGGAGGCATACTCATGTATAAAACAGATTCTCGAAGCTACAGAGATTTACCCATTAGATTAGGCGAACTTGGCTTGGTGCATCGTCATGAGCTTTCTGGAGTTTTGCACGGCCTTATGAGGGTAAGATGTTTTACACAGGATGATGCACATATATTCATGATGCCTTCTCAAATAGAAGATGAGATAATTGGTGTGATAGATTTGGTAGACTACTTTTATCAGATATTCGGTTTTGAATATAATGTAGAGCTGTCCACAAGACCAGAAAATTCCATGGGTTCTGATGAACTATGGGACCAGGCAACAGCAGCTTTGCAAGGAGCTTTGGATAAAAAGGGCATGTCATATAAGATTAATGAGGGTGATGGAGCTTTTTACGGCCCTAAAATTGACTTTCATTTAAAGGACAGTTTAGGCAGAACATGGCAGTGCGGAACCATTCAATTGGATTTCCAGATGCCTGAGCGCTTTGACTTGTCATATATCGGGGCAGATGGTGAAAAGCACCGGCCGGTTATGATTCACAGGGTTATCTTTGGAAGCATTGAGCGCTTTATCGGAATATTAATTGAACATTATGCAGGAGCCTTTCCGGTTTGGCTTGCTCCCGTGCAGGCAAGGATTCTTCCCATAAGTGAAAAACACATGGATTATGCCTATAAAGTAAAGAAACAGTTGGAAGAAGCCGGTATCCGAGTGGAAGTAGACGAAAGAAATGAAAAAATAGGCTATAAGGTAAGAGACGCACAGATGAAAAAAATCCCTTATATGCTTGTCGTAGGTGACAAAGAAGCGAATGAAAACACGGTTTCAGTGCGGACTAGAGAAAAAGGCGATGTAGGGCAAAAACCTGTTGAGACGTTTATCGATGAGGTATTGACATTGGCTTCAAAATTTAATTGACATTAAAGGTAAATATGTGATATATTTACTGATGTAGTGAAAAGATAATAAAGTAATTTTAAGCAGAAGATATATTCTCACCTTATGGCGAAAGCTTATAAGGTTATTATCCCACAGATTTCAATAGGGACGAGTGATTCTTCTTGTCCCTTTTTATTTTTATAATTTTGGAGGTGAACAGTATTAGTAAAGACAAAGACATCCAGGTGAATCATGAAATAAGAGACAAAGAGGTAAGAGTAATATCCCCTGATGGAAAGCAACTTGGAATTATGTCATTAAAAGATGCCTTGCATTATGCCCAGGAAGTTCAGCTAGATTTGGTAAAAATCGCATCTGATGCAAAGCCGCCGGTATGTAAAATTATGGATTTTGGGAAGTATAAATATGAACAGAGTAAGCGTGACAAAGAGGCTCGTAAAAAGCAAAAAATAATTAATGTAAAAGAAATCAGAATGAATCCTACCATTGATGAGCATGATTTTCAAGTAAGATTAAAAAATACCATTAAATTCTTAAAAGATGGGGATAAAGTAAAGGTAAGCATAAGATTTCGTGGCAGACAGATGACTCATACAAAACTGGGTGAAGAGGTTTTAAATAGAGTGGTTGAAAGCATAAGCGAAGTGGGTGTGGTTGAAAAACCGCCCAAAATGGAAGGCAGAAATATGGTCATGGTAATTGCACCAAAACAAACTACAAATAAGGAGTGATATTAATGCCAAAAGTTAAAACACATAGAGGTGCAGCAAAGAGATTTAAAGTTACAAAGACAGGGAAAATAAAAAGGTCAAAAGCCTATAAAAGTCATATATTAACCAAAAAAACTTCTAAGAGAAAAAGGCATCTGAGGAAACCTGCAATTTTAAGCAAGGCAGATCACAAGAGAATAAAACAGGTAATACCTTACATGTAATGAACGCTAAAGGAGGATAAGTATGGCACGAGTTAAAAAAGGAGTTACTGCTCGTAAAAAACATAAAAAAGTTATCAAGCTTGCAAAAGGATATAGAGGATCAAAAAGCAAATTATTCAGACCGGCTAATCAGGCTGTCCTCAAAGCTCAATCTCACGCTTACAGAGGAAGAAAACTTAAGAAGAGAGATTTTAGGAAGCTGTGGATCGCTAGAATTAATGCAGCAGCCAGATCTAACGGCATATCCTATAGTAAGTTTATTAACGGGCTTAAAAAAGCCGGTGTACAGATTAATCGCAAAATGTTATCAGAAATGGCGATAAATGATGCTAACGGTTTTACACAATTAGTAGATATTGCTAAGGCAAACAGTAAATAAAAAGCGGCTTCGGTCGCTTTTTTGGACTTTTCGGAGGCGGTTGAAATCAAGATACTGCATTTCGGGTTAAGAAAGTTAAAACCTACTCAAATACTTGTATTCGGCTTTGCCGCTTTGATACTTGTCGGAGGTATTCTTTTAAATCTGCCTTCAGCTTCAAAGAGCGGTCAGAGCATAGGTTTTCTAAATGCTTTATTTACTTCCACATCTGCCGTATGTGTTACAGGTTTGGTGGTTGTTGATACACAAACTCAATTTTCCACATTTGGTCAGATAGTTATAATGTGCCTAATTCAAATGGGTGGTCTAGGAATAATGACAATGGCTACCTTGATTTTTTTGCTGCTTGGGAAAAAAATAACGCTTCGCGAGCGTATTGTGATGCAGGAAGCTTTAAATCAATCCACATTATCGGGCCTTGTAAAATTAACGCGGCATATACTGCTTACAACATTTATTTTTGAAGGAATAGGTGCAATGCTTTTATCTATACGATTTACACAGATATATGGTATAAGCAAAGGGATTTACTACGGAGTGTTTCATGCAGTTTCGGCATTTAACAATGCGGGCTTTGACCTTATAGGAGGATTTAAGAATCTTACACCTTTTGTAGAAGATCCATTAATAAATGGTGTAATAATGGGGTTAATAATATTTGGTGGGCTTGGATTTACGGTAATTAATGATCTTCTACTAAAAAGAAATTTCAAACATCTTTCCTTACACTCTAAAGTTGTTATTACTATGACGTTACTATTATTGGTTTCAGGCTTTATTGCCTTTTATTGCTTAGAGTATTCCAATATTAAAACATTGGGCAATCTTTCTCCAACCGGAAAAATTTTAGCTGCGGCATTTCAATCAGTAACGGCAAGAACGGCAGGTTTTAATACACTCAATCTTTCGGACTTGACAATGCCGTCAAAATATTTCACGATATTTTTAATGTTTATAGGAGCATCACCCGCTTCTACCGGAGGAGGCATAAAAACCTCTACATTTGCAATAATCATCATGATGATTTATACGATACTTGCTTCCAAAGAAGATGTTGAGATTTATCAAAGGCGAGTGCCTATAGATAATATATTTAAGGCTGTGGTTATTGGAGTAATAGCTTTATTATTAGTATTTACAAGCTCATTTTTGCTGACCATTACTGAAAAAACAGATTTTCTATCAATTCTGTTTGAAACGACCTCAGCTTTTGGAACAGTTGGCTTAACTTTAGGAATTACTACCGAGCTTACAAGTATTGGTAAAATCATAATAATTTTAACCATGTTTGCAGGACGAGTTGGACCACTTACCCTTGCTATGGCTCTTGGCAGCAGAATAAACAAGGCTATGATAAGATTTCCGGAAGAAAGAATTCTGGTTGGATAAGATGCGGAGGCGATTGTATTGAAACAATTTGTTGTTATAGGGTTAGGCAGGTTTGGATTAAGTTTAGCTGAGACATTGTATGACTTAGGCCACGATGTACTTGGGATTGACATTGACGAGGAAATAGTTCAAAATGTAGCTGACAGTATTACACATGCTGTTAAGGCTGATGCAACGGACGAAAATGCATTAAAGGCATTAGGTGTTAGAAATTTTGATGTGGCAGTGGTGAGCATAGGAAATGATATTCAGGCTAGCATACTGGTTACACTAATATTAAAAGAAATGGGCATTAAATATGTAGTAGCAAAGGCACAGAATGAGCTGCATGGAAAAGTGTTATATAAAATAGGTGCGGATAGGATAGTTTTTCCTGAAAGGGATATGGGTATCAGAGTAGCACATAATTTAACCCTATCTAATATTCTTGATTATATAGAGCTTTCACCTGAGTATTCTATTATAGAGATAAGCGCTATACCGCCTTGGTTCAATAAGAGCCTTAGTCAGCTCAATATGAGACGCAAGTATGGCTTGAATGTTATTGCTATAAAACGCGATGGCGATGTAATGATATCACCTAATGGCGATGATGTCATTTTAAAAGGCGATGTGCTTGCGGTAGTTGGGCAAAAACACGATATCGAAAATATGGAAAAGCATTTATGATGTATATGATATGAAAGCATCTCATAATGGCTGGGTGTCGGTAAAAAAATGACAAAACAACTTTCTAAAAATCAACAAAAACTAGTTAGAGATTTAAGAAAATCCAAGAAAGCCAGAATGAAAAACCGTTGTTTTATTGTTGAGGGTTTAAAAAATGTAGCTGAATCTATCAAATCGAATTATGAAGTTAGGTTTGTTGTCATATCTGATGATTTTCTTAAATCAAATACCGATTTCATTAAAACATTAAGCAAGCAGGTTTCTTCAAACCGATTATATCAAGTAAAAGGCAACCTATTTAACGAATTGACTGATACGGTCACACCCCAAGGTATCATGGCAGTTGTAAATTTCAAGGATACAAATATCGAAGATGTGCAAAAAGAAAATTTCCTGATGATTGCACTAGATCGAATACAGGATCCGGGCAATATGGGAACGATAATAAGAACAGCTGATGCTGCCGGCGCCGATGCAATTGTTATTGGACAAGAATGCGTGGATATATATAATCCTAAAGTTGTGCGCTCTGCCATGGGTTCCCTATTTCATATACCAATAATTCAAACTGATGATTTGATAAAAACGCTCATTGAATTAAAAGGAAAAGGCGGGAAAGTAGTAACAACACATTTGAAGGCTAAAAAGCATTATTATGATATAAATTACAAGGTTTGTACCGTAATAGTTATGGGTTCGGAGGATGAAGGGGTTTCAAAAGAAATAGTTCAGATTTCCGATGAATTGGTTAAAATTCCAATGCCAGGTAGCGCCGAGTCTTTAAATGTCGCCATAGCCCATGGAATTATGGTTTTTGAAGCGGTAAAACAAAGGATTAAGCCTGTTCCCTCAACTTGTAAATAGTTTTATGCTGTGCTATAATATGTGTGTGTAAACCTTAGGAAAGGGTGGAGCACAGTGCCTATAGCCGAATTTTTTTGGAATATTTTTGAGGTTACCGGGTCTATTACGGCTTATCTTATTTATAGAGAATTGCTAATGTCATGAAATGCTATGAAGGAGAGAGTAAGCGCGAGGATCCTTTTAGGGAGCGAAGGTCAAAGACTGTAAGCCTTCGCAGGGAGAATCCGCCGAAGTTCGCTCTGAAGCAGGGAGGTCGAAGCCTAGCAGGTAGTAAATCTCCCCGGTTTTCGCCGTTACAGAATTTGTGAGAGTTTGTATTTCAAACTAAAAAAGGGTGGTACCACGGAAGGAAACTTTCGTCCCTAGCTGGACGAAAGTTTTTTTGTTATTTAATTTTATACAGGAGGTTAGTCAACTTGAAAGAAGATTTAATGCGCTTAAAAGAAAAGACCTTAGAAATTTTATCCAAGTCTGACAATATCGATGAATTAAACGAGCTAAGAGTAAAGATATTGGGTAAAAAGGGTGAACTTACTCAGATACTCAGAGATATGGCTAAATTAACTCCGGAAGAAAGGCCGATTATCGGTAAATTGGCAAATGAAGTAAAGGCAGACTTAGAGCAAAAGATTTCTGAGAAAATGCAACAACTAAGGAAAACTTTAAAAGAAAATAAAATGCGACAGGAATTTATTGATGTGACTATTCCTACAAAAGTTTCCTTAGGCAGCAGGCATCCGCTTACCTTGATTATGGATGAAATCAGAGATATATTTATAGGCTTGGGATATCAAGTAGCGGAAGGACCAGAGATTGAACTTGATTACTATAATTTTGAGGCTTTGAATACACCGCCGGATCACCCGGCCAGAGATGTTCAGGATACTTTTTATATAACCGATGAAATCTTGCTTAGAACCCAGACATCACCGGTTCAAATAAGGACTATGGAAAAACAACAGCCACCGTTGAAGATTATTGCGCCTGGCAGGGTTTTTAGATCTGATGCTGTGGATGCCACACATTCTCCTATGTTTCATCAGGTGGAGGGCCTTGCCATAGGTGAAGGCTTTACCATGGGCGACCTTAAAGGGACCCTTGTTGCTTTTACACATGAAATGTTTGGCCATGATCGAAAATCCCGATTTCGTCCTCATTTTTTCCCTTTCACAGAGCCCAGTGCTGAAATGGATATATCATGCATAGCCTGTCATGGAAAAGGCTGCCGTGTATGCTCTTATACCGGTTGGCTGGAAATACTCGGTTGCGGTATGGTGCACCCTAATGTTCTTTGCAATGTAGGCCACGACCCTGAAAAAATAAACGGATTTGCCTTTGGCATGGGTGTAGAAAGAATAGCTATGCTTAAATATGGTATAAATGATTTAAGACTTTTTTATGAAAATGACCTGCGATTTTTAAAGCAGTTTTAAGGAGGAGTTCAAATGCTGGTACCAATTAGCTGGTTAAAAGAATTTGTTGATATAAATGAAGAACCCGAAGAACTTTCAAAAAGACTTACTATGTCTGGTTCGAACGTTGAGGGCATCGAGCATTGGGGGACAGATATTAAGAATATAGTCATTGGCGAAATTCAAAAAGTCCAAAAACATCCGGATGCTGATAAACTGGTGATAGTGTATGTAAATACAGGGGCAGAAACCATTCAAATTGTAACGGGAGCCACAAACATAAAAGCAGGGGATAAAGTTCCGGTAGCCCTGCATGGTTCAACCATCACAGGCGGTAAAAAGATTCGAACATCTAAACTCCGCGGCATAGAATCGGCTGGAATGCTGTGTTCGGCAGAGGAATTAGGATTAGACGACCATGGCTTGCCTAAAGAGATGCAAGATGGAATATTAATATTACCCGAAGATGCTCCACTAGGGATGGATATTAAAGACTATCTGAATTTAGAGGATGCGGTTATCGATTTTGAAATAACTCCCAACCGCCCTGATTGCTTAAGCATTATAGGTATAGCCCGTGAAACGGCAGCGACCTTCAAATCTAATTTTAGGATACCTGAGATAAACTTAAAAGAAGAAGCTGAAGACTGTGTTAAAGATAATGTAAAGATAAGTATAGAAGCCGAAGATTTGTGCAACAGGTATGTAGCCCGCTTAGTGAAAGACATTGTTATAGAACCATCACCTCTGTGGATGCAGCGAAGACTTCAAACCTGTGGTATTCGTTCTATAAACAATATTGTAGATATTACAAACTATGTAATGTTGGAAGTGGGACAGCCACTTCATGCTTTTGATTATGATAAAGTCGAAGGGCGTTCGATTATTGTTCGTAGAGGAAAGGCCTCTGAAAAAATAGAAACACTGGATGGCAATATTCGCGAAATAAATGAAAATACGTTACTAATCGCAGATGATAAAAAACCTCTAGGTATTGCTGGAGTAATGGGCGGGGCCGATTCCGAAATAACTTCGTCAACCAAGTGTGTACTTATAGAATCAGCTAATTTCTTTGGACCTAATATACGCAGAACATCAAAGCAGCTGGGACTGAGGTCGGAATCGTCTATGAGATTTGAAAAAGGCATTGACCCAAATATTTGTTTGCAAGCTGCCAATAGGGCTTGTGAGCTAATAGAACAGCTTGGCGCCGGAAAAGTTTTAAAGGGATACATTGATGTGTTTCCCGGGAAAACCGCTCCAAAAGAAATACCTTTTAATCCGGATAAAATAAACAGTGTGCTTGGAACAGATATTTCTACAAATGAAATGGTAGATATATTAAACCGCTTGGAAATTACGGTTAATTCCACAGCAGATGGCATGAAGGCAATTGCTCCTACTTTCAGGTCAGATCTTGTAGAGGAAGCAGATATAATAGAGGAAATCGGGAGAATGTATGGTTATGACAGGCTACCTATTACTTTACCAACAGGTAATGTAACACATGGTAAATTAAGTGACCATCAGAAATATATAAATGAGATAAAGGATGTATTAGTGTATAATGGGTATTCTGAAATATACACATATTCTTTTATAAGTCCAAAAGTCTTTGACAGTATAAATGCACCGCAAAACAGTCCTCTAAGGCAGGCTATCACGCTTTTAAACCCCCTGGGAGAAGAACATAGCATAATGAGAACTACGCTTATGCCAAATATACTTGATGTTATAAGTTTTAACTTAAACCACAAAGTAGAGGAACTAAGATTTTTCGAAATTGGTGCTGCCTATTTACCTAAAAAATTGCCGCTTGAGGAGCTCCCTTATGAAAATAGGCGAATTGCTATCGGACTATGTGATGACTTGATGGATTTTTATGATTTAAAAAGAGTAATAGAAACGCTATTTAGAAAGTTGCGGATTAAAGACTATAATTTCCTCCAAGAACAGCATTTTGCTTTCCATACGAGCCGATGCGCTAAAATTGTACTGGGTAATTATGTAATCGGATTTGCTGGAGAAATAAACCCTGATGTATTGGAAAATTACGAAATAAGTAAAAGAGTTTATGTAGCAGAATTAGATCTTGATATAATATTGAGTAATACTTCTGGTAAAATAGACTTTGAACCACTACCTAAATTTCCAACCTCTGATCGTGATCTAGCAATAGTAGTAAATGAAAAAGTTCTTGTAGGAGATGTAATAAATACTATAAAAGAAAGTGCAGGCAATCTCTTGGAAAGGGTAGAACTCTTTGATATATATCAAGGGGACCAGATAGCTAAAGGTCACAAGAGCATGGCTTTTTCACTGGTATTTAGAGCAGAAGACAGGACTCTCACAGATGCTGAAGTCAATGAAATCATTGAGAAAATAAAGAAGCATCTTCAAGATAAATTCAATGCTACTTTGAGAGAATAAAGGATTTCATCGGTATTTGAAGAATATTAATATTAATTGTTAAAAAACCGATAATAAATACTAAGGGTGGTTGGGATGCCTAATAAAGCTCAACCCTTAAATAGGGTTAAAGTAAATATAAATGGTGAAGATTATTATTTAAGAGGCACGGCATCTGTCGACTATATTAAAAAAGTAGCTCAATATGTTGATAGGGAGATGTTTAACCTTTCCAAAGATTACCCAAATTTGAGCCGAACCCGAATTGCAGTGCTGGCGGCTCTTAATATTACCGATGAATTGTTTAAACTAAAACAAGAATATGAAGAGTTTTTAGCAACATTTGGAGATGAAGCAAAGGATTGAACAATTATGAGAAATTTTGAAGTGGCTTTTATCTTTAATGATATTGCCAATATGCTGGAAATAAAAGGTGAAAACTTTTTTAAAATAAGAGCATATCGCAAAGCCGCTTATACAATTGAAAATCTTCCGCTGGAGATTGAAGATTTAGCAAAGCAATCTCAATTACAGGAAATCGAGGGTATTGGAAAGGCTCTGTCGGAGAAAATTTATGAAATTATTGATACAGGCACATGCCGTTATTATGAAGAACTTAAAAAGAATTTTCCGCCGGGCCTTGTTGAAATGCTTAAAATACCCGGTATGGGGGCCAAAAAAATAAAGCTCGTTTATGATTCTCTCGGCATATCCTCCATTGAAGAATTAGAAGAGGCTGCTCGCCGCCGCAAACTCAGAACATTACCGGGTATTGGAGTAAAAACAGAACAGGCTATTTTAAAAGGCATACAGACCTTAAAAAATCATTCGGACAAGATTTTACTGGCAACAGCCTTGCCCATTGCCGAACGAATCTCATCTATATTGTCCGGCATGACAGAAGTTACAAATGTTGAGATTAGCGGCAGTTTGCGCCGCAAAAAAGAAATGGTCAAAGACATAGATATAGTCATAGCTACTGAAAGTCCGGAGGCAATATTGAAGGATTTTTTAAGGCTTCCATATATTGCCGAGGTCCTTGACCAAGATTTGACTAAAGTAAGTGTAATGCTTAACATGGGTATCAAACTAGATTTAAGTGCTGTCAAAACCAGGGCTTTTTGCGCTGCACTGCAATGCTTTACCGGCAGCAAAGAGCATAATATTAAACTTCAAAATATCGCTACAAATATGGGATATGAACTGAATGAGCATGGCATTTTAAAAAAAGAAAACAAAGAGGTATTTTATCCTAAAAGCGAAAAAGAGGTTTACGAAAAACTGGGAATGCCCTATATAATACCGGAGCTGAGAGAAGGGCGGGGAGAGATCGAGGCTGCTATGAAGGGCTGCCTGCCTGAGATTATAAAGCAGCAAGACATCCGCGGCGACCTTCATGTCCACAGCAACTTCAGTGATGGAGTAAGTTCTATGGAATCAATAGCCAAAAGAGCCAAAGCCCTAGGATATGAATATATAGCTATAACCGACCATTCTAAGTCTTTGAGAATAGCCGGTGGCCTTAATGAAAGCAGGTTAAAAGAGCAGATTGATATTATCAGGGATATGAATAACAAGCTTGAGGGAATACACATTTTAGCAGGTGCCGAGGTTGATATATTAACCGATGGGACACTGGATTTTGCAGATGATATTTTAAAGGAATTAGATATCGTTATTGCATCAATTCACAGTGGGTTTCGCCAAGACCGAAAAACTTTGACAAAACGCATTGTCAATGCTTGTCATAATCCTTATGTAAATATAATTGCACATCCTACGGGAAGAATTTTAGGCAGGAGAGCCCCCTATGATATTGATATGGACTTGGTATTTGAAGCAGCGGCTACAACCGGTACTGTACTTGAAATAAATGCTTCGCCTGATAGACTGGATTTGAATGATGTGATGGCAAAAAGGGCAAAGGAGATGGGCATAAAAATTGCCATAAATACCGATGCTCATGACAAAGAAACATTGACGGACATGAAGTATGGATTATGGGTAGCAAGGCGAGGTTGGCTTGAACCCGAAAATGTTATAAATACTTTTTCCCTTGAAAAACTTTTGGACTTTTTAAAGGTGATGCAATGAACAATAAAGTCGAAACTGTTTTAGAATATGATAAGATAAAGAGCATATTAATGGAATACGCAGTTTCATCGCTGGCAAAAGAAAAGATAGCCCGCATGAGACCTTCTTCTGATGAGGATTTGGTCAAAACGCTCCAGAGGGAAACCAGCGAAGGTTTGGCATTGCTCAACTCCGGAATCAAAATACCCCTTGGAGGAATCAAGGATATAAGAAATAGCCTTAATTTGGCTAAACTTGGGTCTGTGCTTTCTCCGGGCGAGCTTTTGGATATAGCATCAACAATGAGAGCCGCCCGATTAATTAAATCTGCATGGAATGAAACGAAGCTGGCAGACAGTGTAATCATAAATGAAATAGTAAATGGCTTGCATATATTTCAATCCTTGGAGGAAAAAATAGAAAAAGCAATTGTAAGTGATGAGGAAATAGCTGATAATGCCAGTCCTAAGTTGAGTTCAATCAGAAGACAAAAGAAGAATCTGGCCCAGAGCATAAGAAACAAATTAAATGAAATAATTTCCTCTCCTTACTACCAGAAAGCATTACAGGATCCAATAGTTACTGTTCGACAAGACCGTTATGTTGTTCCGGTAAAACAGGAATTTCGCGGCAGTATTCAGGGAGTTATCCATGACCAATCGGCCAGTGGAGCGACGCTATATATAGAACCCATGGCAGTAATGCAAATGAACAATGAACTCAGACAACTTGAGATTGAGGAAAAGAAGGAAATTGAAAGAATTTTATGGGATTTTTCAAAAAAGATACAGGAAAATTATGATTTTATTCATGATACATTATATGGTTTGGCTCATCTGGATTTTATCATGGCAAAGGCAGGCTACAGCTTGGACATAAAAGGCACTGAGCCAATCTTCAATAATCGAGGATATATAAATATAATACAAGGAAGGCATCCGCTCCTAAAAGGTGAAGTGGTTCCCCTGGACGTGTATCTTGGCGATAAATTCAACATATTGATAATCACTGGGCCTAATACCGGAGGTAAGACGGTTGCTTTAAAAACCGTCGGCCTTTTTATACTTATGGCTCAATCGGGACTGCATTTGCCTGCTCAAGAAGGAACTGAAGTTTCAATTTTTGAAGAGGTTTTCGCAGATATAGGTGATGAGCAAAGCATTGAACAAAGTCTCAGCACTTTTTCTTCTCACATGAAAAATATAAAGGAAATCCTTGACCTGGCTACGAAAGATAGCTTAATAATTCTTGATGAATTAGGAGCTGGCACAGACCCGACAGAAGGTGCGGCTTTGGCTATGGCTATATTAAATTACCTCTATGAAAAAGGAAGCAGGGTTTTGGCTACTACCCACTACAGTGAACTTAAAACATTCGCCTTTTCTAAAGAGGGTGTTGAAAATGCCAGCATGGAATTTGATATACAAACCTTAAGCCCAACTTATAGACTAACAATAGGGATTCCGGGCAAGAGCAATGCTTTTGAAATAGCAAAGAGACTTGGCTTAAAGCAAGAAGTGGTGGACTTAGGCAAAAGTTTGATGGCTGAAGAAAGTTTAAAGCTGGAGGATTTGCTTACACATATAGAGTTGCAAAAGAATAAGGTCGAAGAAGAAAGGGAAGAACTGCGAGCTTTAAAAATGGAATACCTAAAAAAAATCGATAGGTTAGAAGAAGAACAACAAAAACTGCGAATACAGCAGGAAAAAATTATTGAAAAATCCAAGATAAAAGCTCGATTGTTACTTGATAATATTGAAAGAGAAGCTGAACAAATTATTGGAAGCTTAAAAGATGCCGAGACAGAAAATCAAATTCATATTAGAAACAAGGCTGTAGAACAAGCAAGGTCTTGGCTTAGAAAAACTGATGAAAAACTGCAGGACTCAAAAAATGCTTTAATTATAAATGCGGCAAAGAAATACAAAAAACCGTTAAAACCCGGTCAAAAAGTAAAGATAGCAGGTTTGAATCAAGAAGGTTATATTTTATCACTGGATGAAGCCTCGAAATCAGCTCAGGTACAGGTTGGAATTATGAAAGTAAATGTTCCGGCAGAAAGTCTTATACCTATAGAACAGATAGAGTTTGAGGAGGAAAAATCCAGATATTCATCTATTGCTATGAGTAAAGCCAAGGAAATTTCAACAGAAATTGACCTAAGAGGTCTTACGGTTGACGAAGCTTTGGCTGAAGTAGACAACTATCTTGATGATGCAATGATGGCAGGTGTGGCGAGGGTAACTTTAATACATGGCAAGGGCACCGGCGCTTTACGTCAGGGAATAACAGATATGTTAAAAACCAGGTCGGATATTAAGGCTTTCAGATTAGGGAATATGGATGAAGGAGGCTCCGGTGTGACGGTGGTTGAATTGTGAAAAGATTTTTGATAAGTGCGTGTTTGATCGGCTTAAATACCAAATATGATGGTGAAAATAATATAGAGCCCTGTTTTTGCGAAATGGTAAAAAAAGGTATAGCAGTGCCTTTTTGCCCTGAACAGGCAGGTGGCTTGCCTACACCTAGAGATTGTTCAGAAATAGCCGATGGAGACGGTCGGGATGTAATAGATGGCAAAGCAAAGGTAATTACAGATAAAGGCCAAGATGTAACTGAAAATTTCTTAAGAGGAGCCAAAGAAGCACTAAAACTTATAAAGCTATTAAATGCGGATAAGGCTATATTAAAGTCAAAAAGCCCTTCATGCGGATGTAAATGTATTTATGACGGAACATTTAAGAAAAGCCTGCGCCAGGGGATGGGAGTTACGGCAGCATATTTACAAGAGCATGGTGTCAATGTAATAGATTCGGATGAATACCTAAAACAGAAGTAAAGTAAAATGCCGATAAGGATACATTTACCAAGAATCTTTAATACCTAATTAGAGTAACAAAAAAACACTTTTTGGTCGTATTGAATCAAAAAGTGTTTTTTTATTTTATTTAAACAAATTAGTTATGTGATAGTTTTTCTCAAGTTTGACAGTTCAAAGCAAAACCCTGTTAAAATTTTCGAGCTTGGAACATCGTGGCATGGATGCACATGATGAAAACAAGGAAAAATTTGCTAAATCCAAGAACTGGTTGACATCATGCTGTTAGTTGCTGTTATTGTTTTCATTGTTATGGTTATGCTCATTATTTTCCCCATTACCGTTGCCGCTTTCATTGAATCCGTTTTCCTCATTCTCATTATTATCTTCATCGTCCCAGGGGAAAATTATATCAGGAGGAGTAATTACCGGCTCAGATTCGTGAACATCGCAGTATTTTGTTGGCAATTCATATTTTGCATCTAATGGTATCTGACCGGTGGGAGATGGTGAATAAGGAACACGTCTCTTAATGAAAACTTGTCTTTGAACTAACTCTTCCGGGCAAAATTCTGTTGCTAAGCAATTTGTAGAGGTATCAATAAAATCTTCTACATGAACATCACAGGTTTTTACAGGCTGCGTACCTTTTATAAAGTATTCCTGTCTAATTCTATTACCTCTTGGATCTTTTGAACAAAACTCCGAGGGTAAATCCCCTGAATCTATGCAAACAGCTATCGGGCCAACTATACCATCCGGTTTTACAAATGTTGCCTTGGGAAGGTCTTTATGTGCCACTGACATAATTTGTTTCCACATTAAAGCCGGCTGATATCCCCCAGCTACATTATGCATAGTTGTTGGCTCATCATGTCCCATCCATACTACACCTGCCAGATGAGGAGTATAAGCTACCCACCAAACGTCTTTGTCATCAGAGGTGGTACCGGTTTTTCCGGCTACCGGGAACGGAAAATCAGCCACTCTTCTTCCAGTGCCTTCTGTTACGACACTTCTAAGCATATCGGTTACAATGAAAGCAGTCTGTTTGCTGACGGCGCTCCACATCTCCGGCTTATTTTCAAAAATTGTTCTTCCATTTTTATCTGCAACTTTTAAAATTGCTATAGGTTCCACATGAGTTCCCTCATTTGCTAAAGTACCAAAAGCCGAAACCAGTTCCAAAGGCGTAACCCCCTTTGTAATACCTCCGAGGGCGGCTGAAAGCTGCCTATCATTTTTATTTCCTGTAAGTACGAGATTTTTTATACCTAGTTTTTGTGCATATTCTATACCCCTGTCCACGCCAATTTCATTAAATACCTTCACAGCTACGATATTTACCGAATTGGCTATGGCTTTTCTAATGGTTGTAAGGCCCTTGAAATCATTGGTATAATTCTTAGGAGACCATACTGTGCCGGATCCCGATGGAAAAGACACCGGGGAATCGTCAATTACTGTAGCAGCCGTATAGCCCATATCAATTGCAGCGGTATATACTAAAATAGGCTTAAAAGTCGATCCAGGCTGCCGAAAAGCTTGAGAAGCCCTGTTGAATCCTAATTTTCTCTGATGCTCACGACCGCCTACTAGAGCCTTTATATATCCGGTATGCGGATCGATTATAACAGCAGCGGCTTGTGGCTGGACTACCTCATTGGCATCATTTTTAGAATAGGGGTAATTCTTCGGGTCTGACAAGACCTTTTCGGCTTCTTCTTGAATTTTCATATCAACCGTTGTATATATCTTTAAGCCGCCTGTGTAGATTTTATTATAGGCTTCGTCTTCGGCAAGCCCTAACTCCTTTTGAAAAAGTGCTGCCAATTCTTGTATTACATAATCGGTAAAGTATGGAGCTTTGTAATCTGCAGCTACATCTTTTATTCCTACAAGCTTTATTTCTTCTTGTTTAGCTTTTTCTGCTTCTTCCTCACTTATAAATCCCATTTCGGCCATAGCATTTAAGATAATTTCCTGACGCTCCTTGGCCTTATCGAAATTAGTGTAAGGTGAATAATAAGCAGGTCCCTTTGGTATCCCGGCAAGCATGGCGGCTTCAGCCAAATTTAAATCCTCAACACTTTTTCCAAAGTAAGTGTCGGCGGCTGATTCAACCCCGTAAGCAGAATGCCCGAAATAAATTTGATTTAGATAAAACTCCATTATCTGGTCTTTTGTATAATGTCTTTCCAATTGTATAGCAAGCCATGCCTCTTGGGCTTTTCGCTTTAAAGATTGTTCAGGAGATAAAAAAGCAGTTTTTACCAACTGCTGGGTTATAGTACTGGCACCTCGCTTAATACCTCCATGAACCAGGTTGGTAACAAGAGATCCGATTATTGAACGTATGTTTACACCTTTGTGTGAATAAAAGTATTGATCTTCAATAGCAATAAAGGCATTTATTAGGTTTTTAGGTATTTTCTCTAAAGGCACCTGTATTCGATTTTGCTCACCGTGTAATTCGGCTATAACTTGGTTGTCTTGAGCATACACTATGGAAGTTTCACTGGGTTTTAATTTTTTCGGGTCAAACTCCGGCGCATCCTTTACATATGATGCAAATACTCCGATGCCTGTCCCAAAGCCAATGATAATTAAAACCATAATGAAAATAATTATACTGCGCCAATTAAGTATTTTTCGCTTTTTTGTATTCTTTTTTTTATTTGACATGATAACCTCCCCTTGGTCCTCCCAATTAAATGAGCTTGAGCAAATAAAGTTTTAAAAAACCAATCTTGTTTGAGGCATATATGGTCGGTTAATATTAAATTAAAAATAATTATAAAGTAGATAAAAACATTATACCACACAACAAAATATAAGGGAACTTATCAAATTTTTCACTATAACAAATGTGCAGCAAACAACCCAAAGCTTTTTGAAGCAGCTTATTGCAAGGGCAAACGTTGACATTGACAATAAAATAATATATCATAAAAAAGTAATATAGTTGATATTTGATTAAAACTATGATGGGGACAGTAAGCATCAGGAAACCTTTTAGCGAACCGGGGAGGGTGCAAGCTCGGTAGGTGATGATGGCTGAAGATCACCCCAGAGTGCAATTCTGAAACTAGAGGAGTAAGAATTGCCGGCTTATTTGCCGTTATCAAAAATAAGAGGGAAAAAAGATGTAATAATATAAATGATCTTTTTCCTATTTGGGTGGTAACGCGGGAGAAATCTCGTCCCTTTCGGGACGGATTTTTTTTTACTCTAAAGTTAAGACAGGAGGATAGTAATGTTTAAGAAAGTAGAACCGACAATGAATTTTGTCCCTATAGAAGAAAAAATCCTTGATTTTTGGAACAGGGAACAGATATTTGAAAAGAGCATTGAAAATCGCAAAGATGCTCCCAATTATGTGTTTTATGAAGGGCCGCCGACTGCTAACGGCATGCCCCATGCCGGTCACGTTCTTACCCGGGTGGTAAAAGATTTAATTCCCCGTTACAAGACTATGACCGGCTATAGGGTAGACAGAAAGGCAGGCTGGGATACCCATGGCCTTCCTGTAGAATTAGAAGTGGAAAAGCAACTGGGTATCAGCGGGAAACCTCAGATTGAAAGCTATGGTGTTGAAAACTTTATTAAAAAGTGTAAAAACAGTGTCTTTACCTATGAAGAGGAATGGCGCAAGATGACTGAAAGGGTAGGCTTTTGGATAGATATGGACAACCCTTATGTCACTTATCACAACACTTATATTGAATCTGTGTGGTGGGCGCTTAAGCAAATATGGGAAAAGGATTTATTGTATAAGGGGAATAAAGTAGTTCCATATTGCCCGCGATGCGGCACGTCTCTTTCCAGTCATGAAGTTGCACAAGGGTATAAGGAGGTTGAAGATCCTTCGGTTTTTGTAAAGTTTCCGGTAGCAGGGAAAGAAAATACTTATTTTCTTGTTTGGACGACAACTCCTTGGACTCTTCCGTCTAATGTAGCTTTAGCGGTAAAGGATACCTATACTTATGTAATGGTTGAACAATGCGGCGAAAGACTAATTTTGGCCGAAGGCAGACTGGAGATTTTAGAAGGGGAATATACCATAATAGATAAATTCCCTGGAGAAAAATTAGTTTCCTTGAAATATGAGCCGATATTTCCATTTTTTGAAGAAGAGAAGGACAAAGCTTACTATGTAGTTACAGCAGATTTTGTTACATTGGAGGATGGCACAGGCATAGTGCATATGGCACCGGCCTTTGGTGAAGATGACTCACGAGTGGGTCATGAGTATGGTTTGCCGGTATTTCAACCGGTTGATGCACAGGGCAAGTTTACCGAAAAGGTATCTCCTTGGGCAGGCATGTTTGTTAAAGATGCCGATAAGGGTATTATCAAGGATTTAAAAAGCCGAAACATCCTTTATAAATCACAAAAGTACAAGCACAGCTATCCATTTTGCTGGCGGTGTGATACTCCGCTTCTATACTATGGCCGCAGCAGCTGGTTTATAAAGACAACAGCTATCAAAGAAAGACTTCTTGAAATAAACAAGGGTATTAATTGGCATCCTGAACACATTCGAGATGGGCGATTCGGCAATTTTCTAGAAAATGTAATTGACTGGTGCTTAAGCCGTGAGAGGTATTGGGGGACACCTTTAAATATCTGGATTTGTGACGAATGTGGCTGCCAGCATGCGGTAGGAAGTATAAAAGAACTCAAAGATATGAGCAAACAACCTATTGAGGATATAGAACTGCATAAACCGTATGTCGATGAGGTGATTTTAAAATGTCCGGAATGCGGCGGCAACATGAAACGGGTGCCTGAAGTAATAGATTGTTGGTTTGATTCCGGCGCCATGCCTTTTGCGCAATTCCATTATCCTTTTGAAAATGAGGATTACTTTAATAAACACTTCCCGGCAGACTTTATTTCAGAGGCCATTGACCAGACGCGAGGATGGTTTTACAGCCTTTTGGTGATTTCTACACTACTGTTTGACAAATCACCTTACAAAAATGTTCTGGTTATGGGGCATATCCTTGATGAAAAGGGAATTAAAATGAGCAAGCATAAGGGCAATATTTTAGACCCATGGAAGGTTCTTAACGAACAGGGTGCCGATGCTATGCGCTGGTATCTGTATGTGGCAAGTCCCCCCTGGAGCCCCAGCCGATTTTATCAAGATGCCGTAAGTGAAGCTCAAAGACGGTTTTTGGGGACACTGTGGAATGTATATTCATTCTTTGTACTTTACGCAAATATTGATGAATTTGATCCAAGGAAGTATTCTTTAGACCCTGAGGATAGAAGCGAATTGGATCGATGGTTATTGTCAAGGATAAATAGCGTGAATAAACAAATACGCAAATATATGAATGACTTAGACATAACAGATGCTGCAAGGACTATGGAATCGCTTATAGATGATATTAGCAACTGGTATGTGCGACGCTGTCGAGAACGCTATTGGAAATCTGAAATGGACAATGATAAAATAGCTGCATATTTGACACTGTATGAAGCACTTGTAACATTTATTAAAATGGCAGCACCTTTTGTTCCTTTTATCACAGAAGAATTATACCAGAACTTAGTTTTAACACCATACCCCGAAGAGCCGGCAAGCATACATCTTTGCGACTTTCCAGAGGTCAAAGAAGAACTTATCGATGAAATACTGGAACACAAGATGGAACTTGCAAGGAAGATTGTAGAACTTGGCAGAGCTGCTAGGAACAAAGGTAAGATTAAAAACCGTCAGCCTCTTCAAAAGATGATGGTACAACTTCGAAACTTCAATGATAGAGAATTGGTTTTAGACTTGTCGGATATTATTAAAGAAGAGCTGAACATAAAAGAAATTGAATATATTGATGTAGCTGAAGAATATTTCACATACATGGTAAAACCACGGTTCGATTTATTGGGACCAAAATACGGAAAACTCATGTCCGGCATAGCAAAAGAGATTGCTGCCGCTGAACCTATGGAGCTTATAAAAAGAGCAAGAGAAAACGGCCAAGTTGTTATCAGTGTAAATGGGGAAAACATAACTATTTTAGAAAATGAGTTAGATATTCGAGCTCAAGATAAAGAGGGTTTCTGCGCCGAAGGTGAAGGCGGCTATTATGTGGTTCTTGATACTACAATTACTCCTGAACTTATGCTTGAGGGTTTTGCCAGAGAACTGGTAAGTAAAATTCAAAACATGCGAAAAGAAGCAGGCTTTAAAGTTGAGGATAAGATATGTCTGTATTATTTAGGTGACGACATTATAGATGAAGTGCTAGAAAAACACGGAGAAGAAATAAAAACAGATACGCTGTCTATTGCGATTGAAAGAGTTTTTCCGCCAGAAGACAGCTTTGCAAGAGAGTGTGATATCAACGGTCACAAGGTTAATATTGGTGTAAAACAAATTTAATTAGGAGCAATATCATACAGAACAGGTAATACAATGGGAAAATACTAATATAATATATTAAGTTGCGGCATTTGTTTGCAGTAAATTTTAGAACAAATGCCGCATATTTATAGTATGAGTGATTATTGCAGTAAAGTGTTTTGACTTATGGAGAGAGGATATTATGAAAATGTATTTTAACAATATTTTTCCATTTAATCTTGAAATAATAGCCGACGGAGGTCAGGCATTTCGGTGGAATCGCAGCGAAGATGGGAAATATATCGGTGTTGTTGAAGATTATGTTTTTGAGGTTGCCCAGGCCAATGATGAGCTAATAATTGATTCTAACTTAGAAGGCAAAGAAGAAGCATTTGCTAAGGAATACTTTGATCTGTCTAGAGATTATGAACAGATAGAAAAGGAATTGATGTGTTTTAAAGAGGTAGCTGCTGCGGTGAATTACTGCAGTGGATATAGAATTCTCTTTCAAGATCCGTGGGAAACCACCATATCTTTTATTATATCGGCAAACAATCATATTAGAAATATTAAAAATACCATTGAAAATATGTGTAAAATCTATGGAGAGCCATTGGAATATGGAGGAAAAACTTACTATTCTTTTCCTTCTCCGAATAAACTGGCAAGTCTATCTGAAGATGAGCTAAAAAAGACAAAATGTGGATACAGGGCCAAATATATTATAGAAACAGCAAGGATTATAGCTGATGGTAAAGTTGATTTATATGATTTAAGAGAACTGCCGATAGATGAAGCCAGAGAAGTGCTATTGACCTTGCCCGGCGTTGGCAGAAAAGTGGCAGATTGTATAATGCTTTATTCCATGAGAAAGTTTGATGCTTTCCCTATAGATGTATGGATAAAAAGGGTTCTTGAACATATTTATTTCAGTGGCAACCAAATGCCTATTAAAAAACTCCAAAAATTTGCAGAGGAAAAATTTGGGGATAAAGCAGGTTTTATGCAGCAATATCTTTTTTATTATTCCCGAAATTGCTTGCAAAATATTATAAAGTGAAATATAAAATCTGGAAAAGTGTCATATTATATACTTAAATATGCTATAATAATAGTATCAAAAAAGAGGCGGAGGAGATAAATATGAGTCCTGAACAAACTATTATTGTAGCAAAAACATGTAAAGACTATAAAAAGGGTAGCACATTTAAATATCCTGCTGAATACATTATGCAATATAGATCCTGTAAAAACTGTTCAAATTGGCAGGTTGGCCGATGTGAAAAAGCTCATGATATCTTAAATACCTTAGATTGATTATATAATATAGAAATTTGATTATTAAAGACAAAGATGGCATTCAAATGGGTGCAAAAAACGTATTTGAATGCCATCTTTATGTATCTAAAACTAAATTTTTTTCTGATAAATTAGGTTTACTGCATCAATTAAATTTCATCCTCAAACAGCTCATCTGCAAGTTTTCGAATAATATTTTTTCTAATTTCGGTTTCATTTTTGTCAACAATCATATCATCTAGGTTTATTACATCGCCTTCCTTGGTATCTTCCGGCAAAAGCTGTCTTTTAACATTTAACATTTGACCGTCATCGGTTTCTAACACAGCATATTTGTCTTCAAACCTATCCACTACGGCATACATTTTATTTCACCCTTTTTATTTCAATATTTTGGCCATCACTGGTTATCAATATATTACCATTATCGGCAGTAGTATATACTTGCACACCGTAGTCAGATAAAAGTTCTAATGTTTCTTTATGTGGATGACCGTAAGGGTTATCACTCCCTACGCAAATAACGGCATATCTAGGAGATACAGCCGATAAAAATTCTTTTGTTGTACTGGAACTGCTGCCGTGGTGAGCGACCTTAAGCACATCTGCATTTAGATTATAATTCTCGTTTTTTAGCATTTCTTCTTCAGAAATTTTTTCGGCATCACCGGTAAAGAGAAATGAAGTATTTCCGTAAGTAAGCTTTATTACAATACTATAGTTGTTAAGGCTTTCATAGCTACTGCTATTGGGTGCAAGTATATCTATATTCACACCTTCATCAAGAGAAAACTCCATACCTCCTCGTGCCGAAGTGACTTTTAAGCCTTTATCTTTTACTGCCAATAGAACATCTTTGAAGGTTTTTGTGTTTGCAGTGACTTTTGGCATGAGGATTTTTCCGATATCAAAATGTTCAATTATGTCATCCATTGCACCAATATGATCTTCATGCGGATGTGTTCCTACTACAAAATCAAGTCTATGTACATTTAGCCTCTCAATATAATCGATAATCGTCTGCCCATCGTCATTATTTCCTGCATCTATTAGCATGCTTTTTCCATTAGGTGATTTAATAAAGATGCTGTCAGATTGACCAGTATCAATAAAATGAACTTCAAGAAGGCTATCATCGGCCGGCTGTAATGTATCAATTTCAATTGAGCAGGCAGAAAGTAAAAGCAAACCCAAAAGTAAAATAATAAAGTATTTGTGGTATGGTTTTTTACTTCCAACATTAGAATGTTGCAATTAGAAATCACCTCTAAAAATATGTCCATATTTTTTATTTATTTTTTTGAAAATAAGTTAAGCAAAGAGCATGTAAATAATACCATATCAAAATCCTCTCCACAAGGTAAACTGTCGTTTGTTTCTTTTTAAATGGATAAAATTGTGCTATAATCTTATTGTATCATAGAATTATTTAACAGGTCTTTGGAGGTTGTAATGGAAAAACAATTTATTAAAGATTTAAAAGTCGGAGATAAAGTAAAGACTTTATTTGGCGTAGTAAAAAAGAATTTTGCAAATTACTCGCCTTCAAGTGCTAAAGCTCCGGGTCAGTTTCTGAAACTGGTTCTGGCAGATGCGACTGGAAATATTGAAGGTAGGGTATGGGATGGAGCTTGCGATGTGGCAGGTCTTTTTGATGAAGGCGATATTGTAATGGTTGAAGGCTATGTATCAGAGTATAATGGCCTGCAGATAAATATTGTTAATATAAAAAAGTATGAGGATAATGTAGATTTAACTCTTTTTCAACAATCCACTTCAAAAGACCGTAAAGAGATGGTAAAAAGATTTAATGAATTAATTCAATCAGTGGAGGATACATATCTTAAAAAGTTACTATTATCAATTTTTAACGACAAAAATACATATTGGGCTTTTATAAACAGCCCGGCGGCGCAGAGAATCCACCATGCATATATAGGCGGCCTTTTAGAACACAGCCTTGAAGTGGCACAAATTTGTGAATTAATAGCTTCTGAATATAAGGATATCATAAACCGCGATTTACTGATTACAGGTGCTTTATTGCATGATATTGGGAAGATTAAAGAATATAATTTTTCAAGTATTTCTTTTGAAATGACAGATATAGGAAAACTCATAGGCCATTTAGTAATTGGAAAAGAAATGGTGGATGAAAAAATCCGAGAAATTCAGGACTTTCCGAAGGAACTACAATTGTCCATCAGCCACATGATAATTTCACACCATGGTGAAAAGCAGTGGGGCAGTCCTGAGGTGCCAAAGACAATAGAGGCTTTTGCGCTCTTTCATTCTGACCTTTTAAGTGCCAGATTAAACCAATTTTCCGGTCTTCTCGATAAACATACTGATTCGGAGTCGCCTTGGACTCCATGGGATAAGTTTTTAGAACGCAGTGCGTATATGTCAAACTACAGTGAGGGTAATTCAAAGGAAAATATGAAAAAATAAAAATAAAAAGGATTTTAAAATCAGTGGAGAGTAAAATGCAAAAAATAAATCTTAGGGACCTGATTGATAAGTTTAAATTAAAAATAATCGCAGATACCGATTGCGATATGCCCTGTATTACGGTGGCGGATTTAAACCGTCCGGGGCTTGAACTTACCGGATACTTTGATTATTTTGCATATGATAGAATACAAATTTTAGGAAGAACGGAAATATCTTATTTGGAAGGTCTTCCTAAAAATATCCTCAAGGCTCGCCTTGAAAAATTTTTTTCCTATGATATACCATGTGTAATAATAACCCGCGACCTTATACCACCGGAAGAGCTTACTTTAGTGGCGCGAAAATATCAAAAACCTGTTTTGGGGTCTCCTGCCGCAACCACACAATTTATGAGCAGGCTAACGGATTTTCTGGAAAGTATGCTTGCACCGCGTACGACAATGCATGGCGTATTAGTTGACATATACGGTATAGGTATATTAATAATAGGCGAGAGCGGTATAGGTAAAAGTGAAACTGCAATAGAACTCATTAAGCGCGGTCATCGTTTGGTTGCTGATGATGCTGTGGAAATAAAACAAGTTGCAAAAAATGTTTTAGTCGGAACAGCCCCTAAGCTTATACGGCATTTTTTAGAGGTGCGTGGGCTGGGAGTTATCGATGTGAAAACCATTTTTGGAGCAGGCAGTATACGAAATGATATAAAAATTGAGTTGGTAGCGGAACTGGTGGAATGGGAAAAGTATAAAGAAGGCGATAGATTAGGATTAGAAGAAGAAAAAATAAAAATTCTTGATTCAAATATAACGAAAAAAACGATTCCAATTAGGCCGGGAAGAAACCTGGCTGCTATTTTAGAAGTTGCGGCGATGGATTTCCGCTTAAAAGCTCTTGGCTATAATGCCGCATTAGAGTTTAGCAAAAGACTTCTAGAAGAAATCAATAAAAATAAAGAAACTTAGCAGTAAATATTAATAAAAAAACAGGAGGTATTTAAAAATGTTAGATAATCTGGAACAAATAAAGGAATTGGACAAAGGTGCCATGTTTGACCTTATATACAAATTTCCGGACCACTGCATAAAAGCTATCGATATTACAAAGAATTCTATATCTGGGTTACGATTTAACAATATTATGAATGTGGTAATAACAGGAATGGGAGGTTCTGCTATTGGCGGCGACTTAGTTCGCATGCTGACAGCTGACAGAGCACAGATTCCTGTTATTGTTAATAGGGATTACAAGTTACCTGCTTTTGTTGACGAGAAGACACTTGTTATTGCTTCCAGTTATTCCGGCAATACGGAAGAAACCTTGACTGCATATGATTATGCAAAAACTAAGAGAGCTAAAATTATAGTTATTACTACGGGAGGCGAGCTAAAGGAAAAAGCCACAAAAGATGAAGTTCCTGTTATTACGATTCCGGGGGGATTGCCTCCACGCGCGGCTTTGGGATTTTCGCTGTTTCCGATTTTAGTATTGTTTAAAGATCTGGGAATAGGATTTGGCAAGAAATCAGATATAGAAACAGCCGTTAATCTTTTAAAACAGGTCCGTGAAAAATACTGCCCACAGGTACCAGAAAAGGATAACCCTGCAAAAGCCTTAGCTAGAAAATTGCATGGAAAACTTCCTTTGATTTATGGCACTTCAAATCTGACTGATATTATTGCGGTGAGATGGAAAGGGCAGATGAATGAAAATGCTAAACATCCGGCTTTCTATAATGCTTTTCCAGAGCTAAACCACAATGAGATAATGGGCTTTGAGGGTGACAGTAAGCTTTTAAAGACCTTTGAAATTATTATACTAAGGTCACCGAATGAAAGTGAGCGCATAAAAAAACGCATTGATATAACGACGGACATTTTAAAAGAAGAAGTCAGTGGTATTACGGAGATATGGCCTGAAGGAGAATCAGTACTGGAACAAATGCTTTATCATATAATGTTCGGAGATTATGTGAGCGCATATTTGGCGATACTAAATAACAAAGACCCTAAAGAAATAGATTTTATCGATGAATTAAAAGAACGGATGAAGGATTGAAATTTCATTTTATGAGGTGGTAATATTGAAATACGAAGTAGATACCCATTGTCACACTATAGCAAGTGGGCATGCCTACAGCACAGTTATTGAAAATGCTCAAGCTGCAGCAAAGAAAGGTCTTAAAATGATCGCCATAACAGACCATGGGCCGGCTATGGGAGAAGGTGTAAATCGCTATTATTTTGGGAACATGACAGTTATACCGCAGCAGATTGAAGGCGTATATATACTAAGAGGAATTGAGGCAAATATACTTGATAATGAAGGAACCCTAGACCTTCCTGAACGCTATTTAAAAAAGTTAGATATAGTGCTGGCAGGTCTACATACCGGATGTTCTGTGAAAGGAACGATTGAAGATAATACAAGAGCCGTCATTGAAGCGATGAAAAACCCCTATGTGGATATCATTGTGCATCCCGGGAATCCGGAATTTCCCTTGGATATTGATAAATTTGTTGAGGCTGCTCATGAATATAATGTGCATATAGAGATAAACAATAGTTCTTTTACTGTTAGCCGCAAGGGCAGCAAAGATAATTGCATATTAATTGCGAAAAAGGCCGCAGAAATTGGAGCCAAAGTTGCTTTGGGAAGTGACGCACATATTTGCTTTGATATCGGTAATTTTGATGAAGCCGAAAAAGCAATAAAAGAAGCCGGGATTCCTGAGGAAAACATTTTAAACACTTCCATGAAAAAGGTCATAGACTTCTTAAAATCCAAGGGTAGGGAAGTAGTACCTAGTTACAAAACATCAACTAAAATTTAAAACATCAAAAGGGGGCACTACGCATGTCAACAGTGGTGTATTTAAACGGGCAAAGAGTAGATTATGAAAATGCCAAAGTATCGGTTGAAGACAGAGGTTTTCAATTTGGAGACGGTTTATATGAAGTAGTACATATATATAATGGCAGATTCTTCTATCTTGACCGTCATTTGGCTCGCTTACAAAATGGAGCAAAAGAAATATATCTGGATCTCGATTTTGGACTTAACAATTTGGAGAAAGTGTGTCGGCAGGCTGTAAAAGAGAGCGGATTCAAGGATGCCTCGGCATACATTCAAGTTACACGAGGTGCGGCTGTCAGGCAGCACGCTTTTCCTGAGGAAAGCTCCTGTACTTGGGTAGTTATAGTGAGAGAGTCAAAAGGAAATCCACAGGAATTTTACGAAAACGGCATTACCTGTATAACAGTGCCAGATGAGCGTTGGAGCCGCTGTAATATCAAAACAGTTCAGCTTCTGGCAAACTGTATTGCAAAAGAGAAAGCAAAGAGAGCCGGTTCGTTTGAGGCGATTTTCCATCGAGGAGGAAGCGTAATAGAAGGTTCCAGCAGTAATGTGTTTATAGTTAAAGATAATAAGCTGATTACACATCCTGTAAACAATAAAATACTTAATGGTATAACTCGCGGTGTGGTTTTAGAAATTGCAGATAAAAATGACATAAAATATTCTGAAGAGGTTTTTTGTATGGACGACCTTTTTGATGCTGATGAGGTTTTTTTGACAGGAACTACTACTGAGATAATGCCGGTAGTTAAAGTTGATGGTAAAATCATTGGTGATGGGATTCCCGGTAAATTAACAAAAACAATACAGAAATATTACAAAGAACACATCCAAACAGTAGACTGCTAAGCAAAGAGATATGGCGTAGAATATCTGTTAATCAATATGTTTATAAAATGGGATAGAGGATTCTTAAAAGCTTCCTTTATCCTATTTTTTATGTTGCGATTCTATATATCTGAATAAGAAAAAATAAAAAGGTAAAAAATAACATTAAGTAGCAGCACGGTAAAACTGAAAAGTACAAATAAGGAATGTTCATACATGAGTTTTGATAATTATGCCATCTATGATAAAATGATATTAGGTAAGCCAAGGCCTATAGGGGATTTAACATTTATACCTCTTATTCATATTACTGTAAGAGCCTACTATATATTTAGCCTATTTTTGGGTATGAGCATATCGCCTGAGGCTTTTATTATAAGAGAAGCAAGCGGGATGATAAGCTTTTATAATATTTCTGATGATGCCACTTTTGCAGAGCTGCTGGCAAATATCATGTCAACAGTCGATGAAGAATAAATTATAATAATTATGAAGGTTCCTTTTTTGACATATTGCAGGAATTATAGCCTTTATATAGAAATAAACTATGTTAGAAGATAAAATTGTATTTTTATTGAAGAAGAAGGGAAGGTATCATGGACGTTACAAAAATATATGAAATTATGAGAGAATTCTTGCCTGAAAGTCAAGTTAAAATAAATGAACCAATGAAAAACCATACCTCGTTTCGTATTGGGGGGCCTGCGGATATAATGGTTTTACCTACAAATATAAAAGAGGTAAAAAGCATTATCGAAGTATGCAGGCAAAACGATATTCCCTTTTTCGTCATGGGCAATGGAACAAATTTACTAGTAAAGGATGAGGGTATTAGGGGCGTAGTAATGAAATTGGCACAAAATTTTAATGATGCCAATGTAAATAAAAATATTATAAGGTGCAAAGCCGGAGTTCCCCTGTCGGCATTGTCAAGAATAGCACTTGAAAGCAGTCTTAGCGGGTTAGAGTTTGCCAATGGCATTCCGGGTACTGTTGGAGGTGCCGTGGTTATGAATGCAGGAGCTTATGGCGGAGAAATGGCTGATGTTGTAAAAAAGGTCACGGTAATAGATATGAATGGTAGATTGTATGAGATGCAAAAAGAAGAACTTGATTATTCTTATCGCAGATGCATCCTTCAAGATGGTGATAGAATTTTATTGGAAGTTGAAATGGAACTTGTACCCGGAAATTACGAAGACATAAAAAAACAAATGGAAGAATTTGCAGCTTGTCGAAAAGCTAAACAACCGCTTAATTTGCCGAGTGCCGGCAGCGCTTTTAAAAGACCTCCAGGCCATTTCGCAGGAGCTCTGATAGAAAAGGCGGGCCTTAAAGGGTATAGAATAGGCGGAGCCATGGTATCTGATAAACATGCAGGTTTTATCGTAAATGTAGAAAATGCAACTTTTAAGGATGTGATAAGCCTTATCAGTCACGTGCAAAAGGAAGTCAAAAGAAAATTCAATGTTAATCTTGAATCCGAAATTAAAATCATAGGTGATTAAAGGAGGAAGAAAAATTGATTGTTGGGCTGGATATGGGGGGAACTAATGTAGATGCGGTTCTTATTCATCAAGGCAAGATTATTGAAACATCTAAAATTCCCACCGATCACAGCAATTTACTGGAATCTATTTGGGGAGCTTTAAAGCCCTTGCTTTCAGGACAAGATCCTGCTAAAATTGAGCGAATGATATTGAGTACCACTATTTCTACTAATGCCATTATCGAACAAAAGACAGATCCGGTTGGAATGATAATCGAAAGCGGACCCGGTCTGCAAAAAGATTTTCTCAGTTGCGGCCGGGAAAATATTTTTATTGGGGGTTATATAGACCATCGGGGCCGGGAAGTAAGTCCTATTGATAAATCAGAAATAGAAAAGGCAGCAAAGACTTTGAAGGGCAAAAATATCTCAGCTGTAGCGGTAGCTGGAAAGTTTTCTGTGCGCAATGCCGATCATGAGATAAGAATAAACGAACTATTGAAAGATGAATTTTTCCCCATAACTTTGGGTCATACTGTATCAGGCAAATTAAACTTCCCTCGCAGGGTTTTCACTTCGTATTATAATTCTGCAGTTTATACAACATTTCTAAAGTTTAGTGAAAGCATATACAAGGCTCTTCAGCGCGAAAAAATCAATGCACCCGTAAGTGTCTTGAAAGCTGATGGAGGAACTATGAGTCTTAAAGCCGGTGAAAGATATCCGGTTAATACTATTTTGTCAGGCCCGGCAGCAAGTGTAATGGGCGGACAAGCCTTTCTTGAAACTTCTAAAGATGCCATATTTCTAGATATCGGCGGAACTACTACTGATATTTCATTTTTAGCCGATGGTGTTCCGTTGCTTGAACCGTTGGGAATAAAAATCGGAGAATTTCCAACACTGGTAAGATCTCTTTACAGCGTATCCATAGGCGTTGGCGGAGATAGCAGTGTTTGCGTGAAAAATAATAAGATTGTTATAGGTCCAAAAAGGCTGGGACGACCACAGGCCTTTGACGGACCATGTCCGACGCCAACAGATGCAATGATAGTTCTGGGATTAATCAGTTGCGGCAATAAAAGCAAGGCCTTAAGTGCTATGAAGGAAATAGGCGAACAACTAAATCTATGTCCTGAGGCCGCAGCATCTGCAATTTTAGATACAATGGCTGAAATGATAAAAAATAAGGCAGAAGAACTGTTGCATGAAATAAATTCTCACCCGGTATACACTGTAAAAGAATTACTTTACGGCAAAAAAATTAAGCCTGGATTAATACAAGTTATAGGTGGTCCAGCTAAGGCGATGGCTCCTATTCTTGAAAAAAGTTTTGGCATACCTTGCCGCTATCCCAAAGTTTATGAAGCGGCAAATGCGGTGGGGGCTGCTTTGGCTAGAACTACAGCGGAAATTACCATGTTTATAGATACAGCACAAAGAACCCTTGCGGTTCCCGAGATGGGTTTATATGAAAAGATAAGTAAAGATTATACTTTGGAAGAGGCAAGACTTAAAGCCATAGATTTATTAAAACAGCAATCTTCGCTGCTCGGAGCTGAAAAGGGCGAAATTCAGGCTGAAATAGTAGAAGAAAACAGCTTTAATATAGTGCGCGGCTTTTACACAAGTGGCAAGAACATAAGGATAAGAGCCCAAATTAAGCCCGGACTAATATACGGGTTATGGGGTGATAAAAATGTTAGTGGCTAAGAATCGGTTGGGCGTAGTCTTATTTCCTGCTTTTGATTGGGCAATCAGTCCAACACATCCTGAACGTGAAGAAAGGCTGCTATATACTCAGGATCAGATATTTGAGGAAGGCATAATGGATATAGAAAATATCAAATTCTACAACCCTGAAATAGCAGTAAAGCAAGATATCCAGAGAGTCCATTTTTGTGTTCCAGATGTAGAACAAAGAGTTACTAAATCCCATTTAATTTCAGCAGGTGGTGCTATTAAGGCAGCACATGCGGTGATGGACAAAGAAACAGATAAGGCATTTGCCCTTGTAAGGCCGCCGGGGCATCATGCTCAGCGTGTTGTATATGGGGATAGAGGTTTTTGTATTATCAATATTGAAGCAGTTATGCTGGAAAATCTCAGGAGAAAATACGGGCACTGTCGGGCGGCAATAGTTGATACGGACTGTCATCATGGGGATGGAACTCAAGATATATATTGGAATGATAGAGATACCCTGTTTATTTCTTTTCACCAGGATGGGAGAACTCTTTATCCGGGAACAGGCTTTATAGATGAATTTGGCGGCCCTGGAGCCATGGGCTACAATATAAACATTCCGCTTCCTCCGGGAACCGGCGAGGAAGGATTCTTATATGTGCTTGATAATCTTGTCCTTCCAATATTGAGTGAATACAAACCGGACTTAATTATAAATTCGGCAGGGCAGGACAATCATTATACAGATCCGCTTACTAATATGAACTTCACTGCTTGGGGTTATGCCGAATTAAATCATAAACTGAATCCTGATATAGCAGTTTTAGAAGGAGGATATTCCATAGAAGGGGCATTGCCCTATGTGAATCTTGGAATAATATTGGCTATGGCAGGACTAGACTATTCCCATGTTAGAGAACCGGATTATGACCCGGTAAAATTAAAACAATCAAAGAAAATTACAGAATATATCAAAGAACTTTGTGAAAATATCTATAACCGCTGGCGGCAAAAAGATTTAATCGCATATGAGTTTATAAAAGATAAAGACTATATTACAAGACAGCGGCAGATATATTACGATACTGACGGTATACTTGAAAATCAAACACAAACATTCAAAGTATGTTCTAAGTGTTCGGGTGTAAATATGATTAAGTCTAATAGCGACCGAGGCATGCCTATTTTTGCGGTAACCATACCTCGTGATGCATGTTCTTCATGCGTGGACGAAGGTTATAAAATCTATAAAGATGTCGACATGCAAAAATATTTTAAAGTTTACCTACAAGATCGTGTAAATGATGCTTACCTTGATAAACAATCTTGAAATTAAATTTAAGAAATTCTTAAAGCTCGAGTATTCAAAAACTCGAGCTATTTTTTTGTATAAAAAACTTTTTTTAAAAGAAAAATATGGATGTAGAAAAGAATATATAAAAGGACAAAATATCTAAAAGGAATTAGCAAAAAAGGAAGGTGATAACTTGGACGATTTTAAAAATCTTTGCAACAATTTTTCAGATCAAACTCTAAAATTTGAAAACTTCATCGCACAAAATAAAATGAATTTTAGCGATTTGACTAATCAATTTAAAAACATTCATCAGGATATATTAAATTTTAAAAACGACTTAGATACTACAATTCAACAAATTGAGATAGAAATAGAGCGAAACCAAAATCTTCTCGCCAAATGGGTATCTGGTGCTAATACTAAACTTTTACAAGAACAAATAGCCCAAAAGCGAATTGCCTTGACAAATCAGGCACAGAAAATCAACGATGGTTTTGCTAAACTTTCCCAGCAAATAGATCAAATATTAAATGATTTTAATACATCATCTCAACAAATTACCATTGATTTAAAAAACACTGAAAATCAACTACAGACCATATCAAAAGCAAATCAGGCTGGGGAATATATTTTTTCTACTTCGAATGATACCACATATCATCTTCAACAAAATTTGCAGCAAGTTATAGATACTCTCAATTCTGCACAACAAACCATAGAGCAACAAAAGGTATTTAATGAAATAAATAAATCTATTGATAGTTTAATTCAGTAATGGGGAAAACTTATCTATTAAAATACAATGCACAGGGTATGCTAATATGGGAGGTTAAAATTCCTTAAGGGAGGTGTTTGTTTGACTGGAAAAAAAGACTTTAAAGATTATTTGTTGGAAAAGAAAATTGACGCTGAGGTTTCTGAAGAAATAAATAATAAGCTGGAAAATAAAGGCATATATGCTGACCAAACTGGAGTAAATCAACAAGTTCAAGGGAGTGTAAACAATCAAATGACAAATCAGACGCAACCAGAGCAATTTAATCAACTACTGAATCAGTTAAAAAATCAAGCACAGACTCAACAGCAACAGACGGATAGCCAGATAAATCAAGCAATTCAGCAGGCGATTGATGCTCTTTCACAGGCTCAACAAAACATCCAGACCAACCAAGTATTTTATCAAATGAATCAATTATTAGATCAGTCGACAAAACAACTCCAACAATTAAACCAACAATCGCAGCAGCAGCAACAACAACAGGCCGGTCAGCAGCTTCAGTAAAATGCATGAAGGGGAGGTTTGTAAAGGCAGCCTCCTCTTTATTTTTAAGTTTTCCTTGACATATATTTCAAAAAGAGATTAAAATAGTATTAAAGCAAAGATATATCTAACTTCCCGTTAGGTGAGGCTCCTGCGCGAATACAAGCCACTGCCCGGAAATGTCGAGAGACACCAATGGGTTAACAGGTTTTACCGGATTAAGGTGGAATCTAATGTGGCTGGAATTTAAGTTCCAAAGTCGCTCAGTGCTAAAACCGATGACGAGGGGAAAATATTTTTTCATGCCCTTTCATCGGAAAGGGTTTTTATATTAATTTTGATAATTAAAGGGGGCGGTAAGGTGGACCCTGGTCCTAGTAGTCGATATTTACTAAATAAAAGAATATTACGAGAGGTTTACCCTACCGCTAATGCAGCGTTCGGGTGACCATCTTAAAAAGGAGGTACTGTAATGCTGCCAAAGAAAGACATCATTCTTATAAAGCATCTTGTACTTAACAAAAGTGACGAAGCACATAAAATACTGGCAAATCTACATCCGGCAGATATTGCCGAAATACTAAATGAAATAAAAAACGGCAATAAAAAACTTTTCTTGCATATGATGAGTAGCTCTAAGGCCGCAGAAGTTTTAGAAGAAATGGATCCGTCGGATAGGCTTCAAATACTTGAAGAAATGAGTGAGGAGGAAACTATAAAAATCCTGGAAAATATGTCTGTAGATGAAATTATAGACCTTATTCAGGAGATGCCTACAGCTCAGGCAGAACGCCTTCTCATGAAACTTCCCCAAGAAGATTACGAGGAACTGAAAGAGCTTCTCAAAATGGCGGAAGATACGGCCGGCGGACTTATGACTACCGACTATGTTTATATTTTTTCTGATGAAACTGTGAGTCAAGCCATAGAAGATGTTCGTCAATTTGGCCAAAAAGCCGAAACAATTTATTACCTATATGTAGTTGATAATAAAAAACATTTACAAGGTGTTCTATCACTTAGAGAACTTATAAGCGCTCCGAGAGATAAAAAAATCCATGAAATAATGCATAAAAAAGTCATCTCGGTAAATGTAGACCAAGACCAAGAAGATGTTGCCAAAATCATATCGCGGTATTCACTGCTGGCCGTTCCAGTAGTTGATAATGAAAATCGTTTACTGGGTATTGTTACTGTTGATGATGCTATGGAAGTTTTGGAAGCGGAGAATACTGAAGATATCCATAAAATGGCCGGTATCACTACAGAAGAAGATGTGATTTTAACAAGTACAATCTGGGGTGCATCAAAAAAAAGGATTTTCTGGCTTATTGTCTGCCTTTTCGGGGATATGCTGTCAGGAAAAGTTATTGACGGATTTTCTCATGTGTTGGAATCTGTTGTAGCTGTAGCATTTTTTATCCCGGTGCTCATGGCCACCGGAGGTAATATTGGAACTCAGTCCTTAGCATTAGCAGTTCGTGGCATAGCTACCGAAGAACTAAACAGAAAAAATATTTTTCAATTTATTATTGGAGAAACTTTAGCAGGGCTACAATTGGGAATAATATGTGGTGCACTAATTTCAGTTATAAGCTATATATGGCAAAAAAATGCTCAACTAAGTCTGGCAGTAGGTCTTTCTATGTGCATTTCATTAATGCTTGCAGCACTCATAGGTGTCTTAATACCGCTCATTTTTAATATGTTCAATATAGACCCTGCTGTAGCTTCGGGGCCCTTTATAACCACAGTGGTGGATATAACAACACTCATAGTATATTTTACATTTGCCATTTACTTTATTGAAATAATTTCTCCCAATATGGTCGGCTTTGCAAGGCTTGGATTAGAGGGGGTGCTGGCATGAACGGAGTAGAAGAAATACGAGATATTTTAGGTAAAGAGGATTATACTAAGTTAAAATCGGTAATTCATAAGTATCATCCTGTAGATATAGCTGAATTTTTCGAGGAGCTTTCACCCAAAGAAAGCCTAAATTTGTTTAAGATACTAGATTTCGAAGATGCCATACAAGTCCTAGAAGAAGTCGATTCAGATAAAAAGTACTTTATTTTAACAAACATTGAAGCAAATTATGCCTCTAAATTACTTGCAGAAATGTCATCAGACGATGTGGCAGACTTTTTAGGTGATTTAAAAGAAGAAGAAAAAAAGCCTATACTGTCTTTAATGGAGGAAAGTGCAAAATTAGATTTAAAAGACCTTCTGGCTTATGATAAAAACACGGCCGGCGGTCGTATGACAACTGAATACATTGCTTTTTCCAAAGATTTAAAAGCAAAGGATGTACTCAATAAATTGGCAGAGCTTGCCCCCGATGCGGAAACCATATACTATCTTTATGTGGTGGATTCTGAAGGCAGGCTTGCAGGAGTTATTTCCTTAAGGGATTTGATTTTGGTACCTGAGCAAACTCCAATTGAAGATTTTATGAAGACAGATGTAAAGAAAGTAAATGTGATGTCACACCAAGAAGAGGTAGCACGACTTATCAAAAAATATGGTCTTTTAGCATTACCCGTGGTTGATGATAATGATGTTTTGCTCGGTATTGTTACTGTAGATGATGCTATGATGGTGGTGGAAGAGGAAACTACCGAAGACATATTAAAATTCTCTGGTTCCGATGTAGATGAGAAAATAGATTTAAAACAGATATCCCCTTGGAGTCGAGCAAAGCGAAGATTGCCATGGATTTTGGTAGCTATTATCGGGGAGATTTTTTCCGGAAGAGTAATCAACGGCTTTTCTGCCACTTTACAGACTATAGTTGCCTTATCATTTTTTATACCGGTTATCATGGACATGGGTGGAAATGTTGGCACACAATCTGCTGCAATTGTTGTCAGGGGACTTGCTACAGGGGAAATCGACACTGCTTCTATAATAAAAAACGTTCTTCGGGAGTCGGCAGTCGGGATAATTTTAGGCATAATTAACGGCATATTAGTGGCTGTAATAACATATTTTTGGCAGGGAGAAGTATTATTGGGCCTTGTAGTAGGAATTGCCATGGCATTTAATCTCACATTAGCTGCCGCATTAGGTACATTTATTCCGCTGTTATGGCATAAGTTTGGGCATGATCCGGCGGTTGCTTCTGGTCCGTTTGTAACTACGCTTCTTGATATCATAGGGCTCTTTGTTTATTTTTCTACAGCAACATGGATTTTAAAGCTGTAAGCATGAGAAATCAACCGCCCAGCTATTGATACACAATTTTATCAGAATAGCATAGCGGTTGATTTCTTGAAAAATTATTCATCCTCTGTATCTATATCAAATTCTATACCTTTCATAATAATATTCTGAATATCGGTAAACAAGACTGCGAACCGTTCTTCTGCTTCTAAATACTGCCTTAGCAGTGAGTTGTTGATTGCAATATTATAGAGATTCTCAAGGCTTTTTTGAGCTTCGGCGATTGGCTTTCCGGATATACTAAGAGCCTGAACCTCAATTTGTTTAGCTCTCAAATCTTTAAGCATTTTTTCAACTTGAGGGTCTTGCTTAATGGTTTCCTTAGCCTTTTTGTATTCTAAGTATTCCGGACTCTCATTTAAACTTCGCGCAAGTTGATGCGCAAGATCGTAGACATTCATCTTATAACAACCTCCCTT
>MPOT01000066.1 GCA_001896545.1 Tepidanaerobacter sp. EBM-38 | reverse complement strand
ACCTATGTGTATAGTAAATACTAACGATGAACAAAAACCTTTATGGTTTTTAGCGAGAAGGTGCCCGCACCATCTCGTATTTTTATTATATAATTAAATTCGGATCAAATCTTAGCTCTGGGGCTTTTGCTCTCAGGGCTTTTTCTATGCCCTTTTTTAGGAGGTGCCCTATAAAAACAAATAAAAGTATCAGGTGTATATCCTGTTGCTTTGCCAAGGTAGATGAATATGTAAGCGAAAGCAGATGGAAGGCGTATGAGTGCAGCAACCCTGAAAGCAAATATCATAAAGCCTTATTAAATGTATCTGCCGATGGCGACAAGCATACTCGGATATCGTGGTCAGGGTGTGCCTGTGGTGAAAGAAGGTGAATGGGAATGCCCAGAAAACCAAAGATGCCCTGCCGCTATCCCGGTTGTCCAGAACTAACCGAGGATAGGTATTGCCCGGCGCATCAAAAGAAAACAGATAGGGAGTACAACAGAACCAATAGACCTTACAGGAAGCTCTACAACAACAGCCGCTGGCAGCGATTAAGAAAGCGGCATCTGTTGAAGCATCCACTGTGTGTGGAGTGCGAACGAAGAGGACGCTTTACCCCGGCAACAGTGGTGGACCATATCATCCCCCACGAAGGTAGGCTGGAACTGTTCTGGGATGAGAATAATATACAATCCCTTTGCAAGTCCTGCCATGACCGCAAGACTTCCGGAGAGGGATGCTGTGGCAAGAAGGGTGCTGTGTATGGTTACAGATAATAGTGCACCTTATGCACCAGGTAGAGGCAAGGCTAAAACAAATCGCTATGGCTACCGGTTCGAACTAAAACAAGAATTAAATTATTAACATCAATACGGTAAATCAAAAGCCAGTCAGGCTGAATATGGCACTCACGATAACCACTCCATCTGCCGGAAAGGTTATGGTCACGGAATTCGGGTGGCAACTTTTCTCCGGTCGCAAGCATGCGGATACAATCATCTAATAGGGTAATATTAAGCCCACGTTTTTCCGCAAGCTTATAATCCTTTTTAAATTGTGTTGTCCATAAAATCTGGCGGCTCATGATTTTAACTCCCGCAGCGCTTCCTCGACATCAGAATAACGTTTAGCATCTGAGTTATTAGCAATTTGCTCTGCTTCAAGTAGAGCGGCGACTGTCACAGCATTAGGGGTATTTAGAGTGATATCAAAGGGAATACGGCCTTCTCTTATTGATTGGCGTAGAAAAATATTGAAGGCTGTAGTCATATTGAGTCCAAGCTTTGCAAATAGTTCATCCGCCTGTTTTTTAATATCGGCATCGATTCTAAAGCTAACACTAGATGTTTTTTTGGCCAAGGGGATCGCCTCCTTTTCATAGTTTATATAAATATTATAGCAGATATCCCTTGCACTGTAAAGCTAATGTAGTGATATTAGCATTGCAATAACTTTCAAAAAGTAGTATATGCAGTAAATAGTTTTATATGCACGTTAGAGGGTTATGAGGGGGGTCTAATTTTCTAAAGCCAGGTGTGCCTGGAACGGCGGCGGGGTCTCGCGCAAGAATTCGCAAAATTCAAGGGCGGGGGTATAAAGCAAAATAGCCCTCTTTTAGAGAGCTATTTAATATATCTTTTTAGCTGTTCATAAAAGTTTTCACGGGTTCCGGCAAGAAGCACTACAATCTTTTTACCGTCAACTTCGCTGATTGTATAAGCAACTTCATAATTAATACCGTTATAGTTCACATCAAAGCCATAAATACCGGTTAGGTCACCACGTTTTGGCTGACCGATATAAGGGTTTTTACTTAATTTTAGTAGAGCTGTTTTATAGGCTTCTTTTAAGGGCTTT
>MPOT01000032.1 GCA_001896545.1 Tepidanaerobacter sp. EBM-38 | reverse complement strand
TTGACCTAATAAAAACCTTTTTTGAGCGTATTAAATGGAGAAAATATAGCTGTAAAATTATGGTTGAGAATAAAAAAGGTCACAAAGCAAAAAGCTCTAAATGATTTTTTAGAGTCTTTACAGAACAATTATGGTATAATTATTGAATGTATTGAAAAAGCTAATAAAGTTGAAGTTCCAGTGCTTGGAACTGGTCAGACGCAATATCCATCAGCTATATCTGTAGAGATTACGCATCAGTGCAATGCAAAATGTTTGCACTGTTATGGAAATTATTCTTGTCATAATAAGTTTATAGATAATACAGATGATATTAAAAAAATGCTGAAAGATGCAAGAACAGCTGGAACAAGAGTCGTTGAATTTACAGGTGGAGAAGTTACTTGTCATCCTCATTTTTTAGACATTCTAAAATGTGCATATAGTCTTAATTATAATTTGGTTAGTATTTTGTCAAATGGGTTGTTTTGGAATGAAGAATTATTTGAGTTAATAGAGAAAAATAAAGATAAAACTGTAGTACAAATAGATTTACACGGAGATAATGATGACTATATAAATTGGTTTATGGGAACAAAGATAGACAACATTTCGGATAGAATTAAGAAAACTATTCAACGTATTCATAATATGAAAATTATGATGAGAGTAGTTACTATGATAACACCTCAGAACTTAAATCAATTAGTAAATATTGCTGATTGGGTTCATAGTGTAGGGATAGACTGCTATGGCTTATCTTCAATAACTCCTATGGGTAGATCTGATTTAGAAGATGAACACAATATTTTATTAAAAACAGAAACAGATATGACTAAATGTGCAGAAACTATTTCGACAATTAATAAAAAATATGGTGAAGGATTTTTATATCAAGTAAAAGATGGGGATCCTAACTTAAGTAATTGTGGAGCATTTACATCCAATCCATCTATAACACCTAGTGGGAATATAAAATTTTGTGCTATGGATGATGAAACAATAATAAAGTCTTTTGGAAATGTTTTTAAAGATAATATAGGGGATATTTATACTAAAAAATATAAGATTTTAAATATGATCAGAAAAATTCCTGCACCTTCGTATGATAGTGAAGAGTGTAAAAATTGTAAAAGTAAATATTTTTGTAGTTATTGCATAATAAGAGGACTTACGGCAGCAAAAGAGAACAACTTTAAAGATTGTCTATGGTATATAAATAGAGTTCCTAAAGAATTCAAGGAGATGGTAATATGATGAATGATATTATAAGCATAGAAAATATAAGTAAAGCCTTCGGTAACCATGTCTTATTTAACAATTTCAGTTTGTCTATAAAAGAAAATTCAATACATGCAATTATTGGTCCGAATGGTTCAGGCAAGACTACATTGTTAAGGATATTGACAGGTTTATACGATATAGATAATGGCAGTGTTGTTGTGAAAACAAATCATGCAATGTTGTTAGAAAATGACTATTTATATGAAGATAAATCAGGAATTGAAAATTTAAAAATATTCGGTTTATATTTTGGCTATAAACTTGTTAATTATGAAACTTATGCAGAAATTTTAAACTTGAAAGAGCACTTGGAAAAAAGAGTTTCAACTTATTCAAAAGGGATGAAAAGAAAACTTTCTTTGTTAATAGTCATTTTAATGGACAGAGGAATAATTTATCTGGATGAGGTAACATCAGGTGTAGATCCAATTTCGAGAGTAGAGATACGAAAAATAATTAATGAATTGAAACTTAGTGGGAAGACAATCGTTATAACTTCACATGATTTATCAGAAGTTGAAAAAATAGCAGATTATATATCTATGATTGAAAATGGAAATCTTATTCTAAATTTAAGTCATGATGAAATTAAAGGTAGATCACTAGAAGATATTTTTATTAAGGCAGGTACAAAAAAATGAGGAATTTAAAGAAAGCTGCAATTTATTGCATTTTAAAGAGCAAGGATACAATCGTTAATTTATGTGTTGTGATAATCCTATTTGTATTTGTATGTTTTGGATTATATTCAGGATTTTTAAAACAAAAAAGTGTACCGGAATTAACATTGCTTATGTATGTTTTGATTTTAGGGAGTACATTAATAGTTGCTAATTCAATGATAGTTGATTTAACAGTAAAAGATAAGTTAAGTAACCGATTAGAATTTTTTATGTCATCGGGAATAAAGATAAAAAATATCATTAACTCTTACACCATTCAGATGTTAAGAGTAGCGAGCATAATACCATTTTTTATATTTTTAGTGTTCTATGTATCGTTAGATTTTAATTATAATTTTATGGAGATGGTAGTCTTTTATATTACAACAGCTTTACTCGCTTATGGAGAAATTTATTTCTTCAATGTGATATCTTTTTCTGCAAGGAAAAATAAGCTATTTAAAAACATTATATTTTTTGGAACTTTTATTGTAATTTATATGACAGGAATGTTTTCTAAAGAAATAGTAAAGTTTTTAGTGTCAGTGAATATCGATATTATACATGGATTAGTAGTATTTAATGTTTGTATTTTTGCATTTCTGTTAATTTTAGGAATGATAAAAATAAAAGAACTAAATAATGAGAAAGTGTTGAAAACGAAAGGTGAATGGGTATGAATATAGTTAAGCTGAATGTAAAAAAAGTGATTAATTCAAATTTCATATTTATGACACTAATAGCTTTAGGATTTGGAATATTACCAATATTGACAGCTGATAATAATGCCAATTCTTTATTATATACCAGAACTTCAGTCATATTAAAAGGATATGTATTTTTGTTTATTGTGTTTGCAAATGAACTTAGTAAAAGTTTATTGCAGATGGAAAAGATAAGCAAAAAAGTAGAATGGCTTTTAGCGAATGGTGTAAGTGTAAAAAAAATTATAATCATCAATTCGTTAACTTTATATTTAGCAACTACTATTTTGTTGTTGCCTTTGATAGTGGGTGCAATAATTCTTTTAGATGATATAAACTTGTTAAATATAGCGGATTATTATGTTTATACGTTTATATGTGGTATAATTATAAACACAGCTTTTATGTATATTAAAAATATGAACCGATTTAGAATGGTAACTTTTTGGGTGAGTCTGTTCTATATGGTAACTTTTATTTTAGAGATAGCGATGATTGAAAGATTGTTCATTTATGGAGTAAAATATATTTTAGCATTAGTTCTTATAACATTGTTATATAAAGCTACGACAAAAGAAAGGATAACATCAGCTTATTATTGAGGTGATAGAAATTGCGAAAAAGTAAAAGCAGGAGAAATATATATATTATAGTTTATATGTTTATAGTTGTTCTTTGGGCCTGGTCGTATAAAGCGAAGGCTTATATATCAAACCAGGCTCTTATTAATTTGCTTTCAATGTCAATTTATTATCTGTTCTTAAACAAGTTATATGTAAACTTTGTGCAGATGAAAGAACGACAAGAGAATGTGTTAAGGGAATATGGATTTATTCCCTTAACCATATTTGTAGCATCATTAGTTTTGAAACAAAATTATGTATATATTACAATTTCAATGTTTGTTTACATTATATTGCTTTTTGTATTTGGGTTGAAAAAGTTTTATTGGATGGATTTCTTGTGTTGGATATTATTGATAGTTGCTACAATCTTATATTCTTTCAATCTTCGTTTTGAAACATTGATTTTTGTTATAGTAGCGGTTTTTCTGAATACAAAGAAACATTATGAATATAAGCATATACGACAAATTAATATACTTTCGATATCGAAGTCAAATAGTATAAAATTAATTCCTGTTGTAGTAGTTTTTTTAACATTTATAGCATATTTATTAGAATTGGATACAATTTTAATAAATGTATTTATGCATGTTGTAATGGTGATATTTATGTTACTACTACTAATAAATGTCGAGTCGATGGAAGTTTCTCAGAAAAAAATGGAATCATTTTATACTTTGACAGTATATCTAGAGAGAGAACGAAATGAATTTTCAAGTCTACTACATGATGAAATTATACAAGACATAAAAGCAAGTAAGACTCTTTTAGAGTTAAATGAACCGGACATAAAGTATTCAATGAAAATACTGACTGATTTAGAAAATAAAATTAGACAAATAATGAACTTTTATTCTTCAAATCTCTTTAATTATTTTTCCTTTAGAGAAAACTTTGAGAATATGATTTTATCTATAAAAAATCTTTATCCGATGAAACAATTGGAGTTAAATTGGATAATGCCGGAAAACATAAAAAATAAGGAATCCCAAAAAGTTATCATGCAGATTTCAAAGGAGCTTATAAATAATGTGTATAAACATTCAGAAGGTACATATATAAATTTTGAAATGAAACAAAGTAATGGAAATATTACGATATTTTGCGAAAGCGACGGAGCAAGTCAAAAAGACTATGAAAATATTGACAAATCAATGGGTGGAATTTTGATTTTAAAGCTTTTAATTAATAGAAATAAAGGTGAAATGCATTATTCCTATCAAGATGGTATTTTAAAAACAGAAATAAATTTAGAAAAGGAGAGTTTAATTAATGAAAATCCTTTTATTTGATGATCATAAGTTATTAGGTGAAAGTTTAACTAGAGCATTGAAAGAATTTGAAGAAGTAGATGTTTGTGATTTTGTGGATATCGAAAAGCATTTTTATAACGCTCTTAGGACATATCAATATGATATAATTCTTTTAGATATAAATTTAAAAGATGCTTCTAGTCTTAATGGGTTTGAAATTTTAGATAAATTAAAAGAAGATAATATCAATTCAAAAGTAGTGATTTTATCATCATATGATATGCCTATTTATAAAGAAAAAGCTTATGAAAAAGGAGCTGCTGATTTTATAAATAAATCAATAGAGATTAGTCAGCTTGTAAATAGGCTTAGACAAGTTACTAATAACAAAGTTGTGAAAACTATAAGAAAAGAATCCTCTTTGACAAATAGAGAAGTTGACGTATTGAAAAGTATATGTACAGGAAAGACAAAGAAAGAACTTGCAAAAGAACTTTTTATAAGTGAAAGGACTCTATATAATCATATTCAAAATATTTATGATAAACTTGAGGTTTCTAATACAGTAGAAGCTTATAATAAAGCTATAAAATTGGGATATATAGAACCTTTAATGTAATTTAAAAAAATTACTAAATATTCTGTTTTTATTAAAAGTAATTTTAAATTTATTATATTAAAAAACATAGTTAAATATTGATAATCATAAGCCATTGATTCTGATTTTTGTGGGATATCAGATAAGATTATAGATATTCCCATTAAGTCATAAAATAAAAATTTTTGAATTAGTGTTTTAAGGTAAAATTAATATCATTTGTCATGAACAGGTTGTAAAATATAATTAATGGGGGGTGGAGGTAAAATTATGAATAATAACAAATTACAAGAGCAAAGATTAAACTATCTTTTAGAGGAGTTTAAAGCAGACTCTGATAGATATAAGAACATAGAAATTCCGGATAATATAAGCGAGAAACAGAATATTCTCCGCTCCCTTATGAATGTTCGAATGCCGAAAAAAATGTCAGATCAAGTAATAAAAGTGCAAGATGAATACTTATCATTTTGTGTTATGGAAAAAGGTATTGTAAAACTGTCGGAAATTCCTGTTACTAAAAACAATCTATCTATTTGGCAAGGAGACATCACGAGGCTTGAAGTAGATGCGATCGTTAATGCGGCTAATTCACAAATGTTGGGATGTTTTGTGCCTATGCACACTTGTATAGATAATCAAATTCACACCTTTGCAGGAGTACAGCTAAGGGAGGAATGTAATCATCAGATGGAGAAACTAAGAGAAAAATATGGAAGAAATTATGAACAACCTACCGCAATTCCTATGCTTACAGACGCATATAATCTTCCTGCAAAGAAGGTAGTTCACATTGTCGGTCCGATCATCTCCGGTAGTCTTACGGCAGATTTAGAAAAAAACTTGGCAGATTGTTATACAAATACATTGGATATGTGCTTGGAAAATGGACTTAAAAGTGTGGCATTTTGTTGTATATCAACCGGCGTATTTCGCTTTCCGAATAAAAGAGCAGCACAGATTGCTGTAGAAACAGTCGAAAAGTGGTTACTACTGCATCCTAATTCAATGGAAAGGCTAATTTTCAATGTTTATAAAGATGAGGACAAGATGTACTATGAAGAATTATTACGATAAAAAAGATGGTTACAGAGAAACAATTCAGAAAGGTTTAATTGGAGTAAGGTGTTTTAGCAAAAGCGTATCTGTCGGAAAAGCTACAGGAGAAGAACAAATTGAGATTTTAAGAAATGAAATTCAAAATGCGGAAGCCATTGTCGTTGGTGCCGGTGCAGGCTTATCCACTTCTGCCGGCTTGACTTATAATGGAGATCGATTTGAACAGTATTTCTTTGATTTCATAGAAAAATATGGAATAAACGATATGTATTCAGGTGGGTTTTACCCGTTTCCCGACAATGAAACAAAATGGGCATGGTGGGCAAGACACATCTATTTCAACAGATATGTTGATCCTCCCAAACCTGTTTATACAAAGCTGCTTTCTCTTTTGAAAAACAAAAATTACTTTGTCATTACGACGAATGTTGACCATCAATTCCAAAGAGCGGGATTTGATAAAAAGAGATTATTTTACACTCAGGGAGATTATGGATTATTTCAAAGTGTAAATCCCGAAATCAAAAAAACATATGATAACGAGCAGTGGGTGATGAGAGCGATGGAGGTACAAGGCTTTGTAAAAGATATTAATGGAGTATTCACTCTTCCTGATAATAGAAGAATATCTATGCGAATTCCTACAAATTTCATTCCTAAATGTCCTGATGATAATTCGGATGTAACGACAAATCTCAGAGCGGATGATTCCTTTTTAGAAGATGAAGGCTGGCACAAAGTATCTGAAACTTATTATAAATTTCTTCAAACACATAAAGACAAATATACCTTGTTTTTAGAATTGGGAGTGGGAGCAAATACACCAATTATTATAAAATATCCTTTTTGGCAGATGACAATGGAAAATGAAAAAGCGGTGTATGCGTGTGTCAACTATGGAGAAGCCTATTACCCAAAAGAAATTGAAGATAGATGTGTATGTATATATGGGGATATAGGAGATGTTTTAGAGAAAATTATGAAATAAAATAATTTTATATTTAGAAAAATCATTTTTGAGAAGTGAAGGCTAAAAGTCGGTACTTCTCTTTTTTGTGTCAAAAATTCAAAAACGAGGAAAGGAGAATTTATGGAAGAACTGAAAGATACGGATAAAAAAGGCGTTAGCACAAAGAGAAAGATTGGAAAGACCAACTATGAGGTTGTTGTTCACTTCAATGAGAACTCAACTGAAACAATGCAAGATAAACTGACAAGAATTATGCTGAGGGAGCTTAGGAGAAAATCGAACGAAAAAAAAGATGATTTTGATTAAAAAGTCCTTTACAAGCAATAACAAGGGTAAGTAATTCGTATAAAGTGTACAAACTAAATTAAGTATTTGAAGAAAGTGTTTGGTAAGCTTAACGAAGAGGAATGATAATTGATTCATGCAATTTCTATTCAAGAAAAAATATTCAAAGATGTTGCAAAAAAATATGAAACTAATTTGATAAAGATTAGTTATATTAGAGATAAATTTTAAGAAAATTAAGACATGTGTTATATAGGTAGTGTATTTGTCAAGTGAATATTCCCCTATATTTTAATCCAAAATTCCTCTAGTTAAGGTAAAAAAATTATTGCTTTTCTAACCAAAGCTGTGTCTCTTTT
>MPOT01000022.1 GCA_001896545.1 Tepidanaerobacter sp. EBM-38 | reverse complement strand
TTGACCTAATAAAAACCTTTTTTGAGCGTATTAAATGGAGAAAATATAGCTGTAAAATTATGGTTGAGAATAAAAAAGGTCACAAAGCAAAAAGCTCTATTAAAAAAATTGCTTGACAATTTAAAGCTAAATGTGATATAGTACATAAAATTGAATATTATACCTCATCTCGATAAGAGTTGAGGTAGAGGCGCGATAAATCATGAGTAGATTTGTGGAGATATGGGAAGTCTATGAAGCAAATTAAAAGGGATTATCGCCGAAGTATGGTTTTCTTCCAAGAAGCCATGCTGGGCTTATATCGAATAGGTATAAGACTGTCACTGAAATTTCATTCGGTGAAGCGCTACTTCATTTAAGAGAGAGGTATTTGCCTTTGAATTAAACAGCCGGCAAATATCCCGGTTGTTTTTTTATATGTAAATGAAAGGAGAAAAATTATATGTTTTGCGGGACTGGTAGAATTAACAAGTTCAACCATTTGGAAATAGGTGGATGCGATGCGGTAGAACTTGCAAAAGAATTCGGCACTCCTTTATATGTAATGGACGAGAATCATATTCGTGAAAATTGTCGTTTATATAGAGATAGTTTGAATAATTTGCATGAAAATAGTGAAGTAATTTATGCCGGGAAGGCTTTTTTAACCATGGAAATGTGTAAATTAATAGAAGAAGAGGGTCTCAGTCTTGATGTAGTATCTGGAGGGGAGCTTTATACAGCTATAAAATCCGGCTTTCCCGCAAAAAGGATATATTTTCATGGTAATAATAAATCGTATGCCGAATTAGAAATGGCGGCGGAATATGGTGTTGGACGTATTGTGGTAGATAATTTTTACGAGCTTGAATTGTTGAGAGATGTTGCTAAAAAATATCAGGGTAAAAAAATAAAAATATTATTACGTTTAACTCCCGGTATCGAAGCTCATACACACGATTATATAAAAACCGGTCAACTTGATTCGAAATTTGGCTTTGGAATGGAAAATGGACATGCATTTATGGCCGTAGAGAATGCTTTGAGCATAAAAGGCTTGAAACTAATGGGTTTTCACTGCCATATTGGTTCTCAAATATTTGAAGATGAGCCTTTTAAGGATGCGGCAGAAATAATGATTCAATTTGCTAAAACTGTAAATGAACGATACGGTTTTAGAACTAAAGAAATTGATTTTGGTGGAGGCTTTGGTATTAGATATACAGAGAAAGACAAGCCATTGGCTGTAAAAAATTACATTGAAGTTTTAGTCGAATCAGTTAAGAAGGCTTGTGAAAAATATGATGTGCCTATCCCTAAAATATTGATAGAACCGGGAAGAGCTATTGTCGGTGAAGCAGGCACCACCTTATATACAATTGGTTCAATAAAAAACATTCCAGGTGTTAGAAAATATGTCAGCGTTGATGGCGGAATGAGTGATAATATAAGACCGGCATTGTATGGAGCAGAATACTCGGCTGTTATTGCCAATAAAGCTGGGTGTCCAAAAGAAGAGACTGTTTCTATAGCCGGAAAGTGCTGTGAATCTGGAGATATGCTAATTTGGGATATAAAACTACCTAAAATCATGCCTGGTGATATTTTGGCTGTTTTTACTACAGGAGCATACCATTATTCTATGGCTAGCAACTATAATATGATGCCAAAACCGGCAGTAGTTTTTGTAAAAAATAAAACAGCTCGACTTGTTGTTCGCCGCCAAACATATGAAGATCTACTGAGCAATGAAGTGTTTATGCCAAATTCCAAAAATATTTCTTTGGCAAGTTTATAATTTTGTTGCGACTCAATTCATTTGACTTTAGATTTTTGCTTTAATTTTTTTCATTATTTATTCAAAAGTGTGCTTAAGCACACTTTTTTCGTTTTGATATAAATGGTATAATGCATTATGCGGGAACAAAAAATATATAGGAAGGATGACAGCTTACATGCCATATTTTTTAGGTCCGGAAATGTTATTAAGAATACCGGCTTTGTTATTGGCAATTACCTTTCACGAATACGCTCACGCTAGGGTTTCATATTCATTAGGTGATCCAACACCTAAATGGCGAGGTAGATTGTCACTAAATCCGTTAGCTCATTTAGATCCTATAGGATTGCTAATGTTATGGCTTTTTAAATTTGGATGGGCTAAACCTGTTGAAATAAATCCAAATTATTATAAAGAACCTAAGAAGGGTATAGTATTGGTTTCTCTGGCAGGTCCTATTGCTAACTTAATATTAGCTTTCTTAACAATTGTTATTTTGAAACTAGATATCTTTCATAATGGCATTCTGGATAATTTTATTTACATTCTATTTCTATATAATTTAACACTGGCTGTTTTTAATATGATTCCAATTCCACCATTGGATGGTTCTAAGATACTTATGGGATTATTACCTGCAAGATATTCCTATGAGTTTTCACAGTTAGAAACTTATGGCCCCTTTATATTAGTGTTATTAGTGTATTTCGGTCTATTGAACGTTATTTTAAACCCTTTGATTGTATTTGTAAACTCGGGATTAAATATTTTATCTGATTTGCTATTATTGAGATTTTAGCATCTTAGTAGTTAATTATGGGAGGAATTTTCATGAAAAATGATGTAGTTATGAGCGGGATGAGACCTACCGGTCGCCTGCATATGGGGAATATGATGGGAGCATTAACAAACTGGGTTAAATTGCAAGATGATTACGATTGTTTTTTTGTAGTAGTGGATTGGCATGCGCTTACTACCGGGTATCAAAACACCGAAGATTTAAAAGAGAATATCCGTCAAATGGTTATCGATTGGATAAGCGTTGGCCTTGATCCAAAAAAATGCAACATTTTTGTACAATCTCATGTAAAACAGCATGCAGAGTTACATCTTTTGCTTTCAATGATAACACCATTATCATGGCTAGAAAGATGTCCTACTTACAAAGAGCAACTAAAACAACTGGAAAGTCGAGAAATTAATACCTATGGCTTTCTGGGTTATCCCGTTCTTATGGCAACAGACATACTTATTTATAAAGCAAATAAAGTTCCAGTTGGTAAAGATCAAGAGGCACATATTGAACTATCTAGAGAAATTTCTAGAAGATTTAACTATATTTATAAACCGGTTTTTCCAGAGCCAGAGGCGCTTTATACCGAATTTAAGGTGCTACCCGGAATTGATGGAAGAAAAATGAGCAAAAGTTATGATAATTATATTGAAATATCCGCAGGCCCTGAAATAATAAAACAGAAAGTTAAAATGATGATTACAGACCCTGCAAGAATTAGAAAAAATGATCCTGGTCATCCTGATATTTGCAATGTATATGCGTTCTATACTGCATTTGATGAGCAAAATAATATTAAGGAATTAAAAGAGGCTTGTGAAAAAGGTCAAATTGGGTGTGTAGAATGTAAAAAAAGGTTAGCTAATTTAATAATTGATAAAATGCAACCAATACATCAGAAAAGAAAAGAGCTAGAACAAAATCCAAAAATTATAGATGATATTCTTGATAATGGAGCGAAGCGAGCACGTTTAGTTGCAGAGAAAACCTTGGAAGAGGTTAGGAATGCAATGAAAATTTAGACAAAGGTGAAGAAACGTGACATTAAATATTAAAATCGATGCTTTCGAAGGGCCTTTCGATCTTCTGTTTCACCTAATTGAAAAAAATCAAATAGACATATATGATATACCAATATCGGATTTGACTGAACAATATTTGAGCGTTATTGAAGAAATTAGCGAAAACGAGTTAGACTTAGCCAGCGAATTTCTAGTTATGGCTGCTACTCTGCTAAGCATCAAATCAAAATTACTGTTACCTTCTAATCAAAATCAAGAAGCGCAATCAGAGTTAGCAGCGATGGAAGATGATGATCCCAGAGATGACTTAGTAAATAAACTACTTGAATATAAAAAATTTAAAGAGATTTCTCTTGCATTGAAAGCTAAAGAAGAAGAACAGAAATTAATTTTTAAAAAACCTCCAGAAGATTTATCTTATGTATGGGCAGCTGATTTTTCCATATCTAAAATATCTTTGGAGGACTTAAAATCTTCTTTTATATCGGTTATGAATAAAAAGAAACCAGAAGAAAAAATCTCTAAAATAACCAAGGATTCTATGCCGTTATCGCGCAAAGTAATAGAAGTTTATAAGATATTAAAACGTCTAAAATCACAGGTGCGTTTTAGCAAATTATTTAGTTATGATGCATCGAAGGTCGAAATAATAATGACGTTCTTAGCGATATTAGAATTGATAAAAATGAATAAAATTTTAGCAACCCAAGAAAAACAATTTGGAGAAATTGTTTTAACTTGTAGGGAGGCTTAGTTAATAGATGGATATACAAGGAGCCATGGGTATCATCGAAGGAATATTATTTATTTCAGGCGAACCAGTGAATATAGATGAAATAGCAAAGGTATTAGGCATATCAAATGAACAGGTTATGGAATGCGTTAAGCAATTACAAAATTATTACGATAAACCATATCATGGTTTAACAATCTCAAAAGTTGGCGAAAGCTTAAGACTCACAACAAAACCTAATATATTTCCATACATAGAAGCAATTTTTAAACCTAAGATAAAATCACAACTTTCCAAAGCTGCTCTAGAAACATTGGCAATCATAATGTTTAGGCAACCCATAACCCGGAATGAAATTGAGTCTATAAGAGGTGTCAATTCGGAAAAAGCGATTAATACACTTCAGGAAAAAAATCTTGTTTTTGAAATTGGCCGATTAGATATTCCAGGTAGACCGATACTTTATGGTATAACAGAACAATGTATGGACTATTTTGGATTAGAGAGTATCGAAGATATTATTATTGATAAATAATAATGAATTATTAACATTTTTTTGCCACAAACTAAGAGAAAAGGTTTAAGGAGATTGCTGTGAAATACTTGCTGATTATCCTAACTTTTTCTCTCTTTCTTTTATTACCAGTAAAAATCCGTATCAAAGTATTTAAAAAAGAATCCGATGACTATATACGAATTGAAATAGATTTTTTCAAAATGTCAAAAGTAGTTCTTGAAATATCCGAGATGAAATTTACGATAGAAAATTTTATTCCCATATTAAACTTTAAATATCATTTTAATAACAGGAACAATGGGATTTCCAAATCGAAAAAAAATGTTATTTTATCTCTTAGTGAGAAATATAAAATAATAATAAGTAAGCTTGAATATATTTGTAAATATCATGCTAATTTTAAAAAAACAATCATTAGATGTTTATCCAGGTTTATTGTTCTTCTTAATTTAAATATCAATATTACCTTTAGCAGTGGAAATGCAGCTTTTACAGGAATTTTAGCTGGTCAGGCATGGTGTGCTACTTATATAGCATTAAGAATATTTTCCACTTATGCTAACTTTGATTATAGCAATGTGAAAGTAAATATAAATCCGGTTTTTACAAGTCAGGAACCTTTAGAAATTGAAATTAATTGTATATTTAAAGCAAGGGTTGGTCATATTATTATTGCAAGTTTAATCTTCGCTTGGTACTGGATATTATCAGAAAAAAGAATTCTTATTACTAATCGCCATATTTACAATAAAAAGGAGCAACGAAGCCATGGATGAACATCCTATTCAGAGCTTAATAAAAACTTCAATGGAAAGTATTAAAGAAATGGTCGACGTAAATACAATAGTTGGGGATGCCGTTGAAACTCAAGATGGTAGTGTAATAATTCCGGTTTCATGTGTCTGTTTTGGCTTTGCAGCAGGAGGAAGTGAATTTGATGCAAAAAGCACAAAAGAAAATGATAAGAGGGATAAGCTAGAGTTTCCTTTCGGCGGTGGTAGTGGTGCCGGGGTTACGGTAAAGCCAGTAGCCTTTTTAGTTGTTGGCAAAGAACAAATAAGACTTTTATCAATTAGCCAAAATACCACAGTAGAAAGAATAATAGATGTCGCACCTCAAATAATCGACCAAATAAATAGTATATTAAAAAGAAGTAAAGTTTAATTCTAATGTAAGAACTTTAAGCTTGAGTTGATGATTAACATGAAATCTGCGTAATATAATAATCAAGTTCAAAAAACCCTCCAACAGTTATAAGAATTTAAATACTATTACTAAAAAAGTAGGCGGAGGGTGTTTTTATAACAAAAATTTTGGAGAATAAATATAAAAATCTATTAAAAAAAGTTAAATTGTGAGAAGGATTTTCGTTATTTATGTCGAACTAATATAATAGAATAGCTCATCAGTGATGAGGAGGTAAATACAGATGACTGATCCATATAAAAAAGGAATGTTTAAAACTAATCCCTATGCTAAAAAAAAACCATTGAAAGGCAATCTTGTAGTAGTCTTAGATGGCAAGTATGATGAACGTGGTTTACAGCTTATTCCACAAGCCTCAAGATGTCTAGTTGCTAACGAGGTTCATGAGATGATTTTAACTGATGAAGACAAGAAACCTGGAGATACTGTGAACAAAATAGCATATGTAGGTTTTTTTACAGTAAAAGAAAGTACAGTAATTATAGTAGGAGATGAGGTAAAAATAAATGGGCAAGTGATTGGGAAAATTGCAGGATTTGATGAAACCCATATGCCTAATCACTATAATATTGTAATATATGGCAAAGATCGTATTTCGGGAAATGAAAGAAACCTTGACCTTAATGATGAGGTTGTCATTGGTTAATTGTTTTGTATAGTTTTATTTGAAAGGAGGTGTATTAAATGTCTTTTGAGAAGAAAATACAAGAAATGGGTATTACATTACCTGAACCACCAAAGCCGGTAGCAGCTTATGTTCCTGGTGTTAAAGTTGAAAAATATATTTATACTGCCGGGCAAATTCCTTTTGTAAATGGTGAATTAAAGTATAAAGGTAAAGCAGGTAAGGAGGTTTCTGTAGAAGAAGCTTATCAGGCAGCAAAAATATGTGCGTTAAATTGTCTGAGTATAGTTAAGTCTTTGGCTGGTAGTCTCGATAATGTAGAAAAAATTGTTAAAGTGGTTGGATTTGTTAATAGTGCCGATGGGTTTGATCAACAGCCTAAAGTTATAAATGGAGCATCTGAACTATTAGGTGAGATTTTCGGGGAAGCAGGTGCACATGCTCGTTCGGCTGTTGGTGTTAACCAACTTCCAATGGATGCTACTTGCGAAGTAGAGATTATAGTAAAGTTAAAATAACAAGGAGGAATAAAAATGGCTAAATTTACAAAAAAATTTGAGATGTATAAAGCCTTGCAGGCGAATATTTCTAATATTTATGCCGATGCACGAAAAGCAGCTGATGAAATAGGTATTCCTGCAGAATTACGAGGCAAATTTGGACTTACAGGAGCTGTTTCAGGCTGCCCAGGTCCATTAAACAAAAAAGTAAGAGCAGCTATAGAAAAAGGTACTACTGAAGTTATACCTCTAGCTAAGCTAGTAGATGAAATCAGATCCATAGTTAAAGATGTTTATGGTGATGAATACGATGCTGCTCCCGTAAACACTTGCGAGGCCGGATTATGGGTTACATTTGATTCTCTATTTACACCACCTATGCAGGGCCGCGGCGAAAGTTACCAGGCTCGTTATATTATACCTTATGAAAAACATTTACACCATCATGGTGGCTATGGCAGGCCATTCCCTGGAAGGTTTAAAGATATTATTGCTGATAGGGGATCTACCGCCGGAGAATTAGGATTCTATGGCAAAAGACAAAACAATTTAAGTGCTTATATTGCGCCTTTGGTTGGTGCTGATTATTCAGTGCATGGTATTAAATATCATCCGGCAATTCAGCTAACTAAAGTCGATCCGGAAGCTTCAGCTAAAAAGATTAAAACTATAGCTGAGCGACAGGCTTCGATGCTTACAGGTATTACTTCACTTGCTTATGACACACCTGGATATGGTTATGGAGTAAAAGACAGCGATGGTGTGCCGGTACTCCAGAAACGTTTAGCGGAAGTAGCAAAGGAATTTAATGTACCTTATGTTTTAGATAATGCATGGGGAGTTCCTTTTATAGGCCATGATATTTCCAAGAGCGGTGCTGATGTTATTATATATAGCATGGACAAAGCTAGCGAATCTCCCACATCAGGTCTGATAATAGGTAAAGAGGAATGCATGGTGCCTATTCGCAGAGCCCTTGGAATGCACGGTGACAGATATGGAACCACAGCATCTTATGGAAAAGCTGCTTATGTTACAAACGATCCCGGTAAAGAAGCTATGCTCGGTATGATTGCAGCATTAAAAGAGCTAAGAGATAATCCAGATAATCTCAAGAAGCCAGTTGATGATATGTATAAAATTGTTAAAGAGGAATTCGATCAAATACATCCCAAGATAAAGAAAGGATTAATTATATCTAAGTCATATAATTCAAGATCAATAGAAGTAAATTACGAAAATACATGGAATAATGATGAACTTGGTTTCCCCATTTTCTCGATTGAAGACATGTATGCCGGAACTCAATTACTGCAAACAGGTCTTTCACAAATGGGTGTAATCCCAACAGTAGCATACGATGGTAACATAATGATTTCACCTGGTCTTGGTACTACTGATGATGACGGTCAGATTATTGAAAGCAACTTTAGATATGCTGTAAAAGCTCAAGTCAAACTTATGGAAATTGTTGCTAAATACAGCGGGTATATTGATTAATATCACAGAATGTTTGTTGGTGACGCAAAAGAAGATAGTCTTTTGCGTCACCTTAAAGAATAAAAATATAATAATTTATGATAGATGATAGAGGGAGGTTATGTGCATGCCCAAGGTAGTTATTATAGGTGGCGGATGGTCTGGTTGTGGAGCTGCAATATCAGCTAAAAAGGCCGGTGCTGATGTGGTGCTACTGGAAAGAACTGATATGCTATTAGGAACAGGTCTTGTTGGTGGCATCATGAGGAATAATGGAAGGTACACTGCTACCGAGGAAATGATCGCTATGGGCGGTGGTGAACTGTTTCAAGTTACAGACCGTGTAGCAAGACATACTAACATCGATTTTCCCGGTCATAAACATGCTTCGCTATACGATGTAGCTTTAGTAGAGCCAGCAGTTAAGAAAGTGTTACTAGATGCAGGTATTGAGGTGCATACCGAAAGCAGGATAACAGATGTTGTAGCTGAAGGAAATAAAATTTCAGCTGTTATTACTAGTGATGGTCAAAAATATGAAGGCGATGTTTTTGTGGAATGTACCGGAACTGCTGGGCCTCAAGGAAATTGTACTAAGTATGGAAATGGCTGTGCTATGTGTATTTACAGATGTCCTAGTTATGGCCCACGAGTGAGCATTGCGGCTAAAATGGGAGTTAAAGAAATGATGGCCAAGAAAGCTGATGGCACTTATGGGGCTATGAGCGGATCTTGTAAACTTTTTAAAGAATCTCTTTCAAAAGATATTGTCGACAAATTGAATTCTACTGGTGTTGCGGTAATACCTGTACCAGAGCATGCCAAAGAGGATGCAGAAATTCTTACTAAAAAAGCTTGTCAGCAATATGCACTTAATGAATATGTTGAAAATGTAATATTATTAGATACCGGACATGCAAAATTAATGACGCCCTTCTTCCCGTTAAAAAATTTAAGACAAATTCCTGGCTTTGAAAATGCACGATATGAAGATCCGTATGCAGGGAACTTAGGAAACTCGATGAGGTACCTAGCAATTTCACCAAGGGATAACTATTTAAAAACAGAAGGGGTAGAGAATCTCTTTTGTGGAGGCGAAAAAGCAGGACCATTAGTCGGCCACACAGAAGCTATATGCACAGGAACATTAGCGGGTGCGAATGCAGTGCGCTGGGCTGTAGGTAAAGAACTTATTCAAATTCCTACGGAACTTGCAGTCGGAGATGCTATAGCCTATGTTAAGGAACAGATGAAAACTGAAGAAGGTATATCGAAAAAGTATACTTTTTCTGGCTCTTTTTATTTTGAGAGAATGAAAAAACTAGGGTTATATACTTTAGATATAAATGAAATAAAAGACCGTGTTGAGAAGGCAGGAATGTTAAATATATTTAACAATAAAGTTGTATAAAAACTATATGTAGGTAGCAATATATATAAAGGGGTCATTTATATGACTCCTTTTATTTTAAATTATTTTTATGCTATAAACATAATAGTGGTTTCACTGTAGAAACTTTCTTTTTTTTAAGTTTATGGTCAACATATAGCGTATCTTATTATAAAAAAAGAACAGTATATTGGTATTCTTATGTAAGAATTTGACTTTTTACAGTGGAATTATAGTAAGATAGTAAGCACAATAGTAGCTGCCTCTCTGTCCTTTGTCATGGTTATTTATTTTGATTAGTATACTATAAGCCAACCATAAGGAAATATATTTTACGTTTTCTAAATATGAAGTTAAAATCGTAATATTTTCTCTAACGACCTATCTAGAAATTTAGTTATAATAATGGTATGCTAATCTTGTAAGTTTATTATAACTTAATAAAAGTAAATCATGTGCATAAATTAAATAGTTTATTTTTAAGATTGAGTTAAACGTTTGGTTAAAAAGAATCGAAATATTAGTGTATGCCTAAAGGTCATATAAAATAAATAATGGCAAATGGAGGTTTAAAATGTTACAAGAAAAGCGGCGACTATTGTTTTTCATTTTAAAGGCTATTGATAATTCTAAAACGGTGCCAGTTGGTTCTGGTTTCATACGTAATACTCTACAAATGCAAGGGTTTGATGTCAGTGAAGCGACTATCGGCAGGATGTTAAGGCAAATGGATATTAAGGGATATACTGAAAAAATTGGATTTAAAGGGAGAAATTTAACTCCACTTGGCAAAAAAAAATTGGAAGAACTTGAACGTGAAAATACAATAAACCATTATGGGAAAGAATTGTTAAATGTTATAAGAGTAACCGGTAAGCAGGAACTTCTTGATGCATTAATCGCAAGAAAAGCTATTGAGAGCCAACTTGCAAAACTTGCAGCTATGTATATAACTGATGAAGAAATTTCCCAAATGAAAAAAGTTATTGAAAGGCAAGAGATTCATGTTGATGAAGGTATTTCAATAGCTGAGGATGATGTAGAGTTTCACAAAATTATAGCCAAAGCTGCAAGAAATAGAATTTTAGATGCTGCTATGGATTTAATAAGGCAACATGGTCAGCTTTCACCTATGTTAGAGTATATAAGAAAGGAAGTAAAAAGTTCAGTTCTTTTAGATCACGAAAATATCTATAAAGCTATTGCTGCCAGAAAGCCAGAACTGGCTGAGGAGGCAATGGTACGCCATATAGAAAAGCTTGAAAATGATGTAAAGAAGTATTGGGAAATTTTCTACGAAGAAGATAATAATATTCATGTAGTAAAAAATTAGAGCAATAATTACTTGCATAATAAAAATCACTCATCTTTGATGAGTAAATAGGAGGGGATACAATGTCGGACGTTCTTGAGAAAATAATGGATGCTATTGATATAGAAACTTATATAGTATCTAAAAATGAAGATGAAGCAGAGAAATTTGCAATGGAATTAATGGAAAAATTGGGTTTTAAAGACATATCAATAGTCTTTATTCAGCATCGCGGACCGGGTGCAAGAGTTAGGGCTAGAGGATATATATATAAACCGGGTGACCGTTATGGTTGGCTTTTTAATTAAAGTTGCTAAGGAGTGAGAATAACTTGATAGATAAAAAGAAAGTATTGCTAGCGCCACTTGATCCAGTTCATGATATAGGTCTTAAAATGATAAAGAGAGGGTTAGAAAACAAAGGCCATGAAACCATACTTATACCTCCAGATTACTCACCGGAAGAAATAATTAAGTCCATTATTGATAATGATGTTGATATTGTTCTGGTTAGTCGCACTCTTGGTTACGGTGTTGCAGAAGTGCTAGGGAAATTTATTGACTTAGCTGAAGCATCTGGCATAAGAGATAAGGTAAAAATAGGTATAGGAGGAATGGCAGTACGGCCCGAACTTGCTGCGGAATTAGGTTTTGATGCCGGCTTTGGGCCTGGAACATCAGTCGATGAAGCAGTAGCTTTTGTAGAAGGTAGAGAATATGTTCCAGCAGAAAATAGAAGTAAAAAAAATAAAAAAGACATCACTGAAGGGTATGACTATTTATTTCATAATAAAAAGATTGAAAAATTATTAGATTCTATAGTTGATGGTATCCTTGATTATGTAAGTGATAAAACAACTACTGCTATTCAAAGAGCACAGATAAGGAGACAAATATTAGAAAGCAACAGTGAGTCTGAAAAGCAAAAACTTCGAAGGGATTATTCAAAATTATGTGATGATGTAATTAAGTCTTTTTATGAGTCAGGCAAATATCGAGAAAAAACCCGTCCAATGACTAATGATGAAGTAGATGCACTTAATCAATATGTAGATGCAGTGAATTCGCGCATGAATCCTCTATATTTACAACATGTCGATAAAAATCCTGTAGTTTTTATTCAATATGGAACGGGCTGTCCTTTTATGGATATTGCTCATATAAAATCATGTGAGGCTTGGGGCGCCGATGGTGCAGTACACTTTGATCCTTCCTGGGGCGCCCGAACAGAAGGATTTTTAGAGGGTTATATAACTCATGAGGAAGACGGTTCAGTTATAACTTATGAGAACCTTAAAAGCATTAAGAAGTCCTTACTCCCTAATACTTTATGGCAAGTTAGAGCTCATCGCGGATTAAATACCCCTGAAACGGTATTACTGGCAGGAAAAATCGGGGCCGATTTAACAAAAATAAATATCGCTTATGGCTCTTTAGGCGGTGGTACTGACCCTGAGAGATTAACCGTGGATGCGGTAGAAGCTATTAAATATGCGGCTGAATTTAATATGCCGTTTGATGTGGTAACTAATGAGGAGCTTTGTGGTGTGCCTGCTTATAAAGCTTTTGCAGGCATGCTGATAGTCTCAAAACTCGGTTTGAGACTTGGAGCAAAGCCTATTCTTCAACCCTTGTTTTGCTACTCACCAGAAGTTATGATAAGTGGTCAGATGGAAGATAACTATGTTGATTTTAATGCAGCAAAAATTTATTGTCTCAGAAATATTGTCAATGCTCCGATATGGTGCGGTGCTCCCATTGGATTCCTAACCCAAACAGAGGATAGAGTACAGTCGTCATTGATGACGTCGCTTCATGCATCTCTTGCTTCTTCTTTAGGTGTTGACGGGATTTCTATAGCTTCATCAGATGAGGCTTTTTCTGGAGGACCTATAACTATTCCTGCTAGAATTGATACCTTAAGGGCAACCCAGTCATCTTTTAGATTTTTTGGACAATCCAACATTGTTCCGACTGATAATGCTCACAAATGGGCCAAGGAAATAGAAGAAGGGATAGAAGCTGTACTAGAGCTAGTATTAAAAAATGGGAACTTCGTCAATGCTCTATACCAAGGAATACTCGGAAGCAAAGAAGATGGTGCTTATCCAGGAAGAGCAGGTAGAGACTCAGTAATGAAAAAGATTTACTAAACCAGAAGCGCTTTAATACAAGGGGGTTAGGGTAATAATGGGCATAGCAATCGGCATAGCAGGAACAGCAAAAAATACTGGAAAGACAACAACAACATCAGCCATATTTAATGAACTTTATAAACATAAAATACAGGTTGCTTTGACAAGTATAGGATATGATGGAGAAGAGATAGACAATATTACGGGATTGCCAAAGCCTCGTTTGTTTGTTAAAAAAAATACTATTTTAGCTACAGCCAAAAAATGTCTCGAGGCGGGAAATGCTGACTATGATATATTAGAGACTACTGATATTTCAACTCCATTAGGTAAGGTATGCATTGTAAAAGTTATTAAAGAAGGCCTGGCAGTTGTTGCCGGGCCTAACAAAGGCAGTCAACTGAACTATATTAAAAGTAGAATGTTTAATGATTTAAATTGTAAAGTCATTTTGGTTGATGGTGCGTTAAATAGACTTGCACCTATGATAGAAACAGATGGTATTATTCTTGCAACCGGTGCATCAAGAAATACCGATATTGATGTTTTAGTTGAGGAAACTAAAGCCTTATACGAGTTACTTAATCTACCTACGATATCTAAGGATGATTTACAGTTTCTTTCAGATATTAAAAAAATAGCTCTTGTTCCTAAAGATTCAAATGCTAAAACTGTTTTTTTAAAGTATGGCTCATTAATAGATAATGAAATAGTAAACGAGATTGCTGATATAATTAAAGAAATAGATATTAAGGTAATCTTTATACCTGCATTAATATCAGAATTTGCACTTAAAACGCTTAATGATAGTATAGGTAACTCATGGGCAAACAAAGATTTAATTATTAGCGATCCAATAAAATTAATTATTGGAGGCAATCCTGAAACTATGCTAAAGGAAGTAAATAGGATAAAATGTAATGACGGAAATATAAAAGCTTTGAAAAATATTCCGTTGTTAGCTATTACAGTGAATCCATTTTATCCGAAATATCGCTTTGATAAGTCGAGTTACGAGCCGGGTTATATTAATAAGGAAAACTTATTAAATAAAATGAGAACTTCTATAGAAGTTCCTGTAATCGACATTAAGCAAGAAGGTCCCTCACGTTTATTGGAAAGCATTTTAAGTCGCATTTAATTGTTAGCAAAGAGAGGAGTAAAAACCGCAATGGAAACTGTAGCTATTATTGGTACAGGCCGTATGGGAAGTCTTATAGCTCGAAAGATATCTCCTAATTATAATATGGTTTTGGTAGATAAAAATTTAAGGCAATGTGGTTCGCTAGCAAAGGAAGTAAATGGTTTAGCTACTTCCGAATACTCAATGTTATCATGTTCAAACTATATAATTGTAGCCCTACCAGCCAATGTAATTCCTGAAATTTTAAAAGAAATAAAACCTTTTATAGCAAAAGAGCAAATACTTATCAATATTTCAACAGATACGGAAAAATCAGTTTTTGAACCTATCAAAAGTTTATGCAAATTAGCCTCGGCAAAAATAATTGGACATGCTCAACATATGGCTGCTACTGGTGAATTACCGCTAATATTAATAGATGGAGATGACTTGGATACATGTAATAAAGTAGCAGAAATTTTTTCTAAAATCGGTTGTATATGTTATGGTGATGAAAATATAGTTAAAAAAGTAAATAATATAGCCAGTGAAGAAGGAATAAAGGCTGCTTTAAATATCAAAAAAAGACTTGAAGAAATAAATATGCCATTGGAATATTTAAGTTTTGCTATTCGAAATGTGGCATGTGGTACTATGAATGCATATGCATTAGGCGACATGGGTTCTTTTGCGCAAAAAATAATTGATAAACTTAAAATAACTGAAAGAACTGATTCATGTTAGAATCAGTTCTTTTGACATTATCTACTTGATTATTATATGCTAAAACCTGATAAAAAGCAGGAAAAGTGAACATATATGTATAATATATGGATTTAAAAGGGGTGTTATTTTTGCAAATTCGATTGCAAAAATATTTATCACAAGCCGGAGTGGATTCGCGCCGAGCCTGTGAAGACATGATTCTTCAAGGCAAGGTTAGCGTAAATGGAAAAATCATCAAAAAGCTAGGAACAAAAGTTAATCCTGAAACAGATATAATCAAAGTAAACGGAAAAGTATGCAGCATTAAATATGATTTTGTATATATACTTATGAATAAGCCGAAAGGAATTCTTACTACTGTCAAAGATCCATTAGGAAGGCCCACTGTGCTCGATTTACTGCCAGAATTCCGTGAAAGGGTTTTTCCTGTAGGTCGTTTGGATAAGGAAACAGAAGGGCTTTTAATATTGACAAATGATGGAGAAGTAACCTATAAGCTTACACATCCAAAATACAAGGTGATTAAAACCTATGTTGCTCATGTCAAAGGTATTGTTGGCAATAATAAGATAAAAGCATTAGAAAGAGGAATTATCCTTGAAGATGGCGTAACAGCTCCAGCCAAAGCAAATATTCTAAAAGTTTTAAGAAACTCTACTGTAATCAAACTTGAAATTCATGAAGGTAGGAAACGCCAAGTGAGGCGAATGTGTGATTCTATAGGACATCCTGTAATTGAGTTAAAGAGAACACAGATAGGAGATATTTCAATAAAGGGTTTAAAACCTGGCGAATGGAGGTATTTAAACCAAGGAGAAATAAATTATGTCAAAGGACTTTAGATCATGGGGGTTGCGATAATTGATTTTGATCAGAAAAGCTCTTCCTGATGAAAGAGATAAAATTAAAAGAATACTGTTCGAATGCGATATTAAAGCATCCAATTCTGATATCACCAATAGCGCAAAAGATGCTATGATTGTTGAGCTGGATGATTTAATTGTAGGATATGGCAGTCTAGATATTTATAGTGATATAGCTATTTTAAAACTTGTATGTGTACTTCCAAAATATCAAAACCAAGGTTTGGGAGACGGCCTTGTTAGAGCTTTGATAAACTATGCCGACCGCAGGAATGTCAAAAAAATGTATATATTTCATAGAGAAAAAGTTGAATATTTTAAACGGTTCGGTTTTAAATGTGTAACTTTAGAAGAACTTGACAACCGAATTCATAAAATACATAATTACGGTGAAAGTAAAAGTACTTTCATTATGGAACTTGATATTAATGAGTTTTTCAATAAGCAGCAATGTCATTTTTAAGTAATTTAAAGTTATAATGTTGATTCTAAAGGCAGCTGTATAGCAGCAAAGAAATCATTTGAGTATTTAGTATATATCTGATATAATTTTCCCGAAATGTATAAATTGTATAATGATTGAAGGAGTGAAGAATTTGGAACTTTGGTTTTCGGAATATCAAACGAAAAATGTTAAATTATCATTTAGAGTAACAGATGTTCTTTATACAAAAAAAAGTGAGTATCAACACATATCTGTTTTTGATACAGAAGATTTCGGAAGGGTTTTAGCATTAGACGATACGGTGATGCTCACAACAAAAGATGAATTTATCTATCATGAAATGATTTCTCATATTCCCTTATTGACTCACGGTAATGCATCAAAAGTGCTTGTTATAGGTGGCGGAGATGGAGGGACCGTAAGAGAAATTTTAAAGCATCCAGTAAAAGAAATAAATCTCGTAGAAATTGATCGTGAAGTTATAGAAACATCAAAAAAATATTTTCCCTCTGTAAGTTGTGGCTTATCAGATCCACGAGTAAAAATATTCTGTGAAGATGGGATTGAATTTGTAAAAAAACATAGCGGATATGATGTTATTATAATAGATTCCACTGATCCTATTGGGCCTGCCGTAGGGCTATTTTCAGGCCAATTCTATAAAAATGTTTTTGAGGCTCTAAATGATAATGGGATAATGGTTGCTCAAACGGAAACGCCAATTCTGTTTGGAGATTTGATTAAAAGAATTTATACTGATATGTCGGCAGTCTTTCCTTATACAAATTTATATTCAGCTGTTATTCCTACATACCCCGGCGCTTTTTGGACTTTTACTATGGGATCTAAAAGCATAAATCCAATTTCACAGGAAATTAGTGATATACCTTTTCTGGAAACTAAATATTATAGCCGAGAACTACATAAAAGCTACTTTGTTTTACCACCCTTTGTAAAAGATATTATTTCTAAATAGAGGTGAACCATCTTGGAATATTTTGATTATGTGCGATACCAAGACAGATTTTTAGAAGCTAAGGATGATTACAATAATGCTAAAATTGTAATTATAGGTGCACCTATGGACTTTACAGTGAGTTTTCGACCAGGTACTCGATTCGGACCTAAAAAAATACGCGAGGTTTCATATGGATTAGAAAGTTATAGTGTTTATACTGATGATTCACTTGAAAATAAAAAATTTTTTGATGCTGGAGATGCAGATATTCCCTTTGGTAATGTAGAAAAAAGTCTTGATATATTAGAGAATATTACAGAAAAAATTTTGGAAGATGAAAAAATTCCTCTTTATTTAGGAGGAGAACATCTTATAAGTTATCCTATAATAAAAAAAGTTGCAGAAAAGTATCCTGATCTTGTTGTGCTCCATTTTGATGCCCATGCAGATTTAAGAGATACTTATTTTGGAGAAAAGTTGTCCCATGCCACCGTCTTGCGCAGGATATCAGAACATATAAAGGACAAACATATTTTTCATTTTGGCATAAGGTCCGGAGTTAGGGAAGAATTTTTGTATGCACAGCAACACACACATATGTACCCTATAGAAGTCAAAACGCCTTTTTTAAATGTACTTCAAGACTTAAAGAATCGACCAATATATATAACATTAGATATTGATGTTGTAGATCCGGCTTTTGCTCCAGGCACAGGAACTCCTGAACCGGGCGGGTGTAATTCGCAAGAGATACTTGAAGTCGTATCCCATTTTAAGAGCTTAAACGTTGTGGGATTTGATTTGGTAGAAGTTTCTCCGGCTAATGATTTATCTGATAGAACTTCGCTTTTAGCGGCTAAAATATTGCGTGAATTATTAATTGGGCTGGGATAAATAGAGGAATGATAAATATGTCAGGAGAAATATTGAAGGTTGAAAAGCTTTGCTTTAAATATAATGATACAGATGTACTTAAGGATATAAACTTTACTCTAGAAGTTGGAGATTTTGTAGGCATTTTAGGGCCTAATGGCTGTGGGAAAACCACATTATTGAAAAACATTAATCGCTGGCTACAACCTCATCATGGAAATATATATATTGATGGGTCAAACATTTTAAAAATCAGTGTTAAGGATTTAGCAAAGCAAGTTGCTACAGTACCTCAAGACACTTATCTAGATATAGCTTTTACAGCTGAACAGATAGTGGCAATGGGAAGAAATCCTCATCTTAAAAACTTTGAATCAGAGCAATCAAAAGACAGTGCTATAATAGAAGATTCCATGAAGGTTATGGATATTTTACATTTAAAAGATAAGCCTGCTCATCAGCTGAGTGGTGGGGAGAGGCAACGAGTGTTAATAGCCAGGGCTTTAGCACAGCAGCCCAGTTTGCTTCTTTTAGATGAGCCAACTTCGCATCTGGATATTAATTATCAATGGGAATTGCTCGGGCTTTTGAAAAAATTATGTGTTGAAAAATCTTTAACGATCTTAATTGTACTTCATGATATAAATTTAGCATCTATGTTTTGTAATAAAGTTATTCTTTTAAAAGAGCATAGAATATTTAAGATGGGTGCCTTAACTGAAGTGCTTAACGAACAGAATATAAGAGAAGTTTTTGGTATGGATGTCCAGGTAACTTTTCCAAAAGATAGTCTGCGGCCGGTTACTATTTTTCTAAGTCCTACGGATAGAAATATTTTACCTAAACCTTTTAAGAGTCTTCATGTTATATGTGGAGGCGGAGAAGGCGAAAAATTATTATATTATTTGAGTCAAAGAGGATATAAAGTTTCTGTAGGGGTTTTAAACAAAGGAGATACTGATTGGAAAGCAGCTCAGTTATTAGGCTTTACTGTTGTTGAAGAAGTTCCATTTTCGCCAATTACTGAAGAGAAGATTTTGGAAAATATATCGAATATAAACAAATCTGAAGCAGTAATTTTAGCAAATATTCCCTTTGGTTTAGGTAACCTAAAAAATCTTGCCTGTCTGAAACAATTGGTTGCTCAGAAAAAAACATTTATTTTAGAAGAAAAAGATATTAGTGAAAGAGATTATACCGACGGTAAAGCTACCCAAATGTACAATGAAATTAAGGAAAGAGCAACCGTTCTAAAGTCAATGCAGGAGTTAAAGAAGATAATATGATATTGGAGGCCTGCACATGGTCAAGGTAAAATTAGGTGATGACATAATTCAAAGCAAAATAAGATTTAAAGTTAGATTTGATTTCAAAGGTGAATACAAGCCCGGAAGATTCTTATTTGGCGGGAAATCTGTTGAGCAGGCAGCCCAAGAATCACGAGAGGAACAAATAGCATTGCTGAAAAATATTCCAGTTCAAGGGGTTTCTTTTATAGACTATGACATTTCATTGGAACCTTATGTAGTTTATGATGATGCTATAGGTGAAAGAGTAGCTTATGCTCCGGCAGAAATTACCTTGAATGCAGACTCAGTTGAAGACATGATTCGTTTTGTTATGAGAGAGGAATTTCGAAAGTTGGAAATACTAGAACCGTCTCAAATGCTTATTACGAACAATGACTTGGAAAAAATATTATTTAAAATGAATGAAGAACTAAAAAATCAACTCCTGATTTTGTCAAGAAAAATAAAACGATAATGGGATGATTTGATGACAAAAAAAGTTGCAGTTATTGGTGGCGGTGCTGCAGGGCTAATGGCATCTTATCAAGCCGCTGTTCGTGGAGCTAGTGTTTATCTTTTTGAGAGAAACCCAAATCTAGGAAGAAAAATACTGATTTCAGGTAAGGGACGTTGTAATTTAACTAACTTAAAGAGAGTAGATGAGTTTATCGAATATTTTCCAGGCAATGGGAAATTTCTTTTTAGCTCACTTTCAACATTTTCTAATAGAGATTTAATAGCCTTTTTTGAAAAGCTAGGAGTTAAAACAAAGGTTGAACGTGGTGGCAGAGTATTTCCTGTATCAGATAAATCCCTAGATGTTGTAAAAGCACTCCAAAAGGCTGTTACGAATGCGGGTGTTCATATTAAATATAAAAGCCGTATAACGGGTTTGATTGTTGAAAAAGAACGTATTAAGGGTGTTATTGTCGGTGACGACCATGAAAGATTTTATTGTGATAGCGTAGTAATAGCAACTGGGGGTCTTTCATACCCTGCAACAGGCTCCACTGGAGACGGGTATGAACTTGCCCGTCAGGTAGGGCATACAATTACGGTACTTAAACCCTCGCTAGTTCCTTTGATATCTAAAGAGAAATGGATTAAAGAACTTCAAGGCCTTACTTTAAGAAATGTTGAAGCAACAGCATATATTAAACAAAAAAAATTAGCATCCGAATTTGGAGAAATGATATTTACACATTATGGTATTTCCGGACCCATAATTTTAACCTTGAGCAGACACATAATAGATTATTTAGAAGAATATCCATTAGTGTCAATTAATTTAAAGCCGGCTTTGACTGAACAGGAGCTAGATAAAAGATTAATTAGAGATTTCGATCTTTATAAAAATAAAATTTTTAAAAATGCGATGAATGATTTATTACCCAAGAAAATGATCCCAGTTTTTATAAATTATACCGGAATTAATCCCGAAAAGCCAGTTAATCAAATTTCTCAGGATGATAGAAAAAAGATAAGAGATTGCCTGAGAAACTTTCAGATAACAATAATTGGTTGCAAAGAAAAAGAAGCTATTGTTACAAAGGGAGGAGTATCAGTTAAGGAGATAAACCCTAAAACTATGGAGTCAAAAATAGTCAATGGATTATTTTTTGCCGGCGAAGTAATAGATGTAGATGGGGTAACAGGAGGATATAATTTACAATCAGCCTTTTCTACCGGCTTTGTTGCAGGATGTAATTCAGCTTCCGTTAAATAAGGGGGGAATTTATTTGAATTTCAACATTGCAATTGATGGTCCGGCAGGCGCAGGTAAGAGTACAGTAGCTAAAATAATAGCAGATAAAATGAATATGACTTATATTGATACTGGAGCTATGTATCGAGCTATTACCCTACTATCAATTCAAAATGGTAAAACTAATGTTAATGATATCATCGAATTAGCCAAGCAAGCAAAAATATGTATAAATGAAAAGCGTATTTATATAAATGATAAAGATGTAACTGATGATATAAGAAATATCGAGGTGACAAACCAGGTATCGAAAATAGCTAAAATACCTGAAATAAGGATTCTGATGACAGAAATTCAGCAGCAAATAGCGAAAAATAAAGGTGTTGTAATGGATGGCAGAGATATTGGAACTACAGTTTTACCTGATGCAAAGTATAAGTTCTACCTAACCGCAGATCTTAAGGAAAGGGCTGCTAGAAGGTATAAAGAACTTATAAGAGAGGGACGTAAGGTTACTTTACAACAAATAGAAAAAGATATAATTCAGAGAGACTATCAAGATAAACATAGGGATGTTTCGCCTTTAACAGTAGCCAAAGATGCAGTCGTTATTGATACCACAGCAAAAACTATAATCGAAGTCGTAAACGAAATATTAGATTATATAAAAAAGGGGGAGGGCTTTGTTTTATAATATTGTAAAATTTATCTGCAATATAGTTATTCACATATTGTTTAAAATTCGATTATATGGCATTGATAATTTTCCTAATGAAGGAGCAGTAATTGTATATTCTAATCATAAAAGCATGTGGGATCCGGTAATTATAGGTTGCCTTTTACGAAGACCGATTTTTTTTATGGCAAAAGAAGAATTATTTAAAAATCCTATTATGGGATTTGTCATTAAGAACCTAAATGCATTTCCTGTAAAACGTGGAATGCCTGATAGAAAAGCTATTAAAAAGGCTCTTGAGGTTTTGAATAAAAAGCAAGTACTAGGTATCTTTCCTGAAGGTACTCGAAGTAAAGATGGAAGGTTGCAAGATCCGGAACCAGGAGTTGCTTTGTTAGCTGCTAAAAGTGAAGATGTAGCTTTGGTACCTGTTGCAATAAAGGGTAACTATAAGTGGTTTTCGACTATTGATGTAATATTTGGCAAACCAACAAAATTTGATGCATATCATAAAAAAGGCGAAAAAATGAATTCACAAGAACTAAAAGAGATTAGTAATGCTATTTTTGCTGAAGTGTCAAAACTTATGTCTATGCCATCATAATTTTTGTCAAATAGCAGGAATTATAAGCGTCTTTATAGAATTGAACTAAAGCTGGTTATTTACTACTAGAATCCAGCATGTTTAGACTTTAATAATATTTTATAACTTTATAATTAGGAAGTGAAATAATTTGGAGATAATGATTGCCGACTACTCGGGATTTTGTTTTGGTGTTAAAAGAGCCATGGAAATAGTTGAAAATTTAATCAGAAAAAAAGAGAAGGCCTTTACCCTTGGTCCTCTAATTCACAATCCTCAGGTAGTAGAAAGATTAAAATGCTCAGGAATAATAGCTGCAGATTTGTCAGATATTAAAGAAGGTAATGTAATAATAAGAACTCACGGAGTAGAACCTAATTTGACGAAACAATTGGAGTCAAGACCAGTGAATATCATTGATTGTACATGTCCTCATGTAAAGCGAGTCCATAAGTTAGCTCAGGATATTTCAAATAGAGGGTATCTTGTTATTATTATAGGTGATCATAATCATCCAGAAGTTGAAGGTATTAAAGGTTATTGTAATGGTGATGTAAAAGTAATAGAAAATGCTGAAGAAGCAAAAAACTTTTATACGAATAAGAAGGTGGGTATAATTGTTCAGACTACACAAACAAAGGAAAATATAGAAAAAATAATGAGTGTATTACGCTCAAAGCTAGATATTGAAATTTTTAGTAACACAAGATGTAAAGCTACTCAGCAAAGACAAGAAGCCGCTGCTGATTTAGCCCACAGCGTTGATATAATGCTGGTAATCGGAGGTAAAAACAGCTCTAATACTAAAAAATTAGCTCAGGTTTGTCAGGATGCAGGAGCGAATGTTTATCATATTGAAACAGCGGCAGAACTTAAAAAAGGCTGGTTCAAACATACTGATAAAGTTGGTATTACTGCAGGAGCTTCTACACCTGATTGGATTATAAAGGAGGTTATTTCTAAGATGGATGAACTCAACAAAGAAATGAGCAATCAAGAAACAGTAAAAAAAGAGGAAGAAGGTGAACTAAATTACGAAAATACTTTTACCGATTTGAAAGAAGATACAATTGTAGAAGGGACTGTAGTTAAAGTTGACAGTAATGAAGTTTTAGTGAACATAGGATATAAATCTGATGGCGTAATTCCAATAAATGAACTTTCAAATATAGATTTCGAATCTCCGGAAGACATTATAAAAGTTGGAGATAAAATACAGGTTTATATTATGAAATTAGAAGACGAGGATGGAAATGTTATTCTTTCAAAGAAAAAAGCAGATATTATTAATGCATGGAATTATATGGAAGATATTTACAACAATCAAGGTGATTTAGAAGGAGTTGTAACTGAAGTTGTAAAAGGCGGGGTTCTAGTAGATATCAACGGTATTAAGGGATTTATTCCTGCTTCACACCTGGATTTAAGGTATGTCCCTGATTTGAACGTATTTGTAGGTCAGAAATTAAAATTGCATATTCTTGAATTAGATCGTAAGAAAAATCGTATAGTATTATCCCACAAATATATACTTGAAAAAGAAAGAGAGGAACTAAAAGAAAAAACCTGGGCCAATATTGAAGAAGGTCAAATTATTAAAGGTGTAGTAAAGAGATTAACTGATTTTGGTGCTTTTGTAGATATTGGTGGTGTTGATGGGCTAATACATATTTCGGATTTAGCATGGCAAAAAATTAAGCATCCTTCTGAAATAGTAAAAGAAGAACAAGAAGTGGAAGTTTTAGTCCTAAAAGTAGATAAGGAGCGTGGGCGTATTTCTCTTGGTTTAAAACAAATCATGCCTAATCCATGGGACGAATTAGATGAAAAATATACAATTGGTTCTATTGTCGAAGGCAAGATTGTTAAACTGGTAAATTTTGGTGCTTTTGTAGAGGTCGCACCTGGAGTAGAAGGCCTTGTTCACATTTCACAAATATCTCAAGAGCATATAGCTAACCCTGAAGATGTTTTAAAGGAAGGGGATAGTGTAAAAGTAAAGATTTTAGATGTAGATACAAAGGGAAAACGGATGAGCCTTAGTATAAAAGAGGCGCAATATAAAGAAAATCAGGGTAATATCCAGATGTATGAAAAGCCCAAAGAAAATGGTATAACAATCGGTGAAATGGTTGGAGATCTTTTTGATGAAAAATAAAATATCTTATTTATTTGGGGCGGAATCGCCCTAAATTTTATGTACAAGGAGTTTGGTTACATGAGCGAAACAAAAAGAAAACTAAGGAAGAAGGAACATATTAAATACAGTATGTTTCTAGAAAAAAAATTAAAAAGAAATGCCTTCGATGATATTAAACTATTGCATAATTGTTTATCTGAAATAAATATAAATGATATCGACCTTTCAACAAATTTGCAGAGCATCAAGCTTACAAGCCCAATAATTATAAATGCTATGACAGGCGGCACAAAAGAAGGTGAAACTATTAATCGTGAACTTTCTAAAATTGCAAAAAAATTGGGCTTAGCTATGGCTGTAGGGTCTCAAACAATAGCATTAAAGAGTCCAAATAGTATTGCCAGCTTTAAAATAGTAAGAGAAATAAACCCTGATGGTATAATCTTTGCGAATTTGAGTGCAGATTCTACTTTAAAAGAAGCAAATCAAGCTATTGAAATGATAAATGCCAATGCTCTTCAACTACACTTGAATGTTCCACAAGAGATTATGATGAAAGAAGGACGCAAAAACTTTACAGGTATCATCGATAATATTGCAGAAATCGTTAACAATATCAATATTCCAGTTATAGTTAAAGAAGTTGGATTCGGAATAGCAAAAGAAGAAGCAGTTACCCTTGCTAAAAATGGCGTAAAAATAATAGATATAGGTGGTAGCGGTGGCACGGATTTTATTGCAATAGAAAATGCAAGAAGTAAATCAAAAGCTTTTAAACATCTGCAAGGTTGGGGTATACCTACTCCAATAAGTTTGATAGAAGTTATTGATGCTGTTGGCGATAAAATTGATACTATTTCATCCGGAGGACTTAAAAATGGTCTTGATGCAGTAAAGTCACTAGCTCTTGGAGCAAAGGCAACAGCATTTGCTGGATGCTTTTTATACATATTACTTAAAAAAGGACCATCAGCTCTTGAAAAATATATATTACAAATTGAAAAGGAAATTAAATATATTATGGCAATGGTCGGTGTTAGAAATTTTAAAGAACTGCAACAAAGGCCTGTAATTATACAAGGGAAAACATATCATTGGATGAAATACCGAGAAATAAATATATAAACAGTGATAAATCTATGTCTTGTGTTTTAGTCAAGGATTTTTAAGGATTCTATTGACAAACTTTGATAATCTGCTACAATTTAATTTGATTGAAATTAAATTAATGGTGAGGGGGTATTGATGGACAAATGAAAAACTTAGGCCGTCATATATTGGCGGAAATCTACGATTGTGATCCAACTATTTTGAATAACAGTGGATTAATCGAAGAAATTTTAGTCAAAGCAGCTTTAGAAGCAGGAGCTGAGGTAAGAGAGGTTGCGTTTCATAAATTTAGTCCTCAAGGAGTAAGCGGTGTAGTGATAATTTCTGAATCGCACCTCACCATCCATACCTGGCCTGAACTGGGGTATGCTGCTGTTGACGTTTTTACATGCGGCGACAGAGTAAATCCCTGGGATGCCTGTAACTATATTTCAGAAGGACTTCATGCAAAACACATGGATGCAACAGAGGTTAAAAGAGGTTTGTTTGATGTGCCGGTCAAGGCGATAAATTTTTAAAGGCAGGAGATATTTTGAGTATTAAAAAATTCCTTAATTTTGATTTCGAGTATGTATAGCAGAAAAAATGCGTGAGACCTAGTCGCGCATTTTTTCTATTTTGCATAAAAAAAGTATTTATGGTTATATTATAATATCGAAGACCCCCTTTACATTTAGCCCCCATGATACATTTGATAATGTATCATGGATTTTTTTGTTTAATTTAGGTATAATTTATTTAAAATGTGCAAGGGGGTTTCAATTTGAATTATTATGAGTTTATAGCAGAAATAAAAAAATTATGTGACATAGATCTATCTAATTACAAAGAAAAGCAGATGAAGAGAAGAATTGACTCTCTTATTAAAAGGCATGGCTATGAAAGTTATGATTCGTACTTAAGACAATTAATAAAAAGTGAACAACATTTAAAAGAGTTTCTAGGTTATATTACCATTAATGTGTCGGAATTTTTCAGAAATCCTGCACAATGGCAAGTTTTAGAACAAGAAATTATCCCTGAGTTGATATCAAAAAAAAATACATTAAAAATATGGAGTTCGGCATGTTCGACAGGTGAAGAGCCATATTCATTAGCCATGCTATTAGACAAAATGGGACTTATAAACAGGGTTAATATTATCGCCAGCGACATAGATAAAGAAGCTGTTGAACAGGCGAAGATTGGTGTTTATACATCAAAGAGTATTTCTAACGTTCCAGATGAAATGGTAAAAACTAACTTTCTAAAAGAAAATGATAATTATGTTATAAAAGATAAGATAAAAAAAGCAGTAGATTTTAAAATTATAAATCTACTCGAAGATTCATTTCCAAGCAATTGTGATTTAATATTGTGTAGAAATGTAATGATATATTTTACAGAAGAAGCAAAAGAAAAGCTCTATAAAAAATTTTATAATGCCTTATCTGATAATGGGATATTCTTTGTAGGTAGCACAGAGCAAATTATAATGCCTCAAAAATATGGGTTTATTAGCCGCAAGCATTTTTTTTATCAAAAAAATAATTGATGAAGCTTGGTAGTGAATAAAAATTTCCTGGGACATAGCAAAATTCGATAATTCTATTGACATTTTAATATATTATTAAGGTATAACTTACATTTTACGGCAAAAGCCTTTGATTTTTGTGGATTACACGTTTTGCTTGACTTGAATTACTAAATTTAATTAAAAAGTTTTTACCAAAATTACTGTAAGTTAATTTGTATAAGCTAATAGAAGTAAGTAAAATTACTTAAAAGAGAACTACACCTTAAAAAATCTTAAAAAAGTTGGACTTATGGCCTTGACGACCAAAAAAAAATATTGTATACTAATAATTGCGTTTGGGCCCATAGCTCAGTTGGTTAGAGCAGCCGGCTCATAACCGGCCGGTCCTAGGTTCGAGTCCTAGTGGGCCCACCATTTTTGCCGACGTAGCTCAGCTGGTAGAGCAGCTGATTTGTAATCAGCAGGTCGCGGGTTCGAGTCCCATCGTCGGCTCCATAAAATATTTTGGAGAGGTTCCCGAGTTGGCCAAAGGGGGCAGACTGTAAATCTGCTGGCAGCGCCTTCGGTGGTTCGAATCCACCCCTCTCCACCATATAATAATAGATTTCCTTATGATGTATGGGCCATTAGCTCAGTTGGTAGAGCACCTGACTCTTAATCAGGGCGTCCCGGGTTCGAGTCCCTGATGGCCCACCATATTAAAGACTACAACCCTCTTACGTTTGAGGGTTTTTATGGCTCTTTGTCAATAGTTGGGGTGGGATTTTTTGCAATCCCGCTCCATTACTATTTTTAAGCCTATTTTTGTATAATGACTGAGATGGATAGAGTTACATGTGTTTTAGGGTGCACTTAATAAACCTAGCTAAAATGTAGGCTTCTTACAGGTATTCATTTTTAAAATGTTTAGCTTGTACAGTGAAGTATTCTATTACGAAACCTATAAAAGTTTTTAAGTCCAAAGGATATTCGTTTTAATACCTTGATTTTATTGTTGAAACCTTCAGTTGGACCATTAGTATAACCATATTTAAATGCATTTTTAATTTCCTTATGCCATCTTCTATATGTAGCTGCACATTTTTCAAACTCTGGTATTCCAGAGCTTTCTGCATTTTGAATCCACTTAGCTAATTCCCTACATTGGTAAGAATATTTATCGCTTTGACAGATTTCATAAAACCATTCTTTAAGTTTATGGGCAATACGTAGGTCATCATTATATAAAAGCATTAAATCAACGGCTTCT
>MPOT01000061.1 GCA_001896545.1 Tepidanaerobacter sp. EBM-38 | reverse complement strand
GGCAAGCAGTATGTGTTCTCTTGTCTGGGGCATTGGGCCGTCTGCTGCTGATACTACTAGTATTGCTCCGTCCATCTGGGCTGCTCCGGTTATCATGTTCTTTACGTAGTCGGCGTGGCCGGGGCAGTCTACGTGGGCATAGTGCCGGTTGTCTGTTTCGTATTCTACGTGGGATGTGGCTATGGTTATTCCTCTTTCTCTTTCTTCCGGTGCTTTATCGATGTTGTCGTAGTCTACAAAGTTTGATAGTCCCACATCTGATAATACTCTGGTTATTGCTGCTGTAAGGGTTGTCTTGCCATGGTCTACGTGACCTATTGTCCCTATGTTTACATGGGGTTTTTTCCTTTCATATTTCTGCTTTGCCATGTTTATCCTCCTTAATATTGTTGTTTCTTTTTATTTGTTAATTTTATTTGTTAATTATTGTATCTGCTATATTCTTTGGAACCTCATCATAGTGAGAAAACTGCATGGTATATATCCCACGACCTTGAGTTTTTGATCTTAAAGCAGTTGCATATCCAAACATCTCTGATAGCGGCACAAACGCTCTAACTATCTGAGCACCCGATCGTGGTTCCATACCTTCCATTTGACCTCTGCGAGCATTTATATCTCCAATAACATCACCTAAATAATCTTCCGGTACTACAACTTCTACTTTCATAATCGGTTCAAGCAGCACTGGTGAAGCTTTTTTCATACCTTCTTTAAGAGCCATAGAACCGGCTATCTTAAAGGCCATTTCCGATGAGTCAACCTCATGGTAAGAACCATCGTATAAAGTAGCCCTTATGTCTACAACCGGATATCCGGCCAATACACCGCTTGTAAGAGCTTCACGTATACCTGCATCTACTGCGGGAATAAACTCCTTGGGAATTACACCACCGACAATTTTATTGACAAATTCATAGCCCTTGCCTTGTTCTAGAGGTTCTAACTCCAACCAAACATGTCCATACTGACCTCGTCCACCAGACTGTCTTACAAATTTACCTTCGGATTTTACTGTCTTGCGTATGGTTTCTTTATAAGCTACTTGTGGACGGCCTACGTTTGCTTCAACCTTGAACTCTCTTAACATTCTATCCACTATTATTTCCAGGTGGAGTTCTCCCATGCCGGCAATAATGGTTTGACCGGTTTCTTGGTCAGTATAGGTTTTAAATGTCGGATCCTCTTCTGAAAGTTTCTGCAAGGCCACACCTAATTTATCTTGGTCAGCTTTAGTTTTAGGTTCAATTGCTACTCTAATAACCGGCTCCGGAAATTGCATAGATTCTAAAATTATAGGATGATCTTCGCTGGAAAGACTATCACCCGTTGCGGTATCTTTAAGGCCAACTGCCGCAACTATATCGCCGGTCATAACTTCATCAACTTCTTGGCGGTGATTTGCGTGCATATAGAGAATTCGCCCTATGCGCTCTTTTTTATTCTTCGTAGAATTATATACATATGATCCGGATTTAAGTGTGCCGGAATACACTCTAAAATAGGTCAGCTTTCCTACATATGGGTCACTGACAATTTTAAAGGCCAGCGCTGAAAAAGGTTCATCATCACTTGCATGCCTTTCAACTTCTTCACCGGTTTCAGGATTTATACCCTTTATCGGCGGAACATCAAGTGGCGAAGGCATATAATACATTATTGCATCTAATAATTGCTGCACGCCTTTGTTCTTATAAGAAGAACCGCAGAGCACCGGTGTTAATCTAACCTCTACACAACCTTTTCTTATGGCGCGGCGTACATCTTCTTCAGGTATTTCTTCACCTTCAAGATACTTCATCATTATTTCATCATCAACATCCGATAGGGCTTCCAGCATTTTCTCTCGGTAATGCATGGCCTTGTCGCGGATATCTTCCGGTATATCTTCTTCTTCTATTTCAGTACCCATATCATTTTTAAATATATAAGCCTTTTGATGAACTAAATCGACAATGCCTCTAAAATTTTCCTCACTGCCTATGGGTATCTGTATAGGAACTGGATTGGCTCCCAATCTTTCTTTCATCATAGATATAACATTTTCAAAATCTGCTCCGACAATATCCATTTTATTTATATAGGCAATTCTCGGAACCTTGTATTTATCGGCTTGGCGCCATACAGTTTCAGATTGAGGCTCTACGCCACCTTTTGCACAAAAAACAGCTACTGCACCGTCGAGAACTCGCAAAGACCTTTCAACTTCCACCGTAAAGTCCACGTGCCCTGGCGTATCGATAATATTTATACGATGACCTTTCCAATAACACGTTGTAGCAGCCGATGTTATGGTAATTCCTCTTTCCTGCTCTTGCTCCATCCAGTCCATTACGGCTGATCCCTCGTGAGTTTCTCCCATTTTATGAACCTTGCCGGTATAAAAGAGTATTCTTTCAGTTGTCGTAGTTTTACCGGCGTCTATATGTGCCATAATACCTATATTTCTTATCTTTTCTAATGTAACTTGCCTAGGCACAATCTTACACTCCTTTCTTATGCCAAGTCTTTACTGTTCAACGGCTGGCTACCATCTGTAATGTGCAAAGGCTTTGTTGGCTTCGGCCATCTTGTGGGTTTCTTCCTTTTTCTTAACTGCTCCACCCATGTTATTAGCCGCATCCATAATCTCTCCGGCTAATCTTTCTGCCATGGTCCTTTCACTGCGTTTTCTAGCATAATCCACCAACCATCGCACTCCAAGTGTCAATCTTCTTTCCTGTCGGACATCTGAAGGAACTTGGTAGGTAGCTCCGCCAACCCTTCTAGGTCTAACTTCAAGAACAGGCATAACATTTTTCATGGCTTCCTGAAAAACTTCTATAGGATCCTTGCCAGTTTTTTGCCTTATAATCTCAAAAGCCTCATAGCAGTTCTTCTGAGCCACGCCTTTTTTTCCATCATACATGACTTTGTTAATAAGTTTCGTTACCAGTATATCGCCATATATCGGGTCTTCTTCAACTGGTCTTCGAAATACATGACCACGTCTTGGCATTATATCCCTCCTTTAACTATTTTTTCTTAGGCTTTTTGGCACCATAAAGGGACCTGCCCTGCTTGCGATCTGCCACACCGGCAGCATCCAAAGCTCCTCGGATAATATGATATCTGACACCGGGAAGGTCCTTGACCCTACCTCCTCGAAGTAACACTACCGAGTGCTCCTGTAAATTATGACCAATGCCCGGAATGTATGCTGTAACTTCAATGCCATTGGTAAGCCTCACCCTAGCAATTTTTCTTAAAGCAGAATTAGGTTTTTTCGGTGTAGTCGTCTTAACAACGGTACATACTCCTCGTTTCTGGGGTGAGCCTTTAAGGGCCGGAGCCGTAGATTTGTACTCTACTTTCTTTCTTCCCTGCTTTACCAATTGATTTATAGTTGGCAATTTGGCACCTCCTTCCATGTAATTGAATTAATAAATAAGCAAAAATATATATATGCATTAAAAAGATGCCCCTATAGGGGCATCTTAAAAGCAATGCTATGAATTTAAGATTGCAGCAGAGGCTGCCCCTACCTGAATTCCACAGGCATCCCCCAATTCTTTCATAGTATTCACAGCTATAACTTCGATGCCTTTTTCTTTGCATATCCTTTTTAGTTCAGACACTACATGCTCTTCAGCATCTTCAGCTATGAAAACCATACAAACCTGATCCTTTTCGATAGCTTTTAAGGTTTGTTTGGTACCTATGGTTTTTTTGGAGGCCTTTTTTAATTTATCAAGCATTTTCTCGCCCTCCCCCTTTATTTATAAAGAGAGCTGAAAGACACACTCATATATTCTACCATCATAGGTTTTGACTGTCAATAAGTGAGCTTTCATCTTTACTCATTTCTTTTTCCACTTTTTCATCCGGGGTATGAATCTTTATATTCCTGTAACAGCCCATCCCCGTTCCTGCCGGTATGAGTTTGCCGATAATTACATTTTCCTTTAAACCTAAAAGTGGATCTATTTTTCCTTTAATTGCCGCATCAGTAAGTACCCTTGTGGTTTCCTGAAAAGAAGCAGCAGATAAGAAGGAATCAGTAGCAAGAGATGCTTTGGTGATACCTAAGAGCACCCTCTTACCCTCGGCCGGGGCTTTACCTGCAAGAATCATTTCGTTGTTTAACTCCTCAAATTCGAACACATCTATTAACTCGCCGGGAAGCAGTTCAGTATCACCCGGTTTTTCTACTTTAATTTTTCTAAGCATCTGGCGGATGATTACTTCTATATGCTTATCATTGATATCAACACCTTGAAGCCTGTAAACTTTCAGCACTTCTTGAAGTAAATAAGTTTGCACTCCCCTTATGCCTTTTATCTTCAAAATATCATGCGGGTTTACCGAACCCTCGCACAGTTCATCGCCGGCTTCTACCACAGTACCATTCTCCACGGTTAGTCTTGCTCCGTAAGGAACTTGATAAGTTTTTGTTTCACCTGTGGGAGTTGTAATTTCTACTTCCCTTTTCTTTTTACTCTCAACAATCTTAGCTGTGCCGCCGACCTCAGTAATTACTGCCTGGCCTTTTGGTTTGCGAGCTTCAAATAACTCTTCGACCCTAGGAAGACCCTGTGTGATGTCTTGACCGGCTATTCCTCCAGTATGGAATGTTCTCATGGTAAGCTGTGTGCCCGGCTCGCCTATGGACTGAGCCGCTATAATACCTACAGATTCGCCTATATCCACAGGTTTGCCCGTTGCCATGTTTTTACCATAACATTTTACGCATACCCCGTGTCGTGTTCTGCATGTAAGCACCGAACGGATTTTAACTTCCTTCATGCCTGCTTTCACAATGCGGTTGGCCATGGCTTCGGTTATGAGCTCGTCTGCATGTACTATAATTTCACCTGTTTCAGGATCCTTGATGTCTTCTAATGCAAATCGCCCTTCAATTCGTTCTTTAAGGTCTTCGATGATCCCGCTGCCATCTTTGATTGCTTTTACTGTTATACCATCAGTTGTACCGCAATCTACATCTCTTACTATAACATCTTGGCTCACATCCACCAATCGCCGTGTCAAATATCCGGAGTCGGCAGTTCGAAGAGCTGTATCAGCCAAACCCTTCCTTGCACCATGTGTTGATATAAAGTATTCCAACACAGTAAGGCCTTCTCTAAAATTAGCTTTGATAGGTAGGTCGATAATCCTGCCTGACGGATCAGCCATAAGACCCCTCATACCTGCAAGCTGTCTTATCTGCTGTTTATTACCCCTTGCTCCGGAATTTGCCATCATATACAGTGAATTGAAGTGGTCAAGGGAATCCATCAGTGCATCGGTAATTTTTTCGGTTGCAGCAGTCCAAATAGATAAGGTATTCTCATACCTTTCTTCATCAGAAATAAGTCCCCTCCTATATAAAAGTTCCACTTGGTCAACCTTTTCATCGGCCTCGGATAGGATTTTCTCCTTTTCTTCAGGAACTTCTATATCGGTAATGCCGATGGTTATTCCGGCCTTTGTCGCATAATCAAAACCTTTTTTCTTTATCTTATCCAAAACTTGAGCCGTAACAGTAGTTCCATGTAATCGATAGCACCGTTCAATGATATCTCCTAGCTTACTCTTGTCAACTAAGCTGTTTAGTTCCAGCTCGAATAGATTTTCTTCCTTCGTTCTGTCTACATATCCTAAATCTTGGGGTATGCCCTCATTAAATATCAAGCGCCCCGGTGTGGTCTTTATAATTTTGTGACGTTCTCGGCCGTCAATATTCCTTTTTATTCTAACATTAATAGGCGCATGAAGGCCTACTTCTCCCATTTCATAAGCCAATACTGCTTCTTCAGGGCAGGAAAAATATTTTCCTTCACCCTTTTCGCCAGGCCTTTCTATCGTTAAGTAGTATGAACCTAGAACCATATCTTGAGTCGGAGTAACGACCGGCTTTCCATCCTGCGGTTTTAATATATTATTTATTGATAGCATTAAAACCCTTGCTTCAGCCTGAGCTTCCGCTGAAAGCGGTAAGTGGACGGCCATCTGGTCGCCGTCAAAATCTGCATTGTATGCGGTACAAACCAGAGGATGTATCTGGATGGCCCGACCTTCTACTAGTATAGGCTCAAAAGCCTGAATGCCCAAGCGGTGCAATGTAGGAGCCCTGTTTAAAAGTACCGGATGCTCTTTGATAATATCTTCAAGTACATCCCAAACTTCAGGTCTTACCCGCTCTACCATGCGTTTTGCACTTTTTATATTATGTGCATGCCCTTCTGATACCAATTTTTTCATGACAAAGGGTTTAAATAGCTCCAATGCCATTTCCTTGGGTAAACCACATTGATATAGTTTAAGTTCTGGGCCGACCACAATAACCGAACGCCCGGAATAGTCAACACGCTTACCCAGCAGGTTTTGTCGAAACCGGCCTTGCTTACCTTTTAGCATATCACTTAAAGATTTAAGCGGCCTATTGCCCGGACCGGTAACTGGACGGCCCCGCCGGCCATTATCAATAAGGGCATCCACAGCCTCCTGGAGCATTCGCTTTTCATTTCTTACTATGATGTCCGGTGCTCCCAAATCTAAAAGTCTTTTTAGACGGTTATTCCTATTAATAACCCTTCGATACAAGTCATTAAGATCTGATGTTGCAAAACGTCCGCCGTCTAACTGCACCATCGGTCTAAGGTCAGGCGGAATTACCGGAATAACTTCTAAAATCATCCACTCAGGTTTATTTTTTGATTTCCTAAAAGCCTCTACAACTTCTAGCCGTCTGAGAATTCTTATCCTCTTTTGACCTGTAGCATCCTTTAATTCTCTCCTGAGCTCTTTTGATAATTTCTCACAATCTATTTCAGCCAAAAGTTCTTTGACAGATTCGGCTCCCATTCCGGCTTTAAAAGCATTCCCGTATTTATCGCGATATTCTCGGTATTCTCTTTCATTTAATAATTGCTTTTTCATCAAGGGAGTATCGCCAGCATCAATTACTACATAAGAAGCAAAATATATTACCTTTTCTAGAGACCGTGGCGACATATCGAGAATTAAGCCAATGCGACTGGGTATTCCCTTTAAAAACCATATATGGGAAACAGGGGCTGCCAGCTCAATATGACCCATTCTTTCACGGCGCACTTTAGATTTTGTAACTTCAACTCCGCAGCGGTCACATATAACACCTTTATATCTTACCCTTTTGTATTTACCACAATGACACTCCCAATCCTTTACAGGGCCAAATATACGTTCACAGAACAATCCCTGCTTCTCCGGTTTAAGAGTCCTATAATTAATAGTTTCTGGTTTTTTTACCTCTCCTTTGGACCATTCTCTTATCTGTTCCGGTGAAGCAAGACCGATCTTTATGGAATCAAAATAATTGAGTTCCAGCAAGTGTTTCTCTCCCTTCACAACTTGGTTGGGGCTTTAAATATTATCTAATTCTTCTTCATCTACATCTTTATCCACTTCATCAAGGTCAACCAATTCTTCTTCAATATCTGCTAAGTCTATATCTTCGTCATCTATATCTATATCCTCTTCTTTGTCATCATAATCATTATAAATAATGTCATCTTCATCACTTTCATCTGCATCGTCCGAGTCTGAGTCTTTATCATTGCCTTTATTTCTGCCAGGCTTTTCTTCAGCCTCCAAGCCCTCTAAGTTTACCTCTAGAGGCGTTTCTTCTTCATCTTCGTCATCGTCTTCCTTGATTTGTATTTCTCCTGCATCTTCAGACAAAATCTTTACATCAAGGGCCAAGGATTGAAGCTCTTTTATTAAAACCTTAAACGATTCGGGTATCCCCGGTTCAGGCACGTTTTCTCCTTTAACTATAGCCTCATATGTTTTTACGCGGCCTAGAACATCGTCAGACTTTACCGTGAGCATCTCCTGCAAAGTATAGCTGGCACCATAAGCTTCCAATGCCCATACTTCCATTTCTCCAAATCTCTGACCGCCAAACTGAGCTTTACCTCCCAGTGGCTGCTGAGTAACCAGGGAGTAAGGGCCTGTAGAGCGAGCATGAATTTTATCATCGACCAGGTGAGCTAATTTGAGCATATACATATAACCCACCGTCACCCGGCGATCAAACGGGATACCTGTCCGACCATCCCGCAGCTCAACTTTGCCGTCTTCTGAGACATTGGCTTTTTTAAGCGTACTTAGTATCTCGCTTTCTTCAGCGCCATCAAATACCGGTGTAGCTACATACCAACCAAGGGCTTTGGCTGCCCACCCTAAATGAGTTTCCAGCACCTGACCGATGTTCATGCGTGAAGGAACGCCAAGCGGATTTAGGACTATATCTACGGGAGTCCCGTCAGGCAAGAAAGGCATATCCTCTGCAGGCATAATTCGCGAAATAACACCTTTATTACCATGGCGGCCCGCCATCTTATCACCTTCGGATATTTTCCTCTTCTGTGCTATATAGACCCTTACCAGTTCATTTACGCCGGGAGAAAGCTCGTCATTATTTTCACGGGTAAATATTTTTACATCAACTACAATACCGTATTCCCCGTGAGGAACCCTAAGTGAGGTATCCCTTACTTCTCGAGCCTTTTCCCCAAAAATAGCCCTAAGTAATCGCTCTTCGGCAGTAAGTTCGGTTTCACCCTTAGGGGTAACTTTGCCTACTAGAATATCACCTGCTTGGACTTCTGCGCCAATCCTGATGATTCCCCGATCATCCAAATCCTTTAAGGCGTCTTCACCAACATTGGGAATGTCCCTTGTAATCTCCTCAGGGCCCAATTTAGTGTCGCGGGCTTCGGCTTCATACTGCTCTATGTGAATTGAAGTAAATACATCATCTTTTACAAGCCGTTCAGAAAGTAATATGGCGTCTTCATAATTGTAGCCTTCCCAAGGCATAAATGCTACCAAAACGTTGCGACCTAAGGCCAGTTCGCCATGATCGGTAGATGGACCGTCTGCTATAGGCTGTCCTTTTGCCACTCTTTCGCCTTTTTTTACAATTGGCCTTTGGTTGATGCAAGTTCCCTGGTTGGATCTTATGAATTTATGAACTTTGTACACATCCAAGCTGCCGTCACTATCTCGACGCACCACAATTTCCCGGCCTGTAACCCTTTCCACAACACCGCTGTTTCGTGCGAGAATCATTACACCGGAATCCATGGCAACCTTATGCTCAATACCTGTACCTACAAACGGTGCCTCAGTTATCAACAGCGGAACTGCCTGCCGCTGCATGTTAGAACCCATCAGAGCACGGTTGGCATCATCATGCTCAAGAAAAGGAATCAGCGCAGTTGCCACTGATACCAGCTGTTTCGGAGACACGTCCATGTAATCCACATCTTCGGCAGGAACCACAATTGTTTCATCCGCATACCTTGCAACAATTCTTTTTTGCACAAATCTTCCCTCTTCATCCAGGGGGGCATTAGCTTGTGCTATTATAAACGCATCCTCTTCATCTGCGGTAAGATAATCGATTTCATCAGTAACCACACACCGTTCCTTATCAACTCTGCGATAAGGGGTTTCGATAAATCCATACTTATTTACCCTGGCATATGTACTTAAGGAACCGATTAAACCGATATTAGGACCTTCAGGAGTTTCTATAGGACACATACGCCCATAGTGAGAATGGTGAACGTCACGGACTTCAAAGCCCGCTCTGTCCCTGCTTAATCCCCCTGGTCCCAGTGCGCTAAGCCTACGCTTGTGCGTCAATTCCGCAAGAGGGTTTGTCTGATCCATGAACTGAGAAAGCTGGCTGCTGCCAAAAAACTCTTTGATAGAAGCAACTACAGGTCGTATGTTTATGAGGCCTTGAGGTGTAATAGTATCCACGTCTTGGATAGTCATGCGTTCCTTGACTACTCTCTCCATCCTTGCAAGGCCAATACGGAATTGATTTTGCAAAAGTTCGCCTACCGAACGCAGGCGCCGATTGCCCAAGTGATCAATATCATCAATGCTTCCAATCTTATGAGGAAGATTTACAAAATAATTCACAGAAGCTATAATATCCTCAACTGTTATATGCTTTTCCGTCCTATTCCCTTCAGGGCCCGGTTCTTGGGAATACCCATTGCTGACTATCTTGACAACCTTAGGATGATATTCGCCCTGCATTCTGGATTCCGACCGGTCTGGGGGTATTTCTACTTTTAGTTCTTTAATTTTGAGGGATTCAAGCAATTCTGCCGTCTTGCGGCTAATCTTATCACCTTTTTTAAGGATGATTTCACCCGTTTCAGGGTTTTCCACATTTTCAGCACTTATTTTACCTATGATGCGATCCCTTAGCCGCAGTTTTTTATTAAACTTATATCGGCCCACATGCGCCAAGTCATATCGTTTTGAATCAAAAAACAGTGACTCAAGCAGTGATCTGGCATTTTCAACCGTAGGTGGTTCACCCGGTCGAAGTCTTTTATAAATTTCGATAAGGGCTTCGTTCTGATTTTCTGTATTATCCTTTTCAAATGTGCGCAAGATTTTTTCATCTTCCCCCATGAGCTCCAATATCTGGGCGTTAGTTCCATACCCTAAAGCCCTGAGTAATACAGTAACAGGCATTTTGCGAGTCCTGTCGACACGGACATACAAGACTTCATTGGAGTCCATTTCCAGTTCAAGCCATGCCCCTCTGTTCGGGATTATGGTTCCGGAAAATAGCTCTCGACCGTTTTTATCCCGCTGACTGCTAAAATAGACCCCCGGGGAACGAACAAGCTGACTTACAATGACACGTTCCGCACCATTAATAATAAATGTGCCGTTTTCGGTCATAAGGGGAAAATCCCCCATAAAAACCTCTTGTTCCTTCACTTCGCCGGTTTCTTTGTTTATCAGCCGAACTTTAACCTTGAGAGGAACGGCATAAGTTACATCTCTTTCCCGGCACTCATCTTCTGAGTATTTTGGGGTAGTTTCAAGTTTGTGATCAATAAATTCCAATACTAGATTGCCTGTAAAATCTTCAATAGGTGAAATGTCTCGAAAAACCTCTCCAAGACCTTCATCGAGGAACCATTGATATGAATCCCTTTGAATTTCAATTAAATCAGGCATCTCCATAACTTCATTGATTTTTGAATAGCTCCATCGGGTGCGATCACCTATGGAAATAGGCTTAACCAAGTTTCCCTCACCCCTTTTTTATAAGTAAAAATAGCCAAAAGCTGTAACACTATCTTGCTTTTGGTTTTAGGCAAAAATATCTATTATACTATCTCCTAAAACAGGAAACATTATACAATTATATAGAAAAATAAATATTGGCATAGTTTTTGCTTACGATTATGCAGTTTATTATGATACCATATTTTTTCAACTATGTCAATTAATTATCGCAAAGATTTTTTAGTAGATAGCCTTCCATTATATCTGTTTCGCTCGTTATAATTTGGGTAATATGAAGGTCCTCCATTATAGTCTTGGCGATTAAAACCCCGGCCGTAATAATATCGGCCCGCTGTGGCTGAAGACCTTTAAGCTTGCATCTTTCATCCGCTGTCAGAGATAATAATTTTGAAAAAATATCATCCACAGTCCTCTTATTAAGTATGTAACCGTGTACCTTTTTTATATCATAAATTTCAAGCTCCTGCGCCATAGCCGAAAGTGTTGTTAATGTTCCCCCAACTCCTATAGTTGTAATAACATGATTCATATGAAATTGATTAAAATATCCGGCAAAGCCGCCCAAAAGTCGGCTAATGGCACTATGAGCTTCAACAACATCATCAAAACCCGGCGGGTCGGATTTAAAATACCTTTGAGTCCAACGCACTGCACCTATTGGCAAGCTTTCACTTTTTTCTATCTTGCTCTCGCCTAAAATCAGCTCTGTTGAATTTCCTCCGATATCTACAACCAAAGTCATCCCATGCTGCTTAATGCCTGCTTTTGCCCCTAGAAAGGATAAAAGAGCCTCTTCTTGACCTGATAGAATCTTAATATTAAGGCCAATCTGTTTTGCACTGTTTAAAAAATCATTGCTGTTCTTTGCTTCGCGAAGGGCACTTGTGCCAAAAGCCAGAATCCTTTCACTCTGTAGGGATTTTGCCTTATTTTGAAAATATATAAGAACTGATAAGGTATCAATCATTGATTTCTCATCAAGCCGTTGGTTTTGGATAACTCCGCGACCCAAGCGTGTTGTTGCAAGCTCCCGATGCACAGGAACCACAGAACCGTTCACCACATCTGCTACCAAAAGCCTTATTGAATTGGAACCTAAATCTATCACTGCATCTCTCATAATTTAACTTCCCCTTAAGAAATTTAAAATCCAGGGAATAACCCCTGGATAGTTTTTCTTTTAAAAATATGACTTAAAATAAATTCATTTATAATATTTTCCTTCTTCCATATGACCCTGAACCGCGTTTAGCTTCATTGTTCTTCTTAATATCAAGAAGTCTCTCCTCGCTGTCCTTTAAAAATTTAGACAGCTTATCCTCAAAACTAAGATCATTCTGCTTAGGCTTTCTATAACTGTTATTAGAAGTTTCCTTGGTCTTGCGAATCGAAAGACTGACTTTTCCATCTGAAGAAATTGATATAACCTTTACCTTTACGATGTCATTTTCTTTTAGAAAATCATTGACATCCTTTACAAAACTATCAGCTACCTCAGAAATATGGACAAGTCCAGTAATCCCCTCAGAAATTTCCACAAAAGCCCCAAATTTAGTAATCCCCGTTACTCTTCCCTCTAAGATTTGGCCTACCTCAACAGGCATACTTAAAAAATTCCTCCTTTGAATCTCTTCGATACTGTCAATTATACTTTAACTTTTCAAATTCGTCAATAAAAAAACTCATTCTTTTGGATTTTCAACACCTTTATATATGTATTCTCCAGGTTTTACTAGTCCTAACTCGTCACGAGCAACTCTTTCAATATACTCGTCGGTATGTAGAAGGCTTATCTCCTCTTCAAGCTCTTTTCTTTGCTCTGTCACCTCTTTCATTCTGGCTTTTAGCTGCGTTTCCTGCTGTGCTAACTTAGCAATTTTACACTGTTGCATTACTAAGGTAGATGTAACATATATTAAAAAAAGCAAGAATAGTAAGTGACGGATTTTGAATTTCTTTTTGCCTTTCATGCTCATCAAACCTTCCAACTATTCTTATATTTACACTTCGATGAAAATTCCCAAAGTCCTGCATTATTTCCGCTTTGTTTTTAAAAAAATTCGCCTAGCATCTGAGTATATCCTGCCGACAATTCGGAAAAGCTTGCATTTATATATTCTATTTATAGATGATAACATCTTTCGAAAGATTATGCTTGCCAAAATATCTAATTCAACAAAAAAATAAATTACATATCGACTTATAAAATGAAGATAAAAAGACAATCCTGCCACAATGCCCAAAAAAATGTATCCGCGGACTTGGCCTGAACTTACATTTAAAAGTGATGTAAACGTAATAATTGTTATGATTGCCCAAAAACACAAATCCCCGAAGACCGTAAGATAACGTCCGGGGGAAAGCAAATTTCTTATTCGCCGATATATATCAAATAATAGTCCTGTAACTAGTCCTATAATTAACGAAGTCATCATGAGTATGACTTGTGGTCTTATCTCCCAAAGGCTCAATTAAATCATCCCCTGCCGACTTTATTTTAATAAACGGCTGAGCAAACTTTTATCTTTTTGGCCGGAAGTAGAACCCTCATGATAAGTCATAGACTTAACCAAGCCTTCTATAGCAATTATACCGGCATCTAAATTAAGTTGTTTCATATACATCTTTTCACCTTTGATGTTAAGCATCCCTTGGTCGGTTTCCAGCATTATATCTTCATCGGTAAATTTTTCGACATTAATTACACCATCAATATCCAGTGACTCTCTATTTGTCAACACTATTTTGTGACGAGTCTTCTCTTCCACGATAAAAACCCTCCCTTTTATTAAGTTCTTCCATTAATTTTATTCGAGAGGGTTTAAAAATATGTTATTTCCACAGTTTTACAATATTTATGTCTTTAAAATAATATTGTATTATCTCCTCAGGCTTTTTCCCCTGTTTGGCCATAACATTTGCACCCCATTGGGATAAACCTACGCCATGGCCAAAACCTTTGCCTGCCATAAACACATTGTCTCCTTCCGCCTTGAAGCTTGTTAAAAGAGTCGACCTCATATCCATGCTCCCAAGAGCAATGCGCAGTTCCGGAGCCGATACCGTAGCATTTCCTATCTTAAGATATGTTGCCCTGCCAGAAGGTCCTCGCTTAGCCACGCTAACACTGTTGATGGGCCCGGTTTCTAAACCCAGTTTATCTCTGATTGCGGAGCTTACTTTGTCTTTTGAAAACGAGGCTGACCAAGTTCTTTTGCCTATGGGCCCTACATCGGAATCCGGTGATTTTGTCACTTTTATATACGGTGGCTCGGCCTCTTTGAAATTCAAGCCCTCTTTAGCAGTAGCAGTAAGTCCTCCTGCATGGGAGTGAAACCATGCCTTGATATAATCACCTTTATATGTGGCCACCTCACCTCGCGTCATATTTACGGCCTTTATTACTCTGTCGTTTATATTTTCAGGATTCCATGCCTGTGCTTCTTCAAAATCTGTGGAAATATCGGCATTGCCATATTTTGAACCGCCCTTGTCCGATATAAATTCAAGTACATAAGTTCTAGCTAAAATAGCTTGAGCAGCAAGGGCCTCTATGGGCCAATAATTTTCCATTTCACCTGCTACTACACCTGCCACATAATCCTCCAATTTCATCTCCTTAACACTTTTGCTCTGAATATCATATACTCTAAGTAAAGGTTCTTTCCCCTCTCCACGGCTTATTTTGTCAGGAATTTTAGGTGCAGCAGGTTTTTTACTAGAGCCGGGTTTCTTAGCACAGCCTCCGGTATAGATTACAAGCAATACCAATACCATCGCCAGAACCATCCGCTTCTTATACATATAAAACCTCCTTGAAATTTTTAATTTCCATGGTTTTCTTGTGTATTTATATTGTACCTTTTTGTATATTGAAAATTTCGGTTTACTTTATATCTTTAGTATGGTTATTTAAAAAATAAATAATCCCTTCTGGGACATAAAAAAAGCAGGCCTGTACAGGCCTACTTTTTTAAAGGGATACTTTTAGTTATTAATGCTGTCTTTCAAAGCTTTACCCGCCTTAAAAGCTGGAATACTGGCTGCGGGTATATCAATTTCTTCGCCGGTTTGAGGATTACGACCCTTCCTTGAACTCCTCTCTCTGACTTCAAATGTTCCAAATCCAACTAATTGGACTTTGTCCCTTTTCATGAGAGCTTCTTCGACTGATTCGATGAAGGCATTAAGGGCTTTCTCAGAATCCTTCTTCGTTAATCCACTCTTTTCGGCCATCGCAGTAATTAGTTCGGCTTTGTTCACTAGATTCCCTCCCTGATGTTAATTAATTACATATTGGATATTCTTCACTTATTGACAAAATCCTTCTTTCTAAAGGAAATTTACGATTTTTTTTCTTGATTTTTGCTTTGCTCCCACAATGCATCCATTTCCTGTAAATTCATTTCCTGTAAACTCTTGTCGGATTTTGCCGCCTCTGTTTCAACAAAATCAAACCTGCGTATAAATTTTTTTACAGCATCATTTACAGCAAGCTCCGGTTCTACTTCTAAAAATCGAGCCACATTTACACAAGCAAAAATTAAGTCTCCCATTTCTTCTCTTATTTTGTCACTATTTCCGGTATTATATACCTCTTTAAGTTCTTCTAATTCCTCATAAACCTTATCAAATGCGCCCTTTACATCATCCCAGTCAAAACCTACTCTGGCAGCTTTCTCCTGGACCTTGAAGGCCTTCATCAGGGCTGGAAGGGTTTTAGGAAGATTCATCATACTCTGGGCTTCGGTCTTCATATCCTTTTCTTCACGCTTTATTTCTTCCCAATTTTTCAGAACCTCCTCTGTTCCCTCCACCGTAATATCTCCAAAGATATGTGGATGCCGTCGGACCATCTTGTTGCAAACACCGTTGATAACATCGCCTATATCAAAATCTCCTCTTTCCTGAGCTAGACGGCTGTGAAAAACTATTTGCAGTAGAAGATCGCCGAGTTCTTCAATAAGATCATCTTTATTATTTCTATCAATAGCATCTATTACTTCATAGGCTTCTTCAATAAGAAAAGGCTTAAGCGTTTCGTGTGTTTGGGACTTGTCCCAAGGACAACCTGGATTTCCCCTAAGTTTTGCCATTATATCTACTAAATCATCCAATGTACGTTTTGCCAATTAATTTTACCCCCTAAAAACTCCAAATTTGCTCAAAAGCATGACTAGCCGCTGACCGCCTGGCAAAAGCTCTAAGTCCTTTTTCTTAATACCGCCAATGGCAATCAAGACTATGGAATATATTGCAGCTCCTAAAGCTATCGCCAAAATCGTTGCTTTATTTTGTGTAAGGCCGAAGGCCATGAACTTGCCATGGGCCAAGTAAACACCGACACCCATTAGGCCGGCGGCAAAGGCAGGTTTAATCACCATGTAATTCAAATCTATGCCTAAACCGGTCCAGCTAACAACTGCCGTATAATTTAAAATAGACGGCACTAAATAACCTATCACCGTTCCCAGGGCAGCACCTTTTATATTGATAGAAGGAATCCCCGTGAGAAAGTAATTAATAGAAATTTTAATAGCGGCACCAATCAACATATTTTTTACCGGAATCATGGTTTTGCCTATACCCTGAAGTATTCCTGTCGTGGTTTGTGTAAGAGCTAAAAATATAACTCCCCAAGAAAGAATTTCTAATGAAACTCCAGCCTCAACATTATTGTAAAGCAGTATTGTTATTGGTTTTGCCAACACATACATGCCCACTGCCGACGGCAAGCCGAAAATTACGCTCATTCTCATGCCTGTTTCAGCTCTTTCGGCAACCATCGGCCGGTTTTTTAAAACAACAGCCTCTGAAATGGCGGGCACCAAACTGGCTGAAAGCGCAGTAGTTACAACGACAGGTAAATTTATTAGTGGAACCGCCATACCCGTTAATTGCCCAAAAAGCTCAGTTGCACGCTTGACGGAAAATCCGGCATCCTGCAGCCGGCTGCTAACAATGGCCGCATCCGCCATGCTCATAATAGGACTGATAAGCCCGCCCAGTGTTATCGGAACGGCAAACCAAAATAATCGGTTTATGATATGCGCAAAGCTTTCCAAATTTCCGCCTTCATCAAGATGGACCTTTTTAATCAAGGATCTCTTCCTGTTATAATACACCATAACAAGGACTATAAGACCTACAACCGCTCCTACCACCGGTCCGAAAGCAGCTCCTGCAGCAGCATATTCCACTCCGTAAGGCAGTAGTAAATCCGCAAGTATAAATACCGCTACCACTCGACCTATTTGCTCAACTATTTGAGATATGGCCGATGGCGTCATATCTTGCAGGCCTTGAAAAAACCCTCTGAAGCACGACATTATGGAAACAAAAAATATCGCAGGTGCAATGCTTATAATAGGATAAAAAGCTTTGGGATTTTTATAGACTTCTACTGCCAACCACTCGGCTCCGAAAGCTAAAACAATGGTCAGGCAAATCCCCACTCCAGCAAGCACTGCCATAGAAACTATGAATATTCTATAAGCATTTTTAAACCTGCCAAGTGCCACATCTTCTGATACCATTTTAGATATTGCCGTAGGAAGACCCGCAGTAGAAATTGACAGCAATATCAAATATATAGGATAAGCCATTTGATAAAGGCCCATCCCCTCATCTTTTATTAAACGCGCTAAGGGGATTCGATACATAGCCCCTAGTACTTTTACAACAAATCCTGCAGCCGCTAAGATTAAAGCACCCTTTAAAAAAGAATCCTTTTTTTCCGTCAAAAAAAATCCGCCTTTCATTTGAATTCCTTATTATTATATTCTATTCCGGGCAGGTCGGCAATATTTATCGGAAACATTACAATTCGTTTCGTATACAGGTACACCGTTTCTTTCGGTAAAATTCACCAAAAGTTATAATATCATGGAGCTATCCTCGTTTTATCGCTGAATTTGGCAAATTAAACACTAGTAAGGTTATTAAAAATGTTATATAATAGACTTTAATTATATTTTTTTAGGAATTGGAGGTCTAACTAATGGATAAACTAGCTTCCGTAGGTCTTTATAACACTAAAAATGTTTACAAAAATCTATCAGTTGCACGCCTAGTTGAAGAGGCGTTAGAGAGGGAGGAAGGTTTTTTAACTGCAAGCGGTGCCTTCAACGTTTACACCGGAAAATATACAGGTCGCTCACCTAATGACAAATTTATAGTTGACGAGCCTTCTGTTCATGACAAAATATGGTGGGGAAATAATAAGCCTATTGACGAAGAGCATTTCGAGAGTATATTGAAACGGCTTTTAGCATATCTTCAAAATCGTGATATCTTCGTATTTGATGGTTTTGCAGGTGCCGACCCCAAATACCGGCTGCCCATTCGAGTAATTAATGAGTTTGCCTATCAGAATCTTTTCTGTCGCCAACTTTTCATCGTTCCAACAGAAGATGAGCTTGCAACCCATGAACCGGGATTTACCGTCATATGTGCTCCGGGCTTTAAAGCAAATCCCAAAACCGATAAGGTAAACTCAGAAGCCTTTATAATAATCAGTTTTGAAAAGAAGTTGGTTATTATCGGCGGCAGTCAGTATGCAGGTGAAATCAAAAAATCTATATTCTCAGTAATGAATTATCTAATGCCGGAGGCAGGTGTGCTTTCCATGCACTGCTCCGCAAATGTGGGAAAAGACGGGTCTACCGCATTGTTTTTTGGATTATCCGGCACAGGAAAAACTACCCTTTCTGCAGACCCAAATCGCTTTCTTATAGGCGATGATGAGCACGGGTGGAGTGATGACGGAATCTTCAACTTTGAAGGCGGCTGTTATGCCAAATGTATTAATCTTACTAGAGAAAAGGAACCTCAAATTTATGATGCTATAAAATTCGGTTCCGTATTAGAAAATGTCGTAGTCAACGAGCAAACAAGGATTCCTGATTATGATAGCGATAAAATTACAGAAAATACCAGAGCCGCTTATCCGGTAGAATATATTCCAGGTGCTGTAATCCCCGGTGTGGGAGGCCATCCTAAAACAGTGGTATTTTTAACAGCTGACGCTTTCGGAGTGCTGCCTCCTATAGCAAAATTAAGCAGGGAGCAGGCCATGTACTACTTTATTTCAGGTTATACCAGCAAACTGGCCGGCACTGAGCGAGGAATCACTGAACCTCAGGCTACCTTTTCTTCCTGTTTTGGATCACCGTTTTTGCCGCTTTCACCGATGGTTTATGCTAAACTACTGGGAGAAAAAATTGAAAAACACAATTCCAATGTATTTCTAGTGAATACCGGTTGGACTGGTGGGGCATATGGCACAGGCAAGCGTATGAATCTTGAATATACACGCGCCATGATAAATGCAGCCTTGGACGGCAAATTAGATTCAGTAGAATATAAGCCGGATCCCATCTTTGGTTTAATGATACCCAAATCCTGCCCAGGTGTTCCAACTGAAATCTTAAATCCCAAAAATACTTGGAAGGATAAAGCTGCCTATGATGCAACGGCCGTTAAGCTTGCGGAAAGTTTTACAAAGAATATTGCAAAATTCTCCGGTATTGCTCCTGAGGTAATAGCAGCAGGGCCTCAAAATAAAGGCAAAAATTGTCCTGACATCAATGAAAAAACTGCCAGCTAAAATATTTTGGTTAACCATAATATCATTATTTACAATAAAAAAATAGCAGCACAGCTGCTATTTTTTTATTGCTCCATTTGTTTTGCTAGAAATCCCGCCGCTGTTTCGGCTATCTTAACTTCCATTTCTCCCATACTTATATTTGAGTCCTTGGATAAAAGTATAACTGCACCTATAGGATCGCCTTCGGCAATAATTGGACAAATTACCTGGCTTGAGTATTTGATTTTGCCTTCATCCTCATCTATGGTAATTCGCACATAATCCTTCTCACTGGTTTTTGGTATAAGGACGGTTTTACGTTCATCCATAATCTTTTCAAGAGCAGGGCTTATGGACTTTTCCATATACTCCTTTTTTGGTGCTCCGGCAACGGCTATAATTGCATCTCTGTCTGAAATACAAATGATATGATTTACAGAATCATGAAGTGAGTCAGCATATTCTCTGGCAAAATCGCCTAACTCCCCAATTGGAGAATACTTTTTTAGTATTACTTCCCCTTCCCGATCCGTAAATATCTCAAGAGGGTCGCCTTCGCGAATTCTGAGGGTCCGACGAATTTCCTTAGGTATTACTACCCTGCCGAGATCATCTATGCGCCGAACAATTCCTGTTGCCTTCAAGTAATTCCCTCCTCACATTTTCTGGTTTTTCTTTCACATATAGTATATAACATATATGGCGGTTCTATTCATTGAAGGCAACCTATGATTTTTTATAAATATTTTTCTATTTTCGATTGCTTTTTCCATTCATCAAGATATTTATTGAACTCTTCTTCTTTTTTGGTGTTTTCTAAATTAGACTTTATATAGTCTTTAGCATCATCAAAGCTCAAAGATGTCCTTTCTCCGGTAACTTTGATTATATGGTAGCCGAATGTAGTTTTAACAACATCACTTATCTCTCCTGGCTTTAATGCAAAAGCTGCTTTTTCGAATTCGGGATCCATCTTGCCTTTAGAAAAGTAACCCAAATCTCCTCCTAGTTCTTTAGAACCGGGGTCTTTGGAATAATCCTTTGCCAGAGCAGCAAAATCTGCTCCTGCTTTAATTTCTGCCAAAATCTTTTTTGCCTCATTTTCCGTATCGACTAAAATATGGCTTGCACGTATTTCCGGTGCCGGCAGCTCAAACATAGTTTTATTATCTTCATAGAATTTTTTAACTTCTTCGTCAGTAACCTTAATATCCGATGTTAATTTTTCTTTAAATTGACTTATCACAAGCTGTTCCTTTACTAATTTTTCAAAAGAACTTCTATTCAATCCCTGTTGCTCCAGATATTTATCTAAAGCATCCTTGCCTCCGTGATACTGCTCTAAGTCACTTATAGCCTGTTCAAACTCTTCTTCACTTAATGTAATATTATCCTTTTCCGCTTGCTGCAATATCAATTGGTCACTTATCATAGATTCCAATACTTTTTCCTTAATCTCCTTTAATACCTTCTTGCCTTCATCTGTTGAAAAATCTTGGCCATTGGCTTCTAGTGCACTTTTGACCTGAGAAACCTGACGGTCATAATCGGATTTTAGAATTAATTCATCATTGACCTTGGCAATGACCTCCTTGCCGTCAATGATTTTACCCTGTGTCTCAACTTTTTCTACATTTTGGCATCCTGCCATAGCTATAGCACATATTAATAAAAGAATCGAAATTTTAATCGTCCTCATAAAATCCACCTCATCTTTCATTGCTTAAAATTTATTTTATTATACTACACTGCATAATTCCTGCATAGACTTTAACTCTTCCAAAATCTTCTGTAGACGCAGTAAAAGTTTTATACCTCCACTGTTTCTGGTTTTGACCGCAATTGTGGGAATCTTTGTTCCTATGATATTTACCTGGCTGCCAATCACCGTTTTTATCCGCAGCAGCATCTCGGGCGTCAATTTGTTGCTATCGTGAAATTTTATGTTAATAATATCGCCCTGCTGTATAATGCTGGCTATCCTAAGCTTAGCCGCCAAAACTCTAATACGCGATATCATAATTAAGTTTCTTGTAGGTTCCGGAATGTCACCAAACCTGTCTTCAACTTCTTCCTCCAAATCATCTACTTCTTCCAGGGTATCCACCGATGCAATTCGACGGTAAATTTCCATCTTTAATGCAGGTTTGCTTATATACTTATCGGAAATATAGGCATTAACATCAAGTTCTAATACAGGCCTTATTTCCTCTTCCTCCTTCTCGCCTTTTAGTTCCTTTACCGCTGCTGCCAGCAGTTTAGTGTAAAGATCATATCCTATTGCCATCATGTGACCATGTTGCTCAGCCCCCAGAATATTGCCGGCTCCGCGAATTTCCAAATCCTTTAAAGCTATTTTAAATCCTGAACCGAATTCCGTAAACTCACGAATTGCAGAAAGCCGTTTTTCTGCCGCCTCGCTTAATACTTTATCTTTTTTATAAGTCAAATAGGCAAAGGCTTGTCGATTAGACCTGCCCACTCGGCCTCGCAATTGATACAGTTGCGAAAGCCCTAATCTGTCTGCCGAAGTGACAATTAAGGTATTTACATTGGGTATATCAAGCCCGCTCTCTATAATAGTGGTACATACCAAAACATCATAATCATGTTCATAAAATCCCAGCATTACTTCTTCCAATTCATCCTCATTCATCTGACCGTGAGCTACTGCAATGCGAGCTTCGGGCACAAGCCGTTTAAGTTTTTGTGCCTCTTCGTGAATGGTCTGCACTCTGTTATAAACATAGTAGACTTGTCCTTCACGTGAAAGTTCACGCATTATCGCATCCCTGATAAGTGATTCATTATGTTCCACCACATATGTTTGAATCGGAAATCTGTCTTCCGGTGGAGTTTCTATTATACTCATATCCCTTAAGCCACTCATGGCCATATGCAATGTTCTGGGTATAGGGGTAGCCGTAAGCGTGAGCACATCAACATTTTTCTTGAGTTGTTTTATTTTTTCTTTGTGAGATACCCCAAAGCGCTGCTCTTCATCCACTATCAGAAGACCCAAATCCTTAAATTTTATATCTTTTTGCAATAACCTGTGAGTCCCGATAATTATGTCGATTTCTCCGGTTTTCAGTTTCGTTAAAATATGTTTTTGCTCAGTCGGCGATTTGAATCGGCTGATAGATTCTATTTTTACAGGAAAGGGTTTGAATCGCTCAGCAAATGTATGAAAATGCTGTTCGGCCAAAATAGTAGTAGGAACCAGCACTGCTACTTGTTTACCGTCCATTACTGCTTTAAAAGCCGCCCTCATAGCAACCTCGGTCTTGCCATATCCCACATCTCCGCAAAGCAGTCGGTCCATAGGTTTTGGACTTTCCATATCACGTTTTACTTCTTCAATGGCGGCAAGTTGGTCAGGAGTTTCTTCATATGGGAACATGTCCTGAAACTCCTTCTGCCAAGGAGAATCGGCTGAAAATGCAAAACCGCTCACAGACTCCCTTGTTGCATATAATTTTATTAATTCCTCGGCCATTTGTTTTATTGAATCCTTAGCTTTGCTTTTGGCCTTATTCCACTCATTACCGCCCAGTTTGTGAAGTTTTGGGGGTGTATCATCCGCACCTACATATTTTTGTATTAAATCCACTTGGTTTGTAGGAACATAGAGTTTATCTCCTCCGGCATACATTAATGTAAAATAATCCTTTATATGCCCCCCTACTTCCAGCGATTCAATACCAAGGTATTTCCCAATGCCATGGGTTATATGAACCACATAATCTCCTACGTCAAGCTCATTAAAATCTGTGATCCGTTTACCCTTTGCTTTAGGTCTTGACTTGGTTTGCCGCTTTTTTGGCCTTCCATATATCTCCGAATCCGAAAAAATAGCCAGTCTTATATTAGGATTGTCAAAACCATGCTCTAATGAACCCGGCATTACTACTACTTGGCCTGGCTGTAAAGGTCCGTCTTCATCGCTATATATGCTAACTTCAATATCTTTTTCTCTCAGGCTTTTAGACAAATACTCCGCTCTCTCCTCAGTGCCGGAAAGCAGCACTATTCTGTAATTTCTGCGCTTTAGCCTTAAGATTTCTTCCACTGCTAAATCCAATTTTCCGTAAAAAGACGGAATTGATTGGAACTGAAAAGAATATAACTTACGAGATTCAAACTCCGGATGTATTTTAGGCAACATGGAAAAATAAACCGTTCTTTGCTGTTTTAATATGTCCAGCATCTCAAAAGGACTACAGTAAATATTAGCCTGAGATGCCAGAATTTCACCTCTTTCCAAGAGTCCTTTATAAGTTTCTTGCACTTCGTAGGCAGCATTTTTCTGAGTTTCCAAAATTCTGCCCGGTTCTACCAATACTGATATTAGCCTGTTTTCAAAGTAATCTAATATCGTACAAAGTCGAGGATATAAATGTGAGATATAGAGTTCTGCAGACTCAAAAAAAAGTCCATTGGATAGTTTCCCAATATGTTCCTCAACTTTTTCCGCAAGATGTTCGGCAAGTTCCGGATGTCCTAGAGAATTTAACAAATTCTGCCTCTGCTTTAATTCTTCTGCTATAGCAATTGCAGCAGCTTTTGCCGTATCCTCATCATAAACTACTTCCCTGGCAGGACCTACAAATATTTTCTCGAGCTTATCAATCGAGCGCTGGTCTTCCGTAAGGAACTTTCGTATAGAATCAATCTCATCATCAAAAAATTCTAAGCGGTAAGGATATTCTTGAGTGAGCGGATAAATGTCAAGAATTCCGCCTCGAACGGCAAATTGACCTTGAGCCTCAATCATTTCCACTCGTTCGTAGCCCATGGCTGATAGCTTTGATACAATATCATCCATTGCAATTATATCCCCAACTTTAAGCTCTAAAGTGAATTTTTTCACAATATCCGGTGACACCACTTTTGTAAGCAGCGCTTGAATAGGGGCAACCACTACCATGGGTTTTTTCATCAATAAATTTTCCATTACCTTCAACCGTTTTGCCGTAAACTCCGGACTTCGTGCAGCTGTTTCATATGGCAAAACAGAACTTGCTGGAAACACAGCGACCTCATCGGCACTTAAAAAAAACAAGAGGTCTTCCGCAAGCTTCTTAGCTTCCAGCGAGTCGGCAGTAACTACCAATATCTGTGGGACTGCCCTGTTCTTTAATGCAGCTATAAGGTAGGCCCGCTGAGAGTCTGAAACCCCATAAGCAAATAAATGCGACATACCGCGGCTTAGGTCTTTTACCAATTTTTGAAATTCCGCTATCTCTTCGGTGGTTTTTAAAAGCTGTTTCATCAATATACTCCTGTTGAAATAAAAATAATAATTTTCAGTTAAATACTAAAAAGCCCTTTTCCTTCTTTTAGCAAGGGCTGCTCGTTAACTTGCATTTATTATAACCTAACTAAGTGACTATATCAATAAAAGATTCAAGGATAAAATTACATCTATAACGTTGTTTTATTCAAACTTGGAAATATCAGAACATCTTATTACTTTATATTATTAATAACGTATGCTATATGTTGACCATAAATTTAAAAAAAGTAGTTTTTTTAAGTTGAATCATTTATTTGATAAAAAATGCTATTGTTTTCCTTTATTCTTTCAAAATTCGGTTCCTGTTTTAGGACTTGATCCACGAATTCTATATCGAAAGCTGTTTCTTTAAAATCCTCGTCTTGATATTGACAATCCGGGGCTTTGCATATCAACCCGCCATAAACCAAATTTATCCACCTGATTACAGCTGTTTCATAAACTTCTGTAAGCGATGCTCGCTCATTTTTAGATAAAAAGTCTGCAGCGCTTTCGATAATTATTTTTCTCATATCAAGGCATTTTTCAGTGTCAGCATCATTTATCATATGGTAGCTGGCAGCTTTAGGTTTTCTAAAATTCAAAATAAGATCTCTCTTTAACGATTTGCCAGACCATGATTGAACAAATGAATAACCCACCGGGTCTTGCGGCACTATATTTGCTATTTCAAAACCCGATACTTGGCATGCCTTTAAAAGAGCTGCCCAGATTCTTGTATCCCTATTGTTAAAGGTTATTGAAAGCCACCGGCCGGGTTTCATAACACGATAAATCTCACAAAATGCCTCGGTAAGCATTTTTTCAAAACTGTTTTCCTTTTTACCTTGAAAATCGTTAACTGTTATCTCATCTGCGATAAATTCATGGCTCATATCAAGCCACGAACGCCAAAGATATGTAAGCTCAAAATACTGAATACTCCCTCCATAGGGCGGATCCGTAAAACAATAATCTATGCTTTCATCTGGAATGTCGGAGAGGTTTTGTGCCTTAGTGTTTAATTTCATAAAAGTTTTGCCATTTAAAAGGCCATCGAAGTTTTCTGTCTGATTAAAATAATCACCTATAAGCCTGTTGGTTTCCTTTTTCCCTTGACAAACGCCCCAATGCCAATTGACTCGGTTTTCGAATCTATCCCAGACATTTTCCTCAATCCAGTCGTCCATGCAATAATAAGAATTTGCTGACATTGGCCTTAAGGTTTCGCTCTTGAGTTTACTGACATGAAGCAGAGTATTGGAAAATGCTAGGAGCATAAGCTCTCTTATGTCTTCATCCATGATTTTCTGTATTTCATGATATATAAGTGAAAGGGCGATTAAATTACGATGTGTAAAAAGTTGATCAACGGTGTTAATACCGGCTTTTTTGAGCCTCATGGTTTCACGCCCGTTGGGAAATGTATTTTGTGGAACCCAGTATGGTATTTTACGGCTTTCTACAGTTTCTATAAATGCCTTTTCTTCAGGCAAAAGCAATCTTCGTATATGGCCGCTTCGTCCGTGCCCTTTGCTGCATCTTGCTTCAACAATCCAATGGTCTTTAAGAGAAGGACCGCGAACTACATGTTTTGAATAAAGCGGTGCACCACATTCCGGACAAGGTTCGGCTAGACGGTACATGTCCATAATATCACTCTTAAGCTTCACTTTAATTTTTATAAATTCTTCATCAAACTTCTTTAAATCTACAGGTGAGCGGCATGTGTTTCCGGCAATAAATACGGCCATAGGATTTAAATCATTGATCACCGCTTTCCTTCGATGTATCAACGCTTCACACCCTACTACACCACTGCCGCAGAAAGGGTCCAGCACGATTTCCCCTTCCCTTGTAAAATGTTTTATGTACTCAGCCACCACATACCATGGTTTAGCCGCCCAGTACTTGTGCATCTTGTATCGTGCACAGTCTTTTCGAGGTGGGACGGCATAGTCTATCGGTGCTTTAATGCTCATGACTCCATCTCCATTGTAACTATTTAATACAGCCATGCGGTAGGAATAAGAAAAAACCATGGAGCTGTCAAAATTCCCACTGCAAGTCCTAAGCCGCGAGCTTCATCCGCACTGAGATTGAGCCTTTTTTTCCCGACACGGCGATGATGCTTATAAATTAAAAAGCCTACTAATAAAGTAACTAAAATATGCATAAGACCGCTGACAAAATTTGACCAAACAAAGTATGTATCTATATACTTAGCGAGGCGGGCCGTTTCTAACAAGCCCACCATCAACATCCCGCCTAAGAAATCAGCAAAATATCCGAAAAGTGCGGCTCTGAAAGAATATCTCAAAACCATTCGGTTATCTATCTGCGGCTGAGTCGTTTTTTCACTGCCAAAAGCTCTGAAACAATATATCTTAGGATTATTGAGCTTTTTATGTTTTTTTAGATACAGCCAAATAACGGCTGCATCAATTACAAAATTTACAACAAAAACAATGGGAATACGAGCCGGAATAAAGGGAAATACCCATATAGGGAATATAAGATTATAAAGTATAGTCCCGCTTTTTGGAGAAGCGTTATCACATTTGTCTTCTTCAAATAGGGTCATGAAAAATGCCTCCAAAAAATATCCAATCATTATGTTCTTTAGAGTAAGCTCTTGCAGATTTTGGGAATTAGCTCCTATTCAATGCTCACTTCTTCACAAGAGCAATTCTGATACGACTAATTGCGTTAAACTATGCCATAGCCTGCTTCCACTGGCCGCCCGAAAATCTCTTGATTGCAAGCAGCATTCTCACTAACATATCTGCCGCAACGGCAATCCATGCTCCTATTAATGCCATTTCAAGCACGTCTGCCAATAAATAGCCTAATACAAGGCGAATACCCCAAACACCTATTGCGCTTATATACATGGTGTATTTTGTATCTCCTGCCCCACGTAAAGCTCCTGCTAAAATAAAATAAACTGCAGTAAAAGGTTGAGAGATTGCCAAAATTTTTAAAGCACTTGCACCCATCGACATTACTTGTGCATCTCTTGTAAAGATTTCTATGGCATACTTGCCAAATGAGAAGAAGATTAGCCCAACTAAAGACATTACGCATACGCTAATAATTGTTGACTGATGAGTTACTTCTTCTGACAGCTCAGACTTATTTGCACCTAAACCCTGTCCTACCAGCGTAGTAGTTGCCATTTGAAATGCCATAACAGGCACAAGTCCAAGGCCTTCAATATTTATTGCTATTTGGTGTGCAGCAAACATTATAGTGCCAAATCCTGCAATCAAGCGTGCAAACAGCAGAGCACCGCCCCTCATAATCAGCTGTTCTACCGCTGCCGGGATACCAATATCCAAAACATCTCGAATTATATTAGGTTCAATTCGATATGAATCGTGAACCGATATATGAATAAATTTATCTCTTCTATATACTGCATGAAGTGTAATAATAAATGCTATCATTCTTGAAAGCGATGTAGCTACTGCAGCACCTGCCACTTCCCACCGAGGAAATCCAAGTTTTCCATTGATAAGCACCCAATTACCAAATAAATTAACAATATTTGCTACCATGTTCGAAATCATCGGCGTTACCATATCGCCCGCACCCCTTAATGAGGCCGCAAGCACCATATTGCCTACGGTAAATATGGTTCCTGCCATGATTATCTGCAAATAAATTGTCCCAGGTGCAATTGTGTCAACATCAGCTCCCATTAAGCGTATAATGCTGCCGGAAGCAGGAATTCCCACTGCCGTTATAACAGCTCCCATAATCAATACAATTACAAAAGACTGCCGTGTGACACGGCAAGCATAATCCCTGTCACCTGCTCCAGCTGCTCGTGCAACAAGAGCAGTTGTCCCAACTACCAATGCACTAAACACCGAAAAAATAAGCATTGTCGGCTGAGCAGCTAACCCTGTAGCTGCAATGGCCCACGGTCCTAAGACGCCAACCTGAATCATATCTATCATCTGCACCAACATCATAAGGCCGAACTCAACCAGGGCAGGTAAAGCTAATTTAAGTATTGCTCTGCGTATCTCGGCAGATGTTTGTGCCTGCAGGAATGATGGGGCAGCATCTTTACTGCTGCTTGATGACGATACCGCAAAGTCCGAATTATTCAATTTTGTTTCTTCATTTTCATAAGTTTCGTTTATACCGGAGTCATCAATATTATTACACTCACCGTTTGGAGCAAAAACCCCGCGTAATCCTTTTGCTTCGAATAATGACATATTTTGAAACACCTCCCGGAAACTATAAAATAAAATTATAGTATATAACTCTGCAATAGAAGAACATTTTACGCACTATACACATGCTATCCGAAACATGTCAGAAATCATATAACTTTTTCTGACACACGGGATAAAATTGCCCTCATAAGCAGAAAATATATATACTATATACTTTATCATTTTACAGTACAAATATTCTTGTGTCAAATAATATCTTCAACATGACTTTCCGCATTTTTTTCTAAATCATAGATAAATTAATACCTTTAACGTTGATTCTACCGTAGAAAGTAAATTTTAGCCCAGAAATGTCAATATATTGTTTTAGATTTAATAAAAACGCTATATGTTGACCATCGATTTGAGAAAACAGGGTTTTTACATTAGAATCAACGTTTAATATATAAACAGCAAATAAAATACTACAAGCCAATTGCAATTTATAGACTCGCATAAATGTGTTTTATTTTTTTGCGGAAACTCAAAATATCTTCAAACAAAACCTGCCATTTTGTAAATTAATGTAACTATTCAGAGGTCTGTCATTCTGATGTATACTGCTGTCATTCTTCCATATACCGCTGT
>MPOT01000065.1 GCA_001896545.1 Tepidanaerobacter sp. EBM-38 | reverse complement strand
TACCTTTGAGGGGCATCTTTTTTCAACTACATGTGCCATATATTCATCTTTAAAATATTTCATCGTTGTCAATACCGGGTTAGGCGCAGTCTTCCCAAGACCGCACAATGAACCGATTTTTACTACTTCGGCAAGCTCCTCTAAAAGTTGTAAGTCTTTTATATTCGCATTACCTGACACTATCTTTTCTAAAATCTCCAGCATCCTTTTTGTTCCTTCTCGGCACGGCACACATTTGCCGCAGGATTCTCTTTGGGTAAAATCCATAAAAAACCGGGCCACTTCTACCATACAGCTATCCTCATCTAAAACTACCAAACCGCCTGAACCCACCATAGCACCGGCAGCCTCCAGAGAATCAAAGTCCATAGAAATATCAAGATGCTCTTCGGTCAAACATCCGCCTGATGGCCCTCCAATCTGAACCGCCTTAAACTTCTTGCCGTTCCTTATGCCTGCACCTATATCAAATATTATTTGGCGAAGTGTAATACCCATAGGCACTTCAATTAAGCCCGTGTTGTTTATATTGCCTGTCAATGCAAATATTTTCGTTCCGGGGCTTCCGGGAGTACCTATAGTCAGATACCAATCAGCTCCGTTAGATACTATAAGAGGTACATTTGCAAAGGTTTCTACATTGTTTAAAACCGTAGGTTTCCCAAAAAGGCCCTTTTCAACAGTGCGAGGCGGTCTGGGGCGAGGCATTCCCCTAAAGCCTTCAATGGACTGAGTAAGCGCCGAACCCTCACCGCATACAAACGCACCTGCTCCCTTGTTGATATGAATATCAAAATCAAAATTGCTGCCTAATATGTTTTCCCCGAGAAATCCCCATTCATGTGCTTGTTGTATAGCCACCTGCAGTCTTTTAACCGCCAGAGGATATTCACCTCTTACATATATGTAGCCTTCCCTGGCTCCAGATGCATATCCTGCTATTATCATGCCTTCAAGCATCCGATGAGGATCACCTTCCATTACACTGCGATCCATGAAGGCTCCGGGATCTCCCTCATCTCCATTGCACACCACATACTTTATATTCGCATCCTGCATAAGAACTTGTTTCCACTTTTTCCCTGTCGGAAACCCTGCTCCACCGCGCCCTCTAAGTCCGGATTTTAAAATCTCATCGCAGACCTCTTCAGGTGTCATTTCCGTTAACACCTTTGCAAGTGCTTTATAACCGCCACATACAATATAATCTCTTATGTCTTCGGCATCAATTTTGCCGCAGTTTTTCAGCACAAGGCGCGTTTGACGGCGATAAAAAGGAATTTCATCTTCTTTTAGAAACTCTTTTTTATCGGCAGAGTCTTTAAACAAAAGCCGCTTAACAGGTTGCTTTCTCAAGACTGTGCTTTCAACAATCTCCTCAACATCCTCGGCCTTTACCTTTACATATAAATAGCCTTCAGGTTCAATTCTAACAAGAGGGCCCATTTCACAAAATCCGTGGCAGCCGCTAGAAGATATGCCGACTCCTTCTTTCCCTTCTTGAATTAGCTTTAGATCAGTATAAAGCCCCTTTTTGTGTAAAACTTCTTTGAACTTTTCGTAGACCTCCAGTGAACCGTTAGCAATACACCCGGTTCCTCCGCATACAAGAATACGCATGTGGTAGCCTTGCACCATTTTACTCAATTCATCATATTTCCCTTGCAACTCATCAACTGTCCTGATCATTGCAGCTTACCTCCTTTATATCATCAATCAGCTGCCTTACCTTCTCAGGTGTCACATTGCCGTATACCTTGTCATTTATAACAATCACAGGGGCTAGACCGCATGCTCCCAAACACGAAACAGTTTCTAGCGTAAAGAGCATATCATCGGTCGTTTTTGCATCACCTTTTAAATTCAGTATTTCTTTGGTAGTAGATAGGATTTTATCCGAATTTCGCACATGACATGCCGTTCCATCACAAACCTTTATCAGATTTTTCCCTTTTGGCTCCAGTGAAAAGCTTTCATAAAAAGTAGCAACGCCAAATATTCTAGATGGCGCTATTCTCATAGCAGTGGAAATGTAAACAAGAATTTCTTCCGGCAAATAGCGATAAATCTCCTGCACTTCCTGAAATATGCTTATAAGATTTGACGGTTTATAATCATATTTTTCAAGAATCTCGTTTACCTTTTCAAAGTTTCTGCATGAAATATCATTTACCAAATTTAAGTCCTCCTTTATCACGGTATTTTGAAATCCAATGCATATGTGATTGTTAATACTTTCACAAATAAGAGCAAAAAATAAAGCCGTAAAATATTGGTTACCCGTGTCTTTTATCTTTGATAGATATTATATTTTATTGTTAAATATTTGTCAATATATATTATACTTTATTTTTCTCAAAAAACGAAATAAAATCATATGCGTTATGGACTGTATAATAAAAATGCCGGCAAAGCAATGTTCCCCCAGGTTAATGCAAAGTCAATTTAATTAGTGTAAACTTTTTGAGCCAATTGAATAATATACTATTAAAGTATAAAAAGGAGGATGGTGGTATGATAATATATATTGTACAATCCGGCGACACTCTCAGCATGATAGCAAATCGATTCAATGTTACCGTCCAAAAAATTATAGAAAACAATTGGGTCGGAACTGATATGATGATTGTTCCGGGGCAAATTCTCTTCATCCCCAAAGACCAACATGCATGTGATGCAGAAGATGCTATGGATCCTCTATCAATGCTAAAGCCTTATATTAAACAGGAAGTCCTTTATGTTGTGCAGCGCGGAGACACCCTACCCACTATTTCAAGAAGGTTTGACAGTACAGTAGACGCCGTTGTAAAAGCCAACAACTTAGAAGGCCCCAGTGCCACAATATATACCGGCCAAGTTCTCAGAATTCCAATTATCGGGTTTCGGTAAAATTAACTACCCCCTCATCTTATAGAAATATAACTATTATTTAGATGAGGGGGTGATTCTTTATTTTATTAAAACTTAAAGACAAAAATGTGATTCAAGTATATGAAAAGATGGCAAAACTGATTCATATAGCACATTTATGCAGCTTTATAAAATTGTAACAAATTCCTCACAGTTTTTTCAAAATTTTATTTTAAAATATTAATTGAGAAATATTAATTAAAAATATTAATAAGGAAGGTGATGAGGTTTGTTAAAGCAACTTGAATTTAAGGGCTCAAGCTTGAGGAGAGTAAAAAAATTAGCAGTAATATTTTTTATCTTATGCTTTATTTTATGTGAAACAGCTTACGCTGCAAATGCTTTAGTTCTCTATACTCCATATCCGGGGATTTCGGCTCAACCGGGCAGTAATATAACATTCCCTCTCACAGTAAAGGGCTCGGGATTCGTAGACCTTGAAGTAACTTCCGTGCCTTCCGGGTGGACAGCCGGAATTTATGGCAACGGTATGAGAATACATCGGGTCTATGTGCCTTCAGATAATGCCGCAGAGGCAGAGCTTAGAGTCAAAATTCCATCTGATGCAAAAAGCGGCAGCTATAACTTGTCGGTTAAAGCTTCTGGAGCCAGTGGAACTGCTAACCTTCCTTTGAGTATTAGAATCGATGACGATGCAGGCGGCGCCGACAAGATAGAAGTTCAGTATCCTTCGCTTTCGGGACCGGATACGGCAAGTTTCAGTTTTAGAGGCACATTGTACAATAACAGCGGCCGCCCCAGATTTTACAGTCTCGGTGCCGATGCTCCCGAGGGCTGGCAGGTATCCTTTAAGCCGGCGTATCAAAACAATCAAATTACAAGTCTTAGTTTAGAGGCCGGCAAGTCTCAAGACCTTGACATAATTGTACAACCTCCAAAAGGAGTTAAGGCAGGCAAATATACTATAACGGCAGCGGCGGTCTATGGTAGCGAGGTTGCCAAGGCAGATCTGGAGGTAGTAATTTCCGGAACATATCGTCTCGAACTGTCTACGCCGTCGGGTCGATTAAATCAGGACTTAACTGCCGGTAAAAAGGGCGCACTAACTCTCGAACTCGAAAACAGTGGAAGTGCAAACCTGCAAGGAATAAATCTTTCTGCAAAGGCACCGTCCGGTTGGACCGTAACCTTTGAACCGAATACCATTGAGATGCTAAAGAGTGGAGAAAAGAAACAGGTTACCGCCTTTATTACTCCCAGCGCCAAGGCCATTGCAGGAGACTATATGGTTACAATAAATGCTACAGCTGCAGAAACATCTGACAGTGCCGATATTAGGACAACCATCCATACCTCTACGCTCTGGGGTTTGGTAGGGGTTGTAATAATCATAGGAGTAGTGGCCTGGGTAGTTACAACCTTTAGGAAATACGGGCGGCGATAACCATGAACGGACAAAATATAATTGAAATTCAAAACCTTACAAAGCGTTACGGTTCCATCACTGCAGTGGATAATTTGAATCTTTCGATATCGAAGGGCGAGATATTCGGCCTGCTCGGACCAAACGGCGCTGGAAAGACCACTACAATATTGATGCTTATGGGGCTTTCCGAGCCCACTTCCGGCAGTATCAGTGTGGCAGGTTTAAATCCGACCCGCGAGCCAATCAAAGTAAAGCGGATAGTTGGCTATATGCCGGATAGTATTGGGTTTTACGGTGATATGACAGGTAGGGAAAACCTTTATTATACTGCAAAACTAAACAGGATTCCCGAAGAACGGCAGGATGACTTAATCGACAGCCTTCTGGCTAAGGTAGGCCTTAAAGATGCAGCAGACAGAAAAGTCCGCGAGTATTCAAGGGGCATGCGCCAGCGGCTGGGTGTGGCCGATGTGCTTTTAAAGGACCCTGAAGTGGTATTCCTGGATGAGCCTACTTTAGGTCTTGACCCGGAAGGCACTGCAGAGCTTTTGGACATTATAACGGAGCTTGGCAAAAAAGAAGGCAAAACCGTTCTGATATCCTCTCATCTCCTTCATCAGGTTCAGGCTATTTGCGACAGAGTTGGAATTTTTGTAAAGGGCAAACTTGTAGCGGCAGGCACCATTTCTGAACTTGCCCAAAAAATAGGCGGCGAGCGGGCGATTGAAATTAAGGCAAGCCCTATAGAGGCCTTTCCGTCTGATGTGGTAAGGTCGATGCCCGGCGTTAATTCAATCAGCATGCAAAATGACATGATTGTTATTGACGGGGCAGGGCATGAACTTGCACCCAAAATAGTAAGGGAACTTGTGGCACAAAATATGGATATTTACCACTTGAAGATACGCGGTTCCGATCTTGATGATATTTATCATCGGTATTTTCAGGAAGGAGGTGCAAGTAGCAATGGATAAGTTAAAGGATTTTCTCTTGAAAAAATTCAAAAGCTCTTCTTCCGAAGAAAATTCCGGCGGCGTAAAAGTGGTATTTATAAAGGAACTGGCCGACCAGCTTTCAAGCATAAGATGCCTTATTCTGTTTGCCTTGATTGCGCTTACAGGGATTGTCTCATTTTACTCGGCAGCCTCTAATATAGGGGCAGTAAGTGAAGATTCAGGAGCAAACTTCATACTTATTCGGCTGTTTGCAACTTCAGGAACTTCCCTGCCCTCTTTTACATGGTTTTTGTCATTGCTCGGCCCGCTTGTGGGGCTTTCCATGGGTTTTGATGCCATAAATGCAGAGCAAAACAGCGGGACACTGACAAGACTGCTGGCACAGCCCATATACAGGGATGATGTTATCAATGGAAAGTTTCTTGCACGGCTTTTCATACTGGCTCTGATGACATTTGCGCTTGGCGGTTTTGTGGCAGGTATGGGTATTATATTGACGGGAGTTGCACCGGAGGGTGAGGAAATCGTAAGACTCTTAATATATTTATTATTAAGCATAGTTTACATGGCTTTTTGGCTGGCACTTTCCATGCTGTTTTCAGTTATCTTTCGCCAAACGGCAACTTCGGCTCTTTCCGGCATCGCATTATGGCTGTTTCTTACCATATTTCTACCTATATTTGCAGGCATGGTAGCTGACACCCTCTACCCCATAACCGATAAAGCAGATGCTCTGACACAGCTAAATAATATCAGGATTGCTCAGGGCATAAGCAGGCTATCACCGTCAACGCTTTACAGCGAAGCGGCGATAACTATTCTCTCGCCAAGTGTCAGGACGTTGGGACCCGTATTGATGGAGCAGGCCTATGGAGCCATACCGGGTTTCTTGCCTCTGGGCCAGAGCCTGCTTCTGATATGGCCGCACCTTACAGGTCTTATAGCAGGAACTGTAATTATATTTGGCATAACTTATACGCTCTTCATACGGCAGGAAATCCGTGCTTGAATTATCTAATATTGCCCAGTATATTTGCTATTTTGGCACAAAATAAGACACCGGCGGCTTGGAGCAAATTAATACCCCTTAAGCTTAAGTTTCAAAGCTAAGGGGTATTCATATTAATAGGTATGCATCAAATGTTGTGTACCTAATATTTTATTTTAGCACCGCACCGGTATTGGCAGATGTTACAAGGCGTGCATAGCGGGAAAGGTATCCCGTTTTTACCTTGGGCTCAGGCTGCTGCCATGAGGTCTTGCGGCGTGCCAGTTCTTCATCTGAAAGAAGCACTTCAATTTTTCGGTTATTTATATCTATTCGGATTATGTCGCCGTCTTGAAGTAGGCCTATGGGGCCGCCTTCCATGGCTTCAGGAGAAATATGCCCTATGGATGCACCTCGGGTAGCCCCCGAAAATCTTCCATCGGTGATAAGTGCCACATCCTTATCAAGGCCCATACCTGCTATTGCCGAGGTTGGCGATAGCATCTCCCGCATGCCCGGGCCCCCTTTAGGCCCTTCATAGCGGATAACCACCACATCGCCCTTTTGAATCTTGCCGGAAAAAATTGCCTCAGTAACCTCTTCTTCAGAATTATAAATCCGTGCCGGGCCTTCATGATAGAGCATCTCCGGCGCCACAGCAGCTTCCTTGACTACTGCGCCGTTTGGAGCAAGGTTGCCGCGAAGTATGGCAAGACCTCCTGTTTCTCTATACGGATTTTCCAGCGGATGAATCACATCGGTATTTTCAATCTCGGCATCGGCAATATTTTCGCCGATCGTCTTACCGGTAACTGTAATTAAATCCAGATTGAGCAGTCCCTTACGCGAAAGCTCCTTCATAAGCGCAGATATTCCCCCTGCTTCATGAAAGTCCTGGACATGATAGTGGCCGCTGGGAGCAAGTTTTGCAAGATAGGGAGTCCTTTGACTTATCTTATCGAAAATATCAAGCTCAAGCTTTATGCCGGCTTCATGGGCAATCGCCGGAAGATGGAGCACCGTATTGGTTGAACCTGCCATACCCATATCAACGGTGATTGCATTTTCAAAAGCTTCTCTTGTCATTATATCCCGCGGTTTTATATCCTGTTTTACCATTTCCATAACCTGCATGCCGGCCTTTTTTGCCAAACCGATACGTGCTCCCGAACTTGCCGGTATGGTTCCGTTGCCGGGAAGGCCCATGCCTAAAGCCTCAGTCAGGCAGTTCATGGAATTTGCCGTAAATATACCGGAGCATGAACCACACCCGGGACAAGCCTGTTGTTCTACTTCCTCAAGCTCTTTTTCGCTTATCTTTCCCGAAGTAAATTCAGCCACCTTTTCAAAACAGGTATTAAGGTCTATGTCCTTGCCTTTATATCTGCCTGCAAACATAGGCCCGCCGCTTATAACAACAGCCGGTATGTTAATGCGTGCCGCCGCCATGAGCATTGCCGGCACGATTTTATCACAGTTAGGTATGAGCACCAAGCCGTCAAACCCGTGAGCAATAGCCATTGCTTCGATGGAATCTGCTATGAGTTCACGAGAGGCCAAGGAATATTTCATACCTATATGCCCCATTACAATCCCGTCACATACCCCTATAGCAGGAAACTCTATGGGCGTGCCGCCGGCCATTGCAACACCCAGTTTTGCTGCCTGTGCTATAGTATCCAAGTGAATATGTCCGGGAATTATATCATTTTGTGCATTTACAATGCCTATTAAGGGTCTTGCCAGTTCCTCTTTAGTATATCCCATTGCATAAAATAGCGAGCGGTGCGGTGCTCTCATAACTCCTTTTTTTACTCTATCACTTATCATTGGATTTCCTCCTTTGCCAGTGTCTTATCCGGGTCCGGTGCATCATATATGCTCTCTTTGCCTCGCTGCAATGCTATGCCGCCGGTCCTTACTATTTCAATTATACCATAGCGTTTCATCAAATTTAAAAATGCTTTGACTTTGCTTACATCTCCCGTAAGCTCTACAATTACCGATTCAGGCTCAATGTCTATAATCTTACCCCTAAATGTTTCAACAATTTGAAATACTTCAGTTCTGTTAACATCATCAGTTCTTACTTTGATAAGGGCAAGTTCCCGCTGAACAGAAGCTTTTGCATCGAGCTCTACGACCTTTATCACATCTACCAGTTTTTCCACCTGGCTTTTTATCTGAGAAAGCTCCCTCTCGTCACCTTCAGCTACAATAGTAATACGGGATATCTTTGGGTCATCGGTTTCCTCACCAGTAAAGCTGGTTATATTGAAGCCTCTTCTTGTAAAAAGCCCTGAAATCCTTGTAACAACACCATACTCATTGTGAACAAGCACCGAAAAAATTGCTTTACGCACTTTAACACCTTCTTTTTAATTTTTCATTAACTTATATTGCGGCAAAGGGATCGCTTCGTCCGCTTTCAATGTCAGAAGTAGGATTTTTCTATAAGACCTTACAAGTATCATATCAATTACGGTATATCCTTTTTGATACAAAACTCCTCCCTCCTAAAAAAACAAACCCAAATACCAGGAAATAATGCTCTCACCCATAAACAAGCTGACAACGCTGCCTAAAGCTATAAAAGGCCCAAAGGGAATGGCATCTTTCATTTTCTTGCAATTTAATACAATAAGGAAAATACCGACGATGCTGCCAAAGATAAATGAAAGCAGCAGGGATAAAACGGTAAGCCTTAAGCCTAGAAACATTCCCACTGTTGCAAACAGCTTTATATCGCCCCCGCCCATGCCGCCTCGGGAAAGGACGGCTATCAAGAAAATGATGCTGCCTCCCAGAACAAAACCCAGCAGATAATTAGGTAGGTCTTTCCAATGAAACACAATATTTATCAATAAACCTGCAGCCATGGTAGGCAATACGACTTTATCAGGTATGATTTGATGCTTTAAATCTATAAAAGTAGAAATTATAAGGCAAATAATCAATATAATTGCCGCCAAAAAGTCAAAGGTGAACCCAAATTTAATAAAGCTCAAAACAAACATAATACCTGTTAAAAGTTCCACAAATGGATATTGTAGGGAAATCCATTCACCACATCTTCGGCATCTTCCCCGAAGCCAAAAATAGCTTAAAAGTGGAATCAAATCTAAAGGCCCAAGATTATAACCGCACCTGGGGCAATGAGTCGGTGGGTATACCACCGACTCGCCCCGAGGGATACGGTATATGCATACATTTATAAAACTGCCGATAACAGTGCCTAATATAAAGATGAAAAGGTTCAATAGGTCAGCCCCTTCCGTGGGGAAAATCTGATATGGTTCTAATCTCGACGTTTGCCCTTTGTAGGTGCGGTTAATGACCGCCCGCATGACGACCATACCAACTAAAGGTCTACCGGCCCTTTGCCTTAGAGTAGTTGCTATACAGATACAGAAAGCAAACAGAAAGCAATATGTGTTAAACATATAATTGTCAAAAGAAGATCCCACAATAGAATCAATTATGCTTATTCGAGGGGTTATTGAAGAAAGCAGGATCGTAGTAGGATTTTAACTACGATGGGAATACTATTACTATTACTACTATGAACTAGGTTCTGCGGTAGAGGTTAAATTATAACTATCCTTCCCTGTTCTTTCATATTTCCACTTTGCTATTTCATCATCATTTAGATCTAAATAATCTTTTAGTTTGTCTTTTGGTAGTTTATTATCAGTATCGTCAGTCGGATATTCCATATTTTCAGCATAGTATCTTTCCAATGCATTTATAATAATTTTTTTATTGGCATCGTTTATGGTATCTTCTGCATCATCTTTTATATGGGCAACCTTCGGTACCACCAGCGTCGCCAAAACCCCCAGCACTGCGATAACAACAATCAGCTCAATTAGCGTAAAACCTTTTTCTCCCTTTACTCTCTTATGGGAAGCTCTTCCAATTTTTATAATCAAATCTTTCACCCCATTCCTTTATAGCCGCCATTTCTACGAAAATAGGCAAGAAGAAGTCCCTGATGCTTATGCTATTTTAAAGCCAATGAATAAGCGGCAGATATTGCATAAATCATTATTGTTGGGTATCAAGTGGCTTAAAACCCCATCTGTACACGCTGTTTATATCTTGCTCAGGACTGATTAAGCCTCTGTCATACAGCTCACGGACAGAGCTTTCCATAGTTTGCATTCCGTATTTGCTCCCTGTCTGTATGGATGAATATATTTGATGGGTTTTCCCTTCCCTTATCAGGTTTTTTATGGCCGGTGTGGATATCATGACCTCCACCGCAGGAACCAAACCCTGCCTGTCCATCCGAGTTACAAGCCTTTGTGAAATAACCCCGAGCAATGTATTGGCCAGTTGGATTCTCACTTGCTGCTGCTGATGAGGCGGGAATACATCGATAATCCTGTCCACGGTCTGGGGCGCACCATTGGTGTGTAATGTAGAAAGCACCAGATGACCGGTTTCCGCAGCTGTAATAGCTGTTGAAATTGTTTCCAAATCTCGCATTTCTCCAACAAGAATCACATCAGGGTCCTGCCTTAAGGCTGCCCTCAATGCCGCTGAAAAGCTTTGTGAGTCAGTTTCTATTTCCCGTTGATTTACGATGCTTTTTTTATGTTTATGTAAAAACTCTATGGGATCTTCTAGTGTTATTATATGACAGCTTCGCTCAGTATTGATAATATCTATCATTGCTGCCAATGTAGTAGATTTGCCGCTTCCAGCCGGTCCCGTTACCAAGATGAAACCACTCTCTTTTTCGGCCAAAGTTCGTATAATTGGCGGTAAGTGCAGCTTTGCAAGGGACGGAATCTCGTAAGGTATGAGTCTTATGGCAAGACCTATGGAGCCTCGCTGTTTAAAGACGTTTACCCTAAATCTCCCAGTTTGAGCCAGGGACAACGACAAGTCTATCTGCCCTTCTTGTTCTAACACCGCTTTTTGTTTCTCGTTTAAAATCTCGTCGGCCAGAGCCTGAGTGGATTTGGGGGTCAATATGTCCATTTCGGAAAAAACTAACTTCCCGTATATGCGCATGACCGGAGGCACGCCAGCGGTCAGATGGAGGTCTGATGCGTTGCTTTTGGTAGCCATTTCCAATAAATTATTAATAGTTAGCATAAATTCAATTCCCCTTAATTTTCTACTGTCGAAGCCTTCAAAATTTCGTCAGTAGTGGTTGTACCCTTTAAGACTAAATCCACTCCGCTTTCCTTTAAGGTTTTCATGCCGTTCTTATAGGAAGTGTAGAAATTCTCAAATCTACATTTATTCCGTCAAACTCAAAATTTTTTCTTCCGTCCTGGGGTAGACGCTTTATTGTAATATCCATATCGGAGATTATCTTTATTCGAGCTGTTACGGCATTGTGCAGATGCTTGGGATACTTCATGATCTCATGCAATATGCCGTCTATTCTATAACGAATCTTTACAACATCTTCCCATGGTTCTATATGTATGTCACTTGCCCCATCCCGTATTCCCTGCTGAATGATGGAGTTTACAAGCTTAACTACAGGTGCTCGTTCCGAAGCCTCAAGTTCATTTTCTGTAGTAGTGTCCTTACCCATATCTGCACCGGCCAGCTCGTCAATAACCTGTTCTATGGATTCCTTCATGGTATAATATTGGTTGATCACTGTGAGTATATCGTCTTCATCGGCTAGTACCGGCTTGACATTAAGCCCAGAAATAAGTTTGATGTCGTCAACAGATTGTATCCATATATTTTTTTAATATGCAAAAATTGATAATCTATGTTTTAACTGTAATATATATCAATATCATCTATTTTTCAACACTCTATGGCACAAAAACAAAAATATGATATATAATTTATTTAATTAAAAACCTTTTGTAAATCTGTTGACTAATTACATTAAAGTTATAAAATGGAATGTACTTCCACAATTACTATAATTACTTTGATATCATCTTATACATCTTCGAATTAATACCGGGGAGGTTATAAAGCATGAAAAGATTGGGAATTCTCACCGGTGGCGGGGACGCTCCCGGATTGAATGCGGTGATTCGAGCGGTTGCCAAAGTGGCAGCGGCGGAAGACGCAGAGCTTTATGGTTTTAGAAACGGGTATAGCGGCCTCATTCGAGGAGATTATTTGCGATTGGAAAAACAGCACATCTCAGGACTATTGCCCCGTGGTGGTACAATTCTGGGCACTAACAATCGGGACAACCCTTTCAATTTTCCTGTTAAAGAGGGTAATAAAACTGTTTATAGGGATATGTCTGATAAAGCCGTGGAAAACCTTGAAACTTTCCAAATCGACTGTCTCATAGTCATCGGCGGGGACGGAAGTCTTGCCATTGCTCGGGAACTCGCGGAAAAAGGCGCCCGCATAATAGGTGTTCCAAAGACCATCGACAACGACATGCAGGGCACAGATCAGACCTTCGGTTTTGACACTGCTGTAACAACAGCCACCGATGCCTTAGACAAGCTCCATACCACGGCCGAATCTCACCATAGGGTGATGGTTTTGGAGCTCATGGGAAGGTACGCCGGTTGGATAGCGCTTTATAGCGGTGTGGCGGGCGGTGCAGATGTGATTCTGATACCAGAAATCTCATGGTCAATTGAAAATGTGGCAAAAAAGATAATTTCTAGGAAGGCAGAAGGTAAGCCTTTTAGTATCATAGTAGTTGCCGAAGGTGCAAAAACCCCCAAAGGCGAACAGGTGGTAAGGGACACTATAAAAGGTAGTGGTGACCCTATTCGCCTAGGGGGTATAGGTCATCTGGTTGCCCGTATGGTAGAGAATACCACCGGTTTTGAAAGTCGTGCAACAGTATTGGGACACTTACAAAGAGGCGGTTCTCCGTCGCCCTTTGACCGAATTTTGGCCACACGCTACGGCGAGGCCGCCGCAAGGCTTGCGCTTGCCGGGGAATTCGGCAAAATGGTATCCCTTAAAAATGGTGAAATTACTTCATTGACTTTTGAGGAAATTCCCTCAGGTTGCAGAGTAATCCCCGCAGAGCACTCTTTGATAAAAGCAGCCAAAAGTTTGGGAATCAGCTTCGGTGATTAATTTATCATCCACCAGTTTTTCTAACTGGCTTTTTATCTGAGAAAGCTACTCAAATGAAGGCAGTTGTATATATTTCTTAATTTGGACATGGACTTCTTACAAATTCAGATAATCTTTCAGCACTTCTTTCGACAGCTTATTTCCTGAATCTGAGTTCGGATATTCCATATTATTTGCATAGTATCTTTCCATTACGTTTCTAATCATTTTCTTATTTTCATCCTTAGCTGCTATTTCAGCATTGCCCTTTACATATATTATAATTTTTAGAATTATCAGTGTTGCTAAAATATCAAGGACTACAGTAACAATTATGAATTCAATTTATGAAACAAGATTTAGCTTTCAATTGATATATTTAATTCAATAATTATATCATCATCAACAATAATTTCCACACACAAAACCTTTTCAGTACTTAATTTTGTTGTAATGTTTTCTCCATACATAAGTGTAGGACTTGAAATACCGATTCTTATGTTTTCCTTAGAAAACTCTGTACTTGCATTTGCGGTAAGCATATTGGCAAGCTCAGATAAAGCACTTTGAGCCATTTCATTAAATTCATCGACCGGCATACCCATCATCATTTTTGAAGAAATTTTTTTTGCATCATCCATATTTATAAAGTATACTACATTTCCCTTTAAATCCCCGACAAGACCTATTATTATAAGTATACCGTCCGTCTGCAATTGTTCCCCTTTAACGCTTAATTTGCCCCTTTTAATACTTTGAAATCCTATTTGCGGCATCACATTTTGAAACGCCATCAAAAAAGGGTTTACATGTTTTGCATCCATTCAGAATCACTCCTGCTAAAGCCAGTATTTAAAAGCATTTTACCGAATTCTGCATCGACAATTATTAAAGAAGTCTTAAGTTTTGTCGATAATATATATAATATTACCAACTTCTCGACCGATTTACAACTAAAATAACTAAACAGATTAATGCGCTAATGAATACCAGCTTTTAATAAGTTGGAACTTTAAAAAACAGTCCCTAAATAAAAGCGTCAAAACTTTTATTTAGGGACTGTTTTTATTTTGGTATATAGATAAAACTTATAAATGTCAGCAACATATTGCCGATTAATTACCACCCACGCTCGGCATAGTGGTCTTCTAATTTATCTATTTCAATGCTTTGCATGGCCTCACCCAAGTTTTCGGATATTTGGGCTAAAACATCAGGATTGTTATAGTTTGCAACAGCATCCACTATAGCCTTTGCCATTTTCTCCGGGTTGGCAGATTTGAAGATACCGGAACCTACAAATACTCCGTCACACCCAAGCTGCATTAACAGAGCTGCATCAGCAGGAGTTGCAACGCCGCCGGCGGCAAAGTTTACAACAGGAAGTTTGCCTTCCTTGGCTACATACTTAACTAGGTCAAAGGGAGCACCCATCTCCTTGGCAGCACTCATGAGCTCTTCTTCAGGCGTGCTGGCAAGTTTGCGGATTTGCCCCATAACGGTTCGTATGTGTTTTACTGCTTCAACTACGTTGCCGGTACCCGCTTCACCTTTGGTCCGAATCATGGCAGCCCCTTCACCTATACGGCGGAGGGCTTCACCGAGATTTCTGGCCCCACATACAAAAGGTGTTTTGAATTTAGTTTTATCAATATGAAAGGCTTCGTCCGCGGGAGTTAAAACTTCGCTTTCATCTATGTAGTCAATTCCTAATGCCTCTAAAATCTGGGCTTCTACGAAATGCCCAATTCGGCATTTGGCCATAACGGGTATTGATACCGCTGCTTTAATTTCCTTAATAATTTTTGGGTCTGACATGCGAGCAACTCCGCCCTGTTTTCTGATATCCGCAGGTACGCGCTCTAAAGCCATGACCGCTACAGCTCCGGCCTGTTCGGCGATCTCGGCTTGTTCCGGAGTAGTGACATCCATTATGACGCCACCCATTAATTTAGCATTGATTTGACTTGACATGTTTTAACCTCCTTGTTTTCACTGCTTAAATAATGTGGTATAATCAATGTATCGGTACAAAATGTTTAGTGAGTTGAGTTTTTACAGTTCATGGTACACTTTAATCATTTTGTACATACAATATTATGCCATTTTACAAAGTGTTTGTCAATACACTTTGTAAAATTTAGGCTTTGGAGGGCATTATGGATAAATTCGTATCGATACATTTGGATAGGACTTCCGATGTTCCGCTTTATATCCAAATTTACAACGGCATGGTACAACTTATCGAAAGCGGTGCTATAACTTATGGAGAAAAACTTCCGCCTATTCGCCGCATGGCTTCTTTTTTCGATGTTAATACAGTTACAATAGTTAATGCATACAAAAAGCTGCAGGCAGATGGTTATGCAAAATCTAAAATAGGCAGCGGAACTTATGTGAGTTTTATCGGTAAAAAAACGCATTTGGGAGAATTCGATGTTCCAATCGAAAATATGCTTTCTCCTGATCCTGCTGCAGAATCGGTATATGTAAAAAAAGACGGTTTTATAAAGTTTGATTTTGCCGGTGCATCTATCTCGCCAAAATACTTTCCTGTAAAAGATTTTAAAGAGGTAATCAACGAGGTCTTGGACAGGGACGGCGGTTATGCATTAGAATATCAAGAAAGCAGCGGATATCAGCCGCTTAGGGAATCTATCCGTGATTTTATGAAGGCACAGCATAACCTTGATATCCCCCTTGAGGAAATACAGATAGTATCAGGAGCTCAGCAAGGAATTGATATAGTTGCAAAGGCTTTTTTAAATTACAAGGATGTGGTCTATGTGGAAGCTCCCACTTATCCGGGAGCCGTCAATGCCTTTAAGTCTAGAAATGCCCGCATTGTTGAAATTAACATGCAGGAGGATGGAGTTGATCTTGATGATTTGAAAAAAAATATAATGTCAAATCCTCCGAGGCTTTTTTATACAATGCCGGTTTTCCAAAATCCTACCGGTTATTCTTACAGTATAGAAAAAAAGAAAGAGCTGATAGCTCTTTCCAAGGAATATGATTTCTATATAATTGAAGACGATCATATTAGCGACCTTTATTACGATGAAAAACCCACTCTGCTAAAGGCTCTCGACGATTCTGACAAGGTGTTTTACATCAAAAGTTTTTCCAAACTGTTCTTGCCAGGCTTACGTATAGCTTTTCTGTGGGTTCCAAGGCGCCATTTTGATAAGATCGCTCTTGCTAAATATTCTTCGGATATATCTACTTCAGGGCTTTCACAGAGAATCTTGGATTTGTTTTTAAGGAAAAGCCTTTGGGCCGAACACGTGAGCCATCTTCAAAAAATATTTTATAAAAAATGGCAAGAAACCGCAAAGTCATTGGAAAATTACATGCCTAGCGATGTGAATTATTTCTATCCTAAAGGAGGTCATTTTTTCTGGATTAATCTTCCAAAAGGCATATACTCCACCAGTCTCTACTACGAAGCCTTGAAAAAAGGGGTTTCCATAATGCCCGGAGAGTTATTTTTTATAGATCAAAGACCGTCCGAAGGTTTTAGATTAAGTATTGCACAGATTTCGGCAAAAGATATCGAAGAGGGGATTGCCCTGCTAGCCGAAAGTATTCGGTCTCTCATCGATAATCCCCATAAGGTCTTTCAAGGCCCGAATGACCGGCCGTTATTATAGCTCTAACTATAATTCTTCTTTTTCAAAAAATGGTATGAGATTTACTCTGGCATTTCCTACGTGGTTTGTCATTGCTTTCTCGGCGGCATCAGCATCATGAGCTGCTAAGGCATCATAAATATCCCGATGCTCTTCTAGCGAGTGAACTGCTCTTCCTGCAGCTTTTACGGAAACCAGCCGCGCCCGCTGAATAAATTGGTGAAAATTAGTAAGCACCGATTCAAGTGGCCTGCTATTGCTTGCTTGGAATATTATATCATGGAACTTAGAGTCCAATTCCGAAAGCTTTTCTGTATTCCCTTTCTTAGTATAAAATTCCATAAGGTCTAAGGTGTCTTTTAGTTCCTTTAGTTGAGCATCGGAAATTTTTTCTGCAGCCCATCTGGCGGCCAAACCCTCTATCGTTTTTCGGATAGTATAAATATCGTCAATATCTTGAAGGGTAACTCCTTCAACGATAACGCCTTTGTTTGGAATACTTGATACCAAGCCCTCAAGTTCCAATTGTCTGAGTGCTTCCCTTATAGGTGTGCGGCTAACACCTAATTCTTTTGCCAGCTTCATCTCAATCAGGCTTTCACCGTGTTTATAAGTTCCGTCTAATATTGCTTTTTTTAGACTATTATATATTCTGGCTCTAAGGGAATACCCGGTATCCTGAATATCGGATGTCATATAAAAACCTCCCTGAATTATTAACAATAAAGTTCTCAAGAGTTCCATATCAATTCTACTATACATTTAAAGTTTTTTAAAGCAAATCTTATGCTCTTCTTTTTAGCTCTCACTTACAATATTTCTATTAATTATTAATATTAACACATTATTATACAATTGATTCTTTTGGGAAATTACAAAATTTACTTGATTTGCCATAAAAGCTGGTTTATAATAAAATTACGCCAAACCTACAATTTTCTACAAATTCCTACAATTACCTGTATAAACAAACAGCAGGATGAGAAGGGAGAGGTCAAAAATGCCAAAAAAAAGCGGCATGCTCAACAGTAAAAAGTTCAAACAAAGCACTAGTATCGGCAGGTTTATCACTTTCAGCATTTCTATACTGATAGTAATCATTTGCAGCACTTTAGGATATATGTCATATATGCGTGCGGCGTCGACGATTCAAAGCAGTGTTTCGGAACTGTTACTGGCACAAGCTAAAGCTCATGCACAATCTATAAAAATGTGGAACGAAAAAATAGCAGCCGAGCTTGAAAGTTGTGCTGCAAAAATAAGGGTACGCAATATGGTTTGGGACGAACAAAAACCGGCTTTATTAGAAGATAAAGAACGTTTAGGCTACTATAATATAGGAGTAGCAGACTTGAACGGCAATGTTGTATACATTGACGAAACGCAGGATACCGTAAATAGTGAAAAATTCTTTAAAGATGCACTTGTTGGTAAAACAAGTTTTTCAGATCCTGTCTATAAAAACAATCAATTGATTATATATTTGGCAGCTCCGATAAAAAATGAGGGCAAGCAGGTTGGCATATTAGTAGCAGCATTAGATCATAAAAAAATGAATGATATGATTGCCGGCGTTCAGTTCGGCAAGACCGGCTATGGGTATATGATAAACAGTGAAGGAATAACCATAGCACATCGGGATACACAGCTTGTCGTAGACAAGGATAATACTGTACAGAGTGCTGAAAGCACGCCCGAGCTTCAGGGTTTGGCAATATTGGAGCAAAAAATGGCCGAAGGCGAATCCGGTTTTGGAGAGTACGAGTACAAAGGTGTAGTAAAGTATATGGCATTTGCGCCGGTCGAGGGAACTGATTGGTCAATTGCCTTGACTCAGGAAAAAAGCGAGATATTCGCAGGTCTTAATTCCATAAGACGAAATACTATCATAATGACAATTGTTTTTATAGCACTTGGAATACTGTTTGCGTTTTACATTTCTAAAGCTATAAAAACCCCTCTATTAGAGGTGCAGAAGTATGCCGCGGAGCTTGCAGAAGGCAATCTTACCAGGTCTATCGATACTAAGCGGCGGGATGAATTTGGTGCGGCAATAAGAGCACTTAACACCGCAGTAGTAAGTTTTAAAAATATAGTAACAAATATACAGAAAATAGCACAAATCTCCGAAGATACCACTGGTGCTTTAAATGAATCTGTAGAGCAAGTAGCCGCAGGCAGTGAAGAAGTTTCTGCAACCATTCAACAAATAGCCGAAGGAGCAAGCGAGCAGGCAAAAGATGCCGAAATGGCAGTAAATTTAACTGCAGAGCTTGGCAAGAAACTTGACAACATAAGCAGCATTGCTAAAGATACCAGTGATTTTACAATGCAGACAGGTGCAAAAAGCGAAAGCGGTCTAAAGGTTATAACCGAACTGGAAAGCAACTTTGCGCAAAGCAGCATGGCAATAGAAGAGGTATCTCAAACCATAAAGGCCGTCACTGAAAAATCAGCTTCCATTTCGAATATACTTGAAACAATTACTTCTGTAGCAGACCAAACAAATCTTCTCGCACTAAATGCAGCCATTGAAGCGGCCAGAGCCGGAGATGCGGGAAGGGGATTTGCAGTAGTTGCAGATGAAATAAGGAAGTTAGCCGAACAAACTGCCATTGCAACAAAAGATATCGGCAGTATGATAAATGAAATCACCTCTGTTATACGGCAGGCACAAACATCTATGGCAAATGCAGAAAACCTGATGGGTAATTTTACCCTTTCAATGGACAATACATCTGACATATTTAAGGAAATACAAAAAGCTGTAAATGATTCAATCAAGTATTTGGCATTACTTATTGAACAAATTAAAGAAATCGATGAAAATAAGCAAAATGTTATAAGTGCTATTGAAGACATTTCCGCTATCACTCAAGAATCTGCCGCCAGCACTGAAGAAGTCAGCGCAGCAGTTGAAGAGCAAGCAGCTTCTATGGAAGAAATAACGGCTTCAATAAATGAACTTGCAAGGATGATAAAAGAGTTGTCAGATGCAACTAAGGTATTTAAAGTGTAATTTAGTAGATTATTATGTAACAATAGTGATTGAGTCTGGATATTTCAAAAACATCGGACTCAATCACTATTTATGCATTTTTGGCAGAATATATTGATTTTACTTTAGAAATCTTCGTTTTATAAATCTACGGTCAGCATATCTTGTACATCATCATATTAACAGGATGTCAATCTCGCCAGATAAAAATTGATTTTTATATTGGAGTCATGTTTAGATTGTATCAACTTAGTGCTTGAATTAGTAATTTCAAACCTGCCATTTAGACAAAATGATTGGTATTTGTTCAAGGTTTACTTTATAATAAGCTGTACAGCAGATAAACAAAAAACTTATTTATCCCAAAAATATGATTTTCTAGCTTGCTCAAATTTCATCAAAAAGGGTGAAATGTTTTGAGATTATTTAATATTTTGCTTTGCTATTTCGCTTCAGTATTCTATATATTGTTAATTGTTTTTTTGCTCTACAAAAATCCAAGGAGCAGGTTAAACCGTTTTTGTGCATTAGCAATTTTACCTTTTGCAATCTGGAGCACTGCATTCATATTTTTTAACAGTGCTGTTACGCCGGATGAAGCCATGGCATGGCTTAACATCGCTTCCATAGGATGGTGCAGTTTCCCTTCCTTCGTATTGTTTTTTTATATGGAATTTACCGGATATGACGGGGTGGTTAGAAATCCGCTGATGATGATATTGTGCATAGTTCCCGCTTTATTTTGCATTTACTGGCAGCAAGCCGGCTATATCATTGCAGGAATTATCAAGCAGCCCTACGGATGGTCTTACATAATAAAGCCAACACTTCCTCTCGCTTTCTTTATTTTATACTATATCGGCTTTGTTGCCACCAGTATTTATTTAATATACGATTATGGGCGCAAAGCAAAAACAAAGCGAGATAAAAAAGCTGCCAGATTATTTTTTATTACACCTTTACTTACGGTTATTTTAAGTTCGCTTACGGACATAATCTTTCCGCTTTTTGAAATTGCTGCCGTGCCACCCATCGGAGTTGTATTTATTCTTATTTGGGCAAACGGCTTTGTTTTTGCAATATCAAATTATAAGTTGATGGAACTAACTCCAGCAGGTGCTGCCGATGAAATAATCGCAACAATGAGTGACGCCCTTATCTTATTGGATCCTGATTATAAAATCGCCTTTGCCAACAATGCCGCCTATGATTTATTGGGCTATTCACCTGATGAACTACAAAATAAGCCTTTTGGCTTAATTACTGCTCCTACGGCAGATGAAAAGATTATTGGCAAACTTCTTGCAGGGTTCACCGATATCAATAGCCATGAAATGTATTTAAAAGCAAAAAATGGTGAAAATATACCCGTCTGGATTTCGGCATCAGTAGTAAAAGATAAGTTTGGCGAGTCAACAGGCATAGTCATCAATGCCAGGGATGTTCGAGAACACAAGAAGATAGAGCAGGACTTGCGGGAATCCGAGGAAAAGTACAGGAACTTAGTTGAACATGCTCTAATCGGCATTGGAATACATCAGAATAACAAGATAGTCTATGCCAATGAAAAGTTCGCAGCAATGCTGGGTTATACAAGAAAAGATGTAACAGGCAGATGGATTGCTGATATTATTCACCCTGAAGAGCGCAGTTTTATTTTGGAAAGGGCAGCGCGAAGACAAAGCGGCAGCAGTGAGCCGGATACTTATGAAATCCGATTTTTAAGAAATGACGGCAGCTTTTTTTATGCACTAATCAGCAATGTTTTAATTGAATACAATGGAAATATAGCAACTCTGTTTAATATCGTAGATATAACTGATACCAAGTCAAGGATTGAACTGGAACAAATTAACAAAGAGCTTGAGTCTTTCAGCTATACCGTTTCGCATGATCTGCGAGCACCTTTAAGAAGTATCAAGGGATTTGGTCAAGCATTGCTGGAAGATTATGAGGATATGTTGGATGCCGAGGGTGCGGACTACCTCCGACGAATCTGTGCAGCGGCAAAACGTATGGAAGAGCTTGTCGATGATCTGCTTGAGTTGTCAAGATTAGGACGAGCAGAGCTATGTATGAGCAGTGTAAACTTAAGCGAAATATGCTGCGAGATTGCGGCAGAGCTTAAAGACCTTGAGCCACAGCGCCAGGTAAAAATTGTGATTGCTAAAGATATTACTGCGTATGGAGATAAAAACTTATTGCGAGTAGTTATGGAAAATTTACTGCAAAATGCATGGAAATTCACCGGAAATAATCCTAACGCTAAGATAGAATTTGGTGTTATGCACTCTGAGGATGGCCCCATATATTTTGTGCGCGATAATGGCACAGGTTTTGACATGTCATATGCGGATAAATTGTTTAAGCCTTTTCAGCGGCTGCACACCGAGGCTGAATTTCCCGGCACAGGTGTGGGTTTAGCAACCGTATACAAAATTATTCAGCGTCACGGCGGAAAGATATGGGCTGAAAGCCAGAAAAACAAAGGTACAACTTTTTATTTTACTCTCCCTTTGTAAGATGTATGACCTAAAAGCAGGTCTGTTTTTGCCGTGTGTATACAAAGGATTGATTTGTATTTTTAAATGAATTTACTGCTTGTAGAGAGGAGATTTGAATGAATAAACCGCTTCGTGTACTTATTGTCGATGATTCAGAAGATGACGCCCTATTGTTGGTGCGCAAATTAAAGCGCGATGGTTTTAATCCAACTTTTGAACGCGTAGATACTCCTGAGGCCATGGAAGATGCTTTATCTAAAAACACATGGGATATAATACTTTCCGACTATAATATGCCGCGCTTTGATGCGTTTGCAGCTCTTGCCATACTTAAAAAAAGCGGTATTGACATTCCTTTTATTATCGTATCTGGAGCTATTGGAGAAGAAACAGCAGTCGCTGCCATGAAAGCCGGTGCTCATGACTACATCATGAAGGACAACTTGGCAAGATTGGTCGCTGCCATTGAGCGGGAATTAGGCGAAGCGCAGATAAGGCATAAGAAAAGAGAAACAGAAAAGCAGCTTGAGCACTCTTTTTTTGACCTGGCCGAAACGGTTGCTCGGGCAATGGATTCCCGCGATCCATATACAGCCGGACATGCTCGCAAAGTAGCCGAATATGCCCGTAAAATAGGTGAGAAAATGGAATTGGATAGGGATAAAATTAATGGGCTTTATGTTTGCGGCTTGCTTCATGATATAGGCAAGATATCAATACCTGAGAGTATTCTTTGTAAACCCGGCAGTTTAAGCGAAGAAGAGTGGGCGCTCATGTGTACACATACAATTAGAGGCTATGAAATCTTAAAGAATTGCAGCTTGCCATGGCCAGTAGCAGATGTTGCGCTGCATCACCATGAACAGTTAGATGGCTCAGGCTATCCGGATGGCCTTAAGGATGATGAATTAAACCTTGAAAACCGCATTATAAGGGTCTGCGATGTGGTAGAAGCAATGGGTTCTCACCGACCTTACCGGCCGGCAAAAAGCATTGCAGAAGTTATTGACGAACTTAAGAGCGGCCGAGGTCTTAAGTATGACTCCAATATTATTGATGTAATGCTGCAACTGTTGGAGGAAGGATGATTAACTTTTATGCCTTTTCCAATGCCTTTATCCCTGCTGATGCGGCAATAAGAATGGGATCGTAAACAGGTGATACCGGGGGTGCATAGGCAAGGTCCAGTTCATTTAGCTGGTAAGCCGTCATACCGGCAGTGATAGCAGTGGCAAAGACATCAATTCTTTTTCCAATGCCTTCACTTCCCGTCATCTGAGCTCCAACAACTTTTGCTGTGTTTTTGTCTAATACGATTTTTGTGTGAATGTATTTTGAGCCGGGGTAATATGATGCCTTGTCTGTGTGAACTATCTTAGCTGAGACTGCAGCAATCCCGGCATCTTTCGCCGACATTTCATTAAGGCCAGTAGTTGCTACATAGGTATCGAAAACCTTAGTTACCTGCGTTCCCAGAATACCGGGAAAGGCAGCACTGCCGCCTACTACATTTTCACCTGCAATTTTACCTTGTTTGTTGGCCGTAGTGCCCAGAGGGAGATAAGCAGGTTTTCTTGTCACCAAATTGTATGTCTCTGTGCAATCTCCTGCAGCCCAAACATACGGAGCACTTGTCCGCATGTATTTATCCACTGCTATGCCACCCAGAGGACCAATACTTATATTTGCATTTCTAGCAAGCCCCGTGTTAGGTTTGACCCCAACCGAAGCAATGACTATATCTGACTCAAAAGTTCTTCCGTCCTCAGTCAATATTTTTATAACATTTTCGTCAGAAGCCTGAAACTCCACAACTTTTGTATTTTTATATAGCTTGACCGAATTCTTCTGTAACTCATCTTCTACCAGTATAGCAAATTCCTTATCTATTTGCGGGAGTATGGCAGGTAGCATCTCAAATACAGTCACTTCTATTCCCCAGTTTCTTAATGCTTCAGATACTTCAAGCCCTATAAAACCTGCTCCAAGAACAGCAGCTCGTTTCACCCTGCCGGAAGACAAAAGCTCCTTAATCCTCAGCCCATCTTCTACATTTCTCAATGTAAAAATGTTTTTATGCTCAACGCCCAATATTTTAGGAACTACGGGGATTGCACCGGTGGCAATCACAAGTTGAGTGTAAGGCTGCTTAAATATGTCGCCGCTTTTAAGATCCTTTACTTTTACATATTTTTCTTGAGTATTAATATTCGTAACTTCGTGCAATGTATAGACATCAATATTTCTTTCTTTTTTCATATATTCAGGAGTATATGTAATCAGTTTATTAACATCCTTTATAACATCACCTATATAATACGGCAGTCCGCAAGAACCATAAGTTACATGCCCTGTGCGTTCAAATACCGTTATGGGGAGTGATGGATCGCCTCTACGCGCCCTAGCAGCTGCACTCATGCCTGCTGCAGTGCCTCCGATTACAACTAAATGTTTATCCATTAGAAAACTTACCTCCCTAGCCGAATATCCATCTTAATTCTATAACAGACTCATATCCCCGCAAATTACCTAGACAAATTCGCTTTTGCCAGTAGACTTTTGTTCGCCCTGATGGAAAAATAGTCAAGAAAAATATGTTGAGATTTTAGGTAAACATTGACTTTTTAAAGTAATGACAAGTTTATCTTTGACCATATTTTTCAATAATGCCCATTTCATCCATCAATCTCTTTAACTCCTCAAGCTTTTCCCCTCTTAACTCCGGGTAAGGCCTGCGCAGCTTTCCGGCAGGGAGACCGAGAATATTCAAGGCAGCCTTTATTACAATTGGATTTGAAAACCAATACAATGCTTCCAGCAGAAGATAATACTTAAAATACAGCCTGCGGCTTTCCTCAACTTTATCTATGCTGTCCCACGGCCTTGCAATAATAGCCATCTCTTCAGGAATTATATTCCCGCCTATATTTGCAGCTCCATGACCTCCTATGGCGAGCGTTGGCAATAAAATGGAGTACTGTGGGAAATCACAGCACAGTATATGCACTCTGTCCCCTACCCGCCGCTTAACCTCTACCAGATGCTGAACGCTTCCCATGGCCTCTTTGTCTGCCACAAAATTAGGGCACTCATCAGCCAAACGTCCAATGGTATCAGGCTTAATAAAAACCCCTACTCGGCTTGGATTGTTATAGATGGCAACAGGTATCGATACCGATTTGGTGCAGGCTAATAAGTGTTCCGCCAAGGCTGTCTGTGGTGGCAGCAAATAAGGCGGTGCGGTATATACCAAGCCATCGGCCCCTTCACTTTCAGCATACTGGCTGAATTTTATGGTTTCCTCAGTTGTAGGAAATGTAGCTCCGAAAAATACCGGTATCTTCCCTTTTGCGTATTTCGATACACGCCTTACAATTTCTTTTCGCTCATCTTCTGACAGCAAAGTAACTTCCCCTGCAGATCCCATCACTAGCAATGTTGATGTACCATGTGCTGCTTGATGGTCAATAAGAATCTCAAAACCTTTCCAGTCAATTGTTCCTGATTCGTTAAAGGGTGTAGGTATGGCCACCCAAGAGCCAATAGGTTTATACATATTCTAGCCTCCTGGAAATATTTGTATAATTTAGATATTGTTTGGGTCAAAGTATACTCTTTATGTTTATCAAGTTCATTTAATTATATATTTTTTATTAGTATAAATAAAGGGGAGATTTCTTAATAGTAAAATAAAGGTTAAAGCCCGCACCTTTATCTCAGATACGGGCTTTTTCGCTAACCTATAATACAAGGCATCAGTCTTGCTCTTTATTCCATTTTATGTTTGCTTTACTAATACTGAATTATTTTAAAACCCTTCGCTAGAAGCATTTATCAGGCATAATCTTCCGACCCATCATCCTTCATATATTTCTCTGCAATTCCTGTTACCATAAGAGCTATTGCACCATCCCCTGTGACATTACACGCTGTTCCAAAGCTGTCCTGAAGTGCGAAGATAGAAAGCACCATGGCAACTCCTGCCTGATCAAAACCAAGTACACTTGTAATAAGGCCCAAGGATGCCATAACCGTTCCGCCCGGCACTCCCGGTGCAGCAACACCAAAAAGTCCTAAAAGAAAGATAAATGTTATCATCTGCGTAAGCGGCGGCATCGTGCCATAGAGGATTTTAGAAACAGCCATTACAAAAAATGTTTCCGTAAGTACAGAACCGCAAAGGTGAACAGTATTGCAAAGCGGTATTACAAAATCTTGAATATGCCTCGGTATTTCATTATTTTTATGGATACACTCTAAAGCTATCGGCAGTGTTGCAGCACTTGACATGGTACCTACCGCTGTCATATATGCGGGGCCATAGTGTTTTACAACATTTAAAGGATTTTTGCCGGATATAACCCCGCCCAGTGTATACAGTACTGTAAGCCATATTAAGTGGCCAAGTATAACAAGGACTATTATTTGTAGAAAAACAGGAAGTTGTCTTGTTATACTACCTTCATAGGCAAGGCCCGCAAAAGTTGAAGCAATAAAAACAGGCAGTATAGGAATCACGATATTTTGAACGATATATAAGACCATTTTTTGAAATTCTTGCAATAATTTCTTTACAGTCTCAGCTTTAGTATTTGCAGCTGCAATGCCTACCATTAAAGCTAATGCCAACGCACTCATTACACTGAATACTTGAGGTATGTTAAGTTCTATTATAGGATTTGGAATTTCTCTTAAATTACCTAAGTTTGAAGCAATCGATAAATGCGGTATTATAGCGTATCCTGAAATCATTGCGAATGCTGCAGCTCCTACCGATGATAGATATGCCAATAAAATAGTAACAGTCATAAATCGGCTAGCATTAGATTTAAGTTCAGCTATTGCAGGTGCTATGAATCCCAGGATCACCAAAGGAATTGTAAAGAAGATTATCTGACCTAGGAAATACTTAATAGTCTCTATGACTACCATAACATTTTCTGGAACTATAAGACCGAGAATAATACCGATAACAATACTTACCAGCAGTTTGACTATTAAACTGCTGCCCCCTTTGTTTTTTGACATTAAAAACACCTCCTAATTATAATTTATACATATAATATGGTATTTAACAACATCATCCATACCTTCAAAATGTGGTTATGGATGAAAATTATCAGTATATCATCAATAATACCATAATTATTGGCATTTCCCCAACATCACCTCCAAAATTGTTTTATCGGTATTTATCATACCGTCAGTTGACACCTTGCCAAGATTTTGTATGGTTTTTTCGGCCGTTTCGTCTACAATTCCATCATCAGAGGATATTACAATGTCATTTAATGCCATCGAGGCCGACTCCAATGCAGCATCTACAGAGATGGAAAGTTTAAAAGCACAGCCAGGTTTGCCGCCGTCGCAAATGATTCCCGCCATAGTGCCTATCATGTTTTTGATAGCACCTTCAATTTGTTCGAGACTGCCTCCCAATATATATGCAATACCTGCACTGGCACCCACCCCCGCGGCCACCCCGCACCCGCAGACAGGGGAAAGAGTGCCTGTGTAACTTTTTACATAGATGGTAACCAGTAGACTTAAAGTGACTGCTCTGATTATCTTTTCGTCATCCATTTGCTTTTTCTCTCCCACGGCAACTACGGGCAGTATGGCGGTAAGACCATGGTTACCGCTGCCTGCACAGCTCATAACGGGAAGAGGATAGCCCGACATACGCGCATAGCTTGCAGTTGAGGTGAGAAATTTGGCATATTCTTTATAATTCATATCTTCGATGCAGACCCCGCCGCTTAAAGCTCTACCGTATTTGCTGCTTATACCTGCTTCGGCCATCTTTTTATTCATTTTGATTCCTTTAGCAACCAAGCCCAAATCGTTCGTATCTATTTGTTCTACAAATTCCTTAAAATCCCTTATACTCATTTTTTTAATATTCTCTTTTAATGAAACCTTATCTGTGCCTACCGATTCTTGTTTAAATATAATTTTGCCGTTTTTTTCTACCAAAACTATATTATCATGTTTATCTTTTATAACGACTTTGCTTTTTTCTTGATTGCAAAATGCGGTAACCTCTACATATAATCCGACTATTTTTTCGGCAATGGCAACATAAATAATATTGCTATCTATAATTTCATGAGCCTTTAGTATATCTTCTTCAGTTATATCTTTCAATACTTCTAGCTTATACTCCGACTTACCTGCCACAAGCGCCAGCGCCGAAGCCATATAAAGGCCCTTTTCTTTGGTTCCGGGTATTCCAACGGCAAGGGCGTTTTTGAATATATTCCTGTCTACCTTAATTTCTACCTTTTCTGGTAAGCTACCAAGGGTTTCCTTGGCCTTGGCTACGGCTAAAGCTACTGCTATGGGCTCTGTACAACCCAGTGCAGGAGTTACCTGGTCTTTTAGTATGTCAAGTAAGAGTGCATTTATCACTATCGCCATATTACCCCTCCTTGTGACTGTATAATTAGTATTTTTGGCATATTGAATTGTTTAAACTTTTTGTGCGCATATCTTCGTAAATATATTAATGCAAATTATGTGCCATAAATGCAATTAAATATTCTAATATGCCTAGAAATTGCATACAATCAACATTTGCAGGGGATTAAATAACAATAAGTAGTTTCAGATAATATTAAAAAATTAATTTATTATTATCAAAAATGCGAAAAGGCAAATGCATAAAGTATCTCCAGCGGCTAAAATGCGTCATTTCTCAAATTTGATAGTAGAATTATCATTTATGAGAATTCAAGACAGGTTATTTACATTTTTCAGTAATTTTGACCCTACTTACTAAAAAGTTAACTCAGACATTAAAATATTTATTAAAGTTTTTAATTTAGAATAGCACAAAAAAAGAAGGTTTCTACAGTAAAATCAACTTTGATTCCAGTGTAAAAACTCTTCTGATATGAAGATTACGGCAAATGATCCATTTTAAGCTGGACCGTTATTGTTCTTAAATTACACCTATTGATTTGTCAAATCTAATTCTTTTAACTTGCGGTATAATGTAGCGGTGCTTATGTTGAGTTTTTCAGCTATTTTTTGTTTGGCTTCTGTGCTTTCTCCATAATGGCGCATCAAATCCTGGATTATTTGTTTTTCATATCTTGCCACCATTTCTTTAAGTCCTCCCGTTTCCGCCGTATCAGGGGTATTTCCTACACCAATTTTTTTTAGAAGCGTTTTGCCCTCAAGAAACTCGCTCTTTTCAAAAATTATGCCATACTCTATGAGATTCTCTAGTTCTCGGACGTTTCCGGGATACGTATAATTCAATAAAATCTTTTTTGCCTCTTTTGAAATTCCTTTAAGATTCTTGTGATAAATCTTCGTATATCGCCTGAAAAAGACCTCAGCTAGTTCCAAAATATCCTCAGGATGCTCTCTAAGTGGCGGAATTTTAATTGGAACTACATTTAATCGATAGAATAAATCTTCGCGAAATTCACCTCTCTGCACCATCGCCTGAAGGTCTTTATTAGTGGCGGCTATTATCCTCACATCTACTTTAATGGGCAAAACTCCTCCCACTCTATATATTTCTTTCTCTTGGAGCACCCTTAGAATTTTAACCTGCATATGAAGCGGCAAATCACCTATTTCATCTAAAAAAACTGTCCCGCCGTTTGCGCTTTCAAATTTACCTACTTTCCCTTTTGGATTTGCACCGGTAAATGTACCCTTCTCATAGCCGAACAATTCGCTTTCTATCAAGCTGTCGGGAATGGCGCCACAATTAATAGGCAAAAATATTTCATGCCTTCTCAAGCTTTCATGATGTATAGCCCTTGCGAAAAGTTCCTTCCCTGTGCCGCTTTCGCCGAGAAGTAATACTGTTATATCTTGGCTTGCTATTTGCCTTGCCTGCTCCTTTACCATGGTAAATGTGGGACTGCTGCCTAAGATTTTATTAAATGTAAAGGTTTCAGGGTTTTCACTGATTTTGAAAATCGAGCGGCGTAATTTGTTAAAATCTTTTAAGCTAGCCACTACTCCCGCTGCCTTATGCTTAAAAATTATTGGCTTTGCCGAAAGCAGAAATCGATGGCTTTTGCCGTTTACATTTATTATTTCCTCTTGGTCTTTTATTTCATTGTTTGTCTTCAAAACCTTCGTTATGCCATTACCTGGAAGAATTTCGTCTATGTCTTCCCCCACAACATCTTCAGCGTTTATATCGAACATCCGGCATGTCCAATTATTTATGCATAAAATTTTCCTATCATCGTCGATCGCAATAATTCCCTCATCTACTGAATCGATAATTGTTTTAAGTTCAATAGACTTATACTGCAACTCCTGATGTAAAATTTTTTCCTTAATACTTGAAGCTATGAGTTTGCTCATACGGCTTACAAAGTTCATATAGTTAAGCCGGTTTTTTATGAAGGCCTCTTTTTGTTCAGGGCTAAAGGCTATCATGCCAATTACTCCCGCAATACCGCTGTCGCTTTCTATGGGATAACAAACTTCAGCCTCTTCACGGCAGTTTTGCTTGCCGCTGCAGTTTACGCATTCTTCACATGTTCTTGGTTCTGTAATAACATACTGTTTGCCGGTTTTTATGCATTTTTCGAAAACAGAATTTTTTGCTGCATATTTGCCTATTTTTGCATAATACTTACCTGTTCCGGCAATTCGTTTCAATGAACCGTCAAGGATAGTTACATCAAGACCTGTAACAGACATTATCGCCTCAGCTATTTCCTGCAGTTCCTTTTCTAGGTTTTCTAAAGGCATTATAATACCTCCACTTACTCATTCTTTTTATTAAAAATATGTATTGTATATGTGGATAAAAGGCCACATCTCATAACAAGAGCAGACCAACCACCAAAGTCAATAATATATGGCAAGAATAGGCCAGATGCCAAGGATAATAATGTGTTATGATCAGGAAAACAAAGATAATCACGTGTAACAACAGGCTGTCCAATAAAGTTAATATTGTGCAATAGGCGGGAGACCAATGGTCTCCCCTACAGAAACAAACGATTTAACAACATGTCTGGTTTTTGCGCATATAACATACGTATTGCCAACATGTCGTGGTTCCGGACGTAACATGTGTATTACTGGCATGTCGGGTTTTTGCGCATATAAACGCACGTATTACCAGCATATCGGGTTTTCCGTATATAACCTTATATGAACTGCCAGCTATGTTGGTTTTTTTGTATACAACATGCGTATTGTCAACAGTGTCGGGCTTTCCGTATGCAATATACGTATTACCAGCATGTCTGGTTTTCCGTATGCAATATATGTAATGCCGACATATCTGGTTTTTGCGCATATAACATACGTATTGCCCAGTAGGGGCGGTCATCGACCGCCCGCTGTACCAGACTATCCCCTTACAATAACGCATGATTCTCAGTCCTGTAGAAGCAGTCACTGACCGCCAGCTTCACGATAGCGCATCATTTTACTTGGGAAACATTTTGCCCTAAGCTAATATTCTATAAATTGCTCGAATTCCCTTTTTTAATCTGACTAAAACAACATTGATTCCACTGTAAAAAGTCAGTTTTACCGTAAAATATCTATATATTGTTTTTGTTATAAAAACGCGGGAGACCAATGGTCTCCCCTACAGATATTGATAATTCTGAGGGTTTCCGTACTGGAATCAAAATTAATTTACTTTTTATTCTGCTGTACAAAGTTGATTTTGACCTAAAAATATCAATATTTTATTCCCTAATTATTGTCAGACACGCTATATGCTACCATAAATTTTAAAAAAGATTTCTACCTTATAATCATTTTTTGCCTTTTTATTCTGTCATAACGGCAGGAGACAGCCAGATTAATATAATAAAGTAGAAAAAGATAGCAAATTTCGCTATAATATAGTAGTGAACTATAGTCAGTAGTAAAGAGGTGATTTTAATGATTGACAGGATAGTTCAACTTTTAAAATCCGCTCGATACGCAATGGCTCTAACCGGTGCCGGAATTAGCACTGAAAGTGGCATCCCCGATTATCGCAGTAAGGGCACTGGGCTTTGGGAGAAAGTCAATCCGGCCGAAATGGCCAGTATATCGTATATGCTGTCAAATCCGAAGGAATTCTTCGAATTTAATATCACTCAATGGTCTAAATATGCGGATGCCGAACCTAATGTAACACACCGTGTAATAGCTGCCATGGAAAAGGCGGGCTATCTTCGTGGCATCATCACTCAAAACATCGATAATCTTCACTACAAGGCAGGCTCAAAAAACCTTTTTGAGGTTCATGGGCATCTCCGTACAGCCCACTGTATGAATTGTGCCAAAAAATACGAATTTGATGAACTGGTTAATCAATTTTCCAAGGGGATAAATCCCCCTCGATGTACATGTGGTGGTCTGATACGGCCTGATGTGGTGCTTTTTGGCGACCCTATGAGCGGAGATTTTTATAGGGCTTTGGAACAAGTACAAAAATGCGATCTTTTGATAATCGCTGGCAGCAGTTTGCAGGTTTATCCTGTGGCAGAAATTCCGCTCTACTGTGAAAAATTCATCATAATCAATCGGGAACCCACTCCTTTCGATGAACGAGCTGAAGTGGTAATTCATGACACTGCTGGCAAAGTCTTTGAAAGTATTGCGGAAAAATTAGATATCTACTATTAGTAAATTAATACATCTTAAGAAGGTGCATACCTTAAGGCGGAAGACTATGCTTCAGGGTGGAAACCTACGACTTCTATCTGTACAAACATTATCTCACAACAATAGTGAGATATAAAAGATATATAGTTGTCAAACTATAACTTTATTATAACGAGGAGGATAAATATTGATACACATTGTTACCGACAGCTCCTGCGACTTGCCAGATGAATTTCTTGCACGCCATAATATCCCTATTGTTCCTTTAACTATCAGGTTTTCAGACGAAGAATATAAGGAAAAAATAGATATTACTCCGGAAGAATTTTACAGTAAAATGACAGCGTCAAGCACGCTGCCTAAGACAGCTCAACCTTCTCCGGCAGCTTTTTTAAAGGTCTTTGAGGAAACGGCTTCACCTGGAGATGAAATTTTATGTATTACTATTTCCTCAAAGCTCAGCGGGACTTTTCAGTCGGCAAACGTGGCAAAAACCATGACATCCATCCCTGTTACGGTTTTTGATTCACTTGCCGCATCGCCGGGACACGCCCTGCAAATTATGAAGGCAGTGGAACTTAGGGACTCTGGACACTGCATGGATGAGATTGTTGATGCTCTTTCAGAGTTTCGCCGAAATATGACCATATTTATATACCTGCAAACCCTTGAGAATATCGTAAAAGGCGGCCGCATAACTCGGTTTCAGGGAACCGTTGCTAATATAATGAATATCAAACTCATATGTGAGGGTATCGAAGGTGAGGTTGTGCCTTTGGAAAAAGTCCGCGGCAACAAAAGGGCTTTGGAGCGCCTTATTTCCTTAATCGGCGAAAGGGGAAAGCAGGATTTTTCAAACAAAACCATTTACATTACACATGCCCAAAATCTTCAGGATGCAGAATTTTTGAAGGCCGAACTTATAAATAGATATAATCCTTTACAAGTCCTGGTTTATCCAACAGGCCCCACTGTTGGAGCTTACACAGGCGTAGGCGGCCTTGTTATAACTTTTTAGCAGGGAGGTCAGATTTTTTGCCGAAAGAAACCTTAGTAAAAATATATGACAAATTGCTTGAAGCTTTTGGTCCACAGCACTGGTGGCCTGCTGATGATGATTTTGAAATCATTGTCGGGGCTATTTTAACTCAGAGTGTTTCCTGGAAAAATGTCGAAAAGGCTATTGATAACCTAAAGGCAGAAGGCCTTCTGTCATTAGATGCCGTACTTGCAGTAGATAAAGATAAACTTGCCGCTCTTATAAAATCCACTATGTATTATAATCAAAAAGCCCTTAAGCTGAAAAACTTTTGTCGATATATCAAACAAAACTATGGCGGGGATATTTATTCCCTGTTTGAAAAAAGCATTCCCAACATGCGTGCAGAGCTTCTGAGCATTAAAGGCATAGGACCGGAAACTGCCGACTCAATTATCTTATATGCGGCTGAAAAACCCATCTTCGTAGTTGATGCCTATACGCGAAGAATCTTTTCTCGTCTGGGATTCTTGCCTGATGATGTAAAATATAGCCAAATGCAGGATTTTTTTATGAGTAACCTTCCCTCTGATGTGAATCTTTTCAATGAATATCATGCTTTAATAGTGCGTCTGGGAAAGGACTATTGTAAAAACAAAAAACCTCTTTGTAACGAGTGTCCTGTAAAAAATCATTGTTCAAACATATAAATCAATTTAAGCATAGAAAGCTCCCCCTGCAAAGATAATGGTATACAACTTAAAGCAAGGCCTGTTGTTCTAAAATGGCCTTGTTTCAAAGGTGTTGTTTCCCCGACTTTGCTAAATACATGCCCGCATCATTACTTTAAAGATGCGGGCATGTGTTTTTTATTCATTCTTAAGCACTTTAACGACTTCTCCGTAATAAATGGTATGGTAATCGTTGTCTTTATACCAACGGTCTTTTATCTCGTCTGAGAGCAGTTCCGGTTCCATGGTATTTTTGTAAACTATCTTGCAGACAATATGCAAATCCCCTTCGGCGATGTAGGGTGATTCTATGCCCTCCACATATTTGGGAGTGAGATTATATTCTTTAAACTTATCAATATCCCTTCCGCTTTTGCTTCCGCACTTGGCTATAATCTCTTTTAGCTTACCTTCCGTCGAAAAACTCACCGTAAAGGAATCGGCATTTTTGATTACATCATGAGTAAATCGGGAAAATCTCACCATAACCGTTAATATAGGCTTATTCCATACACGGCCTAAGGTGGCCCAGCCTATGGCCATTGTGTTTAACTTGCCGTTGGATTCTACTGTAAGTAAGGCTCCATCCGGCAGCTCATTTATTATTTTTTCAGATACCTTAGCAATATGTAGTTCTTTCACGATAAATCCCCTCCAATTCACATTGCTTCTTTCTTATACTATTGTGCCACTATTTCAATTATATATCAATTTGCTGGTTTTTTCTACGCCAGTTCTTTTTTCCTGCAAAATAAACTAAAAATATTGTTACTATTCAGAGGCTGAAAACGACTTGTAATCCTGAACGTAGTGAAGTATCTTTGTTGTGATTTTTGATAAATTTAATAATACATGCTATCATTTATAGGAACATTGAAACTCAAAAAACACGAGGGGGTTTTTCTATGATGCAAATGGAAGAATGTTTGAAGAAAATAGGTGATGATATATGGTTCACCGAAGTTGACCGCAATAATCTTAAAATTGATTACCGCATAAAGGAAATCATATACCAAGGGAACTCCCCAATTCAGCAGATAATGATACTTGATTCTTACGACTTCGGCCCAATGCTGGTACTGGATGATGCTATTCAAACAACCAGCAATGACGGATATATATACAATGAGATGATTGCTCATGTACCCCTAAATATTCATCCCAACCCAAAAAATGTGCTCATAATCGGCGGCGGCGACTGTGGTGCCGCTAGGGAAGTAACCAAGTATCCCAATGTGGAAAGAATTGACATGGTAGAAATAGATGAAATGGTAGTTCAGACCTGCAGGAAGTATTTGCCGAAAGTGTCGGGAAACCTGTCTGACCCAAGAGTGAATTTTATCTTTGAAGATGGCACCGCCTTTGTAAAGGAGCAGCGGGATTATTTGTATGATGTGATTATCATTGATTCTTCAGATCCTGTCGGACCGGCAGTTAAGCTTTTTGAGCTTGAATTTTACAAAGATATATACCGCAATTTGCGTGAAGATGGATTGATGGTGTGTCAGAGCGAATCTCCCATTTTCTATTCTGAGATGATGGTCAAAATATACAAAAACTTAAACAGTCTTTTCCCCATTGTAAAAACATATATGGCTACGGTACCGACATATCCAGGTGGATTCTGGACCTTCACCATGGGTTCTAAAAAATACTGGAAACCAGATCCCGAAAAATTCGATAAAGATACTCAATATATAAACAAAGAAATTTTGGAAAGCTGTTTTATCCTCCCAAAATTTATAGAAAAACTATTAGATGATAATTGACTGATTAGTCCATTGCTGCGGCACTGCCTGCCTTTAAGAGGCCGAAACAGTGCCGCATTTTTAGTTAAGTGAAAAGTTTTCACGATGATGCAGGCCCACCAGATTTGATACGGGAAATGTAAAAATAATGCCCGTTCCTGGCTCTTTAAGCCTGCCCGCTTCCACTACCTCGTCAAATATCTGCTTGCATTTCTCTTTTTCAGTTAAAATTATGATAATCTCCTTCGAGGACTCGATATGCACATTCAAAAATTTCTTTGCTTCACTTTCTCCTGTACCCCTGCCGTATAATATAGTAGCACCTTGTGCACCTACCTTTTTGGCACGGTTTACCACATAATCGGCTTTGCCCCTTTCCACGATGGCAACAACAGCCATAATTTCAGACATTTTAACCCCTCCTCTTAAATCCTGCTCAATATACCCAGCACCAGCACTGAAATCACCGCTCCCATAGAGGTTAGCCCTATTATTCCAAAGCCGTTGAGCAATGGATCTGAAGTTTCCAGTATTTTTGAAAGGCCTAAGGCAATGGCCATGTTAAGCGGTATATTAACCGGACCGGTAGTAGCGCTGGCTGAGTCTATGGCGATATCGACGAATTCTCTGGGCGCAAAATAGCCTAAAATCATTGCCAAAAGCAGTACGGGAAAAAGAATGGTTTTAGTTGGGATATTATTTAATATCTTTACAATGCCAATACTCATCCCCAGGCCAAATCCTATGCCAACAGCATTTATCAGCACGTTCATCGGTATGGCTCCGGTGGAAATCTCCTCGACTTCCAAAGCAAGTGCCTTAAGACCCGGCTCGACCATTGTTGCAAAAAACCCTACCACAAAGGCAAATATTGCTATTAAGTATTTATTATTCAATACTACAAGGTCTCTCCCTACGGAATCCCCTAAAGGAATCAAGCTAAGGGATATTCCCTTTAAAAACAAATGAAGGCCTATAATACTGAGCAGTGTCCCTAATACCAATGTCTTTATTTCTTCAATAGGTTTCCGCAAAACAATTAACCGAAAAATGCATAAAAATATTACTATCGGCAAAACATTTTTTGCTGTTTCCCAAAAAGCCTTTAATACATCAAAAAAGCTCATCCATATACCAACTCCTCTCGCTTTTTTCAATTTGCTTCTTTTTTTAAATCCCCACACCTTATTATACCTTATATTATCAGGTTATCCATATAATCAGCTTGTGTCAAGTATGTATAGAAAATTGAAACTTCCTTTTGAGCATATTTCTCTTTTATTTTTTTAACTTGGAACTATTTTGCTTGACTTAACGTCTGTATTATGAAAAGGTGTTTTTGAGGAGATGACAAAATGCAAAAATCAAAGCGTTATTTGGCCCTATCTCTTGCAGTAGTGATACTGTTGGTTTTTGGCGCAAGTTTATACATAAATAGGAATAACCCTACTACAGCCGCTCTGGCATCAGAAATCACTATGGAACCTACTAAACAGGACAGCGCAGGCGCTGACTCTGATACAGCATTTATTCTTTCTGCAAAATCTGCTCTAGATCCGAGATTCATCCGCGAAAACCTTTCCGTTGAACCTGCCGTGGATTTTACTGTGGCAAGGGATAGTAAAGATAAGCAAAAGGTGCTTGTAACACCAAAAGCGCCTCTTGAACCGCAAAAAATCTATAAGTTCACCCTGTCTGTCGGCGATGAAACCCCTCTTAAATGGGCGTTTCAGACCAAGGGGGATTTTAAGGTCGTATCTACTCTTCCCCGCCACCAAGCCACCGGTGTGCCCACAAACACCGGAATAGAAATCACCTTCAGCCATCTGAATTTTGACAAGCTGTCAGAGTTTTTTACTATCAGCCCAAATGTCGAGGGAAGTTTTGAGTTACACAAAAAGACAGCCGTATTTGTTCCTAAAAGCTTGGAACCGGACACCCTTTACACCGTTACGATTAAGAAAGGCCTGCCGCTTTCCGCAAGCCGCCAAACCCTTAAAGAAGACTTTACATTTCAGTTTGAAACTCAGGAAGAATCCCAAGATGGTTTAGGTTTTAATTTTCACAAATCCATCAGTGAATTTTCAACTTCTGAAAAACCTATTTTCCAATTTGGCTATTATAGCTGGGACAGCATGCAGTTGCCCAAAAATATAGATTTTACCGTTTACAGATATAAAACTGCAAATGATTATATTAGAGCCCTTCAGGAAAAGCAAAAAATACCTTTCTGGGCATTTCGCAGCCGGCAAACTTATTTAGAAGATGTTTCCAAGCTGCAATCTGTGGCTAAATTCTCAGCACCGGTTATGGATGTTGAATCTACCAAATTTATCGAATTTCCCGAGGTCATGCCTGCCGGTTACTACATAGCTCAGGCTAATGTGCAAAACAACATTCGCCAGATATGGTTTCAAGTTACAGACCTTGCCATCTATGCAGCCGTAGGCAAAAAACAAAACCTTGTCTGGGTAAATGATTTATCATCCGGCAAGCCGGTATCGGGAGCAAAGGTACAGTTCTATGGAAATGGCAAATCATCAACCACTGATGATACGGGGTTGGCTAAGCTGTCCACTTCTAATGATGCCATTGACGGAGTATATGCTGTTGTTTCTAAAGACAATAAGGAAGCAGTAGCCGCTATTTATCCCTACTATCAAATGTATCCTGATACCGAGCTTGAAGATGATTTTGCAAAAGATTACTGGAAATATCTCTATCTTGACAGAACACTGTATAAACCAGATAGTACTGTCAATTTCTGGGGTATTATAAAGCCAAGGGCCGACAAGGCAAAGAATATTAATAAAGTTACGGTATCGCTGCTATCGTCAGAATTACGGGATAACCCTACTATAGACAGCAAAGAAATTCCCTTAGATGATTTTAGTTTCATAGGAAATATGAAGCTTCCCAATTTGACTCCCGGTTATTATTTCCTAGAGGTAAAGTTCGAAGACCTTGTGATTACCTCCAGAGGCTTTGAAGTTGCAACTTACAGCAAACCATCCTACCAGTTGGAAGTGGTTCCCTCAAAAAAAGCCGTATATGTAGGCGATAAGGTTGATTTTCAGGTTAAGGCAGCTTTTTTTGAGGGAACACCTGTACCTGATACCCCTTTGGAATACTATATCCGAAACTATGGAAACGGCAGCACTACTACAGATAGCGAGGGCAATGCCATAATAAGCTTTTCTCCTGAATTCAAACAGGAGCAATACGGCTTTTTGCAGCATTCCTGCCTATTTCTCACTGCTAAGCTGCCGGAAGCCGGGGAAATTGAAACTGAAACTGCTTTATTTGTGTTAAACAATGATATCTGCATTGACGCTTCAGGCGATGTAAAAAATGGTACTGCCGCCATTGGAATAGACATAGACAGGCTTACCATCGATAAGGTAAACAGCGGCCAGGCAGATCCATGGGATGAAGATGCATATAAAAGCGGCCCTGCTGCCAATCACCCGGTAAATGTTCGCATCTACCGGGATGTGTGGGAAAAATACGAGGCAGGAAAATACTATGATTTTATAAATAAAAAGGTGCAAACCAGGTATGAATACGAATACAGCAAGGTCTTGGAATCCGAAACTCAGGTAACCACCGACAAAGAGGGTAAGGCTACCTTTACTTTCCCTGTGAAAAATGAGGAATCCTATAGAGTTGAACTTACCGCCATAGATTTTAAGGGCAATCCTGCCGTATATGAATATACGATTTCAGGAAACGGTAGGCCTAGGATCTACGATTATACATGGTATTACCTGGAAGGCAAAGCCTCATATAAAACCAATGAAGCGGTCGAACTTTCCATGAAGCAGAATGAGTCGCCAATTTCTTCCAGGCCAAATGGTTTCTTGTTCTTTACAGCTCAAAACGGCATACTCGAAAGTCATGTGCAAGATACTGCCGATTTTAATACGGCATTTAAGCAGGAGCTCATTCCTAACTTTTGGGTCAAGGGAGTCTATTTTGACGGCCGAAATTATCATGAGGCATATGAATTTATTGTAATGTATGACAGGACCGAAAAGGCTCTTAACATTGACATTAAGACAGACCAAAAGGAATATAATCCCAAAGATACTGTTAACGTTGAAGTAGAAGTCACCGATAGCAGCGGCAGACCGGTTGAGGCACTGGTGAATTTAAACCTGGTGGATGAGGCGCTCTATGCTCTACGCCAGCAGTATGCGGATATACTAGGTGATATTTATGGCGATATTTATGGTTCAGGCATATATATAACCGGCTTTACTCATGAAACCGCCGATTCGTTGTCGGGTGGTGCTGAAGGCGGCGGCGAGGGAGGTTCTGAACGAAAAGACTTTAAAGATGCAGTGCTATTCAAAACAGTAAGCACCAACAGGCAGGGAAAGGCAAAGTTTTCATTTAAAGTGCCGGATAATCTTACATCTTGGAGGCTTACTTGCCAAGCGGTAACCGATGATCTTTTTGCTGCCACCAAAACTGCACCGGTTATCGTCAAGCTGCCCTTTTTTGTAAGCACAGTTATAAATGACACATATCTAACAGGCGATCAGCCTATGATACCCCTGCGTGCCTTTGGCAACAAACTAAAATCCGGTACATCGGTTGCTTATGAAACAGCGCTTAAAGGCCCGGGAAAAACTATATCCGAGACACTGACTAAAAATGCCTTTGACGCTGCTTATTGGCAGCTGCCGGCTTTACAAAAGGGCAAGTATGACTTGACCGTAACCGGAAAAACTGCGGATGGGCTTACAGACAAGCTGACACTGAGTTTTAATGTTGTAGACAGCCTTGTTACGAAACAGCAAGTTGATTTTTGGCTGATGGAGGAAAACCTTCAAATAAGGGGAGCAGAAAATACACCTACAAGTTTAACATTCACAGATTATGAGCGCAGCCAATACTTAAGAATGCTGCTTAAACTAAGTTGGTCCGATGGCAGCCGCATAGACCAGAAAATCGCACCACTTAAAGCGCAAAGCCTGCTGGAGGAGTATTTCCCGGATTTGAATTTGGCGCTGCCTGGTAAAAGCGGCGAAAATTTGAATCTACTGGAATATCAAACACAGGAAGGCGGCATTGCCGTTTTACCTTATAGTGATCAAGATTTAGAGCTTTCGGCAAAACTTGTTTCACTTTACGGTAGCGTCTTTGACAAATCATCGTTTGCCGATTACTTTTATAAAATTGCAGAAGATCCTAAAGAAAGCCGGGAAAGAAGCATTATTGCTCTATACGGTCTTTCAGCTTTAAACGAACCGGTGCTTACAGAGCTTAAACTTCTGTCAACACAAAAGGACTTGACTGTAAAAGAGCAGCTCTATCTTGCCATGGCCTTTTTGGAAATCGGTGATGAGCCTTCAGCATCTCAGTGGATAAAGAGCATTTTAAAGCAAAATGGAGAAGACCTGAAAACTCAAATGCGGATAAAGTGTGGCCAGGATCAGGATGACATACTGGAGGCTACGGCACTTGCATCAATAGTCTGTGCCGGACTGAATCTGGATGAACAAAACAAGCTTGCAGCCTATGTCTTGGATAACTCAACAAAGGATATCCTTCTTTATGCGGAGCAGTTGATGTTTTTGGAAAAAGCTCTGCCCAGGCTTTCGAAAAACGCCGTAAGTTTTGATTATCGCGTGGACGGTAAAAGCGAAAAGGTAGTGCTTGAACCTCAAGAAACTTTTTGCCTGCTGCTTTCGCCAGAAAAACTTGCTAAACTAAAATTTGAAAATATTAAGGGCAAAGTAGGAATTACCGCTGTTTATCCCGCTGCCTTTGACACTTCTTTAGTATCCATTACTGATGGCGTTAAACTAACACGTAGCTATGAAGCGGTTTCAGGCAGGGCCCAGACTTCTTTTAATGCCGGTGATTTAATAAAGGTAAACATCGCTTATGAGTTCGGCCAGACAGCCCCCGATGGTCCATATATCATAACTGATTTTCTTCCGGCAGGATTAAAGATAGTTGAAAGGCCGCACTATCATGGTGCGGGTAATGATTACACAAGATATCCTGTGCAGGTAGATGGCCAAAAGGTGATATTTGCAGTTTATGAAAAGAAGAATCGGAACTTGAATTACTATGCAAGGGTCATCAATCCCGGAGAATTTGCGGCTGAGCCTGCCATAATACAACATGTGAATAGCGGTGTGGTTTACAGTGTAACTAAAGGGGATAGGATGAGTATTAAATGAAAAAAGTTGCTACACTTTTTATAATTATTTGCCTTGGATTGGTATTGACGGGCATCGTAAGGGAGACGAGAAGGGCAGAAACGCTTCCGACTTTTGCCCCCTCTGCCCCCGCACCAACCCACCCCAACAACTTCTTTGACCCAAGGTATTTTACCCCGGAATACTCAGTCAAAAAAGAGCTTTGGAATGAAAAGATTTGCGGGGCCGTAGTGCCTCATCATCTGCTGGCACACCAAATGATAGCCGATGTCTTTTCAAAAATACAGGATGCACCGCCCAACTTGCTAATTTTGGTGGGGCCAAACCATAAAAACATCGGCTCTCGAATTCTTGTCAGCAGCCTGGGATGGCAGACACCCTTTGGCACTGTGGAGGTAGATAAAGAGGCAGTTGACTATTTGCTGGCCACACATATGGTAAAGCAGGACGATTATGCCTTTAGCACCGAACACTCCATGGGTAACCTCATGCCTTTTGTAAAGTATTATCTGCCAAACACCAAAGTTGTGCCCATCATATGCCACCATGATGTACCAAAAAAGGAGGCAGAACAACTGGCTGAGCACCTTTCTCCCTTGCTCAGAAAAGATGCGGTGATAGTAGCATCTGTCGATTTCTCACACTATCTGGCAAGTCAAGAGGCAGTACAGATGGACTCTGAAACCCTGAAAGCTATAAGGGAAAAAGACTGGGATCGCATTTTTGCCATGGACAACGACCACCTGGACTCTCCTTCGGCTCTGGGCATCCTGTTTTTTGCCATGGAAAACATGGGTATCACTGACTTTACCGTCCTTGACAATACCAACTCAGGTATTTTGCTGGGCAATGATATGATAGAAACTACAAGCTACATGACCATCTTATTTCAAAAATAGATAGAAAAGAGGTATCCTAAATTTAAAAGAATACCTCTTTTTTGATCTTACAGTTCAAGGCCTGCCGCCTTTATCATTTTCTTATCTTCCTCTATATTACTTCCCGATGTAGTTAGGTAATTACCGACCAAGGCGGCATTTATCCCTGCTTTGAATCCTTTAATCTGATGGGATTCAAGAGCCATTCGTCCACCGGCATAACGTATATGAGCATCTGGAAGGATATACCTAAATACAGCCATTGTCTTCAATATTTCAAAAGGTGATAAAATCTGTTTGTCTTGAAGTGGTGTACCTTTTATGGGAGTTAATATATTTATTGGAACAGACTTTACTCCAAGCTCTTTCATCTCAAAAGCCATACTTATCCTGTCCTCAAGGGTTTCTCCCATACCTATGATACCGCCACAGCACACATCAAGGCTCGCTTTCTGCACATTTTTTATGGTGTTTACACGCTCATCATAGGTATGGGTGGTGCATATCCTTGGAAAAAACCACCTACTTGTTTCAAGATTATGATGATAAGTAGTTACACCTACTTTCCTAAGATATACTGCCTGTTCATAGGATATTATGCCATGTGAGGCACATAATTTGAGATTTGTATCTTTTTTAAGCTGCCAATAAATTTCCCCCAGCTTTTTTAATTCATCTTCATTGTGGATGCCTTTACCAGAAGTAACTATTGAGAACCTGACTACTCCTTGGTCTTCCATATCCAATGCCCTTTTCAATATTTCTTCATATTCCAGAAACCCGTGATTATCGATTTTAGTATCATAATGGGCCGATTGGGCACAGAAGCGGCAGTTTTCTGAACATTTGCCTGATTTTCCATTAATGATTGCACATAAATCAACTTTCTTACCCATAAAGTCTTCTCGAATTATATTGGCACCCTCATATAAAGCTTCTAGTGCAATTTCATCATTTTCAGCAATATTTATCATTTTTACAGCTTCAGCAAAATTTATCGTTTCACCTGACAAGATTTTGTCTGTGACTGCTTGAATAAGGCTTTTCAAATATATGACCTCCATGAGGTTTTAATAAATTTAATGAGATTCACCTGCTAAACCTAATTTTCGGAGTGAAGGCACGATTGCCGTAGCTGTAAGGGCGATTATTACACTGTAAATCAAATCAGAAAACACAAATGGGAATAATCCTGCAATTACAGCTGCCTTAAATGACATAGGTTTGCCCAAATAAAAATTCATAATTAAATATAAGTGAATAATACCGCATGAGTACACAATAGACATACCCGCCAAAATGGGGCTTAGTAGGCTGGTCAGTGTGATTTTATCCAATCTTTCTGTAAGTTTGCCTATAATATATGCACAAAGTGAAAAACCTATTATGTAGCCAAATGTCGGTTGGAAAATATACATGGGGCCGCCTCCCTGAGTAAAAACCGGGAAACCCATCAAGCCAACGCCTAAATACAAAAGTTGTGAGCAAAGACCCCGTTTTGCACCCAGCAGAATACCTGAATAAGCACAAAACAAATATTGCAGCGTAAAAGGGACAAGCGGGGTAGGTATTTTGATAAATGCCCCGATTGCCGTAAGTGCGGCAAATAAAGCTATTAAAACCATATCTCTAGTCTTTATGTTCATAAAAATTACCCCTTCCTAGAATATTTTCTCTTATAATACTAAAGGGAGAGGTAATTGTCAACTTAAATTTAGTTTATGGTTGACAATACATGTGGATATTACATGTTGATGTGGCTGTACTTCTTTACACAGCTTAGTATTTAATATTTTCAAGTATTTTGGAATTTTACTAGCCATTTATAGTTACTTGATATGATATAATGGAGACGGTGATTATTATGAAAATTTTTGTAGACGCAGACGGCTGCCCTGTTGTAGATATAGCCATAAAAACAGCTAAATCCTACGATTTGAAAATAGTTGTAGTTAAAAACTTTTCCCATTATTTGGAAGATAATTACGCAACAATTGTTACGGTGGACCAGTCGCCGGACAGTGCAGATTACTATATCGCAAATCACGCTTCAAAAGGCGATATCGTCATAACTCAGGATTATGGTTTAGCAGCAATGGCACTTGCCAAGGAAGCTTTTTGTATCAATCAAAACGGCCTGATAATTTCTTCTGAAAATATCCAGCAGCTGCTTACCCGAAGGCATATCAATAGGGAAATCCGCAGCAGGCACCACAAATACACAAAGTTTAAAAAAAGAGAACCGGAACAAGACGCAAAATTTGAAAGAAATCTTCGGTATTTAATAGAAAAACTCTCTCACTGAAAAGTGTTTCGAAAAGACATTATTGCTTGCTTTGTGCCCTTGATTTTATCCATTCAATGAGCAGAGAAACTAAAGAGGACACAATATAAATTACAACAAAATTTAAACCGGCCTGTAGGAGTATTGGTGGATACGTTTCATTATATAGGTGTGGGAATATAATCCGTGGGATGATTACGCTCCCAAAGTTATTCCTAAGCTTGGTCCTATAGCAAATTTCAATGCTCGTTTTAACATTTTTATCACCTTTTCTTAGCTTATCAAGCAGCAGTTGTTTTGCCTTTTCTCGGTCAAGACTTAATTCTTTTTGATTAGTCAGTTTTGTTATTGTGCATACTTCTTTAATAAACATAATTATCACCTCAAGACAATCATAAGCTAACACTCAAGGTGATAGTCAAGCTGTTTTATTAATCTTTTAATTTTAACTCCATATATCTTGCTCCTTCAATTGGATTATACACATACGATTCAATATCGTAAAATCCCACTGATATACATTATACAGAGAATGCGTCATAAGATTCTTTGCTTCGCTCAGGATGACAGTGCTTTGCTTTTGTAACTTTTACAATTATGCAACAAGTTATTGAAAATTATATTCTTTGCTGTCGCAGTCTTTGATATTGATGCCTTCAAGGACAAAGTGGAAGGTATCTTCCTTTTGAAAGCTTGGTACACAATAGCAACTGTGTAACGGAAGTCCGTGTAAACCGTGGGGCTGAGGCTTTTCGTCTTCCTTTGATGAAATGAAAATTGAAGTGGGACCGTCAGCTCCGCCAATAATGCCAATAGACGCGCTAGATGCTGGCATGAATTTATCATCTGTTATCTCAAGCAACTTGTCAATACTGCTTCCAAACTGCAAATTGTCTCCTTGCGGCAAGGCAGGCTCTATTTCATACATTGACTGCAGAATGTAAAGATTGCGGTTGCCGCTTGCTTCAACGGGAAGTTCTATGAACTCTGCCCCCTGAAAATACAGTATATGCTTTATTCCTGTAATGGGATGATTAAAGCAAAGCTGTTTCTCCTTTTCATCAACTGACATTTCAAAATGTATGTCCAAAGGTATAAATCGTTTAACAGGGTATGTCAGCAGCTTTATTCCGCTTACTTTGTCCATACGTAAAAAGCGCAGCAGCTTTTGAATTTTAGAATCTGCCGGAGGATATGGCACGCAAAAACGTTCACAGGCAAAGCAGGTTCCATCCTTTAAAATCGATGAGTATGCCTTTTGCACAAGTGTCAATTTTTCATCTTGCCCAATCCATGGTATGCTCATAGCGCTGCTAGACGAATATCCGTCTATTACCTGCTTGCCGTTTATCCATATTTCACTTATTGGTATCGCCTGATAAGGATGCTCCTGTTCTAAACAGCGCCGCTGTAAAGGTGTTAATGTTGCTTCAATGTCCACATACTTTTCAAAAAACTTGCGTAGTTTTATTTCATCTAAAATGGTAATAATGTCAAAAACAATACCGCCTGAAAAACGATATACAGCAGGGATGTAGCATTTCGCCCCTTCATATTCAAACTGCCAGTTTGTCCGCTGGCTAAACCCCCAAAACCCTTTACCTTTGCACCATAAACTTGAAGTAAAATATACTTTCATTAATTAACCTCCTGCTCTAATCACGTAGCTGTCAAAAGCGCTAATGTACCAATAACAATAATAATGGTATCTAAGCCCTATAATACATGTCATCATCAGCAAATTGTGTTGCCAAGCGGTCAATGACCGCCCCTACATAGGGTAATGGTTATTATTTCAGGGCGGTTGAAGACTCGAAGTTTTAGAGTGCTGTTGCCCAATCCCCTGCTTACTATCATCTTTGAGTCGCCAAGTTCAAATTCACCCGCATCGTATTTTGGGAAAAATGTGGCGTCAGGGGAAAGCAGTCCGCCTAAAAACGGCAGCCTTACAATTCCTCCGTGAATATGACCTGACAAAACAAGATCTGCACCCCACTGGCTGTATATCTGGAAATACGCCGGGTTATGCGTGAGCAGTATGTTGTATTTTTTTCTTTCACACCCGCCTAATTTTTTTTCAATGCCAGGTACATCTATGGATTTCTCTCCATTATAATTGGAAGAGTATCTTCCCCTGTAAAGGAGAAGCGAAATTTCAAGACCATAAAGATTTATTGAGGCATCGCCTTTTTTTAACTCGACTTTATCATTATCTAATATAATGACACCTAAGTTTCTCAATTCATCCATATAAGAGTCAAACCAGCCAGAGCCTGCTCCTTGCGCCTTAAACTCAGCTATTTGCTCGTGATTCCCTTTTATGTAATACAGTTTAAACTCTTTCACCAGTTCTTTTGCCAAATTATAAAATACCTGTCCGTTATCATTGCCTGAATTTAGCATATCACCAGTTGCCACAATAATGTCAGGGTTTTGAGCTTTGATTTGTTCTATAAGACGTATATTATCCCTTCCAAACTCCTTACTATGCAAATCCGACAATTGTAGTATCTTAAAACCTTCAAATTCCTCGGGGATTTTAGGGGATGTAATAGTATATTCGGTTATTTGTAGGCTGTTAGCTTCAACATAAAGAAACGCAAGAATGCCGATTATTATGCCTGAAACAATTCCGATACGCAATTTACTATATTTGCCTGTAATTTTCATTTTCCTCTCCTGCTGTCAGAATAATAAATCTGTGATATGGTTTTGTTCGTTTTTTGCTTATTTGAATAAAAATTCCCGATTCTATGTTTTTTCATTTTATCTAGCGGCGGATTCGCCTTTTTCGCTTTTAAATGTCGATATCCAAAAGCACCGGACAATGGTCACTTCCCATGACATGTGAGTGAATCTCCACATCCTTTATTTTATCTTTTAATCTTTCGGATACGATGAAATAATCAATTCTCCAACCAATATTCCTTTCTCGCGCATTAAACATATAAGACCACCAAGTATAAGCATCTTTTTTGTCCGGATAAAGATACCTAAAGGCATCGATAAAACCGGAATCGAGCAGCTCTGTCATCTTCTGCCGCTCCTCATCGGTAAAGCCTGCATTTTTTCTGTTGCTTTTAGGGTTTTTTAAATCTATTTCCTGGTGAGCCACGTTTTTATCCCCGCAGCAGATCACCGGTTTTATACCGTCTAACTTTATGAGATATTCTCGAAAATCATCCTCCCATTTCATCCTGTAATCTAAGCGGGTCAGACCTCTTTGAGAATTGGGCACATACACATTTACAAAATAAAAATCCTCAAATTCAAGGGTTATAACCCTGCCCTCCGCATCATGTTCCTCTATATCTATCCCATATGCAACCGATAAGGGACTTATCTTTGTAAAAACTGCTGTTCCGGAATATCCCTTTTTGACCGCATAATTCCAATACTGCTCATAGCCTTCCAGTTCAAGCTCTACTTGCCCCTCTTGCAGTTTTGTTTCTTGTATTGCAAATATATCGGCATCAACCTCTTTGAAATACTCCAAAAAGCCCTTACCTAAACACGCTCTAAGACCGTTGACATTCCATGAAACTGCTTTCACTATAACAAACCTCCAGTTTAGTTTTAAGTTCATATAAGTCAAAAATTTTTTCCACGATATCGCGATATACTGATTATATATTATTTATGGATTCTAATGTAAAAACCCTGTTTTCTCAAATTGATGGTCAACATATAGCGTTTTTATTAAATCTAAAACAATATATTGACATTTCTGGGCTAAAATTAACTTTCTACGGTAGAATCTTTCTTAAGATATTGCTTTAATCCATCTTTTTAAATTATACCGTACAGTGCAGAAGCTGCAATCATAAAATCCTGAATAATTAAGAAATGATTCCATTATAAAAACACCTTCCGGGATTGTGTTTGATAACCTCGGAAGGTGTTTAAAATTTTACAAAATTTACAGGTTGGCAGCTTGCTTGTGATCGAGATGTTTTAGCATATCTTCGTTAAGTTCTGCAAGCGGTATTGTATAATCTGTATAGCCGTCATTCATAACTACAAGGCAGGGATCGCCTTCAACGCCGAGTCTTTTAGCCATGCTTTTGCCTTTATATACATCGATTTTGTTGAGTTTGATTTCCGGATTTTCTTTAGCAAATTTCTCTACAATAGCTAATTTCTCTCGGCTTACTGCATCAGTAGGGTCATAGCACATAACAAGCTGCATACCTGTGTATTCTTTGAATTCCCTCTGAAAAACATTGGTTTCTTCAATATATCTTTCAACCATGTAGCCTGCTACGGCTCCATCCCCTACAGCCGTTGCAACTTGACGCAGAGATTTTTCACGCACATCTCCTACCGCATAGACCCCGGGAATATTTGTCTGCATGTTTTCATCGGTAATTATATAGCCCCGCTCATTCATATCTACTATACCGCGGAAAATCTCGGTATTCGGCAGGTAACCGATGAATAAGAAACAACCATCGACTTTAACTGGAATCTTCTCTCCGGTTTTTATGTTTTTCAGCATTACCTTTTCCAGCTGTTCTTCGCCTACAAATTCATCTACTACGCTATTCCAGATAAAGCTCAGCTTTTCATTTTTCATAGCCTGCTCCTGGGCTACTTTATTGGCGTCCATGATTCCCTCATCGTGAATTACCGAGATATATATTTTTTTGGCAAACCTTGAAAGGAAAATCGCCTCTTCAATAGCCGCATCGCCGCTGCCCACTACAAGAACCTCTTTATCTGTGTAATAAGCTGCATCGCAGGTTGCGCAAAATGATATGCCGCGACCGAATAAAAACTTATCCTCTCCCCTTGCACCGGTAAGTCTGGGTTTGCCGCCTGTGGCAATAACCACTGCTTTTGCATGATAATCAGTGCGAAGGGTTTTTACTATTTTAGTATCGCCACTTAAATCCACCTGCCGCACATCAGCAAGCTTTGTCTTGACATTAAATTTTTTCATCTGGCTTTCAAAAAGTTTCATAAGACCTTCCCCGTTGATGCCTTCAGGGAAACCCGGATAGTTTTCTATTTCGTTAGTATAAGTTGCAAGACCTCCCATAAGCGTCTTTTCAATAAGCAGCGTGGAAAGCCTGGCTCGTCCGGCATATATCGCTGCCGTCATGCCTGCTGCTCCGCCTCCGATGACTATGACATCATAATTTTCAACTTTTTTGTCCGGC